>CAYWEN010000021.1:0-27922 GCA_964457545.1 uncultured Desulfobacterales bacterium | reverse complement strand
TGCCGTACTAATGGGGTAAAATTCATAATACAAACAATATGTTCTGATCTGTTTTTATTCCAGCGCAAAAAACTTAATACTGATTGTCCTGCATCATGGCAGTCGATCCACTGGAAACCATCTGCTGAAAAATCCAGCTCGTATAGTGCGGCTTCATTTCTATAGATTTTATTCAGATCAGTAATAATATTTTTTATACCCTGATGGGTTTCAGTATTTAGCAATGCCAAATCTAGCGATCTTGTTTCACTCCACTCTTCCCATTGTGCTATTTCACAGCCCATAAAGAGTAGTTTTTTACCAGGATGGGCATATTGCCATGCGTAAAACAGGCGCAAATTAGCAAATTTTTGCCAGTGATCACCTGGCATTTTATTCAGCAAACTTTGTTTGCCGTGAACTACTTCATCGTGAGATAATGGCAGAATAAAGTTCTCAGTATAGGAATAGAGCTGGCTAAAGGTTAGCTGATCGTGATGGTATTGGCGATAAATAGGATCATTTTCAATATAGGATAGATTGTCATTCATCCATCCCATATTCCATTTCATATCAAAGCCAAGGCCACCAAGATAAACAGGACGGGTCACCTGCGGCCAGGCAGTAGATTCCTCCGCCATTACGAGTATTCCCGGAAACTGTCCATGAACAACAGAATTCAGTTCTCTCAAAAAATCAATCGCCTCCAGATTTTCACGGCCCCCATAACGATTAGGAATCCATTCCGACCTTGAGTAATCCAAATACAGCATGGAAGCAACTGCATCTACCCTGATGCCATCTACATGAAATTCTTCAAGCCAGAAAACAGCACTGGAAAGAAGAAAATTTTTCACTTCATTTCTCCCGTAATTAAATATCAGTGTAGACCAGTCCATATGTTCCCCAAGACGAGGATCTTCGTGTTCATAAAGTGCGGTACCATCAAACCTGGCAAGGGCATTGGCATTTTTTGGAAAATGGGCAGGAACCCAGTCCAAAAAGACGCCAACCCCGTTCTGATGACAGAAATCAACAAAAAAACGGAAATCATCCGGACAACCGAACCTGCTTGTGGGAGCAAAATATCCAGTGGTCTGGTAACCCCAGGAAATATCAAGGGGATGCTCTGTAATGGGAAGAAGCTCAACATGTGTAAAGCCCAGT
This sequence comes from uncultured Desulfobacterales bacterium, assembly GCA_964457545.1. Classification (GTDB taxonomy): domain Bacteria; phylum Desulfobacterota; class DSM-4660; order Desulfatiglandales; family Desulfatiglandaceae; genus JAGGTJ01. Next base: position 26,776 of record CAYWEN010000021.1, on the reverse strand, counting down.
TCCTTTACATATGACACCAGACGCCTTGCAATATCCCTGTAATTAAGGAATTCACCTTGAGGTCCCCTTTGCCAGGAACCAAGATGAACCTCGTATATGGAAATCGGGGTATGCTGCCAGTCATACAGTTTCCTGTCTTCCATCCAGTCAGTGTCTTTCCATAAATGCTTAGATCCTTCAGGAACAATTGCAGCATCCCCGGGCCGCAACTCAAACTGCTGGCCATAAGGATCTGTTTTCAAAAAAACCATACCGCTTTCACGGTTCCTGATCTCATATTTGTACACAATCCCTGTAGGAATATCAGGTAAAAACAGTTCCCAAACCCCATAATCAGGGCGAATCCTCATGGGGTGTCTTCTTCCATCCCATGCATTGAAATCACCTACCACACTGACCCTTTCAGCGTTTGGTGCCCATACAGCAAATATAACTCCATGTATATTATCAGCCACATGCTCATGCGCCCCGAGGATACGATAGACATTCCAGTGTTTTCCCCCGGCAAACAGACCTAGATCAAATTCAGATATCTGCGGCATGAATGTATATGGATCATAACATATGTGTTTGTTTCCCGTTGAATCTATCCAGCACAATCTGTAATGTACAGGAAGATTTTCATTTCCTCCCTCGAATACAAAAAAATCCGTACCTTCAATGCGCTCCATCTCCACATCAATATCCATAATATGGACATTGACCGCACCAGGTAAAAATGCACGGATAACAAAACCGTTATCAGTTTCATGCCTGCCAAGGACAGTAAAAGGATCATGGTGTCTGGCTTCTGCTATTTTTAAAATATCTTCGTTCATATTGTTTATTCTTTTCATTAAACAGAGTCTGTCAGCAAATCAATTTTTGGGTACTGCTAGGGGTTCACAAAAAGAACCCTGTGCAAAAACAACTATATGGAAAAAGGCACATACTTTTGCAGCCTGCCGGTATCAGAGCCTTAAGTCATGTCCCCAGACAAAGATGCAATGTGCTTAATCAATAACAGTACAGCCTTTTTTGTGAAAGAAAGGAAAAACAGGATATCAGGTTTCAGGAAGGTCTCAGGCACCAGATAAAACAGATTGACTGTGCCTTGTTGCATCAGGGTGTCTCCTTTGACAGGTATATCTTCAATAACCCTGACCTGAAGAGAGATAAAATCATCACACAAGCAGATCTTGCAGTGTATTTCATAGCCTATCCATCAGGTTCACAATGCCATCACTCCTGTCCGGCATGGTTAGGCCCGAATCCTTAAAACACCAGGCTGGTCGAAGATGCAAGACAACAAAGATACAGATTGCTTCGGACCCATTACCAGGATAGCAAATCATATCAAAAACAAAGATGCAGACTGCCCTTGAACTTTATACAACCCTGCCATAACAAGTCTGCCCGCAGAAACAATCTCCAAGAAATCAAGGCATGCAAAAAAACACCTCAGACAAAAACCTGGCCTTTAAAAGAATCAGGTCCTTTTAATATGACTGGATATACATTCATGAAGTTTATGAGGATGCTGTGAACCTACAAGAATGACAGTATTGTCAACAAGCTGCAACTCTATTCCCTGATTGCCGGACAGGGTATAGGTCTTTTTTCCCGCAAAGTTTTTGATACCCCATCCTCCATACTCCTTTATTGCATTATAGGTAACCGGGCAACTGCCTTTGATCTCTTCAAAGGATATGGTCCGCTTTGCAAGAGGAAAGAGGTTTATGTGCAAACCATCCCCTTTCACCGTAACTGTCAGATGCAGGCAAAAAAAGAAAAAATCAAGTGCAATCATAAAAAAGAAAATAATTGCACCTGTGGTTATCAGGGTGATATCTGAAAGGGGCTGAGTACCCCAGGGTTTACCATACACGATCTGCTGAATCGCACCATTACCAAACAGTACAATAAAAGACAGGGTCATAAAAGCCATCGAATAGCGTATAAAGGGGCTTTTAAACCTCTGCACCTCATGAAATTCTTCCCCGGATTTTATCCTGTCCATGTCAGATTGCCTTAATAAACCCGTACAGATTATGAAATCCCCTAAAATTGTTGTCAATGGCATCCGGTACAACAAGTTTTTTATACAATGGTTATCTGAAAAAGTCAAAAAGTCCATGTCAAAAAACAGATTATATGCATGATTAAGCTTTAAAAAACACCATGTTGTATTTACGACTATTCATAAGGGCTCTCCCTGCATGGATACTGGATACAAAAAAATCAGGATTTATTTGATATCGGCTTTAACGTATTAACAAACCTGGGAATTAGATCATGGAATGGACGAGGAAAAGGCCTCACATACATTGCACACAGAACAAACAAGGATAAAGTATATCATGCCTTTACAGTAAAAAAACAGTACAACAGATGGGCTTTCATGGATCTGTCATGTTTGAAAAGCATGTTTACAGGCAACTGGTTCATGCAAGCTGAAATACAATTGGAAGGAGTTGTCTCAACATATTCATATCCAAACCAGAGGCATCAATATATTCCTTCGCATCTTTCAGTATCTGATCAACATCTCCATACTTCCAGTATGTTCTGACTTTATCTTCATATTTATGTCCGCCCTGGGCCAGATTCACAAGTGTAACAAGGTCTGTTAATTCAAAGGCATATTTGTTTGACAGTGAACAGAGCATAAGATGACAGAAGTTGCATACATTTACCATGGCGTCAGCCCCTGTCGCACCTCCTTCATCCATAAGAGCCATGGTAAATCTGCCGGCATATTCAGGATATGTGAATCCGGCCAGACTCCCGCAGCACAGAGATTCTTCCCGATTATGTTCCATCTCAACCATCTCTACCCCAGGCAGGGCATTTATTATCTTACGGATAGAGGCATCATCCCTAAAACCTCTGGACAGGGGACAGGGATCATGCAGGGTCACCTTCTTGTTCAGGGGAGTGTTAAAAGCAAGTTTATCTATATTATCATTTAAAAACGTGGAAACAAACTGAACCTTGAAATCAAAGGAGATATACTGAGAAACCACATTGTTTAACTGGTCATAACAGGTAGGGCATACAACAACAAGCTTTTCAGGTGAAAAGGCCGAAATGCTTTTCACAAGTTTTCCGGACATAAGATCTGCCTCCTTTAACTGACCTGCAAACATGTTGCATACACCGCAACATATCTTGCCACCAATCAGGACAGTAAAATCGACATTCATCTTTTCAAGTATGTCTATCAATGCAAAATTCTTGTCCGGAGTGGCAAGCGCAGAACATCCCAAAAAGACAACCACATCCTTTTTTTCAGGATCAGAGGGAAAATCTTCTGCCCATCTTGCATCAGACGGCTTCATCTGAATCCCTGACAATATTCTTGGCAGATAAGGATCTCTGTTCGGTAACAACAAACCCAATGCCTCAGGGATCTCATTTCCCTGCTCAACAAGTCTGGCCCTGACAAGGTTATTAAAAAACATGGGGTTAAGACCCTGGGGACAGACATCTATACAGTTTCCGCACAGCATGCAACTGAAAGATTTCTGGTATGCCTCGTCAGAATATTTTCTCTCTTCAAGGACAGCAAACATCTTTTTTGCTACCTCTGCCGTATCATGATCTTTGAAAGCACTTACAGAAAAAACCGGGCAGGCTGATACACACTCCCCACATTGAACACAGGCATCAAGAATTTCCTGTTCTCTGTCTTCAAACAACTCCTCCAATGAAGAATACCGCTTATCTGTCATTCCTTGTTCTCCTTTTCATAACCCATTAGCCTTGATACAACAGACATAAGGGTCTGGTACAGGGGTGAAGATTCAGGAAACTCCAGAAGAGACCTGCCCTGAAGATCAAATTCCTTAATGACCGGATCATCCGGCAGGTAGCCCCATATGTCAATGTCTACCTCCTTTTTGAGATTATCCAGCACAGATTCATCGTACACACGATTGAATAAAAGCCCTGTTCTGAAAGCCCCACTGTCTGCCGAATATTCCCTTGCGATCTGTTCCAGACGACACACGGTCTGTACCCCTCTGACCGTTGGATCAGTCACCAGCACAAGGGTGTCGGTATTCCTCAAAACCCTGCGGTTTACCTGTTCAATACCCGCCTCACAGTCTACAAGGACAATTTCGTAACTCCTGGCAAGAGAATCTATTGCATAACGTAACAGATCATTTATACCGCAAAAACATCCAGGACCCTCTGATCTTCCCATTACCAGAAAATCAAAACCCTCCATATTAATCAGGGCCCTGTCTCTTATGACATCCTTCAACGGAACATCCCTGTCGCCGGACAACATTTCCTGACGGCCGGGACCTTCTTTCAATGCCTCACGGATATCCCATATTGTCATCTCCGGACTTGCACCTATCGCATAAGTAATACCAAGGGCAGGATCTGCATCTATTGACAGGAGGTCATATTCTTTTTGTAAAATCTTTGTTAACAGAGATACAATAAGAGTCTTTCCAACCCCGCCCTTACCACCTACTGCAATTATTCTACTCATAATATGTCCTTATATACATATTCCTTGGACAGTCTCCATCCAGAAACAGATTGTTGTCATCATAAAGTTTCCGGCCCACAAATAAGACTTTCCGGATAAGACAAATAAGATCAATTGGTTATAGTTATATAAAAGAAAACAGACAATACACGGGGAACAGCACAAATTGGTCTGTTCAGAATCTTCGACACAGATAAACACAAAGATTGCAAAAGAAATTCATTTATGTGCAAAACAACCTACACACCCAATCTTTCCAGTTCATCCTTTGCAAAAAGGGCCGCTCCAAGGGCGCCAACTATCTGCGGATCAATCTCTGTGAACTGGATAATCCTGCCCCTGATCAGCTCCTCGAGGCATTTTACCACTCCCTGGTTTTTGGCAACCCCACCGGTAATGGCCACCTCTTTTTTTATCCCGACCTTGCGCAAAAGCTTATGCATTCTGGTCGCCATTGTCCTTGCAACACCTGCAGCAATGTCAGCCTTGTCAGCACCCTCCACAATAAGACACATAACATCAAACTGAGTAAATATGGTACAGATACTGTTAATTGTAACAGGATTTGTGCCTGAAAGGGCAAGCGCCCCCAGATCATAAAGTTCCACCTTCAGGGTCTTGGCAATACCTTCGAGAAAACGACCTGTTCCTGCTGCACATTTGTCGTTCATTATAAAATCCATTAATTCGCCATGCTTGTCCACACGGATAGCCTTCAGATCCTGACCACCAATGTCAATGACTGTCCTTATCTGTGGGTCGATCCAGTGAGCTCCCCTTCCATGGCATGAAATCTCGCTTATATCCTTCTTTGCAAAAGGAATCTTTTCCCTTCCATAGCCGGTACTTACACAAAAATCTATGTCACTCAGGCTCATACCTGCCTTTTTTAATACACGAGACATTATTTCTTCTGCCGAATGCAGAGGGTTGGGAAGCACAGTCATAACATCGTATGCCACAATATTTCCGTGTTCATCCATAACAAGGGCCTTGGCCGTAAGTGAGCCCACATCACATCCTGCAACTATCATTTCCCATTCTCCTTTGCCAGCAAGGCAGCGCCAAGGGCCGCAAGCAGTTGCGGATCAGGCGAGGCTATCTTAACCTGACTTTCCAGGTTCATTTCAACATCACTCACCAGGGCACTGTTCTTGGCAAGACCGCCGGAAACAAGAATTTCTTTCCTGACCGAAAGCCTTTTTGCCAGAGTAACTATACCCCGTGCCAATGAATTTAGAATCCCGGACAGAATAGCCTCCTGTGATTTGCCATCATTTACAAGCGCTATAACCTCGCTTTCTGCAAAAACTGCACACTGTGCCGTAATTGTAATATCCTCCTCAGAGCTAAGGGCATAGTCCGAAACCTCTTCCAATGGCACATTAAGGGCATCTGATATAACCTCCACAAACCGGCCTGAGCCAGCTGCACACCGGTCATTCTGCCTGAACTCCACGACCTTTCCCATATCATCAACAGATATGGCCATACAGTGCTGTGCACCTATGTCAAGGAGCGTACGACAGGAAGGAAGAACATAATTCGCCCCTTTGGCCAGACAGTTCATCATCCCTTTTTCCCTGTGATCAATATTAATATATGTCCTTCCCCATCCTGTAGAAAAACAGGCAGATATATCATCTGGCCCGATAGAGGCGGCATCAAAAATACGTTTCAACATTTCATCGCCGGCAGTCTTTGGGTCCGCCTCTGTTGCAATTATATCAGACGCCTTTATTGTCCCTTCCTTATCTATCAGTACGGCCTTGGTATAAGCAGTACCTATATCACAACCTAAAAACATGATCTGTATCTCCCTGATTCAGACAGTACCCATATAACATGATCTTCAAAACCATACCAGCACACAAGACAAATAAACAGGAAGCTGTCCAAAAACGGTAAAATCCAAGTCTGCAAAAAAATCAATACAGACAACCAGTTAATCTTTCAAGAAAAATCCGGCAATACCGGTCAGCCTTATTGTTTCACTGTTTCAAAAAACTCGGCCAAAGTCTTTTTTACCTCTGCGGGGGGAGTAAACCTCTTGTCAGCAAGATCCATCTCGAAACGAAGGGTGGGAATATGAGCCTCATCACGAATAGCATCGCTCAAGAGTTTGTTTAACGCCCATCCATGCTTACATGCCATGTGTCCTGCAAATATGGCGCAGTCTGCCTTGTGGGATTTGGCCAGCCTGGTAAAATCATTTATCCATATATCGGCAAAGCCTGTAACCTGCCTGTTCATGGGGAAATGAAAGGTAAGTCTGACAAGGCCGTCTATCATGGAATCAATATCATGATCATCAATAAAACCTACCTCTTCTTCCGGAAGTATGGTAAGGCCACATTCGAGATAGGTTGCACCATACTCCTCTTCCATCCAATGGTAGACAGACAAATCATACCCCTCAAATGCCCATGTCCATATGGTGCGTATCTCCTCCATCCCTTCCGGAATTACACCCAATCCCTTTTCTGCCCTTTCCTTTGCCTCATCATGAATGATACGGAAATATTTTGTCATCTTTTCCGAAAAACCAAAGACAGTGTACATGGCAAAGTCCATTGCCCTGTGCATTGCCGGATCAGGACAGGGAGAAATTTTCCTGAGTTCCTGTAACTTATATATATATCCCAATTCCTCGTTTGTGATTTTCACAGCCTGCCTGAGTCTTTCCTCGTCTATCCTGTTACCGCTCATCTTCTCCAGTTTCTGATAAGCGTTAACGATCTCTGATCTGTAATACTTAAAGGCCCTTTCATTTGTATAATAAGGCGCATCCAGGATCAGATAGGGTGCTCCGGTCAGTTTTACCATATATTGAAACAGCAGATTGCTTGGATCACAGGGCACAGACGGTTTTAGAAAATAATCAGGGGCAGGCACAGATCCCGATAAATATGCACCAAGAAACCCCTTTTGCCCGGAACACAGATGGGCAGGGAATCCCTCGGCCTCAAGGATATCTATTTCCTCCTCACATCCATCGTTATAAAGGGCTGCCATAAGGACAGAAATGGTCTCTACACATACAGGGATCATATCCATTGCAAGACATACCTGGGGAACCACCTCAAAAAAATGATAAACAAGTTTTTTACCCTTTTCTATGCCATCAAGGACAAAGGCCATATATTCCCCATATGCATCGACAAAGGCACGGGTAATATTTCTGTTCTTTGGACGAAGCGCTGCATCAACAGTTGGCAGGTACAACATGGCAACCACATTTTTGGTGTAATCATCTGCATTGGCCAAAAGGGCATCCATATCAACATCCTCCAGTTTCATTGCCCCTGAATCTATGGCCGTCCTAACCACATCACATGTAACCTTTAATCTCCTAAACCATTCTACAGGTATCTCTTTCATCTTTACTTCCTCCTCTCAAGCCTTTCAAGGAACGCCTGGATTCTTGTCTTCAATCTTCCACGGTCAGAAGGCATATACTCTCTTTCAAGAATAATGGTCGGCATACCTTCTTCTTCAAGGAACTTTGATTCCATGGGAGATTCTGCACCATGATTATCACAGTAGGGTATACGCTGAAAGATAATGCCATCCACATTCGCCCCCTTTGCTATTGCACGGGTCTCATTCAATCTCCGATCAAATTCACCCTGCATTCTCGGACACGGGTTATGCCAGTAATAGCGTCTTGCTATCGCCTCAAGAGGGTCATCTCTGTTTTCTTCCACAGGGGTATCAAAATGCCTGAATCCATAGCAAAGATTGTCTGCCACAACAAGGCCGCCCGCCTCTTCTATAAGTTCCAGAAGGAATGTATCATCCATAAAACTCCCTGCAATCATTATGCGGGCCTTATACTCCTTTATCCCAGGCCTATTCTTTATTTCCTGCAAGGCATCTCGCATCAACCTGTTAAACACCGGTTTCGGGGTAGTAAAGGCTGCAATGGCGATTTTCATGGCCTCCACACCACTGATGGGAGGATTATCTGTCTTTCTCAGATCATAAAGTTCCAGCATCAGCCTCCTTGTCTCGTTGTATACCTCAATAGCACCTTTTAACCGTTTTTTGTCAATAGGCCCTGTACCAAAATAGGAGGAAAGATTTTCAACAAATTTCTTTATATCATCGATATACCAGCCAAAACGTCTTTCAGAGATAGCATGGGGAATAGTAATCATATCAACGAACTTTGTACCGATCTTCCTGTGCCATATATCATAGGTTCGTCTCAACTGCTCACAACCATTCATAAAACAGAATCCATCAAGAAAATCATATTCGCCATTAAGGCCCAGTTGCAAAAGACACCTTGGATAGGTACAGTTAAAGCGATGAAGATATATATCTGCCTTGTCTGTAGCATCACAGCCTGCCGCCCCTGCCCTGTATGGCAGCATACCGGCGGCATAAAAAATTTCTTCAGGGGCATAGGTACATATATAACCTATCACCCTTTTACCCTCCTCCTTCCACGCCTTTACATAAGGATTTTCCATTCTCACGGAAGTATTAAGAAGAGTGTCCAATGGTCCTGATTGCAATGCAGCTTCCATAACTGTATAACCTCCATTCGTTGAAAGTTGATTTAAAACCGGCATCGTTCACTCGTAACGCTCAGGCAGGAACGGACATAAAATCAGTTGCTCCATAAACGTGCACATCCCAGCAATCTATGTAACTGCCTGTTTTACAGATCAATATCCCATTCTCCCAAAGGCCAAGAAATAACCTGGCAACTCATCAACAGTATTTAAACCCTTGAATCCGGAATCAGCCATTTGTTTGCTGACCTGATTATCCAGGGATATGGAATTTTCTTCAGTTTTCACAAAAATTATATCAGGGTGCCTTGAAACAACATCTGTTTTTATCCACTCAATCATATATATGCCCTGAATTTCTCAAATTTTACCCCTTACAATCATTCCCACAGACAAAAGACCTTCTTACCGTCTTTCATCATCGCCTTGACCTTCTCCATATGCCTTAATGTGGCAATTTCCCGCTGCAAGTCACTCAACGATATATCAAGTTTTTTTGCCAGTTCTTCCAATTCTGTCCCGCATGTCTTTTTTAGTATGCCCAAAATATCTTCCTGCATTTTTGTTAGGACAATACTGTTACCACTCATTGATTTTGCAGTGTAAACAGCCCATGGATCACAAATCTTTGCCGGAGAAAGTACATCCATATAACAATCTTCACACAATATCTGACCTTTATGCTCCCTTTCATCGCCTTCCTTGATTTGGCACCCACACACGTCACACATCATATGTTCCCTCCCTGAATTGAATTCTACGCATCAAACAGTTATTTTGCCCACACGTAAAAAAATTCAATCTGCAAGTATTACAGTGTGATGTATACAAGTATCTCTTTGTCTTGATATTTGATCCATATCAAGCATCGTATTCCCATGTTTTTTTATTGTCAACAAAAAAATTCGTATATAAATTTTTTCAGTACGTTATTTCATATGACCTTCATCCGGAATTCAGAATTACAGAGACAAAACCACCTGTTCAAACTGTAAGGGGGCCTGATCCTTACAAGGGTTTATCTCCCTGGCCGTAAAAATTATTGTCGACGGTTACGTAAAAAGCTGCTATATGGTTTTTTCAAGGTGTTCTGCAAACAACTCCTGCAAATTGCACCCGCATAAAAATCAGTGAGCATGACAAATCTTACAAACCAGCGTTGCTGGACTTGCCTTACCAGCACAACAAACAATGAAGGCACTGTACCAGACAGTACATACCCGTCTGCATGAAGAACTTTCACGTAAACAGTCAGCAATATCATTTTACAGACAGATTGAATCCATGCAAAATATCTTGTCCTGCAAACAGACATCCACTGCAATGCAACGCTTAACGCCATACATGTACCAAGACATGGATATTTCATAATGTCCCGAAATTATGTGTTCATCAAAAAAACCTTTCAGAAAACCACCAGCACAGGAGGACCGGCATGGCATATGACGCATCAAAAGATCAGGTTCTTGTTTCATGGGAAAATGACGAAACAGGATTAACTGTATCCATATACCGTTATGGTGAGGGGGACCCAAAATTGCAGATAGGGCCCCGCATTTACACAAAAAAGGACGGAACAGAAGGAAAAACAAAACCTGGAAGGCTTACCATGGATGATGTGTTATGGTTTCATGAAATTATTGATGAAATCAAAGAGAAAATGACGGAATTATTTCTTGAAGAAGAAGGGGGAAAAAACAAGAGTGCATAAAAGGATCCAAATATCCTGTGAGCAGACTAACAGATAAAATATCTTCTGTTTTTAGGAACAGGAGGCACAAACCTTACCAGCATACACCAGTAGTGCCCTTGAATCATACCCGCACATTTTTGCCCGGCTGCGCATCAGCCTCAAATCTGAGGCCTGGAAACATATATTTCTACGCCTGACTCTTTGGTCTTCATATCACAGGCACAGGACCCGGGCAAAACCGGATACCCTGCAAACACCTCTAAACAGTAACAGCGCCATACAACTGATTATTTCTCAAAGACTCTTTCAAATATGGTATCAACGTGTTTCAGATGAAAATCAATACTGAACAGATTCTCTATCTCATCTCTGTCAAGAAATTTCCCTATATCCCTATCATTGAGGATAAGAGTCTTGAAATCAGCATCACTTTCCCAAACCTCAAGGGCACTTTTCTGCACCATAACATAGGCATCCTGTCTTGCTACACCTTTTTTTGCCAATGCAACAAGAATCTGCTGAGAAAATATAAGACCTTTTGTTCTGTTAAGGTTTTCCATCATACGATCGGAATGAACCACCATGCCCTTTAATATGCCACACAGTCTGTGAAGCATATAATCAACAAGTATGGTGCTGTCAGGGCCAATTATTCTCTCAACAGAAGAATGGCTTATATCCCTTTCATGCCATAGAGGCATGTTCTCCATTGCAGCAAGACAGTTTGACCGAACAACTCTTGCAAGACCACATATATTCTCCGCACCTATGGGGTTTTTCTTGTGCGGCATGGCTGAAGAACCTTTCTGGCCCTTGGCAAAAGGTTCTTCTACTTCAAGAACCTCAGTTCTTTGCAAATGCCGTATCTCAAAAGATATCTTTTCCATTGTACCTGCAAGAATCGCCAGCGATGTAAAAAACTGGGCATGACGATCACGCTGAACAATCTGTGTTGATATCTCTGCAGGTTTAAGCCCCAGCTTTTTCATTGCCAAAGCCTCCACCTCTGGAGACACATTGGCAAAAGTACCTACTGCTCCTGACAGTTTGCCATAACCTATCATCTCAAAAGCATCTTTCAATCTTTTCATATTCCGCTTCATTTCAGAATACCATACCGCCAGTTTGAGACCGAATGTTATAGGTTCGGCATGTATCCCATGTGATCTGCCAATCATGACAGTATACTTGTGTTCAAATGCCCTCTCCTTTATGACCTTCATCATAGACTTAACACCAGCAATAATCATATCAAGGGCATCTTTCAGAAGAAGGGCAAAACTTGTATCAAGAATATCCGAAGATGTAAGGCCAAGATGTACATATCTTGAATCAGGCCCTATTTTTTCTTCCAGATTGGTTATAAAGGCAATAACATCGTGTCTTGTTTCCTTTTCAATTTCAAGGATGCGATCCACAGAAAAATCTGCCTTTTCCCGAATTGTTTGCATGGCCTTTACAGGAACTATCCCCTCTTCTGTCATTGCCTCGCATGCAGCCAGTTCAACCTCAAGCCATTTTCTGTACCGGTTTTCATCGCTCCATATCTGACCCATCTCAGGACGTGTATATCTCGCAATCATCTTTTTCTATCTCCGTTTCTGTGTTTTTTCCAACACCCTGTAATAATAATACTCGGTATCTTCCAACAGAGGAGAGCCCTTGCCCATCATGTTCAGCTTGGCAATCATAAGATTGAGTCTTTTCATGTGTCGATACCTTTCCTGTTCATCAGGAACGGATTCAAGCAGATCCTCCACCCGTCTGATCTCTTTTTTCAGTTCCATTTCAGGTGGCAAGCAGCCGGCATTTTTGAGTACCTTGTATGCCAAACGCAGATCCTCAGGTATGTGACTGTCATCCTCTATAATTACAGGTTTGTGACTGCCTTCAAGATTATCAAAATCTCCTCTTTCCTGTGCCTCTTTTATCTTTCTTTCAACTACTTCCTGAAAAGCATACATAATTACTGATCTCTCCTGTAGTGTTTAAAAGAATACCCATATTACCAAGGTATATAATCTTTATCATAGTTCAAACAGTTCGTCAAAAGCCCTGTAAACATCCCCTGAATGTTTAATGCAATCATAAAAAACCAGCTTACAGCACTTAAAACCGGCCTGCAAACAACAAAGTACAAACAGCTCTTGCAACATACATCAATTTCAAGCCAAAGGATTAACTGAGGCCTTGTGGAAGAATTCCACAGATTGCCCTGTCTTACCCCACTGCAAAAGCCCAGGATATGTTACAGAAAAACAGCATTCTATCTGGTTTTTAGTACAGAATTGCTGAGTACAAAGGAAGGATAAACAAGATATGAGATTATTTGGAATGAGTTTGATCTGCGGACCAGAATATTTTTCCAAACCATGATTAGCATGGAGTTTGAAACCGGGGCACTCAGTCAATGCCCCTTTTGGCCCAATATGTGTCTGCAATTAAATCTTAGATCTTTTTTAATCGGGCATCCTGCGACAACAAACCGAAATTTATTCCTGCTTTGGCACCATGGCGCTGAATCCCTGACTGATCTGTGTCATACGGGATATATAGGCATCCAACTGGGCAAATCTTTTTTTCAGCATATTTTCATAAACTTTCAGTCTGTCTTCTTCAGCCGCTATTCTATCGTCAAGATTATCTATGACGTTATTGTAGTTTTTCTTCAGACTGTTTATGGGACCGCTTGAGCTCATAAGATCATACATTTCACTGCCCATTGAGGTCGCGATACCGTTTCTTAATCTCAATTCTGCAGTGTGTGTGCCTGTTCCAGCGGCATATGTTATATTTAATGCAATACCAGCTTCCGGGCCTGTCATACCTGTAAGGGTATAATTGCCACTGCTTCCGCCAAGGCTTACCCAATCACCCCAATCACCGTTATCAAGCCTGAAACGTCCCTTCCCACTGTCCGTATCAATCTCAACCTGGTAAACCCCGGGGGTAGCTGTATCCAGACTGCTTGCAAAACTTACCCTATTATCATCCGTAACCCCGTCAAAGTAGGAAGAAAACAGTCTGGCAACTGCATCAGGATTGCTTTTAAGCACATTTTCGAGCTCAGAGGTATCCAGTTTCAGCAGTCCCTCAGTTTCAGATCCTTCCAAGGTATCTGTAGAAAAACCTATCTGTTCAAGGTTGGTATATACGTCGTCGGGATCAGAGAATCCTGGTGCTACATTTGAGACAAGATTGTCCAGTCTGGATTTTATAATCTGAAGAGAGGTATCTCCAATCAGCGAGCCGGATTCTTTTGTATTCTTATCATACTTGGTAGCATCCCTTATAGCAGTTCTTACCTTGTTGAATGCGTCTGCAAATCCCTGTATTTTTTTTACTACTGCATCAGTATCAGTGGCAACCCCTACAACCGAACTGCCCGTGCCTTTTATATTAATGGAAACCCCTTTAATCAAATCAGATATACTGTTGGAAGATCTCTCTATCCATCCGGTTGAAGGATATCCATCCAACCTTACCTGTGCATTACTGGCAGTCTGTGTTTCCTCAAACACTCCTGATGCATTGCTAAAATCTTCTGTTCCATCTGTGCCATCAAGAGTGGTTTCGGAATCGGAATTTATTACAATACTGTAATCAGAACCGGTATCATCACCGGAAAGTACAAGATGCCTGGAACCACTGCCTGTTTTTCCGTCATCAAGTATCGAGGCATTTACACCGGCATTGCTTGCATTAATAAGATTTTTCAGATCCTCAAGTGTGCTGCCCGTAACAAGTGTCACATTAACAGATGCATTGTCTCCATATTTGAATTGAAAGATCTTGTCTGTTCCGCTTGCATTTATTGTCTGTTTAAAGGTAGATGCAGTAAAATCCGTAGTGCCATCTGAACCGTTCATGGTCATATTGCTATTCGGATCTATTGTAATGGACAGAGATGAATCAGGACTGGTTTCCGACAGAACAAGATGATCATAACCGTTGGAGGTCACTATACTGGCAGTAACTCCAGGATTGTCTGAAGCGTTATTTATATCGTTCATCAGATCCTGCAAAGAATCACCATTGCTTACAGTAATGGTAGAGGTAATGCCATTGTAACTGTAGGAAAATGTTTTATCACTTCCACTGTCATTAATTGATGCTGTTTGATCCGTCACTCCGCTGTGAAGCTCAATATCATTCTGTATACCATGATGGACCTCTGTTGCAGCCTGCGCCAACTGATTTACTGTAACCGTATGTGTGTTTAGTGCTGCGTCAGAGGTTGCAGATGCGGTCAATACATTTTCATCAGAAGAAGATGCAGTCCGTACCATCAGCTCATTGATCCGGTCCATGCCCCGTAATGTAGAATAAAATGCAGACATGGCAGAATCCACCGTCCCCACAGTGTCTATCTTATTGTTGATATTATCCTTTCTGTCTTCCAAGGGTTTGATGTACGCTGTTCTTCTGGCGCTTATCATAGCATCAACTATCTTGTTCAGATCCTGCCCACTGCCAAAGCCCAAAAATGAAATGGAACCAGCCATATTCCTGCACTCCAATTGACAATTATAGTTATAGGTCTATTTTTGCAGCAAGACTCATGCCACCTGTCATAATCATCATATGTTTTCCAATCAAAGCCATCCTTAAGGCTTCCACAGCATGAATAATGCAGAGACAATGAATGCCCGCCAAAGCAAAAACGATTCCCCATTCCTTTCAAGCAACAGGGAAGGCTCCAAACAGTTGCACAAACATCATTATGACTATCAAACTGTTACGCCTGCAGTCCGGTACTCTTTTGCATCATATTGCGCCTCTATTTCTATTTTTTGCTCATAGACATCCCGCCAACCTTCCCTGAGATTTGACATAAGATCTATTACATCATTAAGTCCCTGAATATCATTATTCCAGTTTGAAATCATAAGATGCCGATCCATAAAAAAATAAAGGCTCCGCAATTTTACGGCTATCTCCCCTCCCTGTTGAATATTAAGAGAGTTATTGAACTCCACTATTATATCTCTTGCCTTGTTTGCATAGATATTCTTGTTTTTTATATCGCCCTGTTCAGCAAACTCCACTGCCTTTTTCAAAAAGGTTATTGCACCATCATACAACATCAGAACCATTTTTAACGGACTTGACGTACTGATATCATTCTTTTTATAGACAGAGTATATATCATTCATGTCTTACCTCACGTTATATTATTCCAAAAATCAGACAGATCAAAAAAACTGCAAGGCATAAGCCTGGTTTAATTCTTGTTTGTCTATGCCTACCCAATCAGCTTCATGGCCATCTGTGGTACCATATTTGCCTGGGAAAGCATGGCAGTTGCTGTTTGTGCCTTTATCTGGTTATTAACAAAAGTAGTCATTTCTCTTGCCACATCCACATCAGATATCTGGGATTCCGCTGCCTGGATGTTCTGTGCCTGGATAGTAAGGTTTGTTACTGTAGCCTGAAGCCTGTTCATCATCGCACCAAAGTGTGCCCTTGCCGTATCTTTTATGGTTATTGCACTGTCCAGCCTGGTAAGGGCTGCCTGCGCACTGGCTTGAGATGCAATGGTTACGCCTGTGGTATTCAGACCGTTAGAGCCGGATGTCAAATTCTTCATATTAACACTGTAATAATCCTCGGAGCTGTCATTGCCAGTACCAAAATGGATTGTTACCGAACCACTTGAGTTCAGCATTTTAACACCATTAAAATCAGTAGCAGCTGCAATCCGGTCAATTTCATTCCTCATCTGGCTAAACTCATTGTTCATGATGGTCCTTTGTGCAGAGGTATAGGTGCCGGTGGCTGCCTGTTCTGCCAGTTCTTTCATACGGATAAGCTTCTCATCAATAACAGAAGCTGCCCCGTCCATGGTCTGAAGCATAGAAATTGCATCATTGGCATTTCTGACACCCTGGTTAAGAACAGTAACATCAGAACGCATCAATTCCCTTACTGCCAGTCCTGCTGCATCATCAGCTGCTCCGTTTATCCTCAGGCCTGACGATAAACGGTTGACAGACTTGGACAATGAATTATAACTTCTTGTCAGATTGTTGAATGCCGTTAACGACATAAGGTTATGATTAATTACTAATGCCATGAGTTTATCCTCCTTTTTTTTGGTTGCTGTCCTGAAACACCTTTGCAGGCATCCACTTTTACTGTTGAATATTTTATCGTCATCAATCCTGAAACACTTTAGTATGATTTTGATACTCCTGAAAAAAAATATACTGTTTTTATTCCCTCAGGACATCCCGGATGTATCCATACTGAGCTACCGTTTTACCGCAACAGAACACACGTACTTAAAAACCAGACACCAAATTTCATATCCGGAACTGGCCAGGACACCTTGAATCCGGACATGCCGGTTCAGGTTACACTTAGGAGGCAAACAATGAATATAGAGATCAAGGACCTGCAACAGGGGATGGTAGTTGCATCTCCTGTTTACAACACACAGGGTCTTTTGCTGTTAAATGCAGGCACTGAATTGACAGACCTTAACATCAAAATGCTAAGGTCATGGGGTGTGGGTTCAGTGGCTATATATGACCAGGAAAGGGAAAAAAAAGGTATTAAAGACACAGAATCTGATGCAGACAAGGATATCGTATCGAAACTCAAGGCAGAGTTGATGAGAAAATTTGAAGAAACACCGGAACATCCCGCTATGCAAAAAATCATGGACGCAGCAATATATATCATTCAGAAGAGAGTTACAGCAAAAAGGTAATTTATTACATGAACTCAAAAAAGCTTGAACGCATTGTTACGCACATAGAAGATCTTCCTACACTTCCAACCACAGTGCTTAAGATAACCGAACTGATTAACAATCCAAAGTCTTCTGCCCGTGATATTGCCAATATTATAACTGATGATCAGGTCCTAACAGCAAGGCTTTTAAAACTGGTAAACTCGTCTTTTTACGGATTCCCTCAAAAAATATCCACAGTTACAGGTGCAATCGTCCTTCTGGGCTTTGATGCCATAAGAGATCTTTTGCTTACCACGTCCATTTTTGATGTCTTTTTGACAAAAAACAAGGCTATAAAAAACGATCTGGAAAGGTTATGGAAACATTCACTAGGGTGTGCCATAGCAGCCAAAATCATTGGCAGCTATACAAAATACGACAAATTGGAAGAACTCTTTGTGGCAGGCCTTTTGCATGATATTGGGAAAGTTGTTGAGGCTCTCTTTTTTCCAGATGATTTTTCTCGTATATATTCCCTTGTAAACCAGAAAAAAATCCGAATATTTCAGGCTGAAGAGGAGGTCTTTGGATTTACACATGCAGATACAGGGAAACTGCTGGCAAAACAATGGAATCTTCCCTCCAAAATAGCAAGTGTTATTGCCCAGCACCATGCAAAAGAACTGACAGGAAGATTTATTCAGGAAATATCAATTGTCCATATTTCTGACATCATATGTCGGGCTCTTGACCTTGGCTCTGGAGGAGACAACATGATTCCATCATTAAATGATCATGCCTGGAATATCCTGCAGATGGATGCCGATCTTATCCATGAAATCATGGAAAAGGTGGATATGGAATTCAGGGATCTGAACTTTTTTGCATAAAATGATGCCCGTCCGGAAACCAATTTCCGGCACAAGGCTATAACATATAACCCTTTTCCCTCTACAGGTATCCGTTGTCCCCAACAGGGATGTCAAACTGCAGGATCAACGCACCTGTACTCACATTGAACCCTCACATAATCTCCTGGTTTATCCACACCACGCCTGAATTTTCCATTTTGCCGGATGAACCCCGGGTTTCCCTGGATTTGTAAAGGACACCTCAACATCTGAAAACGAAAATCCGCTTTCAGAAAGTGAAACCTAACACCCAACAGCCACAAGAATTGGAAACCCGTAGCAATTCAGAAAGTCCTATGGAACTGACAAAGAAACAGTACACAGAAATCAAAGACCTGGTTTATAACAGCTGCGGGATTAATCTGCACAAGGGCAAACTGTCTCTTTTAAAAAACAGGCTGTCAAAGCGCTTGCGGGCAACCGGCATAACAGATATTAATGATTATATAAGATTCCTCAAGCATAACAATGATGAGTTTATCAGTTTTATCGACACTATTTCTACAAATCACACATATTTCTTCCGAGAAAACAGACACTGTGAATTCCTTCTGGAAAATCTGGACAAATCCAAACATATCAAGATATGGAGTGCAGCATCCTCCAGTGGTGAAGAGCCCTTTTCTATTGCATTTCAACTCCTGAACAAGAATTTCAGATTTACGATACTGGCATCGGATATATCAACAGCAATGCTTAAGGTGGCTGCAAGAGGTATATATCACAAAAACAAGTTCAAATTGGTGCCAGGGGATATTCTCAAAAAATACTGTCTGAAGGGTCATAATGAGTGGGAAGGATATATAAAAATAAAAAAAGAGGTCATATCCATGGTGTCTTTTGAAAGGCTCAATCTTCTGAGCGATCCTGTTCCTGATGTGTTTGACGTGATATTCTGCAGAAATGTCATGATATATTTTGATATCCCTACAAAGACCATGTTAGTAAATAAACTCGCGGCTGCCATAAAACCCGGTGGATACCTTATAATAGGGGCATCAGAAGGATTGGTCGGAATTAATCATTATTTACAGTATATTGAACCAAGTATTTATAAAAAGAAATAATACTTTCTGCCCGCCTGTACAAAAAAGACCTGACGAAGCACATGCCCATCCACAGGTCAGTTTTTGAATGGGCACATAACAGACATATAATACCTTTTCAACTCTTCAGCTAACTCCTTAAAAACATATATTAAACCGGACAAGAGATGTCATGAACATTCATGCGCAACACAATGGCAACCACGACGAATTAAAACACTTTATTGACAACTTAACAACGTTTATAGGCAAAATTGAACTGGACGGCACTGTATCCCTGGCAAACAAACGGGCAGTGAAGGTAAGCGGTTTAAGATACGACACGCTTATTGGTAAAAATTTTGTGGATATACCATGGTGGTCACAGGACAATGAGACCAAAAGCAAGATAAAAAGCCTTATTGAAAAGGCCTTTAACGGACAAAAGACTGTCTCGGAAGAAACATTTCATCTGCCTGACAACACCTTGAAACATATCCGGCTGATATTTCAGCCTGTATTTGACAGTCATAACAGGGTCAGCTACCTTGTTGCAGAAAGCCATGACCTCACATCAATAAAAAATGCAGAGAAGAAGCTTGATTATTACTGCAAGTTGATAGATTCCATGTCAAGTCTTGCCGCGATTGCTGACATAAACGGCAAGGTTGTTTTTGTAAACAAAAACGTTTATGAATGCCTGGGATATGATGAAAAAACAGTAATTGGAATACCTTTCTGGGAATGTCCATGGTTCAGGTCTGCTGACCCCAATATACGGGCATCAATCAGAAGTTCATTTAAAAAAGCACTTGCCGGAGAAAAAAACCAGATAGAAGTCTCAACATTTACAAATGATGGAAAAGAGATTCCCATGTACCATATTTCCTCACCACTTAATGATCTTGATTGTCTTATCAACGGGGTTATTCTTGAAGAAATTGATATAACAGACTTAAAACGCAAAGAAAGAGAACTCGAAAAGGCAAGGCAGGAGGCAGAGGAATTAAACATACAGATAGAAAAAGCCATTGAAAGGGCAAATCAGCTTGCCATGGAAGCACAACTGGCAACAATATCAAAGAACCGGTTTCTGGCCAACATGAGTCACGATATTCGTACACCCATGAATGGAATTATCGGTTTTACTGATATGTTATTAGATACCGATCTCGACGAAGATCAGACCGACTATGCAAACACAGTTAAAAGAAGCGCAGAATCCCTGCTGGCCCTGATCAATGATATTCTCGATTTTTCCAAAATAGAGGCAGGTGAACTCGATATAGAAGAGACAGACTTTGATCTTGAACTCCTTGCATATGATGTCTGCGATCTGATACAGCCAAAAATAGGCAACAAACCAATAGAGATACTGTGTCATATCAGTAATACTATCCCTGCCCGAGTAAAAGGCGACCCCTTGAGATTACGTCAAGTACTCACCAACCTGATGGGGAATGCATCCAAATTTACCAGTAAAGGTGAAATCGAACTGTCTCTCAAGACAGATAAAACCGATGCCGACAGGATAAGACTCCACGCCACAATCAGGGATACAGGAATCGGTATTCCCAAAGACAAGCTCAAAACCATTTTCGAACCTTTTCAGCAGGCAGACAGCACAATAACAAGAAGATACGGCGGCACAGGTCTGGGTCTTTCCATATGCAAACAGATCGCAAATCTTATGGAAGGTGACTTATGGGTAGAAAGCGAATTGGGCAAAGGCAGTATCTTTCATTTTACAGGATGGATCCGTAAGCCAGAGCAACAGACATTGACACCAACAGAACCCGTATTGCTTCCTGGGATAAAGGCCCTTGTAGTTGATGACAACATCCTGAGCCTCAAAAGCATGGAGCATATACTGAAAAATCTGGAGATAGAAACCTGCTGCCTGTCAGACAGTGAAAAGGTTATTGATGTTCTTGAAGATGCCTTTGCAAACAGACACCCTTTTGATATATGCATTTTCGATATAACAATGCCAAAAACAGACGGTTATTCCCTGGCAAGGCTTATCAGAGATTCAAAAAAAGATTTCTCGGATATTCCCCTGATAGCTGTATCTTCATCAACAAGTCGTAATGCAAAAAGATGTCAGGAAGCCGGTTTTAACGGTTTTTTGAGCAAACCTGTCCGAAAAGAAAAGATTCACCGGATGCTGAAAAACATTCTGGGATCACGGAATACCAGTGTCAATCTGGAACATTCAGATACTGAACATGACAGAAAAAAGGATAAAATAGCAACAGATTACTCTGTCAGGGAAGACATAAAAAGTGCAGTTCATATCCTTCTTGCTGAAGATAATCCCGTAAACCAGAAATTGGCAAGAATGATGATGAACAAGGCAGGATACAAGGTAACAGTTGCCAACAATGGCAGGAAAGCCGTGGAGATATATCTCGAAGATCCTGACAGATTTACTCTTATCTTTATGGATGTGCAGATGCCGGAAATGGACGGTTTTGAGGCTACAAGGGCAATCCGAAGACACGAGATGTCCATGAAACGGCATATCCCGATTATAGCCATGACAGCCAATTCAATGAAGGGAGACAGAGAAAGATGTCTTGAAGCAGGTATGGACGATTACACTACAAAACCCATCAAACGTGAAATCATATTCGGATTTATAAAAAAACTGGGAGCAGACCTGTCATAATGCACATCCTGTCTTGACCCTGTATAAGCCTCATTGAATCAGGCAAATATATATATTACAACCAATCAATACAACCTGAACCAACGGGATGCAAGTCAAACAAAAAACAGAGGTTATTTCCCTCCTGATCCTGAAACAACCGATCTGATCACATTGCATGCAGGGCACCGTGTTCGGTGTACAGCATATCCCACACATTATCAATACCTTTGACATGTGCCTGCCCTGCCATGAAAATCCGGAACGGGCATCTGTCATCAGATATGTCTTTCCATGTTGTTTTGATACTCGCTTGAGGAGGAAAAGGTCTGAAAAGAAAGGCCATACGATTTATACTGACGTCACAAAACCGACACAAGACACATAAAAACCGCCAAATCACCAAAAGCCAATCGCAAATTTTGGGGCAGGGTTAATGCTTGCATCTCTTCCCGATTTTTGATATACAGACCAGGTTCATTCTGAAAAAATTTCATCCTGATGGTAATTCATTTTTTACAAGGCAGCTCTGTAATCCTTATTGATCCTGCCACAGCAACAACAGGCAGATACAAGTTCCTTGCAATACAACGGTTTCATATAAGGATACAACATACAGCCCCCCAGTTCACAAACAGAAAATAAAGAACAAATGCCCAGTTGTTGTATAAACACAGAATGACACATATGTTTTGTGTAATTGTCACAACAGGCATCAAAAGAGTATCCATTTACATAATAAAAACCAAGCAACAACAAACTGCGCCCATAGCTCAGCTGGATAGAGTGACGGACTACGAATCCGTAGGTCGGGTGTTCGAATCACCCTGGGCGCACCAGTAAAATCAAGGGCTTACACGAGGAGGATTTTTTTGCTCGGAGTCCTGAAGTAATATTGAAGTAAAAACTTCGTCGGAAGGAGGCTTGATGAAAAATTCATCAAGCCTTTTTATTTCTTCCCGGACATCATCTTTATCCGCAGAAAGAAAACCATCACCGGGGCTGCTGCACCATTCAGACCGGGGCAGCCAGTATGCCTGCAATGATTACCTGGAACGATTAAATCAGTATGGTATGGCAGCCAGTATGAATCGCAAGGGGAACTGCTGGAATAATGCACCCACAGAACGGTTTTGGCGAAGCCTGAAATCAGAACAGCTGTCAGATTACAGGTTTGTTACCAAGAGACCGGCTGAGATGCAGGTACTTGACTACATCTCTTGTTACAATTCCAGTCAGCTGCATTCTATACTGGGGTATAAAACCCCATTTGCATATGAGAAAGAATTATGCCGCAAAGCGGCTTAATAAAAAGTGTCTGTTTCTACTTGACCACAAAACCTATAAAAGCCACCGGTTTACACATAACCAATAGTGAATTTTGAGGGGTTGACAATCAACACAGACTATAATTATGATAGTATCAGTTAGAAGCTGTATCAAACCGCAGAGAAGCTTTTGTAAAAGATATCAAAACTTCTGCATGTCCCACTTACAGGCCTAACATACCATATTGTTCTGTTGGAACTTGAGTTCCCGACTTTTCACAAGAACATCAAAACTGATTATGGAGAAAAAATCATGTTATCAAAAAAAATTTTTGCACTCGGTATTATTCTCCTTGTTTTTTTGTTTGTCCTGTTGCCTTCTTCCGGTTGGGCAAAACCCTCGAACTGTGAAGATTGCCATGTGAAATTGCATCCTGATCTTGTAAAGGATTTCAACCGTGGCAAGATGTCCCAGAAACTCACATGCAAGGCATGTCATGGTTCAAAACATAAAAGCATCGACGATATAGACAGGGCCCGGCTTCCAACCATAAGCACATGCAAAAGATGTCATCCAAGACAGGCTCGTCAGTACCTGAGCGGGAAACATTCCCTTGGACTTCTTGCAATTACCGCATTTCCAGACTTTGCCCACCAACAGCCACAGGCATTTATTGCAGGACAAAAAGGCTGTAACGGCTGCCACAATCTCGGCATTACCAACAAAAAAGTCAGAACAATGAACGAGGCGAGAAAATACTATCGCTATGGAATGGACTGTCAAAACTGTCACACCCGACATGCCTTCTCCAAAAAAGAGGCCCTCCGGCCTGAAGCATGCAACAGTTGTCACACAGGTTTTGATCACGCACAGTGGGAAATGTGGACACATTCCAAGCATGGATCAACATACCTGTCTGATCGCAATGCCCATCGCGGTCCCACCTGCCAGGATTGCCACATGGCTGGCGGGAACCACAAGGTAATGACAGCATGGGGATTTCTGGCCCTCAGACTGCCTGAAAAAGACAAAGAGTGGATGGGGTACAGGGCAACTATCTTAAAAGCTCTCGGAGTACTCGACAAAAACGGTAAGCCAACGCCACGTCTTAATCTGGTAAAGGCAGCCAATCTTGCCAGGCTGGATGAAAAAACATGGAAAAGTGAAAGGGAAAGAATGAAAGGAGTATGCAAAAGATGTCATTCAGATTCCTTTGCCAGCGCCAATCTCAAAAATGCAGATATGATGATCAAGGCATCTGACAGGATCTTTGCCCAAGCCATTAACATAGTAGCCAACCTGTACAG
Organism: uncultured Desulfobacterales bacterium; assembly: GCA_964457545.1. Taxonomy (GTDB): domain Bacteria; phylum Desulfobacterota; class DSM-4660; order Desulfatiglandales; family Desulfatiglandaceae; genus JAGGTJ01. The sequence continues at coordinate 2,233 of CAYWEN010000021.1, read as the reverse complement.
GGACGGCATCATCAAAAGGGAAACCAATCAGGCCACCTTTCCATACCCTGACCTGCTGACTTTCTATGAAGTAAAAACTCCCATAGAACAAGACCTCTATGAAATGTTCATGGATTACCGAATGAAAACATATCAGGCGGCCTTTCATATCATGCCGGATGATACCACCTGGTATGGTTATGCCAAGATGAAAAAGACACTGGTGGAAATGAAGGCAATGGACAAACAGATGCGTTGCCATGCCAGAAAAAGATGTCAAAAATAAAGAAATGACCAGGTATCAAATTAAACATTGTGCAAATACTTGCATTACGTTGCTGATAATATTTCAAACCGCTATCTTCTTGACATAACAGCCTGAAGGTGTCTATATTTCACCTTGAAATCAGTCACGGGCCTTTATAGAAAAATATAATTTGCCGCCTCCACATACAACAAGCAGTATCATGAATCATTGTCTGTATACAAAAATATATCTGCAATTCTATAAAGTCCTCATTTTTTATGCCTGCCGGGTGTTTTGTCCCACCACCTGAAAGCAGGCCAACCTTTTCATAAATGGGATATTCTGTGTGTGGTTATTTATGTTCAAATTTTAACACTCAAAACACAGATTAAGATTTCAACATGCATTGATCCCGAACAAACTGTCTCATTTGTGAATGGGGATCAGATAATGTTGCAATAATCGCAATTATCGAACAACCTCCTTGGTAAAACAGGCTGATATTTCATGGGTCAGGACCATTATGTTGCGGGAAAAGGCCTTTTGCAAATAGAAAGCAGCCTTTCAGTACGTTTTGATTTTGTATTGGATCAAAGTCTTTTTGTTTAAGTCTTATAATGGGACAGTTAGCATATAGATAAGGAGTGATATGATTATGGAAGCTTTAACACCATTTTATGAGGTAAATGAGGCCTTGGTGGCAATGGGCGCTGAAAAATTAAACCTTTGCATGCAGTGCGGGATGTGCGCAGGTTCCTGCCCATGGCGTATTGTGGATGGTCCCTTTAATATTCGCCGGCTGATAAGAATGGCTCAGTTGGGTGTGGAAGGCTATGAATCTGATGACATCCTGTATGGCTGTACTACCTGCAACAAATGTGTGTTAAAATGCCCAAGGGGAGTAACCATAATTGATATTGTAAAGGCAATGAGAGCCATGATTGCGGAAACAGGCGCTATCCCGGGTGTTCTGAAAACAACAACAGGCAGCGTTCACAGTAATGGCAATCCATGGTCTGAACCGAGAGAAAAAAGAACAGCATGGATGGAAGGTCTTGATGTGCCTGTTTTTGATGAAACAAAAGATTATATGCTGTTTGTATGTTGCACATCAGCCTATGATATAAGGAGCCAAAAGATAGCCAGGGCCATAGTCAAAGTGCTCAATGCCGCAGGTATCAGTTTTGGTGTGATAGGTGAAGAAGAGTCCTGCTGTGCTGAATCCATAAGAAAAATCGGAGACGAAGAACTCTTTATGGCTACCGCTGAAAAGAACATATCTCTATATAAATCCAAAAAGGTAAAAAAGATAATAACTACCTCTCCCCATTGCTATTATACGTTTACCGAAGAGTACCCTGAGATAGGCGCTGAATTTGAGGCAGTGCACTATACAAAACTCCTGGCAGATCTTCTCGATCAGGGAAAACTGAGCCTTTCAAAGACTATTGACAAAAAAATCACCTATCATGACCCCTGTTACCTTGGAAGGCACAGTGAAATATATGAAGAGCCACGAGCACTGATTTCTGCCATTACCAATGGAAATCTTGTAGAAATGCCAAGGAACAGAAAAGACAGCCTGTGCTGTGGAGGCGGAGGAGGAAGATTATGGATGGAAACAAAACCTGAATGGAGATTTTCTGATGTCAGGATTCTGGAGGCCTGCGGAACAGGTGCCTCAATCCTTGCTACTGCCTGTCCATACTGTATCTCCATGTTGGAAGACAGCCGTCTGACCACTAACAAAGGTGACGAGATAGAGATTAAAGATATATCGGAACTGATCGCAGATGCCCTGTAACACATAACAAAAAAAAGGATACAAAAAAAGGCCTTGCCATTTTCAGGCAAGGCCTTTTTTTGTAAAAGCCTCCAGCAGAGTTGATTTCATGTTTACAGACATTGATAAACAACACTTTTTTATTGACAAGTTTTGCTTTGCCTGCTAACTGACTAACCAGTTAGTCAGTTTCTGTCCATAAACAGCCTTTTTGCACAATCTCG
>CAYWEN010000020.1:0-175000 GCA_964457545.1 uncultured Desulfobacterales bacterium | reverse complement strand
CCTGAATACCTTTATATTGTTCCTTTAAATCAAGCAAGGGGACCTTCAAGGCTTTACCTCCTGTTAGTGAATTTTAATCTATATAAACGAGATTTTTTGGACAAGCCCTAAGGAGTTACACCTGTGTCAATGCACAAGCTCGGCAACAGGCACAACATCAAAATCCTTTTTTAAACGGGGAATATATTTACGAATAACCTTCAATGTCTCAAGATATGGATGCCCGATTCCTATGGCCGTTCCTTTATGCCTCGCCATACTGAGAAGGCGTTCCATCTGTATTTGTATGGATTTCTCATCTGTTTCGTTATCCAGAAACACATTCCTCTCTGCAGAAGGCAGACCCAACCGTTTCGCGAGTTTGAAACCGACTGTTAGTGCTGAGGTACGACTGTCAACATAAAAAAGCCTGTGTCTTCTCAATTCCTTTAAGACCACCAGCATCTTGTCCTTATGTTCAGTAAAGGCAGATCCCATATGATTATTAACGCCAGATGCATAAGGCACTACCCTAAGGTCCTGTCTTAGTATCTGTCTTATCTTTTTGTCGGTCATGGACAAAAACAATGCGCCAGACCCTGGCCTGACATGAGGATATCCTTTGGGTTCCATCGGGAGATGCAACATAATATCGCACCCATGCGAAACTGCATCAACAGAGATGGCATGCGTAAACGGCGCGAGAGGAAAGACAGAAAGAGTCAGAGGAAGACCTGATTTGACAAAAGAATGTGCAATATCCTTGTTGTATCCCAAGTCATCAATTATAATAGCTATTTTTGGCTTTGTCCTCTTTGCAGGCAGACAATGGCCCTTGATCTTCACTGAAATTTTATGTGTCTTATACCCCTGTACAGACACAATAAAAGTTGTCAAACGCTTTGAAGAAGATAACGTGCGAACAGTTATCTTTTTACCCTGCCTGGACAAGGTATAAAGAAAACGCTTAATCCTTTTTGCAGACCTGTAATCAGGACATTTTATCAAAATATCCGTAAAATTCCATACCAGACCCTTTTTGTGTATGGTCTTGACATCGTAAAATACAACATCTTTTGTCTTGATCCGGTTTTCATATAAGGCATCATAAAGGGCATAATCAATTGTTTTGATATCCTTTTTAAGGTCCGGAGGAGAAGTATAAATTTCTTCATAGACCGGAGGCATAACTTTCTGGTCATAAAAGAAACAAACAATAAAAACTCCGGTAAAAAAAACAAAAAGAATTCCTCCAAAAAATATAAAGGGGATCTTTTTTCTGTTCTTCCTGTTACCAACGGCCTTGCGATCACCAACCTTCATCTATGCGCCAAATTCCATATCACTTCACTTCATTACGGGAAAACAATGTCCATGCCTTTAACAGTTGCATTGCGCTGCGCACCTGATTATCCTGCTTTAAAAGCGTCTGAACACGCTTGTTTGCCTTGATATATCCCTTGTCTTTAATACCAAGCCGTTCAGGTTCTTCCGGCATATGACCTTTAAGGTTCTCTTCCCTTATAAAACCATCTTTCTCTTTTACCTTTTTCTTCAGGGGGATATAATCCATTTCTATATCAGGTATAATACCACGTGATTGGATAGATTTTCCACTCGGTGTATAATATCTTGCAGTGGTAAGCCGTAACGCAGAACCATCTGAAAGGGGCAGAATAACCTGCACTGAACCCTTGCCAAAGGTCCTTGTCCCCAAAATTATTGCCCTTCTGTTATCCTGAAGCGCCCCTGAAACTATCTCAGCAGCACTTGCAGTACCGCTGTTAACAAGAACAACCATAGGATAGTGGTTAAAGATATCACCCTTATGTGCTCTAAACCTGATACACTCAACCTTCTGCCTTCCTTTGGTACTTACAATCACTCCTGAATCAAGAAAGAGATCCGAAACCTTAACAGCCTGATCCAACAATCCTCCAGGATTATTTCTCAAATCAAGTATCAGGCCCCTAATCCTGGCCTTTTTTTGCAACTCCTTGAGACCGGAAACAAGGTCCCTGGCAGTCCTGGACTGAAAATTGGATATTCTCACATAAGCAATTGAGGGACTAAGTAAAAACTGTCTTACGCTTATCAGCGGAATAACATCTCGTTTAATAGAAAATTCGAGAGGCCTTTTTTCTCCCTTTCTCACTATTGTTAATTTTACCTTTGTGCCCTTTGGCCCCCTAATATGTTTCACGGCCTCCATTATGGTCATGTTCTTGGTAAATATATCACCTACCTTAATGATCTTGTCTCCCGCTTTTATACCCGCCCTGTATGCAGGAGTACCTTCTATCGGAGATACAACAGTCAGAACATTATCCTTAATGGTTATCTCAATACCAATACCGGTAAAACTCCCATTAGTCTCTGTTTTCAATTCCTGAAACTCATCTTTTGTCATAAAAGACGAGTGAGGATCCAGGGAACTGACCATCCCTTTTATTGCACTGTAGATCAACTTCTGTGTATCTTCAGGTTCTACATAATTATTATTAATCTGTCTCAGGACTTCAGCAAAGACCTCTATGCTTTTATAAGTACTTTTTGTGTCTGCGTCAGTGTTATCACCAATACATAAAAGCCCTGTCACAAACAGAACCATTAAAAAGAAAATAACAATGTGGTTTCTTTTGATACCAAACATGATTTCAGCTCCCGTACTCTGTTGTCTGTTGTTCATCCATAAACAAGGCAGTTTGTTCAGAACCAAGACATGCAAAAACCTTAACCACAGGCATGCATCAATTGGATAAAAAGGGAGACATTAGCAAGGGTCTCATCTTTTACGTCCTGTGCATATCAAAAAAACCGGCAAAATATGAAACAGGGATCATAAACCTCTGTCAGACATTATAAGAAGGTAAAGAATCAACAGGGATGTCAGACAGGCAGGGATGTCTTTTGTCCTTTTCAGAAACAAGGGGTGAAGAAACCGGCCAGTCAATTCCTATATCAGGATCATTCCATACAATACCGGCATCGTGTTCCGGCATATAAAAATCACTACATTTATATATTACATATGCCAAAGAACCCGTCACACAAAAACCATGTGCAAATCCTTTTGGGATGAAAAGCTGTCTCCTGTTGTCTCCTGAAAGATAAACACCCGTCCATTGTCCAAAAGTCGGCGAACCATAGCGTATATCCACAGCAACATCAAATATCTCTCCCTCTACCACCTGTACCAGTTTATCCTGCATATTGGGAAACTGGTAGTGCATACCCCTTAACGTTCCATTTCTTGAAAAAGACATATTATCCTGAACAAACAACGTTTCTATCCCTTCAGATACATATCTTTTTTGCTGATAGGTCTCCATAAAAAAGCCACGTTCGTCGGCAAATACATCTGGCTCCAGAATAAGCACATCTTTAAGATCAGTTTCCAGAACATTCATTTTTTCATCTCTATATCAAAACAGATCATTACAGTTAAAACAAAAAAATACCATCTACATTGCCGTAAAACAATCCCGATTTCAGCATCATACCGGCAGCAGCAAAAAAGGCCTGACAGACCCGCAAGGTGTTATGACAAAACAGAGACGCATAATCTTACGGCCTCAGCAAGGTCAAGGGTTCCGTCATACAAGGCCCTACCGGTAATCATTCCGGTAACACCCAGTTTTTCAAGCGGCAACAGTGACTGAACATCCTCTATGCCGGAAATTCCGCCAGAGGCAATAACCGGAATCTTGACAGCCTTTGCAAGAGAGGCCGTAGCATCCAAATTCGGGCCTGATCTCATGCCATCCCTCTGAATATCAGTATATACTATTGCACTGACACCGGAATCCTCGAACTTCCTTGCCATATCAACAGGTCCCATATTGATCTCTTCTGTCCATCCTTCTATCGCAACACGACCCTTTTTCGCATCAATGCCTATAATAATTTGTCCTGGAAACATATCACATGCACGAACAACAAATTCAGGGTCTTTAAAGGCAACAGTTCCCAATATAATAAATTTTACACCGAGATCAAAATAGGCCTTTAACGTCTCAATCTCCCTGATACCCCCGCCAAGCTGAACAGGGATGGGAACAGAATCAACAATCCTTTTTATCACCGAACTGTTTACAGGCCTGCCCTTGAAGGCACCGTCAAGATCGACCACATGAAGCCTTTTTGCCCCTGCCTCAAACCATTTTTTTGCCATATTTTCAGGGACATCCGAAAAAACAGTTTCATCCTGGATACAGCCCTGTCTAAGTCTTACACAACGTCCGTTTTTCAGATCAACAGCAGGTATAACAATCAAATCCCTTTCTCCTGTTTAAGTGTCCAAACATTCCTGCTCCGGTTCAGTATAAAATTCCCCGCAACACCGTTGGGAGGGTTGTTAAGGCATATGAGCAACCATTTTTTTAAGCCCTACCATGGCAAGTTCCTTTGCTGAAAGCCAGCGGCCCTTGCTTTTGAAGAACATTCCCGCATCAAGAAGGTTTTCTGTCAATGACTGCTGAGTCTTGTCAAATCTCGCCTTCCATACAACAATACCATTATCAGGCCTGACAAGATAAAGATCAAAACCTACAGAGGCAGGTTCAGCAGCCGCCAGGGCACTGCCTTTACGCTCCTGCCACCTATATATATAGCCAATCAGGACAGCATCTGCTTCAAGAACAGTTCCCACCTTCTGAAGCACCAGCAATCCAGATACATCCTGATTCTTTTTCAGGATGTCACGATACATCCTGTTTACACGTTGAGGCATTATCAAAACATACCTTTTTTCCTGCACAAGAAGATCAACAAGAGACGCACTCATATTACGGACAACAGAATCCGGCACAACACCATGCATATGAATACTGTCTGACATGAGGGCTGAAGCAGATCTGCCCCTTTCGCCTGATAGCATTTTCCGAAAACCGAATACAGCAACTTTGTTTATTTTTATCTTGATGTCTGGATTCCTGGTACAGGAAAAACCGGAATGATAAAAGGTGCATCCTGAGACAAAAAAAATAAGGGCAACCACAGGCCCCCATAAAAAGACATAAAAACAGGAAATTGATGATCTTATCTTGTTTGCAGTGTTCATAAAAGCCCTTTGGTTGAAGGGATCCTGTCTGCCATACGCCCTTCTATGGCACATGCCCCGGCAAAGGCCCTGGCAAAGGCCTTAAACATAGCCTCAGCTACATGATGAGGATCATCACCTGAAATAAGGTCTATGTGCATGGTAATTCCTGCGTTATTCACAACAGCCTGAAAAAATTCACGAACCAGGCCCACATCAAAAGACCCGCTCATACGCACCGGCAAGGCAACACGATACACAAGCATCGGGCGGCCTGACAGATCCATAACAACCCTTACAAGGGTTTCATCCATTGGAATGGTAGCTTCGCCATAACGCCTTATGGCTGTCTTATCACCAAGGGCATCCCGTAAAACATGCCCCATACATATACCGATATCTTCCACGGTATGATGATAATCCACCTCTATATCGCCTCTTGCCTTCAGCTCAATGTCCATAAAACCATGTAGCCCCAAAAAGCCCAGCATATGATCCATAAAGGGTATACCCGTATCTATACCAAAATCCCCCTGGCCATCCAGATTGATCCTGAGGTAAATATCGGTCTCTTCTGTCTTTCTGTTTATCTCTGCCGTTCTTTTCATATCATCTCTGTGCGATAGATTACAGACAGACTCCGACTGTCCGCCTGTTATATCATACCTGTTTTATGGTGGAGATGAGGGGATTCGAACCCCTGACCTGTACGTTGCGAACGTACCGCTCTCCCACCTGAGCTACATCCCCATATTTTTGTTGCACATACAAGGCATATATAAGCCTTTTGGAAAATCAAATCAACGCTTTTTTACATTCTTGCCAAAATCCGGCCCGGCCAGGCATAATTCCTGGCTCCTCACAGCACAACAAACCGGAGCATAAAGCACAAGCGGATGTTCCCGGGTTGAGCATCGAGAAGATAACAGATCAATCATTGAGCCGATACCAGGCGCAATCCATGACAAACCGTTTCATCATATTTCGGTGTAAACAAGGGGATCTTAAAACAAAAGGTGTGTGTAAAGACTATCTTAATCGAACCTTATGCGGCCCGCCTCAAGATGATAGGGGATTCTGTACGGATTTTCGGGGAGCTGACGAATTATACCCTTTGCAACAAGCTCTTCAAGACTGGAGGGCATGCGGCCATACCTCTTTTTATAAATGTTGACCGCCTTTTTCAGCAGTTTTACCCCTTTAAGAGCATTAATCCGCATCATGATGGTATTCCGTGTATTTTCATCAAGTGTCTTTTTTAAGACACCTGTTAAAAACGTGATTCCTGTATCTACATCTCCTCCCCTGTATGCAATCTTTGATGCCAGGCTGCCCATAAAGGGATCGTTCCCTATTTTGGCGCTCATAAAAAGATACCTTGCAGATTTCCTGTACTTTCCTGCAAAAAAATAATAATCAAAACCTACATAATACGGCAGTATTGAATCCCATTTCCTGAAATCAAGCCCTTTTTCAAGAAAAGAGATCGTCCTGTCAGGCATCCTCGGTATCCATGGGAAAACCCCCTGCACCAGACGGTAGGGATCCTTGAAATAGGGATCCATGTCCCTGGCAAGTTTCATAACCTGAAAAAGATAGTCCCAATTCTCCTTTGGTGCAGACCGGTCAAAATTTCCTGCCAGAACCGATCCATATGCAAAAAAAACATCAGAAACAAGCGGAGTGAACTCCCCGCAGACCGTCTTCAAAAACGAGACAGAGGGCAAAAGTCCGGCATTCATTCGTGTTGCAGAAAACGTTTCTATGGGCTGATCCTGAGAAAGCCAATAAAAACCCGAGGCATAGAACAAAAGTGCAATTATTGTGACAATCCCCTTTTTTATCATAGGTCCCGTCTCTTAAAGAAAAACATGGTAATAACAATGGCAACACCCATGTATGAAAATCCATACACAAATATCTTAGAGAGATAATGCTCAGGCAGATTTACACCATAGGCTGCATATGTGTTCAGATTGAAGTAGCCAAGATTGGGGAAGATCCATGATACAAGGGAAATCAGATTCTTTGCCGTTATGCCCATGGTTTTGCTATTCATTGCAATATCCTTTACCGTATTTATATTCTGTCCTATCAGATACGCTATAATGCTCGCAATTGACACAAGAACACCGCTCTCCATAATACTCCAGACGAGAAAAACAAAGGATAAAAAAACAAGGGCAGCGTAGAATTTGAAAAAAGAGGCCAGAAGCAGCTTATGCCATCCAAAATGCAGAGGCACATAACCGGGATATTTTATTATGTACAGCTTTACCATCAACAGGGCAGGCACATTGAGTATAACAAGGGCCACAAACAGGATCATTGAGAACCCCAGAAATCTGCCCAGTATATACTCCTCTCTGCTGACAGGGGAAGAAAGTACAAAATAGACGGTCTGCTCCCTGATATCATTAACCAGGCCCGGCAGACAGAGAAAGAAAATAATCATCAGACAGCCGGCTGAAACAGCCATGAGCATAAAATCTATAACCACCCTGCATATATCAAAACCGATAAAGGGAATAAAGGCATAGGTAGCCGCAGCCATAATCAGGCCAAAACAGGACACCCCATATATAACCTTCTGTCTAAGACCTTCTTTAAATGAAAGCAATGCAATGCGCAGTATATTATTCAGTCTCATTCAATACAGCCCTTAGCCCTGTAAAACACCCAATATGCAGGCAAAAAACACCAGGATATCACAAAGAAAAATCATTGCAGATCTGTCAGTGTTTTCACAAAAAAATTTTCCAGGCCATCATTCACAGAGGCCTCATCAATCTTGCCGGCATACATTATCCGGCCCTTGTTCAGTATTGCTATATCGTCGCATACCTTCTCTATATCATTCAATATATGAGAACTGAGAAAAATTGTCTTGCCCTGCTCCCTGAGATCCTTTAAAAGTTCTATGACCTCATGTCTCATCAACGGGTCCAGACCGCTCAGGGGCTCGTCAAGAACCAGTATCTTGGGGTCATGTACAAGGGCAAGCGCAAGAGATGCCCTCTGGAGCATACCCTTGGAAAACCTTTTAAGGGGTCTGTTTTTGTATTCAAGGAGCCCTGTTTTTTCAAGAAGCCTGTCTGTATATCCCATGCCGAATGTTTTTTCAACACCCGTTATATATGACTTAAAGGAAACAAGCTCCCCAATGGTCATATTGGCATAGACACACGGTTTTTCGGACATGTATCCTATTTCCTTCCGCACATTATGCCTGTCAGGGGAAAGCCCGTTTACAAACACACGTCCGGAATCAGGTATTATAAAATTGAGAAGTATCTTTATTGTTGTGCTTTTACCAGCACCATTCGGCCCCAAAAACCCGAATACCGTACCCTCTTTTAGACAAAAGGAAAGATTGTCAAGCACGGTCTTTTCTTGCCTTTCAATATCAGACCTGTATTTTTTTGTAACAGATTCCAATACAATTGCATCCATAATCAGGGGCCCTGTTATATAAAATGGCACATACCAAAGACAGGGGGGTTGCCCTGTCTTTGGTATGTGCATCCATTATTTACATCAAATATATTACTTTTATTACTTGGCTGTCCAGTTTGCTGTAGGCGCACCACCTGCACCGGTACCATTCAGATCATCATTGTTTGCAGTACATGCAGGAATAGTAAGAGTGGCAGGAAAAGCAGATCCATAGCCGGCCACAGTAGCCTGGCCTGTCCAGGTCGCATTTCTGGCCCAGTATATAGTTGCATCCGCATCCCCATCTATGGCATAGGCAGTATCTCCGTTATTATTAAAGGAGGCACCAAGGTATGCCGTATTGTTCGCACCTTCTGTACTTGCCTGAACAATGGTGTTGGTGGCAAGCTCATAACCCACACCACCAGAAGCACCAGTATTGGCGTTTGTTGCAGTAATCATAAGACCTGCGGCGCCAGAACTTGCAGCGGACTGAGGCCCGCCAACAACGGTTCCTCCTGTATTACCACCTGGTGCAGCCGCCAGAGTGGCAGCAGCAGCAGGAGTAATTCCAAAACAGCCGATATCGGACTGAAGACTTGCCTCTGCTGTCTTGAGCAGATTGATCTGGGCCAGGGCCTTGGTGTTTGATGCCCTCATTTTATAGGCCATGAACTGGGGCACAGCAATGGCAGCAAGGATACCGATAATCGCTATAACAATCATCAGTTCGATAAGTGTAAAACCTTTTTCGTTATTTCTCAATCTCTTGATCATCTTTAATCTCCTTTATCCAAGTTGTTTTTTTTAAACCGACCGGGACATTCTCAGTACCAAAAACCAGTTTGCAGACAAACAGCCCGACAGGCGTCAACAAACCTTTTTCCACATCCTTATATGATTTTTCCTGCATCACCTCCTTTCGCGACCATCAAGATGTGATTACTGGGTTATATGTAAACAGAAACCTTTTTAAAGACCTGTATAATATCATCGACGTATTTATCAACTTCTTGAGACCTTACCGATACAAATTGTGTGCCAAAAATCATGACACAACCTTACATATTTTTTCCTTCTATATTTTCAGAGTATTAGAGCCATTATTACGGATACGGACATATCCGCCCCCTGAAACACACCTGCCCAAGACAGGGCATCTGTAACATTTTTTGTCCTTGATCGGACAATTTTTGTCCTGACAACAAGAATCCCCGCAGCCTGCACACCAGGAAAACCTGCATCTTTCACAGGTTCATTTCAGGATGTTTTTGTTCTGACCTGTCCAGGAAACAAGATCAAGCAGTTAAATAGAATCCTGAACAAATGCTTCACATGAAATCCTTGCCCGACTTTTTTTACCGATATTCCTGACCCACGCCGCCCTCAGGGACGGCGTCATGGTTTGTCCACTGTTTTAACCATTGCCGCTGCGGCAACCTTGTGTGGAATGCGAGGCTATCCGGCTGTCTCGGACCGGGCAAAAAGCCCTGGACAGAAGGCCCGGGAGCGTTTCCGCTGCCGGTATCAAAACAGACGCTGTACCGTACCCGGTCTGTCCACCATCCGTGATGTGCTCATCCATGCGGATCCTGTGCAACTCGACCGTGCCCTCCAGCGCTGGAACCAGGTGTATTGTCAGCAAAACAAAAGTCTGGCCACAGATGGAAAAACCATGTGCAAGGAAATTACCGCAGATGCCTTGCTCACCCGGCGCAATATCGCCGATTATCTCGTCCGGGAACGTAATGCTCATTACCATTTTACCGTCAAGAACAACCAGCCCGGACTTTTTCAGGATATCGCGCCTTGTTCTGAAGATCGAAACGATCCCGGTTTTGTCCGGTACGATCCGCCTGATCACGGCCGGATTGAAACCCGCAAAATATGGACCACAACCGAACTCAATGGTTACCTCAACTTTCCTTACGTCGGACAGGCCTTCCTCATCCAACGGGAAACCATCAATAAAAAAACGGTGAATATTCCCGTGCGCATATGGCATCACAAGCAAAACTCCGCACCAGGCCGACCCTCAACACGTGCCGGCCACCAACCGCGGCCACTGGAGCATCGAAAACAGCTGCCATTACATTAGACTGAAACCATGATGAAGACCGCAGCCGTATACGCACCGGTTACAGACCCGAAAATATCACTCGACTACGGCAATTTGCCATCAGCGTCATCAAATCCAAAGGCATACGCAGTGCCGCACAAAAAATGCGACAGCTTACCTGCAATGTACGCCGGGTCTTTGACTGTCTGCGAATGACGCAAAACTCATGGGCTTCCACACCTCCCCCTTAGAACAAATTTACCGTAAGGTTCACTTGGTTTGGCTTGAATTTTTCCTACATTAATTATAGAATAGTTAATTCAGGTCTTCATGCCATCAAACTGGCACAACCATAACGGACACAGGCGGACAAGACCTGTTATTTCCTGCTGCCGCCTGATTCAATGGTGCATAAACCTGCACAAACAATGTATGGGAGTGATACATGAACAAAACAGCAAAACTGATTGTTGACGGAAACACATATCAACTGCCTATCATAATAGGTACTGAAGGCGAAATGGCCATAGATATTTCCACACTCAGGTCAAGAACAGGCCTAATTACCCTTGACCCTGGCTATGCCAATACAGGAAGCTGTGAAAGCAGCATTACCTATATGGACGGCGAAAAAGGCATATTACGTTACAGGGGAATACCTATAGAACAGCTTGCAGAGCACTCTTCTTTCAGAGAAACCTCATACCTGCTGATTAACGGTGAACTTCCCACAAAACAGGAATTAAACCAGTTTTCAGCACGGCTAAATGACCATTCCCTCATCCATGAAGACATGCGGGCCTTCTTTCAGAACTTTCCAAGACTTGCCCATCCCATGGGAATCCTTTCATCCATGGTCAACGCCCTGAGGGCATTCTATCCGGAAATCCCGGAAAGAAGTGAGGAAGAGGAGATAAATATCACATTCTCAAGACTTATTTCAAAGGTAAGAACCATGGCTGCCATCTCATACAGGATATCAAGAGGGCACAAGATAGTGTATCCAAGACATGATCTTTCATATTGTGCCAATTTTTTGAATATGATGTTCGACACTCCTGTCAAGCCGTACAAGATAGATAAAGATATTGTTGCAGCCCTGAATGTCTTCCTGATACTGCATGCAGACCATGAACAAAACTGCTCCACTGCGGCCGTGCGGCTGGTAGGCAGCGCAAAGGTAAACCTGTACGCCGCAATTTCGGCAGGCATATGCGCCCTGTGGGGCCCCCTGCACGGGGGTGCAAACCAGGCCGTTGTTGAGATGCTTCAGAATATTCACGAAAATGGAGGGGATCCTGCCCCATTTATAGCAAGGGCCAAGGACAAAAATGATCCATTCCGTCTTATGGGCTTCGGACACAGGGTCTACAAGACATATGATCCAAGGGTTAAAATCATGAAAAAGATGTGCATCAAAACCCTTAAAAAGCTGAACCTTAATGACCCTCTTGTAAGTGTGGCAGAACGTCTTGAAGAACAGGCATTAAAAGACCCCTACTTTATAGATCACAACCTCTATCCCAATGTAGATTTTTACAGCGGCATCTTCCTGCGGGCAATAGGTATCCCCATAAAGATGTTTACAGTAATGTTTGCCATAGGCCGTCTGCCCGGATGGATAAGCCAGTGGAAGGAAAGCCTTGACGATCCCCGATGGAAGCTGCACCGGCCACGCCAGATTTACATGGGAAAAACAAAGAGAGATTATATTCCCATAGAACAGAGGGGATGATAATTTCTCACACAAGGCCTGCAAACCCGTCGGAAAACAGGATATGAACAACATTGCATATATTGACTGTTTTTCAGGAGCAAGCGGAGATATGCTCCTTGGTGCCCTGCTTGATCTTGGTCTGCCTTTTAAGGAAATCAGAGACATTGTTGACTCATTCGGGCTTCAACATATTGATATTACAGTAAAGAAAGAAAGCAGGCATAACATATCCGGCACACGGTTTTACGTAAATCTCAACAACAAGAATCAGCCGCCAAGAAATCTTGATACAATCAGGAATCTTATACTGAAAGGAAAAATATCTGACAGCGTCAAACAACAAAGCATAGCGGCGTTTGACCTTATGGCAGAAGCAGAGGCTGCAATACACGGCTGCTCAAAGGAATCTGTACATTTTCATGAAGTGGGGGCAGTCGATTCCATAATCGATGTAGTAAGTGTTATATACGGTTTTGAAAGACTTGAATTAGGACCTGTATTTTCATCACCCCTGCCCCTTGGCACAGGTTTTGCGAACACAGCACACGGCACCATACCGGTCCCATCCCCTGCAACCATTGCCATACTGAAAGATGTACCTGTAACTGATTCCGGATCATTCACAGAAATGGTTACACCTACCGGTGCATTACTGCTTAAAATATTATGTAACGGATTCGGGGGAATTCCTCCCATGACAATAAAAAAGGCAGGATACGGCATTGGTAAGAGGGATCTTAAGGACAGGCCCAACCTGCTCAGGATTATTATCGGCAAAAGCACAACAGACAAAGAGACCGAAACAGTTACCCTGATAGAAACCAACATGGATGACTGCTCGCCTGAAATTCTCGGATACCTGATGGAAAGGCTTTTTGACGCCGGTGCCCTTGATGTTTCTTTCTGTCATATTCAGATGAAAAAAAACAGGCCCGGGATCCTGCTCCAGGTTATTGCCCATCCCCATGACAGAGACATGTTAATGGATATCATTTTCAGGGAAACAGGCACCTTGGGCATACGTTTTTCCTGTAAATTCAGAAGAACTATCAAACGCAATACAAAGATCATTGCAAGCCCATGGGGCAATCTTGCAGTCAAGGAAATCACAAATAATGACGGTTCAACATCCATATCCCCTGAATATGATCTATGCCGCAATATAGCCATAGCGCATAATATCCCCCTGATAAAAATCTACACGTGGATTCAGTCACAAAACAGGGGTTTTCAGCAAAGCCGTTACACCGGGCAGCAATAACCCGTGTTTTTTGAACTGGTTTCCTGCCGGGCCACAGGTTTCCGGCATCAGCTACACAGACCTGTTAGGCAGAGTTCATATAGACCGTACATTTGCAAACAAAAAACATAACAGACCAACAAAGGCCAGCAGCAGGATCCTTTTGACGACACCTCCATCTGATAATTTGACAGACATATTCAGGCAGGCCACATTGTCTGACAAAACAGCCATGGTTTTATCTACATGGTTTGGAACAGGTCTTGTCCGTTTTGCCCCAGGAACATGGGGAACCCTTGCAGGACTACCGCTTCTCTTTCTTCTTAAAGACCTTGGAGCAGATCTCAAATGCCTTTTTCTGTCTCTTCTTACATGTGTTGCTGTATGGGCAGCAAACCGTTGCAGCATACTTGTCAACAGGGAAGACCCTCAAATAGTGGTCATTGATGAGGTTGCAGGCATTGCATTTGCAACATTGTTTTTGCCATTTTCAACTGCAAACATTATTTGCAGTGTTTTAACATTCAGACTCTTTGACATCATAAAACCTTTTCCTGCAAGACAAATGGAAAGGCTTCCAGGCGGCACAGGTATTGTAGCAGATGATCTGATGGCAGGGTTTTATGCATACCTGTCTGTCAGGCTTATAACATATATATTCAATATCCTATAGAATGTAACAGGATATTAACAATCAAAAGCGAGTATCCCGTAAAACTTAACGGTCCCAGCCTTGATAACAGGAAAGTACCCGCAATATTTTATAAATGATAAGATATGCAGTTTACCGCAAAATTCCTGAGACATTTTACAAAGGGCATAAACAGGCATCAGCTCAATAATTAGGGGGATAACAGCGAACGTACCACCGGCACAGAAGGATTTTTCTTCTGCTTTGGGCCTCCCTCCCGGCAGTCACGTCAGAAAAACCCTTCTGCCCCTATTTATTGAGCTGTTACATAAACAGTAACATCCAGACAGTGCCCACCCGGAAACAGACCGCAGGCATCAGTGAGTTTCCGGTCCATAAACAAGATTTTTGGACCAGACCAAGAAAATCAAGAAATCCTGCATATTGACACCGGGATTGTGCAAAAAAGGCCGTTTATGGATAGACCCTGAATCAAAGAACAGAAAAAAGGTCTTTTATGCCTTGACAGTTAAAAGGATACTGTTTTTCCCGTTCATCGGGCCAATACAGCCAGGGATCTATCCCATACCAAAACATGGAGACTTAAATGCACGGTGAAATCATAACCATAGGAAATGAACTTGTATCAGGCAGAATCACTGATATCAATTCCTCCTATGCTGCAAGAATACTTACCGATGCAGGTCTTGACATAATTTGCATAACCTCAGTAGGCGACAACAATGACATGGTATCCCATGCATTGCATACGGCCATAAAACGGTCTGACTTTGCAATCATAACAGGAGGGCTTGGTTCCACCGATGATGATATAACCGCTGAAATTGTTGCCAACACACTCAACTGTCAGCTTGAACTCAACGAACAAACACTTGATCGCATCAAAACAAGCCAAAAGAAAGGCAACATGCCTGTTTTCTCATCTCTCGAGAAAATGGCATGGCTTCCGAGGGGCGCAACCCTGTTAGACGAAAAAGGAAATTCATGCGGCTTCTTTCTTGAAAAGTATGGTGTTCTTCTTTTTTTTCTCCCAGGGGTACCTGAACAGGCTCACCGTTTAATAAAAGAATCTGTTGTTCCCACAATAAGGCAACACACTTGTAATCTTCCCCTTACATGCTACAGGGTGTTTAAACTTTACGGTCTGCAGGAACCTTTAATAGCAGAAAAATTCAAGCCCCTCCGCAGAAAGATTGGAAAGGCCATTGTGGGCTTTTATCCCAGTTTTCCTGAAAACCATATTACCGTCACCCTGAAAGGAAAGGTCCGTAATGAACTTGAACATGAGATGGACAGGATAGAAAGGGAAATAAGGTCTGTATTTGACTTTTATATATTTGCAAAAGGCAACAAAACAATGGAAGATGTAACAGGAGATCTGCTCGCAGAAAAAGGCCTTTCCATATCTGTGGCCGAATCATGTACCGGCGGCATGATTGGCAGCAGACTTACAAACGTACCCGGCAGCTCAAGATATTTCATGGGTGGAGTAGTTGCATACAGCAATGAATGCAAGATCCGCCTTATAAACGTAAATTCAAAAACCCTTGATACCTATGGAGCAGTAAGTACTGAAACAGCAGAAGAAATGGCCACAGGAGTCAGGGATGTTGTTGGTTCTGACATTTCTGTTTCTGTTACAGGCATAGCGGGACCTGAAGGAGGAACCAGGGAAAAACCTGTAGGCACAGTGTGCTTTGCTCTGGCCTCAGGAGATCATGTCCTGTCGGGGAAATATATGTTTTCTGGCACCAGAAACCATGTAAGGCTTGATGCCTCTACCATGGCAATTGACTGGATAAGAAGATACATAAATGGAATTTCGTTCCTTCCTGGCATTTGAACTTAATGAAGAGATCAAAAATATTGTTTCCGGAACAATCAGGGAGATAAAACCCCTTATGCCGGATATCAGATGGATCAGGCCTGAAAACATCCATATGACCGTAGTATTCATGGGCGACATAGATTACTCCTGTATTGATCCCATTGATAAGGCGGCCAGGAACATATGCAAAAGATACACCCCTTTTCAAATCTGTCTGAACGGCATTGGTATCTTTGGCACAAGGCGTAACCCAAGGGTTATATGGATCGGACTTGACGGAGATATCAGGGAGATAGACAATTTAAAAAATGACTTTAACAAGGCATTAAAACCGCTTGGAATAAAACAGGAGAACAGGCCTTTCAAGCCTCATCTTACTATTGGCAGATTCAAAAAACAGCATCGAGGCTTTTTGGGTATTAACAGAATACTGGACAAATACAAAAACCTGCGCACTTCCAAATATACACAGAAGACCCTGACAATGTACAAAAGCGAGTTAAGACATACAGGGGCCGTGTACACAAGGATTAAATCATGGCCATTGGGCAGCAGGCAAGACAACAAGGCAATACCATAAAAACATCTTCAGAGAAGATAGGGAGAAAAACCTATGATGGATAAAGACAAGGCAGTAGACCAGGCCATTTCACAGATTGAAAGACAGTTCGGAAGGGGTTCCATCATGAAGATGGGGGATCAGAAGGTCATTGATGTACCGGCCATACCCACAGGATCCCTTGCCCTTGATATAGCCCTTGGTATTGGTGGGCTTCCAAGAGGAAGAATTGTAGAAATATACGGGCCGGAATCTTCAGGAAAAACCACTCTTGCCCTCCATGCGGCTGCAGAGGCACAGAAATCAGGTGGAATGGTAGCATTCGTGGATGCTGAACATGCACTTGATATGACCTATGCCAGGAATCTCGGCATAGATGTTGACAGCCTGCTGGTATCACAGCCTGATACAGGTGAACAGGCACTGGAGATCACAGAAATATTAGTCAGAAGCGGGGCAATAGATCTGCTTGTAATAGATTCCGTAGCCGCTCTTGTGCCACGTGCCGAAATAGAAGGTGAAATGGGAGATCAGCATATGGGACTTCAGGCAAGACTTATGTCCCAGGCACTGAGAAAACTTACAGGAACCATAAGCAAATCCATGACCTGTGTTGTATTTATCAATCAGATCAGAATGAAAATCGGTATTATGTTTGGCAACCCGGAAACCACTACCGGCGGCAATGCCCTTAAATTTTACGCGACACAGCGTCTTGACATACGCAAAACAGGTGCCATCAAGGATGGAGACCAGGTTGTCGGTAACAGGACAAGGGTAAAGGTAGTAAAAAACAAGATAGCTCCTCCTTTCAAGGAGGCAGAGTTTGATATCATATATGGACAGGGCATATCAAAAGAAGGAGACATTCTGGATCTCGGGGTCTCACTCGGGATTATAGACAAAAGCGGGGCATGGTATTCATTCGGAGATGAACGTATAGGCCAGGGGAGACAAAACGCCAAAAAATTCCTGTCTGACCATACAGATCTAAGGGACAAGATTGCAGACATGATTCTGGAAAACCTGGGCCTGAAAAAAGAGGAACCACAGCCAGAAAAAAAAGCAGACGATAAAAAACCATTATAGAGCACTTACATACCAATAAAATCAAAAAGAGTGAAGACATGAATTACAGAGAAATAAGACATACCTTCTTGAATTACTTCAAAGATCATGGACATAAAATAGTCAGGAGTTCCTCCCTGGTTCCACACAATGACCCTACCCTGCTGTTTACCAATGCTGGCATGGTGCAGTTTAAAGGTCTCTTTCTCGGGGAAACAAAAAGATCCTATACAAGAGCAGCGTCATCTCAAAAATGTATGCGGGCAGGAGGCAAACATAATGACCTTGAAAATGTTGGCTACACACTAAGGCATCATACCTTTTTCGAGATGTTGGGAAATTTTTCTTTTGGAGACTATTTCAAGGAAGAGGCAATTACCTGGGCATGGGAACTGCTTACAGAGATATACAGACTTCCAAAAAACAGACTTTATGTGTCTGTTTACAAGGATGATGATGAGGCATTCAGAATCTGGCAGAAAGAGATCGGGCTTTCATCAGACAGAATTGTCAGCCTTGGTGACAAGGATAATTTCTGGTCCATGGGGGACACAGGCCCATGCGGCCCATGCTCAGAAATACTGATAGACCAGGGACCCTCTTTTGGGTGCAACAAACCTGACTGCGGACCAGGCTGTGACTGTGACCGCTATCTCGAAATATGGAACCTGGTATTTACCCAGTTTGACAAAAACAAACAGGGTCAGTTAATCCCCCTGCCAAGACCGAACATAGACACAGGTATGGGCCTTGAAAGACTTGCCTCCGTTGTCCAGGGGGTCAGATCCAACTATGATACAGACATATTTACACCTATTATCAGACAGATAGAAAATATATCAGAAAAAAGATACGGAGAAGATGATCAGGAAACAGTTGCCTTCAGGGTCATATCGGATCATGCCCGTTCATCTGCCTTCCTGATTGCAGATGGTGTTATGCCTTCAAATGAGGGCCGTGGATATGTGTTGAGACGTATTATCCGAAGGGCCATACGTTTTGGGCAGGTCCTTGGCATCACAGACCGATTCTTTGCCGCTGTATGCAATGCTGTTATAGAAACCATGGGAGCTGACTATGAAGAACTGCTTATGGCCAAAGACCTCATAAAGGGTGTCATAAACAATGAGGAAAAGAGATTTGCAGACACACTTGACTACAGCATGAGGCTTCTGGATGAAGAAATCCGGAAATTAAAGGAAACCGGCAAAAACATCATATCCGGAGATATTGCATTCAAACTTTATGATACATATGGATTGTCCATAGACCTTTTACAGGATGTTGCCAGGGACAAGGACCTGGCCGTTGACACAGATGGTTTTAACAGGGCCATGCTAAGACAGAAAATCATGTCCCAGGAGGCATGGAAAGGAAGTGGAGAAACAAAGATACCAAAAAGCTACCGATCTCTGTTAACCCAGGGGGTATCCTGTGATTTTCTTGGGTACGACAGACTGGAGATCCCCGATGCACAGGTAATTGCCGTACTCGCAGACACAGAACAGGATAACCCCCCTGCACAGGGAGACAGGGCTGAAGTTGTCCTCAACAAGACCCCATTTTACGGCCAGGCAGGAGGACAGACAGGAGATACCGGATGGCTGGTTAACGATGAAATGCGTTTCAGGGTTACAGATACCATCAGGATTGACAACAAACTTATCATCCATAAAGGCAGACTTGAAAGAGGCGTTATAAAAAAGGGCGATACAGTAAACGCAACTGTAGACACATACCACAGGACTTCCACAGCCGCAAATCACACCGCTACCCACCTGCTACATGCTGTTTTAAGGGATATCATCGGTGAACATGTAAAGCAGGCCGGCTCCCTGGTATCTGCAGATCGGCTTCGGTTTGATTTCTCCCATTTTACCCAGGTAGACTGGGAAAAACTGATGGAAATCGAACAGAGGGTAAACAGCCTGATACAAGAAAACATGCCGGTGACAACCACTGAAATGTCAAGGGAAGACGCTATGAAGACAGGGGCAATGGCCATATTTGAAGAACGTTATGGAGATGTTGTTCGTGTGGTAAAGATAGGCGAAGGCGTAAGCATGGAACTGTGTGGAGGCACCCATGTGCGCCAGACAGGTGATATTGCCCTGTTCAAGATTGTAAATGAAGAAGCAATAGCTGCCAACGTCCGGCGAATTGAGGCCCTTACAGGCAAAGCCGCTCTTTTATATATCCAGGAACAGGAAGACAAACTGAGACGTGCCTCCATGCTCCTCAAAACCAATAGTATAGCAGATAGAATCGAACGCCTGCTTGCAGAACTAAAAAGCAAGGAAAGGCAGATAGAGTCCCTTAAGGCAAGGCTGCTTTCCAAAGAATCCGAAAATCTCACAGACGGTATAAAGCAGATAGGCAGCACAAAGATTCTCGCAAAAAAAATCAAGGTTGACTCACCAAAAGAATTGCGTGAATCCGCAGACCGTCTTAAAAACAAACTGGGTTCCGGCATTATATTTCTTGGCACTGAAAAGGACGGTAAGGCCATGCTTGTATGTGTTGTTTCAAAGGATCTTGTAAAACGTTTCAAGGCAGGTGACATTATCAGGGAAACAGCTGAACTGGTTGGCGGCAGGGGCGGCGGCAGACCTGATATGGCCCAGGGTGGCGGGAACAAACCTGAAGGCATAGACAGGGCTATTGAAGCAGTATATAATATAGTGGCATTGGCCGAGGCATCCAAACAAGATATCCGCCTGTAGACGGCCCTTTTACAACCTTAATATCTGCCAGATATAAAAGACAAAAAAACTCCTGGTGTCCAAAACCGATTCGGGATGGACACCAGGCAACAGCATGTTTCAATTTTTTTTATGTTCCTGCTCCTTTTTCATGATCTCTTCCAGGGCCTTTGGTCTGCCATGTTTAATCCTCAAACACTGCCAGCACGGATAATCCTTTCTTGCCATAAGTTCTGCTTCAGGTCCTGGTCCGGTTGCACCGGCTGATACATCCCCACCACCATACAGGCCCAACATCTTCTCACACCTCGCCAGAGATTCAAGGGCATCATGATATTCCCCTACATCAGGGTAGTGCTCAAGGACATATCTATACCTGATCATGGCTGCGCGGTACTTTTTCATCCTGAAATAAAAATTTCCCACATACAGCTCATATTGAGTCAGATTCACATAACATCTTCTTATCTTCCAGACGGATTGTTTTGCATATTTACTTCCCGGAAACCGTTTTACAAGACGTTCAAACTCTTCTTTTGCAGCATAGGTATGTGATTGGTCCCGGTCTATTGTATCTACCTGTTTGTAATGGCACATGCCCTTTTGATAGATTACATAGGGAATGTTCTTGTTTTTGGGATGCAATCTTTCAAATTCGGCATATGCAGTATAGGCCTCATCATAATGGCCTTGCATATAAAAACAGTCTGCTATCTTCAACTCGGCATCCACAACAAATTTGGAGTACGGATACCTGTCCCTGATCTTTTGAAAGGTCTTGCTGGCATCTTCGTAATACTCATCCTTGAAAAGCTGCAATCCTTCTTTCATTAAACGCTCGGGCTCATTGGCCTCTTTTCTGGCAAAATCTTTGGGAACAGTAGTAGCACAACCGGCAAGCAAGGCAAACAATACCAGCAAAATAACAGGAAAACGGTTTGCAAAAACAATTCTTGTCATGGAGAAGCGCCTATACAAAAAAACTGCTGTTCCTTATAATGCCATTAAAAGAGTCAAAAAATCAGATCATACCTTTTGCTGACCTGGTAAAAACCCGATGCCATTCTGCAACATTCCACAAAACAGAACAAAAGACGCATATGTAAACAAATAACCCTCATAAAACACAAGGAATGTTCACGTCATTTGCCGGGAGTCAAGATACCTTTCAGATGCAAAAGCTGCTGTAGCCCCTTCACCAATAGCAGTAGAAATTTGCCGTAAAAGTTTTGACCGTATATCTCCTGCCGCAAACACACCAGGTACCGAGGTTTCCATATTATTATCTGTCTCAACAAAGCCGTTTTTATCCAGGCTGAGCATATCTTTTACAATACTTGTATTCGGTATATAACCGACAAAAACAAACACGCCCTGCACAGGAATCTGAAACAGACTATCAGTCCTGAGATTTTTCAGCTCCAGGGCCTCCACAGCAGATTCCCCGATAATTCTGACAGGCACTGTATCCCAAACAAATTCTATCTTTTCCTCTGCCATTGCCCTGTCCTGAAGGATCTTTGTTGCTCTGAGCTTGTTCCTTCTATGAATCAGATATACCCTGTTTGCAAATTTTGTCAGAAAAATGGCCTCCTGAACTGCAGTATCACCTCCTCCAATAACAGCAACATCCAGATTGCGGTAAAAGGGGCCATCACAAGTGGCACAGTAGGAAACCCCCTTGCCTGTAAGCAGTTCTTCCCCTTCAATACCAAGTTTTCTCGCAAAGGCTCCACATGCAAGAATAACAGCCCTTGCCATATACTGTCCATTGGGAGTAACAACAAGTTTTTTTTCAGGACTCAGGTCTAAGGAAATTACCTCATTTGAAAGTATTTCAAGGTCAAATTTTTCTGCCTGTTGTTTCATCCGGTCTATAAGTTCAAAACCAGATATCCCTCCAGGGAAACCAGGGTAATTTTCTACCATATCTGTAAGAAGAACCTGTCCCCCAGGCGCAACTTTTTCAAGCAGCAAAACATCAAGTTTCGCCCTTGCTGCATAAAGGCCTGCTGTTAATCCTGCAGGACCTGCACCTATAATAACAAGATCCCGCTTTATTACATCTGCCTCCATAATTATGGCCCCTGTATAACATTAGTGCATGATATACCGATCATACTGTTCCAAACAGATAACACAAAAAAGGACTGCACAGGTATAACGAGGTAAAAGAAGAACCTTTACAAAAGACAGTCCTTAAAAAAGATAGCGTATGTTGGCATTGATTGCAACCCAAATCCCCTGCAGGGTCTTCATGATAAAAACGAACCTGTACCGGCAAGCGATGAATTGCCGTTGCAAGGTATTCATCCCTGGCAGCACCCGTTTCATGGAAGCGGATGCCTGTGACATACAAACTCTTACAGAAGCTTGTCCAGTTCTTTTGCAAGGTCTTCCTTGGGCCGTGCACCTACAATTGTTTGAACAGGCTGTCCATCTTTGAAAAGAATCATAGTAGGTATGTTTCTGATACCAAACCTTGCAGGAACCTCACGATTATCATCTACATTGATCTTGGCTATCTTTACTTTTCCTGCATATTCATTTGCGAGTTCATCAATAACAGGCCCTACCATCCTGCACGGACCACACCATTCTGCCCAAAAATCCACAAGTGCAGGTGTCTTTGAATTAATAATTTCCTCGTCAAAAGACTGATCAGTTATATGCATTACCATAGTATTTCCTCCTGTAATGTTTATCTCTGCCCCCCAACAAAGGGCATTCAGTTTTATTCTCCAACCATAAATTGCCTTCTGGCACAACCCCGGTGTCAATCTGCGGGATCAGTCAATCAGAATCAACCTGCATTATACCATAAAACAGCAATTATTTCATCTGTATTTCAGTTCCCGATCTGACAGACTCACAAAAAAACCGGCAGCCCGAATCTCAAGAGCAACAAAACACCGGACAAATAATACGATACATACTGTAAAAGCTTTGAGAACCTAAAAAAACCATTCAGCCCTGATTTTGAGATTTGCATAAAGCCGATTTATGGTGCGCAGACAACAAACAATCAGATACATAATGGATAAATCGTATCAGCTCAATAACAGGGGAATAACAGCAAACGTACCACCGGGGCAGGAGGATTTCTCTTCTGCTCCTGCCCCTATTTTACTTAGCTATTACGATAAATCTGCAAAACAAAAAAAGGCGAAAACCTTATCCAGGGGATGTAATGTTTTCGCCTCTTGTCCGATTTTCAGTTCAGAGTATCTTACTTGTTTGCCTTCCTGGCACCAAGGAGATCAAGGGCCACAATCATTTTGCAGATATTGGTGGATCCTTCTACCAACTGATATGTAGGCGCATCACGGTAAAAACGGGCAACAGGATATTCTGTTGAATAACCGTAGGCCCCAAGGATCTTCATTGCTACCTGTGCTGCCTTAACTGCGATTTCTCCGGACAGATATTTGGCCTGGGCAACCTCGAATGTATTCCCCAGATTGCCCTCGTCCTTCTGCCATGCGGCCCTGTATACTGCAAAACGGGCTGCCTCAAGTTCACATGAAACCTGAGCAATCATGTCCTGATTCATCTGAAACTGGCCGATCGGTTTACCAAACTGTTCCCTTTCATTGCAGTATGAAATAGCTGCATCAAGAGCACCCTGGGCAAGGCCTATACCACCTGCCGCTGCTGAAAGCCGCGTCTGATTCAGGGAGCCAAACACAATTTTG
Organism: uncultured Desulfobacterales bacterium; assembly: GCA_964457545.1. Taxonomy (GTDB): domain Bacteria; phylum Desulfobacterota; class DSM-4660; order Desulfatiglandales; family Desulfatiglandaceae; genus JAGGTJ01. Next base: position 151,025 of record CAYWEN010000020.1, on the reverse strand, counting down.
GCACCATCACCCGGTTTTCCCAATATGTTTTCTTTTGGCACCTTGGTGTCTTCAAGGATAATTTCGCCTGTTGGAGATGATCTGGAGCCCATCTTATCCAGATCTGTAAGGGTTATGCCGTTAAAATTTTTTGGCTCAATAACAAAAGCAGAAAGTCCCTTGCCTCTTGCTGCACGGTCTGTATACGCATAAAAGATAAGAACATCAGCAGTAGAAGCATTTGAGATCCAGGTTTTTGTTCCATTTATCAGCCAGTGGTCACCTTTATCAACGGCTGTAGATTTCATGGACATAACATCCGAACCTGCATTTGGTTCAGTAATAGCAAAGCCCCCCATATATTCTGCTGTTACCAGTTTGGGGATGTATTTCTTTTTTATTTCATCATTGCCATATCTATAAATAGTAAAACCGCAACCAAGGGTCTGCATGTTAATCTGCACCCTTAAGGAGCTGGATGCACGGGCAATCTCTTCTGTCAGTATAATGGCTGCAAGCCATCCCATTTCATTTCCGCCATATTCTTCAGGAATAACCGTTCCGAAAAAGCCAAGCTCTCCCATTGGTTTGACAACTTCCTCATAGGGAAAATAGTGCTTTTCATCCCATTCATCTGCAAACGGGGCTATCTTTTCATTGGCAAAGTCCCGTGCCATATCCCGAAGCATTTGCAATTCATCACTTAACGCAAAATCCATAAACATTCCTCCTTTTAATTGTTAACCTTGGCAAGTTTGTACAAATTTTGCCTGCACAAAATCTGCATATCACAACAATGCTATTCAGCTTCCATTTGTAGCCGGCTGTTCTTGCCGCACTGTAACTGATTGGCCTGATATTTGCTGTATCCTTTTGAAAGCAACCGAAACACCCTCTGTTTGCAGCAAAAACCTTTAATAACACAAAAAATATTCGGGGAAAAACGCTGTTTCCAGACCCGTTTCATCAACACTGACCAGATAAAAAATATTTGATTTTACAATGAGTTTAAAATAATAATATAATAAAATCGTTTTATATTGGCAATAAAAAAAGTTGACACAGGATAACAATGATTTTATTTAATACCTGATTCATAAACAGATTTTGAACACTGTAAAGTTTTCAATTCCTTGCACCCACCAGGCTCCCTGTCCCACTGTCTGAAATCAGGTTTCCATTCTCAGGGACAAGATGTTGCATAATCAAGGCGGGGGAGCCAGGGGCGGGCAGTTCAGGCAAATCAAGCTGTTGAAAGAAGCACACAAACGCCTCATACCCCTGCCCTGCCGCAGCACATGCAAATGCCCGGACCGTAAACCGGTCACTTATAGATGTACAACAGAACAGACGTTGAGGTCTTCAATGTTTTTCAGGATATGGATTGTCAATACCCTCCTTATGGCATTCCTGATTTTCTTCTCCATAAGGATTTATGACATATGGTCTGATAACCACAACAGTCACGAGGTAACAGCCACTGCTGCCAACAGGCATGAAAATACAGAAGATTATTCAGGCCATAAAAAACTTCCTGAATCATTTTACGATGCAATTGTAAAGAACAATATTTTTTCTCCTGACAGAAGCAGTCCTGACAACGACACAGACTCCAACATAAAAGGAAACCGTATAACAACTATCGGGAAAAAGATATTTTTGTACGGCGTGGTTGTTTCGGGTTCTTACAAAAAGGCCCTTCTTTCAATATCCGGAAAAACAACAGGGCAGAAAAAACAGAAATGGATGAGTATTGGTGACGAGGCAGGGGATATAAAGATAGCAGACATCGAAAAAGAAGATGTGGTAATTAAAGATGGTGAGCAAAGATACAAAATCTTTCTGTATGACAAAAACAAGCCTGAAAAGATATTCAACCGGTTGAATACTGGCAACATGGCAAGGCGATCCGCAGACAAAACTGACAACAGAAAAACAAAGGGATTAACCAAGGATAAAAACAAATCAGAAAAAAAAATGCCCTCCAACAAATCGGGCAAACCTAAATATCAAATTATCAATACACCCTTTGGTAAAATCCTGCGAAAGATAAGGTAGGCATTATGTCCGGTACACCTTCATCAGCAAGACATATATTTCTTTTTGTATCTATTTTGATCTTTTTGTCTCTTTGCAGCGGTTGCGCAGCCCATGTACCTGTTGCAAACAGAAAAGATACAAAAGTTTTGTCTCGTGCTGCAACTGACAATACCGCCACAGATGCCTCTTATGCCAGTGAAACAGAGAAAAAACAAGGACCTGAAAAATCAAAAAGAGATTATACACCATCTGATGTTGGCAATAATCCTGCCAAAGAAAAGGTTCAACACATATCCACAACAAACAATCATCTATTAGCAAAAAAACAAGGGGTAGCCCGCGGAAAGGCTTATAAAAGAAGAGATCTTCTGTCATCTTTTGATCATATCAGGCATGCAACGGGGAAAACAGGGGACATCAGCAATGATTCGGCTGACATCAAGGGTTACAAAGATACAGACAAGGGACAGGTAGTAATCAACTTTGATGATGCAGATCTTTCCGAGGCAATCAAAACAGTGGCAGACATGCTTGGAATAAACTATATAATGGAACCCGGTATAACAGGAAAGGTTTCCATACATACCTCCGGTGCATTAAAAAAAGCCGATCTTCTTCCCGTTTTTTTCAGGATTCTTGATTTGAACAACCTGACCGCCATTAGGCATGGAAACCTTTACACCATTGTTCATCTCAAAAAAGCGGGGACCAGCTCTGCCCAGCCAAGATACGGAACAGATGAAAGGGGCTTGAGACAAATTAATGGTGAAAGGGTTATCATACAGATAATCCCTCTTAATTACATATCTTCCGAGGAGATGGTCAAGGTTTTGACACCTTTCATATCTTCCAAAGGAACTATTCTTTCAAACAGGACTCCCAACACCCTGATCATAGCAGACAAGGCATCAAATATCCTGAAGGCATTGAAAATAATCAGATCCTTTGACATAAATCTCTTTGACCAGGTTCAGTACAGGTTTTTTCCCATTAAAAACATGGGGATCAAAGATGTTGTCAGTGTGCTCAAAGAGGCATTTTCTTCAGATATCCTCTCCGGCAAGGCAAAGGTAAAGTTCATACCTCTTGAGGCCCTGAATATGGTTCTATCTGTAAGTTCTGATACAGATGTCCTTAACAGAATTGGGATATTTATCAACAGATTGAACATGGACATGGGAGAGGCAGAGACAAGACTGTTTGTCTATTTTGTAAAAAATGGCAAGGCCGACCAGTTATCAGAGCTTCTTAATCAGGTATTTGTATCTGACACATCAGGCAAGACAACAAAAAAAGGGACATCTGAAAGACTTGCAAAAGAGTCCAGAAACCCCTTTGCAATAAACAAAAAGAAAAAGGCATCTGAAAAACACACCAGGTCCAAGACATCAACATTAAAGGGAACAGGCTCACATACCTTAAGGAAACAGGTTAAAATTACTCCGGATGCAGACAGAAATGCCTTAATTATTGAAGCCACTCCCGGAGATTATGCGGTTGTCAGAAACATCCTGAATTCTCTCGATGTCCTGCCAAGGCAGGTCCTTATAGAGTGCACAATTGCCGAAATCACCCTGGACAACAAAACTGATCTTGGTATTGAATGGAGCTACAGCAAAGGGGATGCCGATCGTATAGGTACCGGCACACTGGAAGCCACGATAGGAGAAGGAGGACTGAATTATATTGTTGGAATGGCGCACAGAATAAAGGCAGACATATCGGCTTTTGCATCAGAAGGAAAGGTGCGTATCCTGTCCTCCCCCCATATTCTGGCATCTGACAACAAGGAAGCAAAGATAGACATATCGAACGAGGTGCCTGTTGCAAGTTCCAGTTATCAGTATACAAACGAGAAAGATGTCATATCCACCAACATAGAATACAGGGATACAGGGATAATCCTGTCTGTAACACCCCACATAAACAGTAATGGAATAGTGACAATGGACATTGATCAGGAGGTAAGCAAACAGGCCAATGATGTATCTGTTGCCGGCAAATCATATCCGTCTTTTGCAAAGCGGCATCTTAACACTTCCCTTACAGTAAAGGATGGCCAGACCATAGTGCTGGGCGGCCTTATAAGCTCAGAGGCAAACAATACAGATAAAGGGACTCCGTGGATAGTTGATATCCCTGTACTAAGATATCTTTTCGGTAAAGAATCCAGGACTGACAAGAAAGTTGAACTTATAGTTTTATTAACACCAAGGGTTGTAACCAGTCTGAATGATGTAGATACAATTACCAAAGAATTCAAGATCAAAGTCCGGAATGCAACAAAAATGCTTGATTCCAACAACCAATAAAGACAGATTGTTTCAACACTAAAGGATAATTATGGGGGTATTTTTCAAAAAGAAAGCCAAGAAAAAGGCAGGGAATAAAAAGACAACACAAAAGGCGGCAAACAAAAACGTTTTGCAGGCATCAGAGAAAATCGATACACAACAGCATAAGATTACAGCAGAAGATCAAAATCTCCCTGAGACTGCAGATATTGTCTCTGATGATAATACCGTATCTTCTGATGTTAAAGAAGAACCAAAAAACCCTGATGACACAAAGGTTCGCAACAGGCAGAACTTCTTTTTCAGGAAAAAGGCAAGGACAGAAAAAGAGGATCCTGGAGATCCAGGATCTTATGAAACAGCTACACCAGACAAAGAAGAAAGAGGGCCCCGTAACAGGGCAGCAAACGAGCCGGTAAAACAAAAACAGGAACCTGTTCGTCAAAGAAAAAGCCCCAACAACGCTTCAACGGACCAGAAAACAGGCATTTTTTCAAGATTTCGTAAGGGCATGTCAAAGACAAGATCTGCCATTACAGGGAGACTGGACAATCTGTTTTTCGGTAAAAAGGAGATCACAGAGGATCTGTTAGATGAACTTGAAGAAATTCTTTTCACATCAGATATAGGTGTTGCTACTACACAGGCATTAATTGACTCCGTAAGGAAAAAGGTCAACAGAAAAGAACTGAAAGAACCTGAAAAGCTGAAATCTGTTCTCAAGGACCATATCTTTTCGTTTCTTGAGGTAGAACCTGCATCTCACCCTGAACCAGCTCCGGGTAAGCCACGGGTAATTATGGTGGTTGGTGTCAATGGTGTTGGCAAGACTACCACAATTGGCAAGCTGGCTTACAGTTTCAGGTCCCAAGGACAGAAGGTCATGCTGGCCGCAGCAGACACCTTTCGGGCAGCTGCTATAGAACAGCTTGAAATATGGGGAAAACGGGTTGGTGCAGAGGTAATCAAACACAAGCCGGGATCAGATCCGTCTTCTGTAGTATTTGATGCCATTGCATCTGCTGTCCTGAAAAATGTTGACACCCTGCTGATTGATACGGCGGGCAGATTGCACACCAAAACAAAACTGATGGATGAAATAGCCAAAATCTACCGTGTGGCCGGCAGAAAGCTGACAGGGGCCCCTCATGAGATATGGCTGACCCTGGATGCTACAACAGGACAGAACGCCATTTCCCAGGCAGAAAAATTTAACGAAAAATTTGCCATAACCGGCATAATACTGACCAAACTGGATGGCACTGCAAAGGGAGGCATTGTAGTGGGAATATCTCACCAGCTTGGCATACCTGTAAAATATATAGGGGTAGGAGAACAGATAGATGACCTGAAGGAATTTGATGCAAAAGATTTTGTAGCGGCTATTTTTGACTGATATGCAAAAAACTTTATGGAACGTCTGTTTTGTATCCTGTCTGCCCAGCATTGCCGAATTTGTTTTACGAGCAACAACGAACAATGAACGCACTTTACCCGACAGGGCATATTCATCTGCATAAAAGACGTAACAGCTCAATAAACAGGGGCACGTTCGCTGTTATTCCCCTGTTATTGAGCTGATACCAAAGGACCTTAATACAAATCACAGTGCCCTTGTCCATTCTGGCCTGAGGCCTATTTCACCTTTAAGCGCCTTGTCTATAACCTGAAGAGCAGATTCCTTGCCATTCGGGAATCTGATTTTTAGCGGCAGATAGTTGGATGCATGATTTGAGAAAAACATACCTCTCGTCATATCTGTATTTGCTATCATCTCTCGCAATTCCAGCAACAACCCTCTTTCTGTAGGCATCTCAAACCGGCCGTTAACATAATCTTCATACAGTTCAGTACCAGGCACCAGCATCAGTGTAAGTGCTCCAACATAATCGGGATCCATTGCTGTCAAAAGTTTGCCTGTAGCCCTGGCGTGCTCGACAGATCTTTCCTTGCCTGCAATTCCGAGAAGAACTGTAACAGAGAGCTTGATACCAGCATCCATGACCTTTCTCCCCATATCTATCAGATGTTGTGCGCTTGCTCCCTTTTTTATATCTTTCAGTGTCTGGTCGTCACCGGATTCCACACCAAGATATATTATTCCAAGACCGTTTTTTCTCAGATTTTCCAGTTGCTCAGGGGTCTTTGTGTTGATCCCCTTTGCATGAGCATATGCCCCTACCCTTTTTACCCATGGCAGGTGCTCCTTTATACGGTCCAGTATCCACATCAGCTTTTCATATGGTATGATTATAGCATCACCATCCATAAGAAACAGCCTGTTTTGCCGTTTCATGTATCTGGATGCAAACATTATGTCACTGAGAATAATATCGTCATCCTTGATAGTAAAGCGCGGCTTGTCAAGATATGTTCCGCAAAACGTGCATTTGTTGTGTGAGCATCCAAGTGTCACCTGAAGAAGTATACTCAATGCCTCGCTCGGGGGTCTGATACAGGTTCCTTCATAGTGCATGTCTTCCATTTCAGCTACAGTATCTTTCATAAGCCTGTTATCCTCCATTATGATGTTTGTCAGGAAAAAGATCATTCCGGTTTTCAGTGCTTGCAAACAGCCATTGCCGGAACAACATTAATATTGTCATTTCTTTGAAGGGCAGACGGTTTTTGTCCGTAAACAGAAACCATTGTTTATGGGCTCAGAATGTTATGACATCCAGAACTAACAGATCAGGTATCATAACAATAAACACATATAACAATTTCTTCACAAAACCGTCAAATTTTATGATAATCACCATTAATGCAAAGTGCAAGATACAGGCAAAAACAGTTCAGGAGTCTTTCACATGTCAAAACAGCTTGAAAGTTTATTGCCCCTTTATTCTGTCCCGGGGCAACTGTTTTCCAACACGGACTTTTCGGCACAAAATGCAGATCAAAAACATATCCCTGTTTCTGGAGCAGATATTTTCCTGCATCTGTTTTTAATGTTTCTTATACTGATCTTCTGGAGCATACCTGCGCATTGTGGAGAGAATAAATATCGTTTGATTTCATCTGATCTTAATAAGGGGTTATTCGTATACAAGGTCGGCCATGTCAAGGTCCTTGCCATAAAAGTGACAACAAAAAAGAACGATTATCTCTGGAAGATATTTGACAGATCAAAAGTCCTTGGAAAAAAAATGGATTCAGTAAGGCTTGTTGAGCTGTTTAAAAAACTGAACCCTTCAATAAAGGACTGGGATATAATAATCCCTGGTCAGCAACTGATCATTCCCATAAGGATTATCCGCTCCAAACTGTCTGCAACAAATAAAAGAATCAATCATGCCAACGAACCTGCAACTGCCTGCCGGAAAAAGCCAGGGATACCTGCAGGACAAAAAAGCACACCTGTTTGTGCCAGGCCCAAACCAGACAAAAACATCCCCCCTGCAGCAAAAAGGGCTACAGAGAAGATATTGACAATTGTTAATAACAAAAAGGTCATAAAAAACACAAAAAAGGGGACTGATGCGCCATACAACAAAAACAGGCCGAACCCCCATAAACAGTATACAAAACACCGTGCGTGCAAACTGTATGCAAACAAGAAAGACAAAACACAGACCCCATTAACTGCAAAACACAGACGGCAACTCGCCCCAATGTATAAAGAAACAGATAAAAAGGATTATCCGGCAGATAATTATACCATGCCAGATTTGTCTGATTCACACATATTGCTGCCGCCCCTTTGCATGCAGTCATGGCCTGCAACACCTTTTCATGCCTCCAGATATCTTTGTAAAAAAGGAGCCTTATCTCACAGCATTACAGCCAAACAACACCTGCCCGTATCTGCAAAAAAGGAAAAAGGCAGAGCAGACAAGGTCATAGAATCCAGAAAAAAGACAATTTGCAACAAGCTTTCTGAAATATTTCACAGGATGGGCGGAGAATGGACCCAGAGCGGAGAACATTTTATCTCCCTGAAATCAGGGGGACAACTGAACCTTGATGCAAAGAGTTATCCTCTTGTCAATTTTAACACAGGCACTATGGTAATCGTTGATCTCCACAACTCTCTCCCCGAAGAATTGATCAGGGTTATCAGGTCTAACTGGGATAATTACCGGTTTGTACATCTGAACAGGAAAGACAATCTCCAGGATGCATTGCACAAGATTTTTAACAGGTGCGGATTCTCAAATGTATTGAAAAAGGGAGAGGCATATGAGTTTGAAAATAACGGGATTAAATTCAGCATAAAAGCTGACTGGATCATGATTGATACCAAAAACAGCCGAAAAAACAGACCACGTGTATTGGTACTAAATCTCAAGAAAAACAACATCATTCCCACAACAATAAAAAGATACATCAAGGGGCTGAATGTAATGTCAGTCGATTATCCAGGCCAGGCCGCACCAGAAATAACAGGGAAAAGCCCCCCATGCTGGCAATGGAATGGAACTTTTGGAAATATTGCTGAAAAACTGCTTGTCCTTCAGGGAATCACCTTTAAAAGCAAGACCAATGTTCCTGTATACAGAAACCAACGACATGATTTCAACCTGACTGTAGTTGCTGATTTGCTTTTCAGGATGAAAGGAAAAGATGCTATTATTGATTTCAAGGCCCTAAGCCCGGAAACAGTCTCTCTGCTCAGAAAAAACAAATACATTGTGTTGCCTCTTGCAGAGGAAAAAAACGGTTTGGGCATAGTAAAAAAGATTCTTGATTTCCTGGATGTTAAATACACCCCTGGTCCTGTATCCTTTAAAACTGCAGACTCCAGCCCGTCCAACAATCTGGAGATAACATTGCCCGGCATCACATTCCTGGATCATGACAGAAACATGGTCCTTGCAACCACAGTGCCTCTCCCCGATGAAATTGCGGCCTTTTTGTGGCAGAGAGGCTATTATGTCCTTACCCTGTAGTCATGGGCCGTATATAAAACTGTCTGCCATGCATTACACAAAAAAACATCCTGGAAATTTATTGTTTGCAAAGGAATCCCAAACGCCTGCCTTTGTACGAACAAAAAGGAACAATGGCTATGAAGCCTTACAACCCTGCCCCTGACCCCTGTTTCAGGTGGTTTTCTCTTTACAAAAACTGCTGTTTATGTCCAAGGGCATGCCATGTGGACAGGACAGACATTTCAGCTGATGCGCACCTGGGTTTTTGCAGACAGACATATGTGCCTGTAATAGCTTCAATCTGCCCCCATTTTGGAGAAGAGCCACCTATTTCAGGCACCTATGGATCAGGAACAGTGTTTTTTTCCGGATGCACCTTACGCTGTTCATTCTGTCAGAACTATCAGATCTCACACATATGTATGGGAGAAAGGCCGAACATGGAAGCCATACTTGAAAAACTGACAGATATGATCAAAAGACACCGTGTACATAACATCAACTTTGTAACTCCGGATCATTTTTTCCCCCATGTGTTTCATCTGACAAATCTTTTACGGGATCTCGGACACAGACTGCCTGTAATATATAATCTCTCAGGCTACCAGGCAGTAAATATGCTGAAACTGGCAGAACCGTATGTAGATATATATCTGCCTGACTTCAAATTTTCTGATCCATCTCTTGCAAAAAACCTGGCAGGGCAAAAAGATTATCCAGAGATAACCATTGAGGCAATATCTGAAATGGTAAGGCAAAAAGGTTTTCTTGATTCCTTTTTTTCAGACAGGCAAACAGCTTCCAAGGGGGTTCTGGTGCGTCATCTTATCTTGCCGGGAAATGTAGACAATTCAATAGATGTACTGTCTGCCCTGTTTATCGAGTTCGGCCCTGAAATCCCTGTAAGTATAATGTCTCAGTATTATCCGGTAAGAAAAAGCAGGTATAAATCTCTTAACAGAATGGTTTCACAGGAGGAATTTGAAAGGGTGTACTCACATGCCACAGATTTGGGATTTGAACATCTTTTTGTCCAGTATCCTGAGGATATGCTGACAAAGCCGTCTGCATTTTTACCGGATTTTACCCGGAAACGTCCTTTTGGCAGGCAGATTCCATCCGGAAATTAATCTTGGCAACAGGAATCTTCTAAGCCAGAAACGAAAATATTATGCGATGTCAATGAATTATGCAAAGAAACGCAAACGTTCCTTAAAAAAAACGCAGATTGATGCAGAGATTGCAAGATATGGTCATTTATAGATGGGCACCAACTGTTCTTTCAACAGTTCGGCAAATAGAGACGGAGAAAAAATTACAGCATCAAAAGCCTTCCTCCTGAGCCTCGGACCTGTTACCGGTTGCAGACAGAAAACGATTAAGGACAGGATGCCTTGTAAACAACCCCCTCTCCTTCAATACTGTAATTCGGAACCAGGGCAGGAACCATGAATGTCTGGCCGCGGTGCATGGGATAGGTTATGACATTATCCCGGATAACAAGCTTCCCCTCTGTACAAATCAATATCTCTACACTGCGGTTTTGCGGACTTTTATACCTGTCTCCCTTCCCAAGAGATATAACAGACAGCAAAAACTCTCTTGCAGGCGTCACATAACAGCTTTCCTCTGTGTTTACAGGTTCCGGCTCCATAACAACAACTCTGGTTGGCCTGAACCTTACAACACGCAACAGTTCCTTTACATCCACATGCTTGGAGGTAAGCCCCCCTCTTAATACATTGTCTGAATTGGCCATCAACTCTATACCAAAACCGGTCAGATACGAATGAAGTTCACCTGCAGGAATATATATTGCCTGCCCGGGTTTCAGTCTTACAAGGTTCAGCAAGACAGGGGAAATCACCCCTATGTCTCCAGGATATTCATCATTAAGTCTTGTTATCCATCTGAAAGCAGGATCCCTGTTGATATGTTTTTCCGCTTTAGAAACAAGATCTTCTACTGCCTCTTCCTGTTGTTTCCCTTCCATGGTCATGATAAATGAATAAAAATCTTTCAACTGGCCAGCAGGATCCGAACAGAATCTTCTGAATTGATCTGCAATATGATATGGTATCACCTGTTTCATCAAAGAGATAATTTCTTCAAATCTTCGAAAGCCCTTAAGCGCCTCAAACGGGGAAAGCGCACAGAGTATCTCTGGTTTGTGATTTTTATCTCTGTAATTGCGTTTTGGGGAATCAACAGGAATATGCAAAAGATTCTCCCTTTCAAATCCTTCACGGGCCTGGTCAAGGCTGGGATGTACCTGTACGGACAGGGGCCGCTGTGCAGCAAGAAGTTTAAACAAAAAAGGAAGTTTTCCTCCGAATCTTTCGGCCACATCCTTACCGAGGATTGCAGAAGGCTCCATTTCAATGACCTTGTTTAAAGGCAGTCGTTTATTACTGTTTACCTTTACCATGGAAGGGGCCTTTGGATGTGCCCCCATCCACAGTTCCGCTACAGGTGTTCCCTTGAGACTATCCAATCCCATAATGGACTGGATCATTGTTCCGGAACCCCAAACATATTGCTGAACAGGGTTTTCAAGAGGTACTATGGTAGATATCATCTTTGATTATAAAGGCCGTAAATCTTGTTTCCGGTCATTGTTGCTTGTTTCAGATTCCATTGCGGACAACCACCATAAAACAGGATGAAAAAAGCCTGAAACCCCACCTTAACCTGAATCTACTTGCGGATCAATTATGATCCGGAATTTTTTCAAGGTCTTACAATCATTCACTAACCCTGTAAAAAAGACCTGTCAATATTCAGACGGCAATCTTTTCATCTCCTCCTGAGAAAACACAGGTCCGTCCTTACAAACATATTTGTCGCCTATATTACATCTGCCACACATACCTATCCCACATTTCATCCGCATCTCAAGAGACAGTATGATGTTTTTCGGAGAAAAACCCAGTTTTTCCAAAACCGGCTGTGTAAACCTGATCATAACAGGAGGACCGCATACAATTGCAATAGCATTGTCCGCACTCGTAATCTTCTCCTCAGTGACAGACGGGACAAAACCAACATTGTACTTCCAGTCCGGATCATCTGTTCCGTCCACTGTAATATGCATCTGTATATCGTCTCTTTTTTCCCATGCCATAAGCTCATCCTGGTAAAGCAGCATCCCTGGATTTCTGGCACCATAAACCACCTGAATATTGTTGAATCTGGGACGGTTTTTCGGGTCAATCATATATACAATGCTTGATCTCAGCGTAGTAAAGGCAAAGCCCCCGCCTATAATAACAATATTTTTCCCCTCCATTCTGTCCCAGGGATAACTGTTACCAAGAGGGCCCCGAATGCCTATAACATCGCCCTCTTTCATATTGTGGAGACAGGTGCTGACAAGCCCAACCCTGTTTACAGTAAAGGCAACAAACCCGTCTTCTGTGGGAGAAGATGCAATACCTATGGGAATTTCCCCCTTACCCGGGACAGAAAGTTCTGCAAATTGACCGGGAATATAGGCAAAACCTTGCCTGTCTTCAGGATTCACAAAAACCAACCTGAATGTTTTCAGATTTCCGTCCTCAGTTTCAGTTACAATATTATCTATATAGACCGGATATGGAAGATAAGGATTTTCCAATGGAATATCCTCCTTTATCAATTGGGTGATACAACCCGGCATGACCGCAAACAAACAGAGCCACACCCTATTATAAAATTTATAAAACAAAAAGCGCTTGTATTTATACAGTGCTCATCCAGAAACAGTTTCTGGTCACTGTCCGGTTTCCAAACCACAAATCAGAGCTCAAGATCAAGGGATCCTGCATATTAACTCTGAAATCGTGCAAAAAGATCATTTATGGATAAAAGCTATAAACCCCTTTATCTTATTATAACAGACAAGCCTGTACTGTTGCGGGCAAAGTGTCATTATTCGCACAAAAGATCAATCACTCATTAACAACCTAAGCACCTCACGTATATCTATATTAACAGGACAGAACTGTACACAACGACCACACCCTGAACACTGAAAACCGCTATCAAATTTGTCGAGATAATATTTAAATTTGTGCATAAACCTCTGGCGTACACGCTGAAACTTTTTTGCCCTTGGATTGTGCCCGGAACCATGAAGTGTAAACAAAGGGAACATACATGAATCCCAGTTCCTTATCCTGTCTCCCTCCTTGCCATACACCTCATCCTGCACATCAAAACACCAGCACGTAGGACACAGAAATGTACAGGTCCCACAGTTCAGACAGGCAAAAGCCAGATCATCCCAGAAAGGCGCATCAAAAATATCATTAATCTCTTTATTTTTTACAGGAGCAACCGGCGTCTTCCCGGGCATGCCGTCAGAAGCCTGATCAGACAGGCTAACAGCGGCCTTTCTGTCAGCTTCATCTGGATCACACCCACCATCGAGCTTTTTGACAAGGTCATCTCCCTTATCTGAAAGGACCTTTACAAAATATGTCTCTCCCATATCAAAAAGCAGAGCATCAAGACCCTGTTCATCAAAGGGGCCGCCTCCCATTGCAGTGCAAAAACATGTGGAACGGGGAAAATTACAGCCCAAACCAATCATTATAGTTGCTTCGTACCTTTGAACCCACCATGGATCCCTGTATTCAGGGGTATCAAAATTACGTTGTAATATCTGAAATGCGCGGGCATCACAGGGCCGTATTCCCACTACAACCTGAGGAACAAATGCCTTTGGTACCTCTTTAAGAATGTTGCAATCAGGATCTTGTTTATCAAGAGAATATTCAAACATGCGTTCTGACTGTGGATACACTATATTCTTGGGAGAGAGCCTGGTATTATGGTAATCATCAAATGCCGGTTTTGTGTTATTATCCATTTGCCTGAAGGCATAAATATCTCCTTCTTTGACCGGAACAAAAACCGTATAATCCCCAGTCAACCTTTGCAAGGAGTCAATCCAGCCCTGTTTGGTAAAAATTTTATCGCCCATAAATATGATATCCTCGTAAAAAGCCGGTGGTGCTTCGCGCCTGTCCCAAGAGCAACGAAGTTCATTGGCTTTCAGAATAACAGTTCAACAAATTGATACAGATTTGGAAATTCAATAGTGGCTTCGATCTATCTATGGATAGGCACTACCTGACAAAATCATCGTAATCATCAGATCTGTATGTATCCAGCGGCGGTCTTTCATCCAGACTGAGTCCTGCCTCCCAAAAGAACAGTTCCTCTGCATCCTTGTTCAGTTTTTTTGTAAACTGCCGCATGGAAATCCCCATAGGACAAGCCCTTTCACATGCCCCGCAGTCTGTACATCTGCCTGCACAGTGAAAGGCCCTTAAAAGATGAAAGGTCATGGTATCTGTAGGATCTATGCTTTTCCCTACCCATTGTGGCCTTGATTCATCCACAAAACATGTAGGGCAATAACACAAAGGACATGCATTACGACAGGCATAGCAACGAATGCATCGGCTAATCAGGCGTCTGAAAAAACCGTTTCTGTCATCAGGAGTCATCTGTTCTATGTTTTTGACATCGCTGTAAGGCTCTACATCCTTTTGCTCTTCAACCGGCTCGCCTATCATCTCATCATACTCAACAGGGTTTCTATGGCGGCAAACCTTGCAGTTTCCCTGCATATACTCGGCCTTGCTGAAGGTCTCCCTGAAATCCCTGCCCTTTACGGTAAAGGTGTCGCCAGATTCTGTTATATCCGTAATTTCCTTATACCCCACTGCCCTGCTTACAGCACGATGGTCAATCATACCAGTACATGGAATACCTACAATGTATAACTGATCACGCCTGATCTGATTTTCTATTATATGGGTAACGATATTCCTTGAATTACACCCCGTTGCCAGGATACCAATCCTGTCAGTTCTTCCGGTCAGATAGTTGCACAGGTTCAAGGCACAGTTACTGTCCCAATAAAGCAGGTCTGCCTCATCAGGATTCCTGAGAAGCACAGGTTCATTCATCATAGGAACAGAGCCCTTTTTGTAACCTATAAAAACATCTACCGTACCATTTTCAAGCAGATTTCTCGCAACATTCCTGATTTTTTCAGTAAGCTCAATCATCATACCACCTCGGCTCGTCTCTTTATGAGGTACTTGGCTGGTCCCAATGCCCTGATTACTGCACTGACCTCACCGGCCACCTTGACAAACTTGGCAGCCTCGGCCGAGCTTATCCAGGAAAAATGGAGTCTTCCCGGTTCCAGCCCTGTATGCTCAAGCAGATTTTTCATAAGGGCAAATTTACGTCTTGCATAATAATTACCTTCCAGGTAATGACAATCTCCGGGATGTCACCCTGACACCCATACTCCATCTGCACCGTGACGAAAAGCTTCAAGAACAAGCTTAGGACTGACTCTGCCCGAACATGGAACCCTTATAATCCTGAAATCAGGTGGATACTGAAGCCGACTCACCCCTGCAAGATCAGCCGCTCCGTAACTGCACCAGTTGCACAGAAAAGTAATAATCTTTGGTTCCCACTCACTCATATATATCTCCTCATTAAAGGTAATGTGTCATAAAAACAGATGCGTGTTTCATCTTTTCATCAACAAATGGCCATTTTTTTACAATTCCGGCATTTGCCGGCCCCAAACCGTACAAAAGATGAACCCTGCAAACCGCACACTGGACCTGTCTGCAAAAAGACAATATACAACAGAGTTATAACACAATACCAGACATACAGCCTGTTACAAGCCTGTTTGATTTATACCTCATTTATCATTGCCATGATCTGGCCTTCTTCAAAGCCCTTAAGATTCACTGCACCAGAACGGCATGAAGCAACACACAGACCACAACCCTTGCATAAAACAGGATTTATATGTGCCCTTCCTGCAAAAGGCCCATCCTCAACAAAAGATGCGGCTGAATATGGACAAACAGTCACACACACTCCGCAACCACTGCAATATACCGGATCTATATATGCAACAGTTCCACTTGTATGTACTGTTTCACTCGCGAGGAGGGTAACAGCCCTTGATGCAGCCGCCTGGGCCTGGGCCACAGACTCATCAACAGCCTTGGGATAATGGGCCATCCCGCACAAGAAAACGCCATCAGTTGCAAATTCAGACGGAGCCAGTTTCGGATGAGCCTCAAGGAAAAAACCATCGGCATTCAGTGTAACCTTGAAATGTTGTGCAAGCTCTTCATCTTTATACGGAATAATGGCAGATGCAAGAACAAGCATATCCGCCCTTATAATCTCATCACGCCGGAGGATCGGATCATATACCTGTACACGTATAGACTTGCCTTCCTTTTTAACGTCCGGTTTCTTTTCAAGGTCATAACGGATAAAGATAACCCCTGCTGCCCTCGCCATTTTGTACAGGCTCTCTCTCTCGCCATAGGTTCTTATGTCACGATACAGGACATACACATCCATATCGGGGTTAATTTCCTTCAGGTACAGGGCACTTTCCATGGAATGGGTACAGCATACCCCGGAACAGTAAGGCCTTTCAGATTCTCTTGAACCCACACACTGAATAAAAACAGCGGTGTTTATCTCCTTAAAAGAGTCTGGGTCATCCATGAACTTCCTGTCTAAATCAAGATGGGTCACAACCCTCGGGTCATCTCCATAGAGATATTCATCCGGTTTGTATTCCTTTGCTCCTGTAGCAATTACAGCAACACCGTGCTCTATTACTCGTTCTGTATCAGCCGTTTTAATGGTTGTCTTGAAATTTCCGACAAAACCGTCTACATGACCAAGTTTTGCACCAAGACACACCTCTATGTTATCATCATTATTTACATCATTAATCAGTTGGGAAAGATGTTTTTGAACATCCTCTCCCTTCCACGTTCTGAAAAGATTAAGGGCCTGCCCGCCAAGAACAGTACTCCTTTCCACAAGAACAACCTTGTAACCCTCTCTGCTCAGACTCCTCGCAGCAACCATACCAGAAATACCGCCACCAATAACCATGGCCTTTTGATTTATATAAAGTTCTGTCTCCTCAAGAGGTTGTGTAAGAGCAACCTTGGCCACTGACATACGCACAAGGTCCTTGGCCTTTTCTGTAGCAGCCGCAGGATCATCCATGTGCACCCAGGAATCCTGGTTCCGTATGTTGGTCATTTCAAACAGATATTTGTTGATACCGGCATTAACTATGGTCTCCTGAAAAAGAGGTTCATGCGTCTTGGGTGTACAGGCAGCCACTACAATCCGGTTAAGACCCTCCTTCTCTATCACACTGGCAATAACATCCTGTGTATCCTGGGAACAGGTATAGAGATTGTCGGCCACATATTCCACATATGGAAGGGTTGCTGCATATTCCTTGACAGCAGGAATATCCACTACACCCCCTATATTGATTCCGCAATGGCAGATAAACACCCCGATTTTAGGCCTTTCCCCTGCCACATTTCTTTCTTCCGGCAATTCCTGCTTCCGTGTAAGGGTATTTCTGCCGGGACTGAGAAGCGCACCCGCTTCTGCCGCAGCAGAACTGGCCTCAATTACAGATAGCGGTATATCCTTGGGACCCTGAAACACTCCACATGCATAAATCCCATCCCTTGAGGTGCGCACAGGGGTAAAAGATTCCGTATAACAAAACCTGTTCTCGGTCAAGACAATATCAAGTTTTTTTGCCAGTTCAACGGTCTGTTGTGATTCCTCAATTCCCACAGACAGAACTACCATTTCAAAGGTTTCTTCCTGCATGAGGCCATCATCATCGACATATGTAATCACCAGATCATCCGTTCCTGTTTTTGGAAGAACAGAGTGAACCCGGGAACGAATAAAACGGACACCATACCTGTTGCTTGCATCATTATAATATTTCTCAAAGTCCTTTCCATGTGTCCGCATATCCATATAAAATATGGCACAATCCAAATCTTCGCCGCCATGCTCCTTTGCAATAACAGCCTCTTTAACAGCATACATACAGCAAACTGAAGAACAATACTCATTGTCACAGCGGTTCAGATCTCTGGAGCCCACACACTGTATCCATGCTATTTTCCTGACATCCCTGTTGTCCGATATCCTGACGACATGCCCCATGGTAGGACCTGATGCGGAAAGTATCCGTTCAAATTCCATAGAGGTTACAACATTGGGATGGGCAGTATAGTTGTATGTATCAAGAACAGAGGGATCAAATGCCGTAAAGCCGGGAGCAAGAATGACTGATCCCACTTTAAGGTCAACAGTCTCCGGCTGTTCGGCATGGGTTTCAAGAGTAACGGCCCCGGCCCCGCACGCTTCCACACACTGGAAACATTCGCAGCAATATCCGCAGTTCAGACAGCGGGATGCCTCTTCTTGTCCTGTTTCCTCATCATACCCAAGTTCCACTTCCGCAAAGTCTTTTCTTCTCTCCTCGGGAGATAATTCCTGTACAACCGATCTTGGCTTTAAAGGCATCCGGGAAGGGATGGGACGATAAACAGGATTGTCTTTATCTATAGGCTTACGGCCTTCAGCAAGGTCCCTGCCGTCTATATAACGTTCTATAGATTCGGCCACTTCTTTCCCTGCAGCTATGGCCCCAACAGCTATCCAAGGTCCGGTATGCACATCTCCTCCTGCAAAGACACCTTTCCTCCCAGTCTCATAGGTAACAGGATTCACATCAACAGTGCCCCTCCCCGTAACGGCAATACCAGGTATATTTTCAAGAACCGATATGTCCGGTCTCTGTCCAATGGCCGCAATCAGCTGATCAATCTCTATATCATATTCGCTTCCAGGAACAGGTACCGGCCTTCTCCTTCCAGAGGCATCAGGTTCGCCAAGCTCCATACGGACACACCGTAATCCTGCAACTGATCCATCCCGGACTATAACCTCTTTCGGAGCAGACAGGTAGGTTATCTTCACGCCCTCCTCTTCTGCAGCGCGTATCTCATCCTCCCATGCAGGCATCTCCAGCCGTGTCCGGCGGTAAATAATATTAATCTCTTCTGCACCCAGCCTGACAGCTGTCCTGGACACATCAATAGCCACATTCCCACCGCCTATAATGGCCACCCGTTTTCCGATATCCGCCTTGCCTGTCAAATTGAATTCCCTCAGAAAATCAACGCCCTGGCATACACCCCTGGCATCATCCCCCGGGATTCCCAAGTGCATGCCCTTGTGTGCACCTGTAGCAATGAATACTGCCTTAAAACCCTGTTCAAAGAGGTTGTCCACAGTCATATCGGAAGACAGTGGGGTGTCTGTCCTGATCTCCACACCGAGATTTTTTACAAGTTCTATCTCTCTTTCCAGAACATCTACAGGAAGCCTGTAGTCAGGAATACCTACCCTCAACATTCCACCCGGTTCAGAAAGCGCTTCATAAATAACGGATTTAATCCCCTTTATTGCCAAATGATAGGCAGCCGAAAGACCGGCAGGTCCAGATCCGATAATAGCCACTTTCTCGTCTCTCTCCGGAGCGCATTCCACTTTTATGTCCCGCGGGTCAAAACTGTCCGCAGCCAGCCGTTTCAATGCGCGGATGGCAACAGGATCATCAACACATGACCTGCGGCAGGCATCCTCACAGGGATGAGGACATATCCTGCCAAGCACACCCGGCATTGGGAGATCTTTCATAATAATCTCAAGGGCCTCCTGATACTTGCCTTGCTTTACCATCTGGACATAGCCCTGCACATTCAGACCGGCAGGACATGCCTGATGACATGGAGCCCTGTCCGCCTTGTCGATTGCAAATGCAGATGGTATTGCCTGGGCATATTTCTTGTAGATTGCCTTTCTATCCGCAAGGCCCTGCTGATACTCATCAGGCAGAACTACCGGGCACACCTCTGCACAGTCTCCGCATGAAGTGCACCTCGACAGATCAATATAGCGGGGAGTCTTGTTGAGAGTAACAGTAAAATCGCCTGGTTTTCCCTCTATCTTGTCAACATCTGCACAGGTAATAATATCTATATTTAGATGCCGGCCGACCTCGACCAGTTTCGGTGAGATAATTCACATGGCACAGTCATTGGTTGGGAAGGTTTTGTCCAGTTCACTCATAACCCCGCCGATTGCAGGGGAATGTTCCACAAGATGAACCAGGTATCCGGAATTTGCAAGATCAAGAGATGCCTGCATTCCTGCAATTCCTCCACCAATAACCATAACAGATCCCACGGGTTTGTCAGACAACATATAACACTCCTTCTTTCACATGGAGATTTTTAACAACTGGGTCTACTGCCCCATAAAAAACTGCTTCATGACACCTTGCACCACAAAGCTATAACTACCGGGAACAGGGCCCTGTTTGATTTTTACAATACCATATTATGCCCAAAATCCATTTGCTGTCCATTCACAAACAAATTCAAAGCATTCAAAGGCTTCCAATTCTTTAGACATATCAAAGGCATAAACTGCATCAAAACCGCATGTTTCAAAAAACAGCAGTTGCATAAAAGATGGACAGACAGCAAACAGTGCATATTCATTAAAATCAATTTATCATGAAAAAACACAACACCTTGCCGAAAAACCAGATTTTTCATGTCCCCAAGCAGCCAGGACACCCTGAATCTGACCGTACCCGGACACTGGCGGATACAATGATTATGCCATAACTATGGTATATATTTTGTAGGCCAAACAACTGTCAACAAAAAAGTTTTTTCGACACACAGAAAGATATGGTTTGCAGACAAAAAAACCAGTAACAAAAACTATGTAAACACAGGGTTCCTTTTTTCCAGAAACGCTGCAATACCTTCACGGCCTTCCTTTTTATCTGCACATACAGCAAGCATTATCTGCTCTTTTTTAAGCTGCATATCAAAGGGGGTCTGACAAGACTCGTATATAAGCCCCTTGGAGACACCAAACGATGAAAGAGGAATTTTTTTCATCCTTTCAATCAAGCGGATTGCACCCTGTTTGCTCTCTCCCTCATTTACCACCTCTGTTACAAGTCCCCATGAAACGGCCTTTTTTGCATCTATCATATCATCAAAGGCTACAATCTCAAGTGCCCGTGACAATCCAACAAGCCTCGGAAGGGAAAATGTCCCTCCTCCATCAATGCTCAGCCCCCTCGATGTGTATGCCTGCATAAAACTCGCCGAGGCATCCATCACCCTGAAATCACAAGCCAGGGCCAAAGACATGCCTCCACCTGCAGCAAGCCCGTTGATCGCCGCCACACATGGTTTTGGCATCATCCTGATGTTGCTGACACATCTGTTAAATTCTCCCACCAGATCATAAAAAGTTTTTGCATAATTTTTGCCCTGTCTGTCTATCCATTTCAAATCACCGCCACAGCAAAAGGCCTTGCCCTCACCTGTTACAACAACACCCCTGATTCTCCTGTCCAGGCCCAGGGCTTCCATGGTGTTTGAAAGTTCTATCAACAAATTCCTGTCAAGGGCATTAAAGACCTCAGGACGATTCATGGTAAGCACTGCAATGCCATTATGAATTTCTGTTTTCAATACCTTCATAAACATCCTCCTGATCAACATGGATCCAGCAAAACAGTAAACCCTGGCATACCTTATACAAAAAATAAATCTATATTGTTAAATCTGTTGTCCATTAAAGACATATCAATTCACTGTCAAGGCAAAATACAGGAGCATATAAAAAAACAGATATGTATTACAGACCATGCCGGGGTTAATTCTGCACAAATGGATATAAAAGAGACCGATAAGATATAAAAAAAGATATCTGCAATACAGACAATAAGGATCAGAGGTGTCTTTTCAAAAAGGGGAAAGATGAAAGAGTCTTTGGTTCTGCACCCTGCACACAGAGATTCTGCAGGTACCTGCAAATCAAAACCCCAACAAACAGGAAATAAAAAAAGCGTCTGCAAAGACACTGGCAAACTTGATGCACCATGAGAGAAAGGTTTTATGTTGTGTCTGTCCAACTCCAAATTCTGAAGAAGAAAACTGAAACAATTACAAAAAAGATATTAAAGCTCTCAGTAAATACCAAAAAGCCTGACAAGGCAGAAATACAAGCAAAAAATTACGGCAAGCAGACAATGCACCAAATGTACAGATAGATCCTTACATCTTTTTCAGTTTCAATCTTGCTATCCTTGCCTCTGCTGATTTTGGATACAGCTTGACAATCCTTTTTAATATAAGCTTGGCACTTATTTTGTCTCCTATAGCATCAAATGCAAAAGCCTGCCGTAACATGGCATTACTTACCTTGTTGCCCTTAGGATACTTTTTTATTACATCCTGATACGCAAGAATGGCCCTTTCATACTGCTTCAGGCCCATATAACATTCTCCAATCCAGAACTGGGCATTATCAGCAAGATCCGAACGTGGATACCTCTTTATAAAAGCCCTGAATCCGTCAATGGCTGCCTTGTACTTACCCTCGTTAAAAAGATTCAGGTTTGATTGATACAGCTCCTTTTCAGTTAATACCTGCCTTTTTCCATTGTTTTTACGAACTTCATGTTTGTTACGGGCAGGCGAAGGCCCCTTTGCATCCTGATCTTTGCTGTCAGACAGGGATTTTTCCTGCACATGCAATTCTGACGGTTCAAGCCTCAGATAGTCTTGAATCTGTTTTACTTCTGTTTCCAGTCTGTCAATTCTAAGTTTAATATCGTCTACATTACTGTCTTCAATCAATTTGGCAATCAAATGCCTGTTATCCTCTGTTGCACCTGTAAGGTTTTGAATAGACTCCTTCAAATGTTCTATTTCAGCCACAATTTTTGCCTGCTGCTTGCGAACAAATTGCAAATTTGTGTCCATCTTGCGGGAAAGATCGGCTCCGACCCTCCGTTCTATGGAACTCACTCTGGAATTTAACAAACGAATATCCTGCCTGCTTGCACATGAAACAAATGTAAAAAGGCATACAAAAAACACGGGAAAATATCTTGTAGTCTTCATTAATATATTGCCTGCAAACATTGTTTTCATCTTGATCAATCTCACAAGGATTTGCCTAAGGTGTCCAGTTCTTCATGCCTGTTTTTGATGTGGCTGCTGAAAGACACCATGCCTTCCGGACTTCAGAGGAAGAGCAACGGTTTATACCCCATTTTATTGAACCGACACAAAAGATCATTGATTACACAAAGACATCAAAACAGCTTCATCCGGCTTGGCTACAGACAAGCGCAGATATTATGTATAGATAAAAGATATTCAGTTCCCATCCATAAACAGACCCTGGCAACAGCGAGTTTTTCAACCCATAAATGAGAGTTTTTGTACAAAACCAAGGCAGAGGATTATGCAAAACATACAGACGTTCTGCAAAAAAAACCTCAATTGGCACCAGAATTGTACAAAAAGGCTGTTCATGGACGGAAACTGTTTATTTAATAAGCCTGAAATCATCACGCCTGTTCTTTGCCCAGGCCTTTTCATTGTGGCCCGGATCAACAGGGTTTTCCTCGCCATAGCTGATGGTTTTGATTCTGTCAGAGCTCACCCCAAGGGCCTCAAGATACTTTGCCGCAACATTGGCTCTCCTCTGTCCCAAGGCCAGATTATATTCAGTACTTCCCCTTTCATCACAATTACCTTCAACACGAACAGAATATGAAGGATGGTTTAACAGCCAATCCGCTTTTTGTTCCAGATTTTTCATTGCCTCTGGTGTCAAGTCCGCCTTATCAAAGGCAAAATAGATACTGGATGATTCAAACTGTTTAATCTCATTCGCCAGTTTTCTGGCCGCATTACCTTGTTCAAGCTGCTCTATTCTGGCCCCGGACTCACCTGCTGATACCTGGGATCCATTAAGATCACTGCTACTCCTGGAAATATTCCCCGCTGACTGCCCTGTCATATCCGGGGCCTTGATCTGCTCTTCTGCGCAACCGGCAACCAGCATGATTGACAAACAGGTAATTATAAACACAGACAATTTACAAGTAATTTTCTCTATCATTTTTCCCTCCTGAAAGATTGTTCAACAGATTTTACCTGAAAAAATCACTAAATCATATCATAACTGCAATAGCAAGATAAACACATACAAAACATCAAAAACCATACCCTGCGAACAACAAAAAGACTGCCATAACATCATGCATTATCAACCTGTTTCCAGCCACAAACAGCCTTGTCCGCAACATATGCACCCGCTATTCATGGCACATACAATCCGGCCTGATCCTAAAAACCGTTTATGTGGCATACCGTATCTTCCTGCATAATACTGTAACAGGCATCACATTTAAGTACAAACGGACATTTTCATATGTCAGAACCTGGTAATATAGTTAAAAAACCGGGAACCGTACAGTATCCAGAAACCGGCCTGAAAATGAACATAAATTGTCAGGGTGCCCATGAAGGAGATGTCTGATCCCCCTCCATGGTAGTGATCTGTATCTGATTATGGCCGTTTGCCGTCATAATATATATATGGTAGTGACCTGTCCTGTTTGAACTGAACATTATATACCTTCCATCAGGTGACCAGCATGGATCCTCATTTTTCCCCTGACCACTGGTAAGTTTTCTCAGATGGCCACCATTTTCATCTATGGAACAGATATCAAACACCCCGTTATCAAAAGACATAAAGGCTATTTGATTACGGAAAGACCAGGCCGGCGATGTGTTATAACGCCCGTTAAAAGTAATTCTTCTCGTTGTGTTTGTCGTCAGATCAAGGACATATATCTGGGGAGAACCTGAACGATCAGAAACAAAGGCCATCTTTTTACCATCAGGAGAAAAGGATGGAGAGACATCTATTCCCCAGTAGTTAGTCAGCCGGCTCAATATCCTTCCGTCCAGATCTATTAAAAAGATATCCACATTACCTTTATTGCTCATGGTCAATGCAGCCCTTTTCCCGTCCGGCATCCAGCCTGCTCCTATATTAAGACCGGGCCGCGAAGAAATCCTTCGTGATACATTGCATGCAAGATCCCTGATATAAAGCATGGGGCCGCCATCCCTGTAGGAATTATACATTATCTTTTTTCCGTCCGGAGACAGTCGGGGAAACAGGTCAATGCTTCTGTCATAGGTAAGCCTTCTGACGTTGTAACCATCATAGTCCGATATATATATTTCCTTATGGCCCGTTATGTTACTGACAAAGGCTATCTTGGTAGCAAACATACCGGGATGGCCTGTCAGTTTCCTTATAATCTCATTTCCAAGCCTGTGCATCAAATAACGACAGGAACTGATTGTACCAAGCCCTCTTTTGGCCAAAATCTGACGCGCCCAGAAAACATCGTAGAGCCGTATGTCAACCGTAAGAGAATTCCCTATGCACTGATAGGCCCCCTTTAACAAAAGTTCCGCTCCGATCACAGACCAATCCTTGAAATTTATACTGTTGGCAGAATCGGATGAATTCTCATCCTGTAAAAAGGCTCCCTTGTCCATGGGCTGAAAAAAACCGCTCAGATAAAGGTCATGATTTATCACATCGGACAGTTCATGTGACAAATCATAGTGACCGGCATTATCACTGCGGTTTGTAAAATCAGGGACAGCCACCTTGAATTTGCGAACAGAAGGCGAATCTATATCTATATATATCCTGGCAAAAGTCGTTGAAGGATATAGAATAAAGACATACAGAAAAAGGATACAGCAGTGCAACAATCTGTTCACAGTTACACAATGCGGCAGGACCTGAAAGAAAAAATCAAAAAGGTTATATGTCCATATCCTTGAGATTGAATGTAATTTCGATTTCATCATAAGTTTTGTGATAACCTTCCGGAAACCGGGGAAGTGGATTTGATTTTTCAATAGCCTTTTTAACAGATTCATCAAACATGACATTAAAAGACCGTTTTTTGAACGAAAAGCCTGCAATGCTTCCATCCCTTTTGACCTGAAGCACACATACCGCTTCCAGTCTTTGCCTGTCTTTCGGATTTATCAGGGCAACCGGATAAACCCAGTTTCCCTTTATCCTTGCTTCCACCTCCATACGATAGATATCAACACTTATACTGTTTCCCCCATACTGACGACTGTCATCAACGTTCCCTATCTGTCTCCCTTTTCTGACCCTGGAAACAAGCCTTGATATTGCATCCTGGACATGATCTTCTGTTTCAGTCTGCACCCTTTTTTTCAACTGCCTTATGGCCTTGTCTATCAATCCGGAGGAAGAAATCTTTGGCTTTCTGCATGCTGGTTTCCGTAATTTCAGCACCTTTTTTGCGATAACAAGCGGCCTTGACCTTTTTTTTCCGATCACTGGCCTGTGAACCGGAGGTCTCTTTATAACAACCCGATGCCTTCTTATACCTTTTTCAGAAACCTTGTGCTGCGCTGCCCTGTGATGAACCGGTGCACTTACCAGATTTACCTGATAAACCTGATCGTTAATCTTAACTGTGGACACAGGTTCAGGAACAAATAACAGCAGGGAAAAAACGGCTATATGAAGAACAAGGGATGCCGCAATCATAAGCAGCAAATCAGACGCATCCTGATGCCTGTAAAAACCCTGGGTGTCTGATGGAAGATCCATGAAAATCAATCCGTCGGTTCTGTGATCATGCCCAATTTGTCAATACCTGCCCTTTTTACCCGGGCAATAACCTTGATAACAAAACCATATGGCACATCTTTATCCGCCCGCAGCAGAAGTTCCTTTTCCCTGCGATTTTCAAATATCTTTTTTATCTTTGTCTCTAAGCCGTTAATGCCTATACGGTGTTTTTCTATAAATATCTCTTTTTTTCTGTTGACAGTCAGAACAAGGGGATCTTCCCTTGTTTTCATATATCTTGTAGTTGCTTTGGGAAGATTGACCTTGACACCTTCAGTCATCATTGGAGATGTAACCATAAAGATAACAAGCAAAACCAGCATTACATCAACAAGAGGTGTAACATTTATGTCTGACATCAGTTTTTTGTTATTCTGCCCATACATGTCAAAACCATCACAAAGCTGCCTTGGCAGCATCTATCTGGAAGGATTGAACAGCTCCCTTTCCACCGCACTCAGCATATCCGATGCAAAGATATCCATTTCTGTCCTGAGCCCGACAATTCCATTTGTAAAATAGTTATAGGCTATAACCGCAGGTATGGCTGTTGCAAGTCCGGCCGCAGTGGCTATAAGGGCCTCGGATATGCCGGGAGCAACAACTGCAAGGCTGGCAGAACC
The DNA here is from genome assembly GCA_964457545.1 of uncultured Desulfobacterales bacterium. Taxonomy (GTDB): domain Bacteria; phylum Desulfobacterota; class DSM-4660; order Desulfatiglandales; family Desulfatiglandaceae; genus JAGGTJ01. Next base: position 123,734 of record CAYWEN010000020.1, on the reverse strand, counting down.
TCTGAGTCCTATATTCCTGAATGATTCCATAATACCCCATACTGTCCCGAACAAACCTATAAAAGGCGCAGTATTGCCAGTTGTGGCCAAAAATCCTGTTGCCCTTTCAAGTCTGTCTGTCTGGTCAATAATGGCCTTTTTCAACGATCTTTCAAGGTTTGCCATAACAGGCTGCTTGGACAGAACAAGATTCTGCCTTTCAGACGAACCTTTCATATCAGCCAGGCCTGTCAGTTTCCGGATTTTTCCGAACTCTGCATAGCCCGATTTAAAAACACAGGCTACAGGGCTGTACTCAAAATCCTCTGCCGCCTTATAAATATCCGGCATACTTTTATGCTCCCAAAACAGATCCATAAATTCACCGGTCTCTTTTTTGGCTTTCCTGAACTGCCTGAATTTCAAAAAGATGATTGCCCATGAAACAACAGAGAACAAAACAAGTGCCAAAAGAACGAACTTCACCACAAGACCGGCATGCATTATCATCTGGATTATATCACTACTGACAGCACTTTCCACAAGCATACCTCCATGATTCAGCATTTTTAAAAGGTCTCAGGATTGCAACGCTCAATCTTCCAATACAAAAGCCCTTGTTATAACCACCTGGGTTTCAGGGACATCCTGCATGCCTTTCTTCATTGTTGTCCTGACACCTTCAATAGCATCCACCGTATCCATGCCATCTGTCACCTTGCCAAAGACACAATAACCCCATCCCTCAGGTGTTTTAGCCGAAAAATCAAGAAACGAGTTGTCAACCGTATTAATAAAAAACTGCGCAGTGGCAGAATCAGGATCAGGAGTGCGCGCCATGGCAATTGTACCACGCTCATTTTTGACACCATTATCTGCCTCATTGGATATCGGCGGACGGGTAGGTTTTTGGGACATGGATGCAGACAGTCCCCCTCCCTGAATCATAAAACCTTTAATTACCCTATGAAATATAGTACCGTCATAAAATCCGTCCTTAACATACTGAATAAAGTTTTCCACAGTCCTGGGGGCCAAGTCAGAATCAAGTTCCAGTATTATATCACCCATAGTAGTTTCCAGTTTTACCCTCTGTTTCATAATAATTCCTCCGTAAAAAAGGCATGTCCTATCTTCAAGACTGTTTTCCGTTGTCTGCAACAATCACAGACAGGTACAGAAATCAAGAAGGAAACCCATTTATATGATGGACACAATATCCATAACAAAATCCCCGGACACATGGACCGGGGATATTCCTGATTTCAAATATTTGATATCATAACCGCAACAGTTTCCTGAATGGCCATACAAGGTTATCCGGCATTACAGAAATACCAGCCACAAGGAAAAAGACACTGAAATCTCATAATGCCCTCATTGCCTCCAAGGCTATGGTTCCAACTGTTTTCAGTTCTATTTTGCCATTCCTGTATATCCTTATCTCATGGTCATCACCTAAAAGTTTTTTCAAATCCTCCTTCATCTCTGTTGCATGCAAACTGCCCATAAGCCAGGCTGTGTAGGCACGCATCCCAGGATCAGGATCATCAAACAGCGGCACAAAATAAAAGGTATGCCTACGAACCAGCTCAGGTTTGGACATGGCCACTCTTGCAATAGCCTCCATTGCCTGAACACGTCTGGTTTCATCAGACAAAAACGGGTAAAGTTTGGGGAGATAAGCGCCAAATACATCCGGTTTGTTGGCAATAATTTCACTGATTGCATCAAAGGCCCCCCAGGGAAAGGCGGCCGTATCTGTTATAGAATAAAGCAATACCTGAAGCAATCTTGATATCATTGATGGATCATCTTCAGCTACAACAGCACACACCTGTCCCAGTATGTCAGCAGCCCGTTTACGCACAAGTTCATCACCGGAATAGAGCAGCCTCTGAATATTTCTTATCAGGGACCTGTCCTTACCGGCTGCATCGAGGATAGGCTCTGGATTATACTCAATTACAAGGGTTTCAACCTGTTTTTTGGAAAGGATCCTTTTTCTGGTAATATGCTGTCTTTTTGCTGACACAGATTTCCTTGCCTTTTCCAGGCGTTTTTTGACATCAAAAAGAGTAGCCTCTCCAATATCCTCATGCACTTTTATGAAATACAGGGCCCCCCGTATCTGCCTGTCATCAAGTGAACCAGTGGGACAAACACAATGTTTGACACCGTCATAATGTTCAACTATAGCCTCCTCATAGTCTTCTTCGGGCACCAGATCCCATGCCAGATCCCAATCCATATTGCAACTTAAAACCAATGCCTCTGACATGGCTGAGCCAAGATTATGACCGGTTTCATCAAAGGCATACACGGCCCCGCATGAACATAAACCAACCGGCATTTCACCGGACATCCTGGTAATAAGATCTGTAGGCCTGTCTATAGGCATATTACAAAAGGGACAGGTTGGAATTTCTGTCCGCTCAGGATTTAAAAGCTTGTTTTCAGGTATTGTCAATTGTAATATCTCCGGATCAGATAGTGCCTGTCTGCAAATCAATTTTTGCACACTCAACAGTTTTTACCCTGCAACATAACACAGGTGCACCAGAATTGCGAAAACAGACAGACCTGCACAAAAAAGGAACAGGATACCTGCTACCAGTCTCCAAAGCTCCTTGTATTAACATCATACTCAAATTCCACTATTTCAAAACCGAACCGGTTAGACCTGAAATAAACAATCCAATCCCTGTACTCAGGACCTGCAAAATCACAGTTCAGTGTTCCTGTGCGAGCCTGCATCCTTTTCAGTTTCTCTTCAACTGTCTCGTAAAAAACCTCTGTAATATGGGCCTTTTGTTCACAGCTAAGTTCCGGAAGTGAAGAAGGCCTGTTTTTGCATAGAGACCGTTTAATGTGTCTGTTTATGGATTGCATTTGCCTAAGATTCCGATCTTCCGGATCTGAACAGAACAGATAGATTCTTTAACCGTCTTTCCCCATGCACAACAGACATTACATCAGGAAAAACAGTTGCGGATAAAACCTGCCCGAATTTTGTCCTTATCAGCGTTCTGCCGGCCCTGGCAGGTCCAGGGTCATACATTGATTTGAACCTCCACATGTTTTTGTTGTAAGCTTGGCCTGCTTTCCTTCCTTGCCCACACCCATCACATAATTGGTTGAACTTACAACTCGTTCAATGTTTTCTGAATTGCACTTAGGACAAATCATCTCTATCTCGTCTGTTGAACTGATAAACAGCTTTTCAAAAACTTCTCCACATGCGGCACATCTGAATTCATATATAGGCATTCTGTTTATTTCCTGGAATATAGTTTAGTTTTCAATCCATTAACATTTAACATTAAAACAGCACGGTCATGTCTCCATGTCTGTTTTTTATGGTCAGACAGGTACAGCCGGATCAAGGATACCCTGGCGAGCACAGGTATAAAATGCAGTCTGGTTTACAAGGATTGTTCTTGCATATCTGCATGTTAAACACAAAAACTGAAAACAGGGTATCTCTGCAACAAACATTACATGGAGTTTGATGGGTTGACAACCCCTTTATTTTTTTCTATAAAAAAACAGTTATATTTTGCCTCTAACAAACAGCTTTTTTTAATTTTTTTTGCACACCCGCAAACATATTTCGGGACACTGCAAGTTTCCAATTCCTTACACCTGTGTGATGCTTAGTCCCGGTGCACAGAAGTACCTGCTTTTATAAATGAGATATCTTTCACGGGATCAAGAAAATCAAAAGATTATCCAGAAGCATACAGGCAGATAAAGAATTCTGTGTCCTTGGCAAAACAGCTCCCGGGATTGTAAAAACTTGCTTTTTATAGTAAGGAAATCTGCAACAGGTATATTTTAACTCACCTTTGGACATGTGTCAAATTTGACTTGAAAACCCTTACTGCAAGGAGACATAAAAAACCGTTTCAGTCTGCCATACCCCCTCTATGACACATGCACCGGAATTGTGAAAAACAGCCGTTAAGGGCTGCAGACAACAGGAAACTGCATATAACAATTTTTCAGAACAGCAACATAAATATTCACCATAAAAATAAAACAGAAACTGCAGACAGTGCCCATCTGCAACTCAGTTTTGGCACCGAGGAAGTTTACAGCCCGGGAATTGGAGTTTCCGCACAAGATCAAAAAAAACAGGGGGATGGAGACGCACCTTAGTACGTTGCACAAGAAATCCCGCATATTGATGCAGAGATTGTGCAAAAGGTCATTTATGAATGGAAACCAAAACAATAAAGATCAAAAGAACCCCGCGGTTCACTGCAAGCACAAATCTTGATGTTTTTTTCTGAAAACCAATAAAATTAGGGGGATTAAATGTCTGAACAAGCATTATCAGGTATAAAAGTCATTGACCTTGCCGAAGGCATATCAGGCTCTTACTGCGCAAAACTTATGGCTGATTTTGGTGCTGATGTAATCAAGGTTGAAGCTCCGAAAAACAATGATGGCCTGAGAAAGATCGGTCCTTTTAAAGATGATGACCCATCTCCTGAAAAGAGTGGCACATTTTTTTATTTAAATACCAACAAGAAGAGTGTCACCATTGATCTTGAATCAAGCAGGGGGCAGGAAATATTCAAAAGACTTGTTAAAGATACAGATGTTGTCATCGAAAGTTTCAGACCCGGAAAAATGGCAGATATGGGGCTGTCCTATAACACATTAAAGGAAATAAATCCCAACCTTGTTATGACATCAATAACATGGTTCGGTCAAAACGGGCGTTACAGGGATTTCAAGGCAACAAATTTTACGGCATTTGGCCTGGCAGGAGCAATGTACATGATGCGTCAGACACGATGGCCTGACACCCGTCCCACCATTCTTGGAGGGAAACAGGCAGAATATACGGCAGGTCTGATCGGCTATGTCGTAACAATGGCCGCTGTTATAAGCCCTGTAAAGGGCACATGGATAGATCTTTCTGTAATGGAGGCCCTTGCAAGTACTCTTACAGGAGTAAGCGCAGACTATTCCTACATAGGTCTCAGCAGAAGGACACTGCCATGGGCAATTCACGGATTTCCTACACAGGAAAATTACCCGTGCAAGGACGGTTTTGTGAACCTTACACCTGGCCTGGGAGGAACAAAGGTCATAGCAGATCTGATTGAAAAACCGGAAGAAAGGGAAAATCCACTGCTTGTAAAGGCAGGGGCAAGGGTCAAGGAACCTGAAAAATTTGAAGAACTGGTATTGCCATGGCTAAAAGAACACAAGAAATGGGAAATCACTGAAAAGGCCCAGAAACTGAAACTTGCGTTTGCACCAATACTAAGCCCAAAAGAACTCCTTGATGATCCTCAATTAAAGGCAAGAGAGTTTTTTGTCAAAACAGAGCATCCTGAAATGGGAGAAGTTACTTATCCGGGAGCACCGGCAAAATTGAGCAAAACACCGTGGAAAGCCGGGAGGGCGCCTCTTCTCGGTGAACATACAGAAGAAATACTTACAGGTATTGGATACACAAAAAGCGATTTAACGGCCCTTTCCAATGAAGGCATCATATAAACCGGATGCAGTCAGGATTTCAAACAGCTTGATTGCAGGTGTGCATGCCTGATTGAGCTTGACCTGACAACAGGGTTCTGTAATACAAAACAAACAGAAAAGATATCCAACATACAGAAAAAGCAACAGGAGAAAAAAAATGGCATACAAGTTACTGGAAGGAATAAGGGTTCTTGACCTGACCATGGTATATGCTGGGCCTATGGGAGCAAGAATGTTTGCCGACCTCGGTGCAGAGGTTATAAAAATAGAATCCCCAACACGTCCGGACATGTTTACAAGAGCCAATGTATATCCAGATAATCAACCTGCCGAAACAGCATGGAATTGCGGGGGTTATTTTCATACCATCAATGCAGGGAAACGTGGTATAAGCCTGGATCTTGGAACAGACAAAGGAAAGAAAATTTTCAAAGACCTTGTAAAAATAAGCGACATTGTAATGGAGAATTTTTCTCCAAGAGTCATGGACAATCTGGGAATAGGATACGATGTCCTTAAGGAACTTAATCCCAGGATCATTATGGTATCCATGAGCGGACTTGGTCACTATGGTCCACTAAGAGATTTTTACATGTACATGACAGGAATGGAAGGCATGTCAGGGATGACTGCTATCAGTGGCCATGCAGACCAGCCTCCCCTGCTCTCAAATTTTGCATATGGGGACTGGATGCTGGGAGTAACAGGGACAATGGCCGTAATGACTGCCCTTTACAACAGAAACAAAACCGGGGAAGGACAGTATATTGATATCTCGGGAAGGGAAGCCATTTCCACGCATATCGGAGATGTCATTATGGATTCCACCCTGAACGGGAGGGAAAAGGAAAGATGCGGCAATGATGATCCTGACATGGCACCTCATCAGTGTTACCGGTGCAAGGGCGAGGACAGTTGGGTAACCGTGGCTGTAGAAAACAATGAACAGTTCACTGCCCTGTGCGATGTTATGGGTCAACAAAACCTGAAAGATGACCCAAGATTTGCAGACAAGGTGTCAAGGATAAAAAACAGAAGCGAACTTGATCAGATCATAGAGGACTGGACTCGGGAGAAAAACAGCCATGAAGTTATGGAAGTTCTGCAAAAGGCAGGAGTTCCTGCAGGTGCAGTGCTGTCCATGAAGGAACTGCATCTTGACCCTCATCTTGCCGAGAGGGGTTTTTTTGATATAATTGATCATGGACCTGAGGGCGGCAAAAGACCTATTGTGAAACAGATGCCTGCCAAATTCAGTGACGTTGACAGTTTTGTTCCCAAAAGAGCACCACGATTTGCAGAAGACAACGAGTATGTCTTTTGCGAGCTTCTTGGTATGAGAAAAGATGAACTAAATGCACTTGAAAAAGAGAAAGTTGCAGGCACAATCCCAAGGTTCCCTCCGGGAAGACCTGCACGTCTTGATCTTATAGAAAAGCAGGTAGGCAAGGGCGCTGGATATATTGACCCTGACTATCTTGATGAACTCAGAAAAATTTATGGTGAGGATATTGGCAAGAAATAAAAATTTATCTGTTTTCAATATATAAATCACAGTTTTTCACAGACCCTGGGGGCAGATATCCAGGCCCTGGAAAACAGTTTTTTATCAATAAGATGCAGAAAGAGAGAGATTTTATACTTTTTACAACTTCGTCTATAATACAGAAATATCAGGAGGCATAATAACATGGCGGATATTGAAAAGGGAAAACTTGCAGAAGGTCGCTTGACCCCGGAACTCATAAAGGAAATGGAAGGCAAAAAAGGGCTGATGCTCCGTACGGATAACTATCTGAACAACATAGACGTCACACCGATGTCCATACGCAGCTTTGCAAACGGGGTTGGCGACTGGAACCCCCTTTACAGGGATGAGAAATACGCAAAGGAAAGCGTTTATAAAGGTCTGACCGCCCCTCCGCTTTATGTGTATTCAATACTTCCGGCTGCTCCTCAATTTGGTTTCAGGGGGCTTGGAGGATTTAATGCCCAGAATGAAATGCATTTTTACAAACCCATCCGGCCAGGAATGCACATTGAACCGACTTCACAGTTCAAAGACTTTGAAATCAAGGAAGGCAAAGCCGGCAAAATGGTATTTGAACATTTTGAACAGCGTTATGAGGATCAGGACGGAAACCTCATATGTCTTTTCAATCAAATGAATATAAGGGTTGAAAGGGCAGCAATGAGAAAAAGTACTGAGAAGAAAACCGTTTCCAAGGAAAAAAAGGCACCCAAACTTGAACTTCCCCATCCATGGACAGATGAAGAACTGGCTGAAATCGAGAAAGAAATACTGGCTGAAGAGCTTCGTGGCAACACGCCGCGTTTCTGGGAAGATGTAAACGAGGGAGATGAACTTAAACCTGTAATCAAAGGGCCTATAGGTCTTTCCGATATGGTGGCATTTTTTCTTGGAGGAGCCACACCGGTACGCCCCTTTGGCCACGAACTGGTCGTAAAAGACAAGCAGAATCATCCGGCCTGGTACTTCAGGGATCCGGAAACATATGCTATTGAACCTGTTTACGCAGTACATTACAACAAATATGCCGCCAAGTCACAGACAGGTGTCGCGTGGCCCTATGATGTAGGAATCCAGAGACATTGCTGGCAAGGACATCTTCTGACAAACTGGATGGGAGATACAGGCTGGCTTAAAATGGCCAGGGCAGAATACCGTGGCTTTGTTTATCTCTCAGATGTAATAAAGGTTGGCGGCAAGGTGGTTAAAAAATATATCAACGATGAAAAAGAGCCCTGTGTTGACATAGAGACATACGCTATAAACCAGCGGGGACAGCAAACAATGCCAGGATATGCCACGGTTATACTTCCTTCAAGGGACATGGGGACATGGCCTCTGGATTCATATCTGTAAACCGCAGCAGGGCTGAGTTGGTGTCCGGAATTAATTAGAGGGCACAGGTTAAGCAAGTGTTACCAAATAAAAACTTTAAGGAGAAAAAGGATCATGAAAACAGTTTTAGACAAGTACAAAAGCTATGAAGATGCCCAGAAAAACTTTAAGTGGAGTGAGAGATGGGAAGTCTTTGACGGAAACAAGGAAAAGTTTAACATTGCCCATGAGTGTGTTGACAGGCATCCAAAAGAAGATGAGGCCATAAGAATAAAATTCGCTGACGGAAGGGAGGAACGTTACACCTTCCAGCAGTTTTCTGATGCAACATCACAGTTTGCCAACTATCTTAAAAACAATGGTATTGAGGCCGGTGACCGTGTAGCCCTTCTCCTGCACCCACGATTCGAGTTTTATGTTGGCATGTTCGGTATATTCAAGCGGGGAGCAGTTGTAATTCCCTGCTCACCTCTTTTTGGACCTGACGCTACAGGATACAGGCTGGAAAAAGGAAATGCTAAGGCTATCCTCACATCAAAAGACATGACACACCTTGTTGATGAAGACATCAGGAAAAAACAGAATATAAAAATCATATTCGCCGAGGATCTGATAGATGAGATATCAGGAGAATCAAAAGAATTTGAAACCTTTACTGCCACAGACGATATGGCAATGATCCAGTTTTCCAGCGGTACAACAGGAGCTCCAAAGACAGTTAATTACCGCCATGGTGCAATTACCGTAGCAGCCCCATTTATAAGATTTGCACTTGGAGTAAGAGACGAAGATGAATATTTTTGTCCTTCTTCCCCTGCCTGGGGTCACGGAATATGGTACGGAACCATCGCTCCTTTGATCTTCGGAAAGGCAGTAGGCACCTATTCCGGCAAATTTGACCCTGATATGTGCCTTGAAGCCCTTCAGAACTTTGAAATCACCAATATATCTGCCATATCCTCTCACTACCGCATTATGCTTGAATCACCTAATGTGGATAAATACAAGATCAAACTAAAACGCGTTACCTATACCGGTGAACCCATGTCAAAGGAAGTGGCCGAACTGATGAAGGAAAAATGGGGCGTATATCCCTATGGCCTTTATGGTACTACCGAGGTAGGTCCATTGACCTCCGACTTTGCAGGTTTTGACAACTGGAAAGTCAAACCCGGCAGTCTTGGCAGACCTTCTCTCGGATCCATAGTCAGTGTAATTGACGAAGAAGGCAATGAACTCCCACCCAATACCGTTGGTCAGATGGCTACAAAGAGAGGCGACAAATGGATCAGGGTCGGTGACATGGTATACAAGGATGAAGACGGTTATTTCTGGTACGTCTCACGGGCTGATGATGTTATTATCTCTTCAGGATACACAATCGGTCCAATAGAAGTGGAAGATGCCCTTATGAAACATGAAGCCGTTGAAGAATGTGCGGTGGTAGGCAGCCCGGACAAGTCAAGGGGAACTATTGTCAAGGCATTTATAAAGGTAAAAGAGGGCTTTACCCCCGGAAAGGAACTGGAAGAAGATATCAGTCAGTTTGTCAGAACCAAGCTCAGCAAGCATGAATATCCCAGGGAGATAGAATTTATAGATGAACTTCCAAAAACACCTGATGGAAAGATAAGAAGAAAGGTTCTGAAGGAAAGAGAGATAGAAAGAAAGAAAGACCAGATGTAACACAGCTTGAGATCTTTTTCATAAAAAAAGGAGACGGAATCAATTTCGTCTCCTTTTTCTTTAATAAAAAACATATATGCTGCAAGCGTAACAGCTCAATAAACAGGGGCAGGAGGGTTTTTCTGACGCAACTGCCGGGAAAGCCCGAAGCAGAAGGAAAATTCTCCTGCCCCAGCGGTATATTCGCTCTTATCCCCCCGTTATTGACCTGATACCTGCAAGCGCCTAATAAATCACTGGCAGATTTTATACATAAAAAGGCAATCAATATATAATGAGACTATTTTAAGGACAGTTTGAATATGGCAATGACAAGCAAGGTGTCAATGGCAGAACAGAAATTCACTGATGAGTTGATTAACAAGATGAAAAACTATGCAGGCCTCAAACTGCGCACAGAGGATGCAATCTTTAATGAAGAGGTCACAAGACGGGCAATAATAAAGTTTATAAACGGTATAGGAGATCCTAATCCATTATGGCAATCTCATGAATATGCAAAAGGCACCTGCTACGGTGGAATTGTAGCTCCTCCATCATTTGTTTTCAGTGGGCTGGCCGGAGTTCAGTTTGGCTGGCGTGGTCTTGCAGGATTTCATATTGCAACTGACATGAAGTTTTACAGACCCCTGAAAGTGGATGACAAGATGCAGTTTGAAGCCACGTATCTTGGTTTTGTTGGGCCCAAAGAGAGCAGATTTGCAGGAAAGGTGGTAATAGACAGTTTTGAGGAAAAATACTTCAATCAACACAGCGAACTTGTGGCAGTATCGATTCGCAAGATACTGAGAGCGGAAAGGAAACGTGCACGTGAAGCCATGCATAATGTAGCAAAACTTCCTCACCACTGGACAAAAGAAGAGGTAAAAAAAATAGAGGACGAGGTCTTATCTCTTAATATAAGAGGATCAGAAACACGGTACTTTGAGGACGTTAATATCGGAGACAAACTGCCAACCCTGACAAAAGGCCCTCTTGGCATCATGGATATGATTGCCGTCATGGTAGCAGGACTGGCTCCTGCCAAAATAGCTGCCCATGCAGTCGCCCTTGATGAATATCGCAGAAAACCGGCATGGGCATTTCGTGATCCCATAACACATGCCATGGAATCCCTGCTCGCGGTGCATTACAACATAGAGGCTGCCAAGGCCATGGGTCTTCCTTACCCTTATGACTTTGGAACTCAACGCCAGAGCTGGTACATACAGCATCTTACCAACTGGATGGGAGATGATGGCTGGCTTAAAGACTGCTATGCAGAATACAGACGGTTTGTGTTTCTTTCTGATGTAGTCCGTTTTTCAAGTCAGGTTACCAAAAAATTCATATCTGACACAGGAGAGCCCTGCGTGGAAATAGAAACAAAAACCATAAATCAGCGCAACGAAAATGTAATGCCAGGCAGGGCAACAATAGTATTACCGTCAAGGGACAAAAAAACGCATCCTGTCAAAAAACGACTGTAACCCCTGTTATTTGTTGAGCTATAAAAACCGGGCTGGTCTTATCTGTCAGGGATTTACTATCTTTGGAACCCTGAAATAATTGTTTTCCCTTTCAGGTGCATTAATCAGCAACATCTCTGAATTATCTGCATCTACAGGTTTATCTGCTCGCCACACATTCTCACCGCTCATAACATGAGTCATAGGCTCTATGCCCCTGGTATCAAGCTCCCCGATGGTTTCAACATATTCAAGAATTGCATTCAAGTCCTTTTGATATAATTCTATTTCGTCGTCATCGAGTTTTAGACGGGCAAGTTTTGCTACATGACGAACCTCCTCCTTTGAAATTTTTTCTTTTACCTTTTCTGTATTTTTTTCTTCCCGGTGTTTTAACAATAAATGTTCAGCATCAGATGCAAATGCCAGACCCAGTTCCTCAAGCTGTTCCTTATCGGCAAAGGCAGGCGCATTGGTAAGAGGACATACGGCGCGTCTGTTTTTGGGAAAGGCTATGACATCTCGTATGGAGGGAGTATTCAATATCATGGATATGGTTCTGTCCATACCGAGGGCAAGCCCGGCATGAGGAGGAGCTCCGTATGTCAATGCCTTCAGAAAAAAGCCAAACCTGTCATTTGCCTGTTCCTGACTCATGCCAAGAGCTCTGAAGATACGTTTCTGTATATCCATATCATGTATACGAACACTTCCTCCGCCAATCTCCTCTCCGTTGATTACAATATCATATGCCCTGGATTTAAGATCTAACAGGTCTTTTGTGTCCTCAGGATTAAAATCTGTCCTGTCAGGCATGGTAAAGGGATGATGTTGTGAACGTATCTCTCCGTCCTTTAACTCAAAAAGAGGAAAGGCTGTAATCCAGACAGGAGAATATTTATTCTTGGGTATCAGGCCCAACCTGTCAGCCACATGAAGACGAAGACTGCAAAGAACCCTGTTGACCAGCTGAACAGACTGATCTGCTATCATCATCAGCACATCTCCGTCTTCTGCATTAAAACAACGGATAACAGCTTCCTGTTCTGCCTCTGTAAAGAACTGAACAATATTGGAATGCAGTTTCCCTTCTTTTACCTTCATCCATGTCATGCCTTTTGCCCCAAATCCAGGCACTATCTTAAGGGCATATTCATTTTGAAGGACATTCTTGCTCAAAGCATGGGCCTGACCCTTAACACAAAAACCCTTTATCCTGCCCCCATCAGCAAGAATATCTCTAAAGATGGAATAATTGGTAGCCTTAAGAATATCTGACACATCCACAAAAGACATGCCAAACCTGAGATCGGGACGATCAGAACCATACTTGTCCATGGCCTCGGCATATGTCATCCTGGGAAACGGGACAGGCAGTTCAATATGTGCCATTGCAAATATCCTGGAGATCAGGCCTTCCACCAGTTCATATATAAACTCTTCATCAACAAATGATGCCTCCAAATCCAACTGTGTAAACTCAGGCTGACGGTTAGGTCTCAGATCTTCATCCCGGAAACATCTAACTATCTGAAAATACCGATCCATACCGCTCATCATCAATAACTGCTTAAAAAGCTGGGGAGACTGAGGAAGGGCATAGAAACATCCCTGATGTACCCTGCTCGGCACAAGGTAATCCCTCGCCCCCTCCGGTGTGCTTCTTGTTAAAAACGGAGTCTCAATTTCAGTAAAATGAAATTTGTACAGATACATCCTTGTGGCCTTTATTATCTCATGTCTCTGCACAAGGATATTCTGCATGGACGGGCGTCTCAGATCCAGATATCTGTACCTGAGACGAAGATCTTCCTCTACATGTTCAGGGCTGGATACAAGCTCATCACCGTACACCATGGCCTTTTCAGATATCTGAAAAGGCAGGGGTGCCGATCTTGACAATATCTTCATATGCTGTGCAACAACTTCCACTGTGCCGGTCCTAAGGTTTGGATTTTCAGTTCCCTTTTCCCTGATAGCCACTGTTCCCCTTACCTCTATAACATACTCCTCCCTGAGGACAGAGGCCTCTTTGCAACACTCTTCCGCAGTTGAACCGGGGTTAAATACCACCTGAACAATACCCCTGATATCACGCAGATGTATGAATATAACGTTTCCATGATCACGAATAGCATCCACCCAACCCATTAACAGGATTTTTTTTCCACTGTAAGCCGGAGTCAGGTCACCACAGTAAACTCTGTTTTTCCAGTTCTTCATGTTTTTCCTGTCCTCACTTTACGACTTCATAAAAAAAGCCTCTCTGCTGCTGAACAACACGTATTTTATTTTCTGATTCCAGCACATCGAGATATTTGTTTATTTCATTGGGATGCAACCCAAGTATCTGTACCAGATCTTCCAAGGTGCAGGGACGACGGACAATGGTTTCAAGAATAGCAGATTCCACATCCTGACAATAAGCCTTTTTTACCTTCCTCGTATTTGCCCTGGCAATAATTTCAACATTTGGCAGATTCCAGAAATCCACAATATATTCCAGGTCTTCTCTTGCCGCAGGCCTGATATTTGCTACTGCGCCGGGCCTGTCCAGGGTGTTTAACTGGACCAGATCAGGAGAAATATATACAATTGCATCTCTCAATGCCAACAGATCTTCCTCTGTATCATTGATTCCAGGAACAATAAAGACCTCAAGCCAGACAGTACCTTTAAAATCTGCACAGAAATCCTTCAACCCTTCAATTATCCTGTGAATGTCAAGGGCAGGATGAGGACGGTTAATCCTCTTAAAAGCAGCAGACGTAGCAGCATCAAGGGAAGGAATAACAAGGTCTGCACAAACCAGTTCTGATCGAACTTCAGGCAAAAACAACAGGGTTCCGTTTGTAAGAACCGCATTTCTGACCTTTGCTGCACCTTTTGATCTGTCTGTCAAAAATGACAGGATTTTCCCCAACCCTGCATGAAGCAAAGGTTCTCCCGAACCTGCAAGAGTCACATAATCAGGAAGATGATTATGAACAAGATAATGCTCCAGCTCTGACATTACAGCCTTTACCGGAACCCATTCCCGTCGTTCCACGGTTAAATTGGTTGTAGCCTTACATTCACAATATATACAATTCAGAGAACATGTTTTAAAGGGAAGAAGATCAACACCAAGAGATATGCCCAACCGTCGTGAAGGTACCGGACCGAACAGATACTTATACATCAGATATATATCCTTATGAAAAATGTCAGAAAAACAGCGATATTTAAAAGACAGGCCAACCCGGAACCTGCTAAACAGGCCTTATCCGCAAACATAATCTTTCTTACCGAACAACATACATAAACCATTAATTCCTTTCAAGACAATTGTTTGCCCTGTTTACTGTAATGCAAAATCAAGAAATACCATTCACGAATTAATCCTGCCATAAGAAATTTTACAATCAGAAAACAAGAGTTTTTGCGCAAGATCAATAAAAGCAAGGGCCACACCAGAGCCGTATTTTGCTACATCGCACAGGAAATACTGCAAACTGACACAGAGTTTGCAAAATACGGTCACCTCTTTCTAGCATATTATTAAAGTAATAATATTTATAGTTTGATTTTTCATGGATATATCTATTAGAATAATGCCCATTAAAAACGACAACCTTTAACAAGGATATATTAACACCGCGTTTCCAGAATAAAGGCATTGACAAAAAACAATTATGGGCTATGGAACCAATGGTGATATAGAACAAATCCTTGCCACGGATTTGTCTTCAAGACGAAAGCAACGTATCAAGACGTGGATAATATGGGCAGTTGTCTTGTTTGCAGGGATGGCGTTCATACTATACCTATACTCCAGGCAGACCCGAAACACGGTAAGATACAAATTTCAACAGGCCCGTAAAGGAGACCTGACAATCACAGTCACTGCCACAGGGAACCTTGAGGCAACCAACAAGGTAGATGTTGGAGTAGAGGTTTCAGGGACAATCGAAAAGGTCTATGCAGATTTCAACGATCAGGTAAAGAAAGGTGAAATCCTTGCCAGTCTGGACTTGTCTAAATTCAGGGCGCTTATGCTCAAAGCAAAGGCTGCTCTTAAATCGGCACAGGCCGATGTGCTCAAGGCAAAGGCCAGGATAAAACAGACAGGGAGTAAATTGTCCCAGGTAAAACGGGCATATGAGCTGAGCAAAGGCAAGGTCCCCTCCCAGGCAGAAATAGATCTGGCTGAGGCAAATTTCAAAATTGCAAAGGCAGAGCTGAACAGTGCAAAATCAAAGGTAGCAGAGGCAACGGCAGATCTGGCATTCAGAAAAACAGACCTTTCCAAGGCCATTATTCATTCTCCAATAAATGGTATTGTTCTGGCACGCCATGTAGAAGAGGGACAGACAGTTGCCGCTTCATTGAAAACCCCGGTTCTCTTTACACTTGCCGAAGACCTCCGGGAAATGGAACTGCACGTGGATGTAGATGAGGCCGATGTAGGACAGGTTAAAAAAGGTCAATATGCCACATTTACGGTTGATGCCTATCCTGACCGCAGCTTTCCCGCAAGGGTAACAGAGGTCCGTTTTTCACCCAAAACAATTGAGGGCGTGGTAACATATGAAACCCTGTTGGATGTTGACAATTCCGATCTGTCACTGCGTCCGGGAATGACAGCCACCGCTGACATTGTTGTAAGCCATGTAAAAAACGCACTCCTTATACCAAATACTGCTCTCCGATTTGTACCCCCCAAAAAGGAATCGCCTGAAAAAGAACAGGGCCTGCTAAACGCCATTCTTCCCCACCATCCAAAGGGCAGGGAAAAGCAGGAGAGCCATGTTTCACAGGGGCAAGAACGTACTGTGTGGATACTGCGTAATGGTCGTCCAAGCCCTGTCAGCATAACAGTTGGAAAAACAGACGGTAAAATGTCTCAGGTCATAACCGGTGATATAACACCGGGAATGCGACTTTTGACAGGCGTAATAATTGGCCAGAAATGAACAGAGATGAGAGCAGAAACAGATATATTATAGAACTCACATCCATTACAAAAACATATGGCACAGGCATTGCTGCCATGAAGGCACTTAAGGGGATAGACATCAAAATTTCCAATGGCGATTTTATAGCTATTATGGGCACCAGCGGTTCAGGAAAGTCCACCTTTTTGAACATACTTGGGTGCCTTGACACTCCCACATCCGGATCATACCGTTTCAAGGGAATTGAAGTCACCAGACTTGACCGAAACCAGCGTGCCCTACTGCGCAGACATTATATCGGTTTTGTATTCCAGGGATACAATCTTCTTGACCGCACATCGGCCCTTGAAAATGTAGAGCTGCCACTGATATACAGAGGCATCCCGTTAAAAGAAAGACGCCTGAAGGCTACTGATGCCCTTGAATCAGTAGGGCTGGGCCGTTGGAAACATCATACACCTTCAGAGCTGTCAGGGGGACAGCAGCAGAGAGTTGCCATTGCCAGGGCTATTGTAACACAACCTGCCGTACTATTGGCAGATGAGCCTACAGGAAACCTGGACACCTATCAAAGCCTTGAAATCATGGAACTTTTATCCACATTAAATCAAAACAGCAACCTTACTGTAATAATGGTAACTCATGAAGAGAACATGGCAGAATATGCACATTCAAAGGTACATTTTGCAGATGGACAGATAAAAAAGACCTCTTAAAAGATTTGTATTGCAGACTCATCAAACATAAATCCCAATAGCTCAATAAATAGGGGCAGGAGGGTTTTTCTGACATGACTGCCGGGGCGGCCCGGAGCGGAAGAAAAATCCTCCTGCCACCGGTGGTACGTTCGCTGTTATCCCCCTGTTATTGAGCTGACACCATAAATTCAATATACGCATTTTCTCCAAATCTGCATAAAAATCTTTTGAAAAAAATATATGTTTGTTGTAAATAATATCGTATAAAATCAGTTTGCAGCCTATAAATGATAATCTTTGGACAAGATCAAAAAACCTGCCAAGATTGACACTTGAATTGTGTAGAAAGATCATTTATGGGTAAAAACTAACTGCCTGCATGTAGTATCTTTCCATAAACCCTGGGGAACAATCACCCTTATACTCGGAAATTTGAGGTAAAAATGGATACTGAAAACATTATTATTATAAATGGGTTGAAATGCAGCTTTTTAAAAAATGAAACCATTCTTGAAACAGCTCTCAGAAACGGAATAAAGATTCCGAGTCTTTGTTATCTCCCTGATACAGTATCGACCGGCAAATGCAAGTTATGTCTTGTAGAGATAGAAGGAGAAAACGAGTTGGTGCTGTCCTGCCAAACCATGTCGCAACATGGCATGGCAGTAAAGACAGAAACACCAAGGTTGGCCGCTGCCCGTCGTGCAAGATTGGAGGAACTGATATCTTCAGGACACCATAACTGTCTTGTGCAGGAAATGGATATAAATTCCTGGACAGACTTTCAAAGGGATGCAATGGCCACTGATATCCATCAAACCTTATGCCCCGTCTATGGTGAATGCCATCTTCAGGATCTGTCAATCCGGTACAGGGCAAGGCCGGTAAAGGCTCCCAAGACCGAACTGTATCCGGTCGAAGATGTTAATCCCTTTATTGTAAGGGATTTCTCAAGATGTATCCTATGTGGAAGATGCGTAAAGGCCTGTAATGAGGTTCAGGTAAACAGGGTAATAAATTTTAATGAATCTGAATCAAAGATTATAACAAAAGATGATCTTCCCCTTAAAGATTCCGGATGTGTCTTTTGTGGAGAATGTGTACAGGTTTGTCCTGTTGGTGCCCTTGTCCCCAAAAGAGATTTCGAAGTGCAAGAACAACCCAATACAACAAAAAAAATCCGGACAACCTGTTCCTACTGCGGTGTTGGCTGCCAGATATATATTCACGTTAAAAACAATCAGATAGTAAAGGTTACCGGAGTGGATAATCTTGGGCCAAACAAGGGAAGCCTGTGTGTCAAAGGACGTTTTGGTTTTGATTTTGTACAGCACCCTGCCAGACTGACAACCCCGCTGATACGCAAGGGGAAAAAGTTTAAAGAGTCAACATGGGAGGAAACACTTGATTATATAGCCGAAAAACTTGGGTATATTAAGGACAAATACGGCCCTGATTCAATTGGTGTTCTGACCAGTGCACGCATAACAAACGAGGAAAATTATCTTGCACAGAAATTTGCAAGGGCAGTTATAGGAACCAACAACATTGATCACTGTGCACGGCTCTGACACTCTTCTACTGTGGCCGGTCTGGCCGCAGCATTTGGAAGCGGTGCCATGACAAATCCTATTGCAGATGTGGAAAAGGCAGATGTGATTCTTGTAACCGGATCAAATACCACAGAAAACCACCCTGTACTGTCAACCTATGTCAAAAGGGCTGTAACAAAAAGGGGAGCAAAACTGATCGTTGTTGACCCCCGGAAAATACCTCTGACCCAATTTGCAACCCTCTGGCTCAGGCAGAACCTTGGAACAGATGTGGCCTTTATAAACGGGATGATGAATGTCATTATAGAAGAAGGTCTTTACGACAAGGGCTATGTTGAATCCAGAACAGAAGGTTTTGAAGAGCTGAAAAACACCGTCAAAAGATATTCCCCAGAATATGTAGAGAAGATTACGGGAATTCCTGCCAACCAGCTTGTTGAAGCGGCACGTTTGTACGCCGGGGCAAAGGCAGGATCCATCCTTTACGCAATGGGTATCACTCAGCACATTACAGGAACGGATAATGTCAAGTCTCTTGCCAATCTTGCCATGCTCTGCGGAAACGTGGGTATAGAAGGAGGTGGAGTTAATCCGCTTCGTGGCCAGAACAATGTTCAGGGCGCATGCGATATGGGAGGTCTTCCAAATGTATATTCCGGATACCAAAAGGTGGATGATTCAAATGCAAGGGAACGTATGACAAAGGCCTGGTCAGTAAAAGACCTGCCAGACAAGCCAGGCATACCTGTAACAGAGATGATGGAACTGGCGCATGATGGCAAAATAAAGGCCATGTATATTATCGGTGAAAACCCAATGCTCTCTGATCCTGATTTAACTCATGTCAAAAAAAGCCTGAAAAATCTGGATCTGCTGGTTGTCCAGGATATATTTCTTACAGAAACGGCCCAGTTGGCAGACGTAGTTCTTCCTTCCGCAGCCTTTGCTGAAAAGGATGGCACCTTTACAAACACAGAAAGGAGGGTACAGAGGGTAAGAAAGGCAGTCTCCCCCCCCGGTGATGCAAAAGATGACTGGAAAATAATATGTGATCTTGCTGATAAAATGGGATATCCCATGAAATATGGTAATCCCCGGGACATATTCAGGGAAATTTCCGAGGTTACTCCATCATATAGCGGAATTACCTATGACCGTATTGAATACGAAGGGATAAACTGGCCCTGTCCGACAAAAGATCATCCAGGAGTACCTGTTCTTCATAAAGAACAGTTCTCTCGAGGGCTGGGACTGTTCCATGCGATTGAATATATCCCGCCGGCTGAGCTGCCTGATGAAAAATATCCCCTGTTTCTTACTACCGGACGTGTACTCTACCAGTATCATACCGGAACAATGACAATGAAAACTGACGGTCTTAATCAGTTGGCACCTGAATGCTTCGTAGAAATCTCAAAAGAGGATGCAGATGCCAATCATATACAAGATAATGACATGTTGAAGATAATTTCAAGACGGGGGAAAATAAAGGCAAGGGCAAAAATATCTGAAAAGGCAAAAAAGGGCACTGTTTTTATCCCCTTTCATTATGTCAGGGCAGCAGCCAACAAGCTGACAAACACCGCCCTGGATCCTGTAGCCAAGATCCCTGAATACAAGGTATGTGCTGTCAAAATAGAAAAGGCCGCATAATACAAAGATCAGACCTGTTGCAAATCGAACAAAAAAGGCAAGCCATATTTCAGTGGTTTGCCTTTTTTGGTAATAGCTCAATAAATAGGGGCAGGAGGGTCTTTCTGACGCGACTGCCGTATATCTGGTATGCTTACCCATACACCATATCAGCAGTACTCATTCACAGAACTAAATCATAAAGGAAAAAAAATCTTTTTTCTCTGTAACAGCTGTTTTTATAAAAAAACTTTCTCCCTCTGACACTATCTTCACTGTTACATATTCATCCTGCCTGGCATCACTGTATGCCGCTGTTATGGATCCCGCAATCCGGACAAATTCAGAAGGATTGCGTCCTGTCACAAGAGTTGTTGGCCCAGGAATTCCTGCTACGGAAAGAACAATGTCCCTGTCCCTGGCATGTGCAATAATCACCTTGTTTTCCCTTTCATTTCTTCCAACCACAACCTTGGCGCCAGGGCCCACATTGAAGTGTCTTCCAACTTTCAACAGTTCTATGTCCCGTATCAACACATCATCCATATTGTCAAAAAGATCCTTCAACCTTCTTGAAAAGACCTTTTCTGTCAAAAGGCAGCCGCCTGCCGGAGCAGGATAATCTTTTATACCAAGACGCCTTGCCAGGGCCATCTGGGGTTTTCTTGATCGCCCATAAAAATCCAGCAAAAGGTCCCTGTTAATCCAGCCTTTTTTTTCCGGCAACGTAATGGGAAGTCTGCGTGCTGAAAGAGGACGCAAGACAAGGTCGGCAAAGCCGCTTTCTTTTGCTATCAAATCAAGAGAGCCCCTGTTCTGGGACATGGGTCTTTGTCCCAACACTTCTCCTGTTACAATAAAATCTGCCCCTTCCCGGCTCAAAAGCTCCCCCGCTATTCTGAACATAAGGGCATGACAATCAATACACGGGTTCATATTACCACCATAACCATGCCTCGGCCTTTTAACCACCTCAAGATGCCGACTCGTAATATCAATCACCTTGAAAGGGAGATTCATAGAACCGGCAGAGATCACAGCCCGTTTTGAAGAAAAAAACGGGGTTTCAAAAAAAATGCCCATGATATCTATACCCTGGGCACGTACAATCTCAGCGGACAGCATACTGTCCAATCCGCCTGAAAATACACAAATAGCCTTCATGTTATAACAGCCTTGCCATGAAAACAGATCGCCGCCTGCCTAACAGATCAGACAGATCCAAATGTCCACTTTTCAACGACCTGCTTTTTGTATAAGAGCCTTTCATACCTTACAATCCCACATCTCGCAGGGTCATGACCGCCTCTTTCTGTTTCTTGTTAACCTTTTTGGGGACAATTATGCTCACTTCAGCATATGCATCCCCCCTGCCACCACCATTCATATGAGGCATACCATGACCTTTAAGCCTCATTTTGGCGTTTGCCTGGGTTCCGGGTGGTATTTTGAGCTTAAGGTATTTTTTATCAATGGTCTGAACCTCAATCTCAGCACCAAGCACCGCATCGGAGAATTTCACAGGAAGCTTAAAGAACAGGTCATCACCTTCCCTGCGGTAAACAGGATGAGGCAACTGCCTGATTCTTACATAAAGGTCCCCCGGCTCTCCCCCATACGGGCTGGGCTGTCCCTTACCTTTAATCCTCAGTTTTTGCCCGTCACGCGCTCCAGCAGGAATCTTTACCGAAATATTCTCCCTGGACCTTCCTGTACTGTAAGAGATAACCTTGTCAGTAGTCTTGCAAAGATCTTCAAGACTGACAGGTAATTCATAAACCACATCCTGTCCCTTTGGTATCTGTCTTCTTGCATTCTGGGATCCTGAAAAAGGATCGTTTGAATAATACTGGTACTGGGTTTCGCCTCCCCCCATACCACCAAGACCTTCAAATATCTGGCTGAAGATATCCCTTTTCCGACCGCGACTGCTTGTTGAAAAACCAAACCCCCTGAATATGTTTGCAAAATCTGAATCCCGGAATATATCTTCCTGCGTATATTTTTTCTGAAAGCCCTCAGATCCGAACATATCATACTGTTTTTTCTTTTCCGGATCACATAAAACAGCATAAGCCTCACTGATCTCTTTAAATTTTTCCTCGGCCGAAACATCACCCTTGTTGCGGTCAGGATGATATTTGAGGGCAAGTTTTCTATATGCCTTTTTTATCTCTTCAGGTGTTGCCGATTTGGAAACACCCAGGATTTTATAATAATCTTTTCCACTCATGATTTCCTCTGATTAGGACATTTCATATAAACTGACAGAACAAACGCACTCAGACAGTCTCTGGCATTAAACGATTTCTTTTTAAAAAACCCTTGCATAAATTTTCAAGGAATACAAAAATTTTAACCCAAAAAAACATACTCGATATTCTAAGGATCAGGATCCAATCCTGTTTCCTCCACATACAACGTGCAATCAAACGCAGAAATCATACAAAAAAAGTATTTTGCAAAGGTCTCATGCCCCCACATAATACTCAATCATTCAATAAAATAATCACCATCAAAGACAAGTCAAGAACACGGCAAGATGCCCATATTCTGTTTATAATGCCTGCAAAAACACCAATACCTCTGCCAGATTTTATCTTTTGCCACAATATTCAGATATATCATACCTTTTTCCATCCATATCACAACAAACATATCAGCGTCTAAGCATGGTTTCATTTTCTTATATCATACCATGGAACTGTTGTCTTGCCCTTCTCTGTTTTTTTTAAGGCATGAGGATTGTGTCACTTGCAAACAGGAACAGTTTTTCAAGACCAGGGTTACTCTCCAATAGTATCATTTTTTTGCTTACAAAAAATTCATTGTTTTTTGCTAATGATCCCGGAACAGAGGCAAAGACAGAAAAGGCCGGAACAGATGATTGTCTCTCTGTTCCGGCCTTTTCTGTTTATATGAATAAATCCTGACGAATTATTATCCCGTCAGGATTTAATTATCAGGATTTAATCATTTCTGAACATGCTTTTACTGTACTGTCAAACGGTCTTTAATACTATCAAATGTCTCCTGTTCAATGCCCTTGATATTGAGCAACTCCTCAAGATCCTTGAAAGGACCATTGGCATCACGAAAGGCAATGATAGATTTGGCGGTTTCTTCTCCTACCCCGGGGATAGCAGCCAATTCCTCAGATGTAGCAGTATTAACGTTTATTTTTTTACTTACGTCCTGGCCTTCTGTAACAGTTTCAGTGTTCATAGCTGTTACAGTTGCATCCTTTGCCTGTTCCACAGTTACAATCTTTTTCCCGGCGCTCTGTTTGACCTGTTCTGCCCAGGAAAACCCGGACATGGTAAAAAATGTAACTGCCATAATGGTAATAATGGATGTATTAAATTTCTTCATCTTTTTTCTCCTATATTTTTTTTACTTGTGATTTTCAAAAACACACCACTTGTTTTTACTGGTTTGCGCCGTACCAGCTAACCAGCATTGCTGAACTTTTACCAGCCACAATGACCAATAAAAACACTGTGGGCAGCAATACAGACTAATCAGTATGAAAGACTTTCATACAAACAAAAACATACTCTACCTTCTCAATACTCTCCTCACCTCCCTCCATTATATGATTTTAATAACATCCTCAGTAGAGCAATTAAAATGCCAAGAGAGGTTCTTGCAGACATCTTTTTACTCTTTATCAAAAAATACATTTATTACAGCATGTTACAAAACACAGAATAATATATTGGAGTGCAGTTCAGGGCGGATATTACAAAAAAGGTTGTTTTTCAAAGATCCTGCATAACAGATTTTCATACACCAATGCAGGCAAATATCATACACTCTGCATACCTTGCACTGTTCCTGTTTTAACCATGAATGCATTTGCCGTTTTGTAACAACATATCGGTTCCGGACAAAGCAGACAGATCAATATATGGGGCAATTCACCTGCCTGTATCTTCAGGCAGGGCAGGATATCGTTCCCCTCAGGATTTATCAAAAAATTTCATATCAAAAAAACGGATTATTTGTATAATGAAGCCCCAAGGCACCACGTTACGTTATAATTTTTCATATTAACTGTTTACACAAGATTTATTTTAATAAAAAAATACCGATAGATTCAGACAGGCTGCCCCAAATCCGGAACAGACCGGTTTGCGCTTTAATCCCAAGCCATGGACTTATAAACATAATAAAAACACGGCAGACCTTTGCAAAAACTTCAATTTCATCCGGATTAAAGAAAGACAAGGATATTGACCACACAAACATATTTCGCAGATTGAAATCCCCCCTGATGCAGAGGGGACAGGCCTAATAATCTCACGGCCCCTGTGAACAACTCATCAAAACAGAAACAGGATTATGACTGAATTCAAGATATTACTGTTACTTCTTGTAATAAACGGAACCCCGCCTGTAATAGCGCATCTGTTGCCAAAAATGGCCAGATGGCGTCTTGATGGAAAAATCACATTCATGGACAAACATCCCCTGCTGGGATCACACAAAACCCTCGGCGGTTTTATATCCGGAATTGCTGCAGGAGGCATATGTGCGTTCTTTTCAGGTTTTCCTGCAGGTATCGGGATTGGAGCAGGCACCCTTGCAATGCTTGGAGACAGCATCAGCAGTTTCATAAAACGGCGATTAAACCTGCCTGAAGGAAAAGATATCTTTCCCCTGGATCAGATTTTTGAGGGTCTTTTGCCAATCCTGCTAATGCATAAGGTTCACTACCTGTCATGGAACAGTGCTCTGTTTGTTTTGCTTTTGTTTACTGTTACAGCGTGGAGCACATCAAGGATATCAGGAAAGATATTCAGGCATCCTGCACCAACAGGATCAAGCAATATAAACAGACAGGCACAAAAGAACAAAGAGATCAAACATGACAATTCCACAGATCACATTAAAACCGGCCCGAATCAAATTGTCCGGTCAAAGGCAAGTTTCAAGGAATGGCGGGCATGTCACATTGCCCTTTCTCCCCTGGCCCGAATGTTGAATTTTGAGAGCATAATATACTATCAGTGGGTTATGGAGGGAATATTCAGATGTACAGGGATATACAAGCGTGGCATAAAAAATGCCCTCAATGTAAGATTAAACCCTGTTCACCTTTCATTTCCAAATCTTCCCGCCAGCTTTGACAACTACAAGATCCTTTTCTTGACAGACCTGCACCTTGACGGCCTGGAAGGCCTGGCTGAACGTATAAAAGATATGGTATCAGAGATAGATGCAGATCTTTGTATAATGGGAGGTGACTACAGGATGGAAATGTACGGACCGTTTGACAGGGCAAGTGAAAGGCTTGCCTTTCTGACAAATGGCATAAGGGCCAGGGACGGGATATTTGGTGTGCTGGGCAATCATGACTGTCTTGCAATAGCCCCTGAACTTGAAGATGCCGGCATCTGCATGTTGATTAACGACTCAATGACCGTCAAACGGGGACAGGATGCCCTGAGTCTTGTAGGAGTAGATGATCCTCATTACTACAAATGCCACAACCTGAAACAGGCCTTTAAAGATGTCCCGGAAAACACATTCACTGTCCTTATATCCCATTCTCCTGAAATCATTAACTATACAGATGGAATAAAAACAGACCTGTGTCTTTGCGGTCATACCCACGGCGGCCAGATACGCCTGCCATATATAGGTCCTGTATTTACTCACTGCAAAACACCAAGAAGGTTCATTTCCGGACTCTGGCAGCACGGTACAATAACGGGATACACATCTAACGGCATTGGCGCATCAGGAGTTCCGGTACGGTTCAATTGCCCGCCGGAAATAACGCTCATAACCCTTAACAGATCTGCCAGCAAAACAGGCATGAATACAGCAGTATGATACAGGCAGAAAACAAAACAACGGAGGCACAACGCATTATGCTTGGCGAACTGATAGAAAACAGGGAAAAACTGCATACACGAAACATACAGCTCACCACATATCACTATACAGACTCCAGGGTGATTATCCATGGTGTTCTGAAAGACAATCTGTGCACAAAAACATTCGATATAACAGGTGTTGAAAAAAAACCGGGGACACTGCATCACATAGATGTAAAACTGCTGATAAACACCAATCCCCTTATAATAGAGGATGCAGAAGCAGATATGATATATGTCCCCCTGTCCGAGTGTCACAGCACAATTGATACCATTGAAAAACTGAAGGGTCTTGAAGTCAAGTCCGGTTTTTCAAAAAAGATACGTGCAATCATGGGAGGAAAAAGGGGGTGCAGTCATCTTTGCAACCTGATTATTGTTATGGCACAGGAAGTTGTCCAGGGCTCACTGGTACAAAAACGGAAAGAAAAATCCCCTGTTCCTGATAATATTGACAGCCTGGCTGACAAAGAGTTTCTGATAAATTCATGCCGTATGTGGACAGAAGACGGCCCAAAAATCAAGGAACTGAAACAGGCAATAGCAAAACATAACAGACCCTGAACCGGATTCCCCTTAAATAGTATGGTGTGGCCACAAGCAACGGATCGATCAGCCAAACAATTACTACAGGCATAATCCGGGCCGGTCTTAAAAAGACACCTGCTCCTGTTTGTCAGGTTGTTACAAGAGGTCTTGATTACTAAACAATCAATTTCAAACCAAGTTCTTTTAACTGCTCTTCCTCCACAAAAGAGGGGGCCTCTGTCAAAAGACATGCAGCGCTGGTAGTTTTGGGAAAGGCAATAACTTCTCTTATGGAATCAACGCCCAAGATCATGGCAACCAATCTGTCAAGCCCAATGGCCATACCTCCATGGGGAGGTGCCCCATATTTTAATGCCTCAAGGAGAAAACCAAATTTCTGGCGCGCCTTTTTATCTGATATACCCAGAATACTGAGCACCTTTTCCTGAACATCCGCATTGTGTATCCTTATGCTTCCCCCGCCTATTTCGGTTCCGTTTATAACAAGATCATAGGCCCTTGCCCTTACACCCGCCGGGTTGCTCAACAAAAGGGGAATATCGTCATCCACAGGCGAAGTAAAAGGATGATGTATGGCCTCAAACCTCTCTTCTGTATCATTATACTCAAACATGGGAAAATCCGTAACCCAGACGAATGCATACCCGCTTTTCCGGATCAGATCCATCGTCCCTGCCACATCAAGCCTTATAACACCAAGAACGGTATTTACAACATCTGGCATGTCTGCCACCATAATAATCAGATCGCCCTGTTTTACCCCCAACTGCCTGTCTATTGCAGCCCTGTCCTCCCCGCTGAAGAACCTGTTCAGAGATGACTGCCAGCCCTTGTCAGTGACCTTTATCCAGGAGATTCCTTTGGCACCATTGGCCACTGCAAGTTCTGACAGTGCATCCAGTTTCTTTCTGGAAAAAACCTGCGCCCCTCCATCCACACGAATGGCCTTTACTTTGCCTTTTGAATCAACAATCCCTTTGAATATCTTGAATGAAGACCGTCTCGCAATATCAGATATATCATTAAATTCCATACCAAAACGCATATCAGGGCGGTCGGTTCCGAACCTTTCCATGGCATCATGATATGATATCCGCGGTATGGGCACAGGAATATCATAGTCAAGAAGGCAAGAAAAAAGCTCCTGCATCATGCCTTCAAAGACATGCATTACATCATCCTCATCTACAAACGACATTTCAACATCGACCTGTGTAAATTCCGGTTGACGATCTGCCCTGAGGTCTTCATCCCTGAAACACTTTACTATCTGGTAATAACGGTCAAAACCTCCAATCATAAGAAGCTGCTTGAAAAGCTGGGGAGATTGGGGAAGGGCATAAAACATGCCCCGGTTAATCCTGCTCGGCACAAGATAATCCCTGGCCCCTTCCGGAGTGCTCTTCGTCAACACAGGTGTCTCCACCTCCATAAATCCCTTTTCATTAAGATAGGTTCTTATACGTGAAGTTATACAATGGCGTTTAAAAAAAAGGGAAAACACATCCGGCCTTCTTAATTCAAGATATCTGTATTTGAGCCTGATGGTCTCGGATGCATCCACTGCACCATCCACCTGAAAGGGAGGCGTATCTGTCCTGTTTAATATTCTGAGTTCCGTTGCTTTCAATTCTATCTGACCAGTTGGGAGTCCGGGATTCTCCTGGCCGTCCACACGTATGGAGACTTTTCCCTTTACAGCAATAACCCATTCGTTTCTCAAAACACGGGCACGCTCGTGGCATTGACTGTCTATGTTGGGATCAAATACCACCTGGGTAATCCCCCAGCGGTCTCTCAAATCAACGAATATAAGATTTCCAAGGTCACGCCTGGAATTTACCCAGCCCATAAGGATAACTTCCATGCCTGTATCCCCTGCCCTTAGACTTCCACAGTCATGGGTTCGTTTCCATTCACCCATTGAATCAATATATGTTACTGTACTGGCTGTCATGTGTTTCCCCTTCCGGATCTGTTTCTATGCCCCTTATGACAATATCAAGGAAACAAGCGTCTCTACAATATTGTCCAGCCCAATTTCCGTCTGATTCTTTGTATCCATATCTCTCAACACTGCCCTGCCAGACTCAAGCTCATCATCTCCAACAATGAGTACCCTTGCAGCGCCAACCCTGTCCGCCTTTTTCATCTTTGCCTTCAGACCGCCCGAGCCATAATCTGTTTCCACCCACACACCTGCCCTTCTCAGACGAACAAGCCAGCTGAAGGCTATGTTCCGGGCATTTTCCCCTATATCGGCAATAAACAGATCAGGCCTTTCAGTCTCCCTGGTTCTTGTGTCCTGCTGAAGCAGGGCAACCACTCTTTCAAGACCTATTGCAAAACCTATTGCAGGATGGTCAGGCCCTCCGAGCTGTTTTACAAGTCCATCATACCTTCCACCGCCTGCAATGGCATTCTGGGCGCCCAGTTTGTCCGTCTGTATCTCAAAGGCCGTCCTTGAATAGTAGTCAAGACCCCTTACCAGGCGAGGGTTCAATATAAAAGATACATTTGCCAATCCCAGATAGTCCTGTACTGCTTCAAGATGATCCCGGCAGGCATCACACAGAAAATCAAGTATGGAGGGGGCATTCAGAACAACATCATTGCATGTCTTCACCTTGCAGTCAAAGACCCTTAGGGGATTAATCCCTGCCCTTCTTTGACAGTCAGGGCACAACTGTTCAGATTTGTCCTGCATAAATATCTTCAGTCTTTCCCTGAACACCGGCCTGCATTCCCTGCAGCCAAGGGAATTAATGTTCAAAACAGTGTCTTTAATACCCAAGACATCAACCAGAGATACCAACAGAATAATAATTTCCGCATCACTCTTTGCTCCAGGATCACCAAAAAGCTCTGCATCAATCTGATGAAACTGCCTGAATCTGCCTTTCTGGGGTCTTTCATGCCTAAACATCGGACCTATGGTAAACAGTTTCTGAACAGGATTTTTCTGGTAAAGCCTGTGCTGTATGTATGCCCTTACAACCGAGGCCGTAGCCTCAGGCCTCAGACTCATGCTTCTTCCCTTTGTATCTGTAAAAGAATACATCTCCTTGGATACTATATCTGTAGTCTCACCTATCCCCCGCGTAAACAATTCCGTTTTTTCAAGGACAGGTGTCTTTATTTCATGAAAGCCAAAACATCTGAACATATTGCGGGCAGCAGATTCAACAAACTGCCATATCTCAACCTCCCCGGGCAAAATATCCTTAAAACCTTTAACAGTAGTAAATTGCAATTGCCTTCTCCTCAAATAATCTCCTGCAAGCCTGCTGTTTACTATATTTACCTGAGCAAAAAAACACACATGAATCATTTCTGAAGCAAGGTGTCATGTCAGCTCAATATGGTGTACACATCCACATAATTCACCAGGTTTAGCTGTCTTGAAAAAACGGCCCTTCCCCTGATAAAAACCTGCACTGCACCCAAAAACAGATTACCATTTCTATAATCTGGCTTGTATTATCACAGGCATTGCATTTTTGTAAAGGCACTACACCCAAGTCCCGGCTCTGATAAATAATTGTTTATATCCTTATATAAGGAAAGTAAGTAGACATCATACAACAAAATTGGCTATGATAAAAAAATCAGTTGGCAACAATCTAACCAGCCACATAACCACCTCATTGAAAGATCATCAGAAATCATGACTGAAACCATAATTATAGTGGGAAGACCAAACGTTGGCAAATCCACCCTGTTCAATCGCCTTTCAAGATCAAAAAGCGCACTGGTTGATAATTATCCCGGAGTAACAAGAGATCGTATCTGTACCACAGCAAGTTACAAAGGGACAAGTTTCATACTCGTGGATACCGGCGGTTTTGATGATCTGGACACAAATCCATTTGCAAAGGGCATAAATGAACAGGTAAAATCGGCAATAGCCGATGCAGACAGAATCATATTTATGGGCGATGGGCAACAGGGGATTCTGCCGGCAGATGAAGAAATAGCACAGGTTCTTCGTCTGTCTGAAAAAAAGGTCTTTCTTGCTGTCAACAAGGTGGACGGCAGAGAACAGGAAGATATGTGCACCGAGTTTTACAGGCTGGGTATTCAGCCCATATACCCGATTTCTGCCGCCCACGGATACGGCATAAAACAATTGATGAATGATGTGCTCAAAGGTCTTGAAAATCATAAGCCGCATACAGTATCCCCTAATCAGATCAGGGTTTCTATCATAGGCAAACCAAATGCAGGCAAATCCTCTATCATTAACCGGATATTGGGAGAAGACCGCATGCTGGTAAGCAATATCCCCGGCACAACAAGGGATACAGTGGACATACCTTTTATATACAGAGGAAAAGAATATCTTCTGATAGACACTGCCGGCATACGCAAAAGATCAAAGGTCAAAAACAGGATAGACACCTTTTCCATGATAAAGGCAATCAAGAGTCTGAGCAGATGTCATGTAGCTGTCATAATAATTGATGCTTCCGAGGGCATAACTGAGCAGGACCTTCGCATATGCAGTTATGCCCTTGAACAGAACAGGGGGATAGTCCTTGTTGCAAACAAGTGGGACATTGTCAAGGAAGATCTATACAGAAAAGGACTTTTTTCAAATGAAATGGAACGCAAGTTAAGACACTTGACCTTTGCCCCCAGGATTCATGTCTCTGCCCTTACAGGAGAGGGAGTAATGAAAATATTTGACAGAATAGATCTTGTATACAGGGATTTTGTGACCCGTATACCTACGGCTGCTGTCAACAGGGCTTTACAGGAAATCGTGGAAAGGCATCCACATCCAAGGCTGGCACAAGGAACATTGAAATTTGCATATGCAACCGAGGTAAAGACCTCTCCGCCTACTTTTGTTCTGTTTGTAAATCGGCCTGACAAGGTAACTGCATCATACCAAAGATACCTGATCAACCAGTTCCGCAAATATTTCAATATCCCCCATGCCCCTGTAAACATCATATTAAAGAAAAAAGGGCATCAGCTCAACAAGCAGGGGAAAAAAACAAGGTAAAGATTTCCCCTTTGTTTTGAGCATCCTCTTCTGCCGCTCTTAACAGGGCAGTTACAAGGAAGGGAAAGAACAACCGTCTTGCTCAACATTTACGGCCTGAAAACCAGGCAGATGCCATTCAATAAACAGGAGAATATATGACAGCAAAAGTAAACAAAAAAACGCACGTGCATAAAGGAAAAGTCTTTGATTTTTTTAAGGAAAATGTTACACTTGACAATAATGTAACCACAGACTTTGAAATAATAAGACATCCAGGTGCTGCAGCAATTGTTCCTGCCTTTCAGACAGACAAGATAATACTGATAAAACAGTACCGCCATGCAGTTGGAGATTTCATATGGGAGATCCCTGCAGGCACACTGGACCCCAATGAAACACCTCTTGAGTGCGCAAAAAGAGAACTTGAAGAGGAAACCGGGTTTTCTTCAGATATGTGGCACGAATTAGGTCAAATAACACCTTTGCCTGCATACTCTGATGAATGCATACATATCTTTATTGCGGCAAACCTTGTCAGATCAGAACAGCATCTTGACAAAGATGAGATACTGGATGTACATGAAATCAGAGTCCCGGATGCCCTGCAAATGATATACAGGGGCGAGATAAAGGATGCCAAGACTATTGCGGGCCTTTTTATGGCAACTCTTTGGATGAAAAGCAGGGCAAGGGGAATATGATATCTGTCCGAAACATACTTGAACAGGCCAATGTAACAACATCTGCACCCTGCCGGATAGACACAGGAGGCACATGGGATATAAAGGCAATGGCCCTGCCCTTTGAATCAATGGGACCTGTTACTGTGAATATAGCTATAGATCTCAGAACATATGTAACATTAACTCCCTTTGATGATGGCTATATAAAGGTATCTTCCAGCGGGTTCAAAGCCTCAGAGATATTTTCGGCAGAGAACATACCTTTAAACACCGAATATGCCCTGTTTTTTGCCGCTGTTCTCTGGTTCGGCTTTCACGGGATTGCTATAAAAATCGAATCCTCTTCTCCTGTCAGAGCTGCTCTTGGGGGTTCAAGCACTGCCCTTGTTGCCCTTGTCAAAGGCCTGTCTGAAATTGATTGCAGACTATCTAAAAAAGGCATGAGCCCTGAAGAAATACTTTATCTGTCGTTTCAGATTGAAGACGCTGTCAGCGGCGGAAACTGCGGCATGCAGGATCATGCAGCAGCAACATTTGGCAACGCCAATCGTTGGACATGGCATTATGGAAGGTATGGCACACTATGGGACAGGAAACCCCTGCTTGACACTGAGGGTCTGAAAGAGCTATCCGAACACATTCTCGTCGTCTATAGCGGAAAAACTCATGTATCTGCCGAAACAAACCGCAGGTGGACAGAACAATTTCTTTCAGGCCTGACAAGAGAAGACTGGATCAAAGCCAACAGAACAGTTGCTGAATTTGCCGACGCTATCTGCAAACATGACTGGGATATGGCTGGATCCCTTATGAACAAAGAGATGGAAATCAGAAGAAATATCACGCCTGAGGCACTGATACCCGCTACAACAATATTGACAGATCAGGCAAAAGAAGCCGGATGCGGCGCAAGATTTGCAGGAGCAGGGGCTGGGGGATGTGTATGGGCAATAGGAAATAATATAAAAATCCTTAAAAAGACATGGGAAAAGACAATAGATTCCCTAAAAGAAGCAAGGATTCTTGACTGCAATCCAGATCCTTCAGGAGTTAAGCGTGAAAAATAAAAGACCGGAAACCTTAACATCGAACAAACCGAAATTGCTTATTATTGATGACAGCAAAAGGATTCTATCCACCTTGACCGAATTTTTGACCAAAAATGATTTTGATGTTGTTCCTGTATCGAATGGCCTGGATGGAATCAAGGCACTTGAAAACAATGAACAACGTTTTGACCTTGTTATCACAGATATTGTTATTCCTGACATAAGTGGCATCGGTATAATATCCATTGTCAAAAAACGGTATAAAGACATACCTGTGATAGGTGTAACAGGATGGGGAACCCAGCCTCAGGCCCTTGCAACAGAGGTGCAGGCAGATGCAGTTATAGAAAAGCCGTTTGATCTCTTTGAATTGAAAAAGGTAATAGACAATCTGATTACAAAGACGAAGAAAAAAGGGCAAACACATGCAGGGACCGGAATTAATAGGTATCAGTAAAAGCATGCAGAGGGTAAAGGAGCTGATTCAGCATATTGCTCCAACAGGGTTAAATGTGCTGATTACCGGAGAAAGCGGGGTTGGCAAAGAAATTGTTACCTTACACCTATATCAGGCATCTCCGAGAAATGGCAAGCCTTTTGTAAAGGTAAACTGCGCAGCAATGCCGGAAGGCCTTCTGGAAAGCGAACTGTTTGGTCATGAAAAAGGAGCTTTTACAGGAGCAGAACGTAAAAGAAAAGGAAAATTTGAACTGGCCCATAGGGGTTTGCTGTTTCTCGATGAAGTAGGCGATTTGCCCTTAATCCTGCAGTCAAAACTCCTGCGTGTTCTTCAAAGCGGAGAGTTTTCAAGCCTTGGATCTGAGCAGGACAAGTCCGTGGATGTATGGATAATTGCCGCAACAAACAATGATCTGAAAGGCAAGATAAAAAAAGGCAGCTTCCGAGAAGACCTTTATTATCGGCTGAATACCATAAACATACATATACCGCCACTTCGTGAAAGACCGGATGATATCCCTCCTCTTGTCGAATATTATGCCAGACAATATTCGCCCCTGTTTAACAATAAGATCTTTGAGATTGATGATATGTTCATAAAAAAACTGCAGGCATATGACTGGCCAGGAAATGTCAGAGAACTGCAGAATGTCCTAAAACGTTTTTTTGTCCTTGGAAAACCCGGAGACAAGATTGACAAGTTCATAGAAGAGGTAAAACAGGAGACAGGCAAAGAACTGTCAAATCAAAGAGAAAAATCCCTTATTGAGATAATACTCGGGACAACACTTGCGGACCAGACTGACCTTTCCATGTTTTCTTTAAAAAAGATAAGGAAAAAGACACTGGAAAAAGTGGAAAAAGAGGTAATAACCCATGTACTGGAAACAATAGGATGGAACCGTACAAAGGCAAGCAAGATACTTGAGGTAAGCTATAAAACACTACTGACAAGAATGAATGAACTGAATATAAGAAAGAAAAAAACATAGACTGAATTGCCCTTTACAATATCTCTTTCAATCTGCCAACTCACCTAACTTGACTCGGGATTTTCAACCGGCTTCCATACAGTGGGACCACGTGTACGGCAGGCTGAAGAGGAGGCAAACCAACCCTAACCAGACAAGAAACAGTAACACATCACAGGATTGAGGCCCGAAATGCCTTTCTGCGGTCCGTCCCGCTTCTTCTTTCCGGAAGATTCAGTTTCTCAAGATCTGTAGAAATCTTTCTGCGATCCATACCTGACCGACGATCTCTGCCGCTTCTTCGGTCTTTTGTTATCCTCCTGCACGGTATGTAATCGGTATAAATTATCTGACGTCGATTAAAGCCCGAACGTCTTCCTCCATTATCAGGTAAAATCAACATGTTTTTTTCAGAGCCTGACATAATATCCTGCCTTTCTATCAACCAGAACAGTCCGAACCTTGCCTGTTTTATCCTAACCAGTTTCCATACATAAACAGATCTTATTGATCACTATCCGGTTTCCAACCCATATCTTAGAGTTTACAAGATCAAGAAATCCAGCAGATTGTAAAAAAACCGGCCATTTATGGATGGGCACCAACTTGCAGATAAGTTAATCTGCAAAATCAGTTGCACAGTTTGTAACATCTTATACTACATGCAATTCTATATCTCTGAAACCAAAAGCCCGTGGACATAAACACCTGCCATGCAAAATAAACCGGGAGTCCACCGTGGCCTGGATATGTTTGCAAACAGTCAGCAGTATAAAACGGTATTTGCATATTTTATGCAAACATGACACCAAACATCAAAAGAACGCAACAAAAAAAATACATTATTTTTTTACTTTTAAATTCAATATATTACACATAAAGATCGCTTGAAACATTGAAAACAAAAAAACAAGCCTGTTGTTTTTATATAATTATTGCCCCAACAGGAAGGTAAATTACATACCACTATGTAATTTTATTCACATTTTTTACATGATTTATCTCATGTTTCCCAGCCAACATAAAAGAGTTCTCCGCTTTTCTTGCATATATCTGACAGCAAAACCAGAAATTATCCTGAACAGTTACAGATTCTTAAAACCATGTCCCTATATCTCTGTCAAATCTAATATTGAATTTTACCTTATATGTTACTATAAATGCATAAATGTTCTTGTTGTCCAGAAACTGGTAACAGGTGCCTATAAGGGGAAGATGCTGACTGAATATGGCAAACTAAAGCCCCCTTTAATTATAACCGATAGTTTTCAAAGGATTATGAGCAGGATGTACACACATTTCCCGGATGTATATATCGGCCTGCCTGCCTTATCCGGCACATATGTCGAAACAAATAGGAGGTAACCCTTATGTTCCATCTCAAAAATCTATTTATCATTATTCTTTTGTCCATCCTCACTGTTGTTGCATGTTCTTCTGAACAGGAAAAAAAGGCATCATACATGAAAAGGGGAAACAAATACTTTTCCAAAGGCAAATACAAAAGCGCCATCATATCTTACAAAAATGTGATCAAAATAGACCCCAAATATATCAAGGCATATATCAAACTTGGCGAGGCGAGTCTCAGGGCAGGAGATATCAGGGAGGCATTCAAGGTATACTCACAGATCACAAGGATTGATCCTTCAAACGTGGATGCACATCTCAAGCTTGCAACATTCTATTTTCTTGGCAAGGATGGACAGAAGGCACGAAAAGAGCTGGAAACAGTTCTTAAAAATGATCCCTCAAACACAGATGCCCTCCTGCTCCTGGCAAATCTCGACATAAGGGCAAACAAACCCGATAGTGCAGAAAAGACATTCAGAAACATAATCAGGATCAACAACAAGAAAACAGAGGCATATATCGGTCTTGCACGTATACAGATACAGCAGAAAAGATTTCATGCTGCGGAAGAGACATTAAAAAAGGCCATAGCCATTGATCCTGACAATATCCGAACATGTATGGAACTGTTCAGGTTTTACGTCATAACAGGGCAGCCAAAGGCAGCAGAAACACAACTGAAAAAGGTCATTGCAGCCCACCCTGACAAGGCAGGACTCTATATTGTTCTGGGTAATCTGTATTTTAGCCAGCATAACACAAAGGCGGCAGAAAATGCATACTTAAAGGCCATAGAGACCAATCCGGAAGATATAAACGCACATCTTGTTCTGGCTGAATTCTATGAAAAAACAGGCAACAAGGCCAAGGCCGTTGAAACATACAAAAGGGCCCTTCAGAAAAAACCTGAAGAGATCAGAATATTAAATGCAATGGCCGCCTTCTTTCTCAGAAACAGAGACCTTGAAACTGCAGGCAAATATATAGAAAAGGCGCTTAAAACAAGGCCCAAATACGCACCGGCACGGTTGCTGAAAGCAGAGCTGCTTATAAAAAGACACAAACCGGCAGATGCAATATTTTTACTGAACAAACTTATCAAGGATGAGCCCAATTCCCCCTATGCTCACTACCTTAAAGGACTTGCACAGGCCCAAAAAGGCAAAACAGATCTGGCCAAGGAAGAATTTGCAAAGGCCCTTGAACTTAACCCGAGAGATATCAGACCAAAACTGCTTATATCCGAAATATACCTTAAGGAACGCAACTTTGATATGGCAAAAAAAACAATCAAAGAAGTTCTGGGACTTATGCCCAACAACCTTGAGGCACTGCTTATCCTTGGCAACGCCAGCATGGCAAAAGCTGAGTTTAAGGAGGCACAGTCAGCGTTTCAAAAAATCATAGACCTCTACCCTGACAATCCCCAAGGCTATTTTCGCATGGGCCTGTTATACCGGATACAAAAGAAATATGACAATGCCATGCAGTACTTTCAGAAGGCAGAGGCCATAAATCCAAGGCTGCTCGATGTATTTACAAATATGGCGCTTGTACATGTTGCACAGGGACATATCAACACTGCAATTGAAAAATGCGACAGACAACTGGCACAGAAAAACCTGTCTACCGCCTATCGTGCAGTTATATATAACTTCAAGGCAGGTCTTCTGACTGCGCAGAAGAAATACAGGGAGGCCGAAACCGCTTACGAGACAGCTATCAGGGAAAACCCCGACTTTCTGCCTCCATATCTTGGCCTGGCAAAGATTTATCTTATAGAAAAAAAGACAGATCAGGCGATTGCCCAATATAAACAACTTCTTAAAAAACAGCCTAAATCTGTACATATTAACATGCTGCTTGGCACAATCTATGAGATGCAGCATAAATACGAT
Organism: uncultured Desulfobacterales bacterium; assembly: GCA_964457545.1. Taxonomy (GTDB): domain Bacteria; phylum Desulfobacterota; class DSM-4660; order Desulfatiglandales; family Desulfatiglandaceae; genus JAGGTJ01. Next base: position 85,596 of record CAYWEN010000020.1, on the reverse strand, counting down.
CTTTCCGAAAAACATTACAGAGCGGCCCTGAATATAAATCCCGATTTCATACCTGCCGCCAACAATCTTGCTTTCCTCCTTGCAGAACAGGATAAAGATCTGAATAAAGCCCTTGCGCTTGCTCAAGATGCAAAGGAAAAGCTGCCGGATGATCCCAGCATAGCTGATACCCTGGGATGGATATATTACAAGAAAGGCCTTTATGACAGTGCAAAGGCCCAGTTCCTGGAAAGCCTTAAAAAACTTGGAACAGACCCTATTGTCCATTATCATCTTGGCATGACACTTTACAAAAAGGGCGAAAAAGAGGCTGCAAGGAAAGAACTTGAAAAGGCCCTTGCCATAAGCAGGAATTTTCCAGGAGCCAAAGAGGCAGAGAAGATACTGACTAAACTGCAGATATAGAAAAATATGAGATACCTATCATTTAAAATACTGGTGCTCTGTATCCTGTTGCCGCCACTGCTATATGTTTCCTCCACATCCCTGTTGGAAAAATATCTTGCATACAGGTACAAAGAAGAGATTCAGGCCATTATGATAAAAGATACCGGCCAACTGCTTGACGGAAGCATTACAATAAAAGATGCAGTCAGCAGAAACATAGATACCTACATAGCAAGACATACGTTTCTAAAACGGGCAGGAATCAGACTTAATGTTACTGTAACAACAAAAGATGGAGAACTTGTATACCCCGCTCCTCCTGATCAGCACAGTTTACCTTCCCTGAACAAACCTGAAAAAATTGCAAGCGATAATTTTCGCATACTGAAACAAGGTCTTGTTCTCAATGTAAACGTGGCGCTTGAGGGTAATGCCCTTGTTTCAAATGCCCTTTTGGTCACTTTTGTCATGATCTCTTTTTTCCTGCTGCTGTACCACTACAGAACAGGAATAAAAAAGGCAATAAAGGATGAAGGGAAAAGAACAAAACAGATAAAATATCTTGCCAAACTTGAACGGGCACACAAGAAAAAACTTGACAGGCTGAAAAAAGAAAAAGAGGCCCTTTTATCTGAAACAAAAGATATACGAGACAGACTTAAACACATAAAACAGGAAAGCACGAGAAACGAGGAAGAGCTGTTTCAGGAAATCATTCAACTGGAAAGGGATCTGGAACAAAACCAGGCATTGCAGGAAAAACAGGAAACAGAAATAGAAGCCCTGAAACAGAAGATACTTCAGTATGAACAACGTCAGACAAAGACAGGGAAAAACAGGCGTCAGTCTTTAACGGCAAGACGCTTCAAAAGTCTTTACAAAAACCTGCGCATTAACAGCCGGGCATTGGACGGTTACGACAATCTTGATGATGATCTTAAGATAAAAGCAGAAGAAATTATCTATATGCTGAACCAGGATCCCTCCCTTGTTTCTGTAAAAAGAAAGGTGTTTGGAGGGAAAAAAGCGGAAAAGGTGCTTGAGGTAACGTTTGCATACAAAGGAAGGCTTTATTATCGCCGGATAAAGGGAAACAGGATAGAAATCCTTGCCATAGGGACAAAAAACACCCAGCCAAAAGAACTGGAGTTTCTATCAAAACTGTGATTTCCATTAGTTATATCAAATGCCGGACAAAGAAATACAGGCAGATGACACAAGAGGATCAAAAAAAACTTATCAACAGATCTGTATCATTCCTGTATACGGTCCGATTCCAGTGTACTGAAGAACATTCGATCCATTGCAAAACACTATATTCAACGGGTTTCCTTCCATAAAGGCAATATTTTGCAATCTGTGCGTCAATATGCGGTATTTCCTGTGCAATGCACCAAAGCACGTCTCCGTGTAATTCCCTGATTCTCGTAATCTTGCACAAGAATTCTCATTTATGGACCGGAAACTTTCCGGGGCCAGAATTCATGGATGGTCTCTAATCTAAGGGATATTATACAAACATGTATCTTTCATACTACCATTTACATACAAAACCGTTTCAGATAAGTACTGATCCAAAATTTTTATGGTTTGGAGAAAAACATAAGGAGGCACTTGCCACCCTCAAATACGGAATTATCGACAACAAAAGTTTTGTGCTTTTGACAGGAGATGTTGGAACAGGCAAGACAACCCTTATAAATGCCCTTGTAAACATGCTTGGCGAGGAAGTTATTGTAGCAAATATAAGCGATCCAGGACTTAATGTCATGGATCTTTATGCCTTCATTGCCAATGCCTTTGGATTAAACAGGACATTCAGCACAAAGGCCGAATTTCTGTTTTACCTGAAAGACTTTCTTGAAACATCTTATGATAAGGGAAAAACAGTTCTCATTATAATTGATGAGGCGCAGAGATTAAGCCATGAACTACTTGAAGAGATACGACTTTTGTCAAACATAGAAAAACAGAACACAAAACTGATAAACATCTTTTTTGTAGGACAGCCTGAGTTTAATGACATCCTGCTCAGAGAAAAAAACAGGGCGCTAAGACAGAGAATAACCATAAACTATCATATAGATCATCTTAACAGGATAGAAGTTGAAAGTTATATAAAACACCGTCTCATGGTGGCCGGCAGGGAAAAAGAACTCTTTACCAAAAAGGCAATAACTGAAATATATGCCTTTTCATCAGGATATCCGCGTCTTATCAATGTAATATGCGATCATGCCCTGCTCACAGGGTATGCAAAGGAAAAAGAAATAATTACAGATACAATTATCAGGGAATGTGCAAAAGAGCTTCAAATAACTCACAACAAAAAATCTCTGGTACGACCATTAATCTTTTCATTTTTACTGGCTGCCCTGTTGATTGTCATAACGACCATACTCTTGTTCAATCGGTATGATATCAACATACCTGTTTTGGATGCCCTGCTTCATAAAAACAGACAGGTAGAACTGAAACCGATAAAACTACCCACAACACATAAACCGTCGGCACAAAAACTTTTGGCACAAGACACAAAAAACAGAGACATGGAAAACATTCTCCCTGTTGATACCAAGGCTGCTTCTGTCAAAGCACCTCTGCCTGACAAAGCCGAAGGATCTTCATACAGCAAGACAAATCAACAGCCCAAAGACAAAACAGTTTCAGTTGCTGTTGCAACAGAAAACAAGGAGGCTGTTGAGCAAAAAACAGGGGACAAAAACAAGGACGCGGTTAAACAATCCAACAATGTTATTCAGAACGATAATGCAGAACCAATTGAAAAGAATGATAATACCTTAAAAACAGACACCCCTCCCAAACCAAAAAGAGAGATATCAGAAAACAGGGACATTGCAGCACCTGACAAAATATCTTTTGTGTATTTCAGGTTCAACTCATACAATCTTTCTGATAAGGCCATAATCACATTGAACAAAATTGCTGCCTTTTTAAATCAGGCCACAGACAAAAAGGCTTTTCTGATCGGGCACACTGATTCATCAGGAAACTACAAGTACAACAAAATGCTTGCAAGATTACGGGCGGATATCATAAAAAACTATTTTATAGCCAAAGGGATAAATCCTGCAAGAATCAAGTCTACAGGTATTGTGGCTCCGCCAATAGACACAAATACCGACCACATACGAACAAGGAAATATAATCGCTGCGTTGAAATAAAGATAAAGTAAAACCCTGAGTCAGGGCACCGAAAAACGTTGGTTTTCAAAAACAAGACAAATGTCTGGAGGACATAAATGAACCCAATTGCAAAAGAACTGAACGAACAGATATTATCCGCCAATTCATATGTATATGATATGCTTTCAGATGTAGGGAAGAACCTCTTCTTCCCAAAGGGAATACTTTCCCAAAGTGCCGAAGCAAGAGAAAAGGCACATAAATTCAATGCTACCATCGGAATGGCCACAGAAAAAGAAAAGACAATGTTTCTCCCTTCAGTAATGGAAAACATCAACAGGTTTGAACCTGAAGAAGCCCTGACCTATGCACCATCCTTCGGTATTATGCCCCTGCGCAAGGCCTGGCAAAATGCCCTCTTTGATAAAAACCCTTCCCTCAGAGGGAAGAGTGTCAGTCTTCCTGTTGTATCCAATGCCATAACCCATGGCCTGAGTGTTGTTGCTGACATGTGGATCAATCCGGCAGACACTATTATTCTGCCGGACAAGCTCTGGGGTAACTATAACCTGATATTTTCAGTACGGAAAAACGCACAGATTGTTACCTATCCTCTTTTCAATGAACAGGGCGGATTTAACATGAAAGGCCTTGCCTCATGCCTTGAAACCCAGGCAGCAAGGACAGATAAACTTATTGTTCTTCTCAACTTCCCTAACAATCCGACCGGTTATACGCTCACACAAAAAGAGGGAGATATCATTGTCGATCTTCTTGCCGGCATGGCTCAAAAAGGGACCAATGTCATAACCATATCAGACGACGCCTACTTTGGCCTGTTCTACGAAGATGATATCATGCAGGAATCCCTGTTTTCCAGACTGGCCGGTTCTGATCCGAGGTTGCTTGCAATAAAACTGGATGGAGCCACCAAGGAAGACTACGTATGGGGCCTAAGGGTCGGTTTTATCACCTATGGTATGCACTGCAGTTCTGAAAACAACGCCTTTAACGCCCTTGAAAAAAAGACCGCGGGGGCAGTCAGAGGATCCATTTCCAACGCATCTCACCTGAGCCAGGAAATAGTTCTCAGGGCCATGAAATCAGACAGATACAAACAGGAAAAACAGGCCAAATTCCAGATCCTCAAGGATAGGGCAGCAGAGGTAAAAAAAGTCCTGTCTGATTCAAAGTACCAAGATGTATGGAAACCATATCCATTTAACTCAGGTTATTTCATGTGCCTTGAACTTAAAACCGTGAAAGCCGAACCACTAAGACTTCATCTGTTGGACAAATACGGTGTTGGCCTGATCTCACTTGGGGATACAGACCTCAGAGTAGCCTTTTCCTGTCTTGAAAAAGAGAATATACAAGAACTGTTTGATATTGTTTTTCAGGGTATCAAAGACCTGGAATAACAGGCTTCGGAAAACTGGCCGGGAATGACAGTATTTTCAAAATCAAAGGATTATACAAAGAGGCATACACACAGCCAGATTGTTTCACATATTGACATGCCTCTGCGCATCCGGCAGTACAGATACTGCAAAAAAAGTCATTTATGGATAAAATCAGTCAGGTTTCGTTCTACAGAGGTATACCGTAAATGATCAGCAAAAACAGAGACAAAAAAGAGGATATCCCATACATGGAAGATATCCCCGAACCAGAAAAAACAAATAAAATTCTTGAACAAGAAAACGCCTTTCTCAAAAACATCCTGGACAGCTCTCTGTCCATTTCCATAATTGCAACAGACACGGAAGGTCACATACTGTTCTGGAACAAGGGTGCTGAAAATATCTTTGGATATACGGCCAGCGAAGTTATAGGCAAAAAAAGAATCAGTATTCTTTATCCGGACGACAAAACCACGGAAGAGGTCAAAAGACTGAATACCTATATTGTCAGGGAAAAAAAAGAAACAACCTGCAACATCAAGGAGATCACCAAAGATAACCGTCAATTGTGGATTCATCTGTCATTAACGCCAAGGCTTGATGACAAAGGCGAAGTTATAGGGATACTTGGCGTGGGCAAGGACATAACAAAACAGGTAAATACAGAAAAGGCCTTTTTAAACACCCAATGGCAGATATATCAGTCACAAAAGATGGAGGCTCTTAACACACTGGTGGCAGGAGCTACTCACGAGATTAACAATCCTTTAAACCTGATCACCCTGAACCTGTCTCTTCTTACAAGAATATGGGAAGACCTGATGGTATCCCTGAAGGAACTTTCCGTACTGAATCCTGCAAGAAAATATGGGGGACTGACGTATTCATTCCTGAAGAAACACCTTGGCCAGATCCTTTCTGACATGGATATGGCTGCAAAACGTATTGCAGGTGTAGTCTCTGACCTTAAGAATTTTTCAAGACAATCAAGTATCGTTGACAAAACAAAGATAGATATAAACACAGCCGTTAAAAATGCCATCCGACTCATACAGACAACACTTAACAGGACCGGAATTGACATTCACCTTAATCTCGCTGAAGATATTCCGGCAATAGAAGGAAACCGGCAGGGTATTGAACAGGCTGTCTTCAATGTTGTGTTGAATGCAATACAGGCAATAACCCATGATCACGGAAAAATAATAATTACAACCCGTTTCAAAAGGACAACAGGAAACATAGACATTGTTATATCCGACAACGGCGAGGGAATTTCTTCTGCCATAATGAACAAAATTTTTGATCCCTTTGTAACAGACAAACAGGGTGAGGGCAGGACAGGTCTGGGACTTTCTGTGGCATACAGTCTTGTAAAGGCACATAATGGAAACATCAGTTTTACAACCGATATCCATAAAGGGACGACATTTACCATATCCATTCCAATCATAAACAGGCAAAGGAAATTCAAGGTCCTCATAGCTGATGATGACAGCGCTATTCGCGAAATACTTGCAGAAGTCCTGACCGTAGAGAGGGGATACCAGGTCAGCCAGGCATCAAACGGAACAGAAGTCAACATAAAATTAGGCACATATCATCCTGATATCCTTATTCTTGACCTCTTCATGCCAAAAATGGATGGCCTTGAAGTATGCAGGGCCATAAAAAACGAACCTGAACTGGCTGACCTGAAGGTAATGATTACCACAGGTTTTCCATCTGACCCCAAACTTGAGGAAATCTGCAAACTGGGCTTTACCAAAATATGTTCCAAGCCCTTTAACATACCCTATTTTCTTGAACAGATTGACGCAATGCTGATATCGTCATAATCTGTACCAATGTCTCTGTTCATAGCCGGTACAGCAGACAGATTTTTACATAACCATCAGCAATGACTTTCTGTTTTTCTCCTGATCTTTCAAACATAACCCTTTTTTTCAGAGGCTTTAAAAAACATGGTATATTATCCGGAGAGGCTCAGAAACAGTTTCATATATCTGCTATACAGGCATGCCAAATAAAAGCGCCTTTGTGAGGACATCAATATCATGGAATCCATCCCTACAGAAAACACCCCCATACTTGTAGTAGATGATGATGCGGGACTTCTGCTGAGTGTCAAGACCATACTCATAAGCTCCGGCATATGCGATCCCGCATTGGTCTCTGATAGCAGACATGTTATTCCATTGATAAAAAAACACAGATTCAAACTGGTCATACTGGATCTTATCATGCCGCATATACAAGGCATGAAGGTGCTTCAACAGATAAAAGAAAAGTTTCCGGACACAGAGGTCGTTATTGTCACGGCAATAGATGATGTATCATCGGCTGTTCAGGCTATGAAATTCGGGGCGTACGATTATCTCACAAAGCCCCTTGACAGTAAAAAATTTACCATTGTTATCAACAGGGCTCTTGAAAGATACAATCTCAGGCATGAGATCGGCCTGTTTGAAAGAAAACCGTCTTTTTCGGAACTTAATCATCCTGAAGCCTTCCAGAATATAGTGGCCGAAGATGAAAAGATGGCACTTGTATTCCATCAGGCAGAGGCCATAGCCCCCACAGACTACAATGTATTCATTTCAGGCGAATCAGGCACAGGAAAGGAAATACTTACGCGTATAATTCACAGATTGAGTGAGCGGGCAGATGGACCCTTCGTCGCAATTAACATGTCATCATTCAGCAAGGCCCTGTTTGAGGACGAATTCTTTGGTCATACCAAAGGTGCATTCACCGGGGCATCAAGCGACAAAAAGGGTTTTTTTGAAGAGGCCCAGGGAGGAACAATATTTCTCGATGAAATAACAGAACTGGATTTGACCCTGCAGGGAAAACTTTTAAGAGTTATACAGGAAAGAGAACTATACCGACTGGGAAGCACAAAGACGAAGGATATTGATGTACGCATCGTGGTTGCCACCAACCGTGACATAAACCAAGAGGTAAAGGAAGGCCGTTTTCGTGCAGATCTGTTCTACAGGCTAAACATGTGTCACATAAAGATCCCGCCTTTAAGAGAAAGGAAAAAAGACATAATGCCTCTTGCAAGATATTTTCTGAATATACACGCAAGAAAAAACAGGAAAGATATCCGTTCTATTGCACCTGACCTGGAAACTGCACTGCTTAACTATACATTTCCAGGCAACATACGGGAACTCGAAAACATTATAGCCTCAGCCACAATCTTAGAAAATGATAAAGAACTGAAACTTTCTTCAGTACCTGAATTCACATCCATGTCCTTAAAAAAAGATGTAAGGGACACTGAAAAGACCGGGAACAACAGCAATGATACCGACAAGAAAGAACAATTTCTGCCGCTTTGTGAAATAGAAAAGAGATATATATTAAAGGTGCTGAAGGCCCACGGAGGCAATCGCACCAAAACAGCCAAGGTCCTCGGTATAGGCCTTAGAACTCTTCAGCGAAAAATCAAGCTGTTCAGGGAAGAACAGACACAGGATTACCTTACACAGGACCTCCCATAAACGGCCCACCCCACACCTGACGTTAGTCTCAAATTTTAATCCTGGATATTATACATTTCCTGTGGTTAAGATTTTTGAATATCCTGATCCCCGTTACCCATCAAGGTCTTAAGGATATCCTCTTTGCCAACAATACCCACGAGTCTGTCTCCATCAACAACAGGCAAGGTATGAATATTTTTTCTAACCATCAAGGTGGCAATATCTTCAACAGAGGTTTCAGGAGTAATGGTTACAGGATCAGGAGTCATTGCCTCTGCCACAGTTGTTGCTGCAATCTTTTCAATCTCCTGCTGAATCTTCTTTTCACTAAAGAGAGATATGGTGCCATCCAGCACTGTAAAAAAGGAAGGTACCGGAATCTTCTTTTGCTGAAAAATAAGATCATCCTGTGAAATTATTCCCAACAGTTGACCCCTGTCATCCACAACAGGCAGCCCGTTAAACTTGTGTTCGAGCAAAACACCTGCAGCATCGGTAATCCTGGCCTGCGGTGAAATCACAACCGGATCTTTAGTCATTATATCTTGTGCCTTGAACATCAGTTTCCTCCTGTCTTGTGTTCTATAACCTTATGAAACCCACAGTCTATCTGTGGATGGACATTGCCTAAAACCGGTTCAGCATGTTACCCTCCTATGGCCAAAACAAAAAGCCTGTTCAGGCTTATAAAAATCAATGGCACTGTCTATAGGACAAGCCAAGGCTCCATAAACCGATTTCCAGCAGATTTGTTAAGTCTAATCAAAAAGATAACATTTTTCAAGACAACTTGATCCTGCTTTTATAAACAAACGTCTTTTTTTTACAGTCTCAACAAATCAAAAAAAAGCCCGCGGCATAACAATTTTTCCTCCATTTCGGGCTTCCTGAATAAACAGTAGCAACCCGACAGAACAGGCTGTCAGTACGAACACACCTATAAACAAAAGTCTGAGCACCCCTTTGACATTCTTATGCAAAAGAGGTAATAGCTTAAAGCACATTCACTATGTCCAGCAAACAAGGCCCCTGTTTTTATGACCGCATACGGACAGAACAGATTGAATAAAACCATACCGGTTTAGTCTGAAACAAATGATTATATTTGCAAAATACAGGATACACATCAGATTGTTTATCTGCCCATCCTGTTTGAGGAGGTTATGTTATGTCACGAAGAAGCGATCTCATGCTTAAAGGTCTGGAACGGGCACCACACCGTTCCTTGTTTATTGCTGACGGATTTACAGAATGGGAAATGCAGCGTCCTGTTATTGGAATAGCAAATTCCTTCAACGAAATTATCCCCGGACATATTCATCTTGACAAGGTGGTTGACGCAGTAAAGGCAGGAATTTATGCCGCCGGAGGGACACCTGTAGTGTTTAATACCATTGGCGTTTGCGATGGCATTGCAATGAATCACAAAGGGATGAAATACTCTCTTCCAAGCCGGGAACTCATAGCTGATTCCATTGAAATCATGGTAATGGCACATCCTTTTGACGGTCTGGTATTGCTCTCTTCCTGTGACAAGATAATCCCCGGAATGCTGATTGCTGCCGCGAGACTGAACATCCCCTCAATATTTCTTTCCGGCGGCCCCATGTTGCCAGGCAGAGTTTTTGGCAAAGAAATGGGGCTGGACAAGGTATTTGAGGCAGTTGGCAAAGTAAAGGCAGGCAGCATAACCGAGGAAGAGCTACTTGAATACGAATGTGGTGCATGTCCGGGCCCTGGTTCATGCTCAGGCATGTTCACGGCAAACACCATGAACAATCTGTCAGAGGCCCTTGGCATGAGCCTTCCATTTAACGGAAGTGCTCCCGCTGTTTTTTCTGACAGGATAAGAATAGCAAAACAGTCCGGTATGCAGATAATAAATCTGGTTAACAGGGATATCAAGCCAAAAGATATCATGACAAAAGAGGCCTTTTTTAATGCCATCGCTGTGGATATGGCATTGGGTGGATCAACAAATACCGCCCTTCACCTTCCAGCTCTTGCATATTATACAGATATAGATCTGACCCTTAAAGACTTTGACAAATTTACCGAAAAGATTCCTCACCTGACATCCATGGCCCCCTCCGGTCCTCATCATATTGTTGATCTGTTTTATGCTGGCGGTGTACCTGCAATCCTAAAAGAATTGAATAAAAAAGGGGTCATTGACACCGACCAGATGACAGTTTGTGGCCTTTCTATAGGAGATATGCTACGTGAAATCAATGCAGGAATAAAAGACCCATCGGTTATTCATACAGTAGAAGACCCTGTTCATGAAACCGGCGGACTGGCTGTATTAACAGGCAACCTTGCCCCGGACGGATCAATTGTCAAGCAGGCTGCCGTTGATCCGCTTATGCTCAGAAATTCGGGACCAGCAAGGATATTTCACTCTGAAGAACATGCAGTCGCTGCAATTACGGACAACAAAATAAAGAAAGGTGATGTCCTGGTCATAAGATATGAAGGCCCCCGTGGCGGGCCAGGAATGAGAGAGATGCTTTCTCCCACCTCCACCCTTGCAGGCATGGGAATGGACAAGGAGGTAGCATTGATTACGGATGGAAGATTTTCCGGCGCAACCCGGGGGGCATGTATAGGTCATGTATCACCGGAGGCTGCTGCATCAGGACCCATAGCTGCTGTTCAGGAAGGAGACATTATTGAAATCGATATTCCAAACAAAACACTTAATGTCCGTCTTACAGATAATGAAATTCAAAAGAGACTGGCACAACTGCCTGAGTTCGAATCAAAGGTAAAAACCGGATATCTGTCAAGATATGCAAAAGATGTTTCCAGTGCTGACAGGGGAGCTGTACTCCCAAAATAGCAGACGGCAAGCCAGTAATTCAAAACCATGCGAATGCTGCCCGCTATAAACAGTCCCGGTGTCCAAAAACGGGTTCCCGTCTTCAGAAACAATAACAACAGAACATCAAAAAAGCCAAAAGCCCGTCCAAAGGGTAAAAAAACCCGGGTTAGTGGCAGATCAAGGAATCATACATACACAAAGACAATGCCTCACAAATTTGCAGATCAGCCTGTTTGACATATCCGGCACAAACAGCCTCCAAAATTGTGAAAACAACCATTTATATCTGCAAACTAACCGGCTGGCAAACTTGTTTTGCCAGCCACAACAAACAATAAAATCACCGTACCCGGCACTATATATTCGTCTTCATATTTAAGGACTTTCATATAAACCAACAGATAAAGGATAATTACCATAAATGAACCACCTTAAATCATATCAGATCAATAACAATATATCCTTGCCTCCTATTGTCCTGTCCACAAGAAATCAGGGTAAAATATCAGAATTCAGACAAATGGCAAAAGGCTTTGAGATTGAACTTAAAGGTCTCAATGATTTTGGGCCGATCCCGGAAGTAGAGGAAGATGGCAGGACATTTGAAGAAAATGCCCTGAAAAAGGCACGCTTTACAGCAAGGGTGCTTGGATTGCCCGCAATAGCCGATGATTCGGGTCTGGTAGTAAAGGCGCTGGGCGGTGAACCAGGAATCTATTCGGCAAGATATTCAGGCAAAAACGCAACTGACGAAGATAACAATGCCAAGCTTGTCAAAAAGATACAGAACATAAAAGAGAGAGACGCACAGTTTATGTGTGTTATAGCCATAGCGGTTCCACGGGGACCTGCCCTTATTTACACAGGCACATGCAACGGTATTATCCTTGACAGACCAGCCGGGTCAAATGGATTTGGATATGATCCGCTCTTCTACTATCCTCCATTAAAAAAGACCTTCGCCGAGATGAGTCCTGAGGAGAAGAATCTTGTCAGTCATCGCGGCAGGGCAATGACTGAAATAAAAGATGAATTTAACAAGATTTTGACATGGCTTAGACAAAGGCTAAGCGAAGAGCCGACACAAATCGGATAAATCTGCAAGACCGGGCATGACAACTGTTTTATATTTGGCAGCGTCAAGAATCTTTCGCACTTTTGTGATAAAGACTTCATAGATCGTTAATTGCCCCTGTGATGCTTAGAATTTCACAGAACAGACATCAGAATCATAAAAAAACAGTCATTCATAAAGGGATATCTATTGTTTTTCCTGCCCCTCCTTCAATATATATTTCAGGATAAAGGGATTTTATTTCTGATTTATATTGGGTACAGTGGGTAGCACATATCAGGCCTAAACCCCTCAATGTTTCCGGCCTGTTACCGTGCAACCCACCTATGATCCCGTAGACTGTTCCAAATTGGGATGCAGTTTCAAGGATATGTTCTATTCTCGGGTGAGAACATCCGACCATGACTACAATACCCTTTTCTGTTTCAACACAGAGAGACTGCTCTATACCCTCCAGTTCACCTGTTGAACATATCCCCTCATACATCCTGACAGGTTCTTTTACATCAACAATCTCTTTTGCTTCTTTTGCTTCAGATAAACAGGAAGGGATCCAGAGTGTCACCTGATTATTCAACTGAAGAAAAGATGCAAGACCTCCTGTATGATCCCAGTGAAGGTGTGAAATAAAAACATCCTGTATGTCTTTCGGACTGATCTCAAGTTTTTGCATATTTGAAAGCAAAATTTCTCCGTTTGCCCCGGTATCAAAAAGAATTTTTCGTCCCTTAACCTCCACAAGCGCTGAGAAGCCCCAGTCAGACTTCAGGCCAGGTATTGAAGCCGTATTGTCATAAATAATGATAACCTTCATTTTCATATCTCCTCATGCAGCCTTTTATCTAAAGTTCCATCAGGAAGCATCCAGTCCGGGTGTGGCTCCCCTCTTTCCTCCATCTGATAACGAACACAAGCTTTCCACTCTCCCTTGCAGTAGGTCTCTATCCACTTCCTGTCCAACTTTCCTTCCTCGTAGAATCTCTTCATTGGACACATCGAATACCATTTACAAGTCTTGGGTAACGACCACAATTCTCTGTAATTTTTCATCAGGTCTTGCCTGCAGTCAGTAATAACAAAAAAGGCACTGTACCAGTTAAGACAGACTCACCTGTACAAAGGATCTCTGTAATAAACTTCTGAAAAAATATTGATGGATAAAAAAGCAGTTACTGTTTTATCTCTGCAAGATCAGGAGGATAAAGGAACCTTTTATCCATATGGTAGGTCCACGGCAATCCCCACCATTGCCAACCATAATGTCGTCTATGATTGTATCCGTGGATATTGTTCCTTCTGGCAAGCTGCCTGTAAAATTTATTCCTGTCCTTGTCTGCAAAATCAGGGAAGTACGGGCCTTCAAAGCCATCCCTTACATTGTAGATATTTTTGTATCCCGCACGAACAAGCTCTGCCGCAGCAAGTGCACTGCGTATTCCATCTCTTGATATAATAAGAAGATTGTCATCCTTTTTAAAAAATTTGCCAATCTCCTGAACAAAGGCAGTATTCTTAATATCAAACCTGTAAAAAATCCTACTGTCAGCATTAACAAGGGCGTTGGACATAAACATGTATGGAAAAAGATAGGCATTAATCGGATGGCCAACAAACTGGTATTCCGCTCTTGTACGAACATCAATGAGATAGGTGTCAGGCACAGTATTCAGCATGTCATATGCTTCAACACTAAGTATATCCTTTGCCTCCCCGGCAAAAGAAAGAGACAAGACAGAAGAAAAAAGAATTCCGGTAATGACTGCAAAAACCAGAGAAATATTTAAAAAAGACATTTTGTTATTAGTGTCAAACATATCGCAAATCACTCACCATGTCTAAAAACAGCATTAATATTCCTGAAATGATAAAAATCCGTTCAAAAACAACGGTGCTCTCAAGAGTTATACAAAAGATCAGCACATACAAGCGGCCGATTTTCCGGAGACAACCTCAGTATAACATAAAATCCGTATAAAAAGGTCTCAGCTTGCAGAAACACAACTGTCATAAAAAGCCATATCCCAGGCATTAAGGATCCAGGTTTATCTGTACATGCTGTATTATAATGCAATCCTATTGGCAATTTGCCCAGTCTTGAGATCTGCCAAAACCATCCTCATCGTAAAAAAGCCAGGACCTTTCTGAACCTGCTGATATTTACAACCCTATCTGCTCTTCAACCCTTTTCATTTCTTCTTCTATCTCTTTTTTTTCATGTTCATCCAACCTGTTATCCTTCAAGCGTATTTTTAACGCCAAAAGATGCATTTCCAAACGATAGTCCTGACACGTATAATTGGTATTACCCATCATTATCCTCCGCATGATCCCCCTGTTTCACAGGCCTTTATAAAACATATTATCCCGGCTGAAAACCTTACAGAATCCGGACGTTGATCCTTAGATAGATATTACACAAACAATCTGATCTTATCTGACCGTTCTCTGCTTACCTCGTAGCTGTCCGGAAACAGAGCGTAGGCACCAGCAAGTTTCCAATCTGCAAATGAGATTTTATGGACAAGATCAAAAAACCCCTTGAATTGACACCGTAATTGTACAAAAAAGCCATTTACGTATGGAAAACCTCCCTGCCTTAATCCGCACACGAAATATCTATTCCAGTTGCATACACTACAGAGGAAGTCAAAAAAATGACAGGATAACAGTTGTTACTGTCACTTTCATTAAACCTGCAAACAGACTTATCCGGCTTATATCTCCTGAAAATGTTTTCTTGTTCAATCATAACGCCAAGCCATAACTCCAGTCCTGAAAATTATGTTGCAGTTTAACATATTTATTCCACATGATCTTTGACAAAATTGATCAAAAAACAAAAGGGCTGTCATGCTGCGGACAATGGCCTCAGGGTTCATGCAGCTACTCATGGTATTAATATTGCAGATATGAGTATGCACTTATGCCTTGCTGTTATGGCTCCTCAGACATGAAACAAAAACGAATGCTTATAAAACCGTTATCAAATAACCGAGCCAGAAGTTCCCTGATTGTAAAACAAGAGATTTAACATGACAAACAACAGACCCAAAGTAACCGTACTTATGAGCACATACAACAGACCCTGGTATCTTGAAAAGGCCATCTCAAGTATTGTCAATCAAAGATTCAAGTCATGGGAACTCATTGTAATGAATGATGGCGGCGTTGATGTCGGAGACATAATAAGAGGATTTAACAACAGACAGATCCGTTATTTCCATGACAATGAAAACAGGGGCAAGGCAGCAAGAATGAATCTTGGTTTAAACGAGGCCCATGGCGAATACATCGCCTATTTAGATGACGATGACCTGTTTTACCCTGATCATTTAGATGTATTGTCAAAAACCCTGGATCAAAACCCAGATATTGGAGCAGCATATTCTGACCTTTATGCCGTCCAGTGTGTTCATGACCGAAACACAAACAAACGCTATCCTATTCACAAGTTTATACAGGTATCACGCAATTTCAACAGAGATTTCATGTTTTATTTTAACCATACCCTGCATGTAAGTTTGATGCACAGAAAAGACATTGCAATAAGAGCAGGTGGTTATGACGAAACAGTAAAGGTGCTTATTGACTGGAATATAACAAGGAAGCTCTGCTTTTATACGGATTTTTTATATATTCCCAGGGTTACGGGAGAATACTACATGCCGGTTGGCAAGTCTGACCGTATATCCATACAGGGCCGTGAAAACAAAGATGAATATATCCACAATATGAGAAAAATAAAAGCAGATCTTCCACCAGAACCATGGGAAAAGGTGGAAAGCATAGGCATTGTTTTTCCTGTTATCAAATGGAACCAGGCAAGTATTGATCTTATCCAGGATCTCATTGACAACATATCCTATCCAGTCAGGTACTTCATTGTTAACAATGACATGGATATGGATTCCGAAAAATGCAAAAACCTGATGGGCAGGCTCGGTGACCTGAAAAACATAAAGATCCTTAATTCACAGAAACATCTGTCCTTGCCGGAAGCGTATCGGTTCGGGGCAATTAATGCAAATGTCAAATATCTTTATCTTCCCTCTCAATCCGTAGATACTTCTCTTGAATTAAGGATTATTGCAGCACTCCATCATCTGAAAAGAACGGGAAAAAACGTCCTGCAATGGGATACAGACAACAGGGACAAGACCCCCTTTGATATATTTGTAAAAAAAGAAGATTTCCTTGCTATGGATAAAGGTTCGTACTGGACACTCAAAAAACACGCAGAAGTTATTCCAAAAGGAATGCCTGAAAGTTTTGCAAGCGATATCTTTCTGCACGAAGGAACACATCAATATAAAACAGGAAACTATCGTTTTGCCTATGCCATATTCAAAGAGGCGGAAAACATAAAAGAGGGAGGGGCAAATAAGCAGTATCTCATAAATCTGTATGCAAAGATATGTTTTGAACTTGAAATGTATGAAGAGGCAGAAAACAAGCTAAGGATTCTGATAAACAACGGATACAGGGCTGACAACATAGTTATGCTGGGATATATCCTGCAAAAAAAGGGAGAAATTGACAAGGCAATTAATCATTATGTCAAGGCATTAAAAGAGATAGGTCTTCATCAAAACGACCTTAAGGCGCAATGTTTTCCGATTGCTACATCCACTTATATAGGCGCATTTGAGGCGATTACCGGTATTGGCGAATGTATGTACAAAAAAAACAATCTTGATGAGGCATCAAGGATGTTCCGTCTTGCGGCAAAATTAAAGGCGAACAGCCCCAAACCATTTATAGGCTTTGCCAAGATATTTCTTAAAACCAATGAACTTAAACAGGCTGAAGAATCATTAACAGGCGCCATAAAGATGGACAAAAAAATACCTGAACCATACGCCCTCATGGGAAAGGTATTTGAAAGAAAAAACGATATGGAAAACGCCTACCTGAACTATTGCAAGGCATTTGTATTGGACAAGGCTAACAGGGAGATTATTGACCCCATATTCAGGACAGGAAGTGCCCTCGGGAAATGGGCTGATATGAAAAATATCTTTGAAGAGTATATGGGCCACCATCCTGGAGGAATAAAGGCTGCACATTATTTATCCATCATATACGAAAACCTCGGAGACCAGGCCAAGGCACATGAATATCTTGAGAAATACAGCTTTTTGGAATCATTGAGAAAAACACAGGAAAGAAAGGAGACAAGTCATGAATACAAAACTGGAAATCAATGGTGTAGAAAGGCAGTTTAACCCTGACGCACCCAATCTGGAAGGGTTATTGGTTTCTATTATGAAGGAAAATGCCCTTAACAATGAAGATATCATATCCGAAGTACTGGTAAACGGAGAACTTTTTTCTGAAGAATATCCTCACCAGGCAAGAGAAATCAATCTTGAAAATGTAAA
The DNA here is from genome assembly GCA_964457545.1 of uncultured Desulfobacterales bacterium. GTDB lineage: Bacteria > Desulfobacterota > DSM-4660 > Desulfatiglandales > Desulfatiglandaceae > JAGGTJ01. The sequence continues at coordinate 67,885 of CAYWEN010000020.1, read as the reverse complement.
CAAAATTGAAATAAAAACCACAGCAAAAGAGCAGTTTGCACAGGATTTCTTAAATGATATCAGCATATATATAGAAAACCTGATTCATGGATTCAGAACATCTGCCAACCTGCTAAGAGACCCTGAAGATGAAATAAACGGATTTGACATATTAGCCAGATCACTGGAAATGCTATATGCATTAAAGGCTCATCTTACAAATGCATGGCTGACCCTTGGCAAAAAGGACATTGAAAAAGCAACAAATATCTTTTGGGAAAAATTCAATCCCGTTGCCGATCGGATAGTAAAGGCGCAGGAATTCGGCAGTCTGAAAGAGGTGGCCAACTTAGTGGAGCAACAGATCTGCCCTTTTCTGGAAGAGTGGAACAGGGAGTTGAAATCATACTAAACTGCCGCCCACAATGAAACGCCTTGTCCGCCCTTTTTCACAACTGACTGACACACGGCTCAAAAGGCCTGTTTCACGGAGGCAATCTTCTAAATTATCAACCCGGTTTTGCCCGTTTAACAGATCACACAATTTAAAACAATGACTGACAACACATTACAAGAACTTCTGGACCTTTCAAGGATACATCTTCAGCTTACCAGGGAAGAAAACTGGGACAGATGGGAGGATATAGCCTCGAAGAAAGAGGCTTTGCACAGAAAAATGAAGGCATCCGGAACAGTTATAGATAAAAACTCACAGACTGTTCTTGAAATCAGCAAACTGGAAAAAGAACTCTTTGACCTTATCAAACAGAAAAGAGACGAGGTAAAGACCAGACTATTAGAAGTAAGACGCAGCAAAAAGGCCATCTCTGTTTACAAGAAGGCAGGCCTGAAAAAAGGCAATTATCACCTTGGAATATCATGTTGACACCAGAAGAAAATCTAAAAAAAGAGATACTGGATATTGTGGCAAGATTTCAGGCAGAAAAAACCGAACAGGTGTTTATCCCCGGTAAAACTCCTGTCAATTATGCGGGCAGAATATATGACCACAAAGAGCTCCAGGCAGCTGTAGCGTCTTGCCTTGAATTCTGGTTGACAGAAGGCAGGTTTGTCTCACAATTCCAGGACATTATCTCAGACAAGATTGGAGTGAAACACTCTATACTGGTAAATTCGGGATCATCTGCAAATTTGTTAGCCGTTACAGCGCTTACCTCCCCCTTGCTCGGAAAAAAGCAACTGCAACCTGGTGACGAGGTCATTACTGTGGCCGCAGGGTTTCCGACCACATTAAATCCTATTCTTTTAAACCGGCTTGTACCTGTTTTTGTTGATATAGACATCCCTACATACAATGCGAAGACAGATGCAATCAAAGACGCCTTGACAGAAAGAACCCGTGCCATTTTCCTTGCCCATACTTTAGGCAACCCCTTTGATATCAACAAGGTCAGGGAAATAGCAGAAAAACATGATATATATCTGATAGAGGATAACTGCGACGCCCTCGGCTCTTTATACAACAGCAAGTACACAGGATCTTTCGGCCATATAGCTACCTGTTCCTTTTACCCTGCCCACCATATAACCACAGGGGAAGGGGGCGCAATCATGACCTCTGATGATACTCTCGCCAGAATAATAAGGTCATTAAAGGACTGGGGAAGAGACTGCTACTGTAACCCTGGGCAGAATAATGCCTGTGGAAAAAGGTTTTCCCGAAAATATGGCTCATTACCTTCAGGGTATGATCACAAGTATGTGTATTCTCATATCGGATACAACATGAAGATGACAGATATTCAGGCTGCCATAGGTGTTGAACAGATAAAAAAACTCGATCAGTTCTGCAGACTGCGGCGGAAAAACTTTGACTCATGGTCAGAGCAATTCAGAAGATATGAAAAATATTTTATCCTTCCAGAACCAACAAAAAATTCTGACCCTGCATGGTTTGCATTCCCTGTAACAGTAAAAAGCACTGCCGGATTTACGAGAACAGCATTGACCAACCATTTAAATAAAAATCTTGTGGAGACAAGAAATCTTTTTGCCGGAAATCTTTTAAAACAGCCCGCGTATAAAAACATCAGTTACAGACAAACAGGAGATCTTGCAAACACCGACATGGTTATGGAAAACACGTTTTTTCTTGGGACATACCCTGGAATAAAAGAAGAACATATTGAATACACAATGAAAACAATCGAAGAATTTATTGCAGGATCAAACGGCATGCATCCATAAACAGAACAGCTTGTACAAGGTCAAAAAAGACAAAAAGATTCACAGGGATGTATCTTGACCATTGAGATTCGGACGGAACAAAAATGTCGGTAAAAGCAGGAATTTACAAGCAGGCACAAAAAACCATCTCTGAAACGGGAAGGCACATGGAACTTTCAGGACATACAGAATCAGTTGATATATTTAACGGCACCTTCAGGGACAAAACAGTTTTAGTGACCGGCCATACCGGATTCAAAGGTTCATGGCTATGCATATGGTTAAAAGAACTGGGTGCCCGTGTTGTAGGCTATTCCCTGAAACCTTACACTGAAAAGGACAATTTCCATGTAAGCCACATAGAGTCCAAGATCATCCATATCATAGGCGATGTCAGGGACTTTGACAAAATGAAAGAAGTTTTTGAGACCTATAAACCGGAGTTTGTATTTCACCTCGCTGCCCAGCCCATAGTACGCAAGTCTTACACAAACCCCAAAGAAACCTACAACATCAATATCGGAGGAACAGTAAACCTTATGGAATGCTGCCGACTAACAAATTCTGTAAGGGTAATAATCAACGTCACCAGCGACAAGTGTTATGCAAACAGAGGATGTCTATGGAATTATCGGGAAACAGATCCAATCGGCGGCGATGATCCTTACAGCTCCAGCAAGGGATGTGCCGAACTTATTACAACGGCATACAGAAAATCCTTTTTTGATCCTGACAACCTTGAAAGACACAACAAGAGCCTTGCATCCGTAAGGGCAGGAAATGTAATTGGCGGTGGTGACTGGCAAAAAGACAGAATAGTGCCAGACTGCATAAGGGCACTTGAAAAGGGTAAACCCATTGAGATCAGAAATCCTGAAGCAACCAGGCCATGGCAGCATGTTCTGGAACCTTTAAGCGGCTATTTGCTTTTGGCATCAAAGATGTACGAACACCCGACCAGGTTTTGCAGCGCATGGAATTTTGGTCCAAGGCATGCCTCCGCAATAACAGTCGGAAAAATAGTCGACATGATCATAGCCATATGGGGTTCAGGCCATCAAAGAAGATATGAATATGCAAAAGATATGATGCATGAAGCAAAATATCTCGGACTCGATGCAACAAAGGCAAATTCATGTCTTGGATGGTTTCCTGTATGGGACATAGACAAAGCAGTGAAAAAGACTGTTGAATGGTACAGCTCATACAAAAAGAAAGACCCCTATACCATATGTCTGGACCAGATCCGGGAATACACAAAGCCATCAGGGAAACATCTAAAAATAGATTTCACCACCCCAACGACTGTTGATTACCGCTATACCAATATAAGTCAGGCCATATAACGAGTTTCTATCCGGTTTCCATCTGCAAATGATCTTTTTACACAATCCGGTGTCGAGTTAAGGGATTCATTGAGCCTGTCCATGAAATCTCATTCACAAACCGAAAACCCGCTGGTGCCCACGGTCTGTTTCCGGATGGGCACTATCTGAAAAAGGACTGTGCAGGAGAAAATAATATGGAGTCAAACATACCTGTAGTACTGCTTTGCGGTGGAATAGGAACAAGATTGCGTGAAGAGACCCAGTTCATGCCAAAACCAATGGTTGCAATAGGCAACAGACCTACCCTCTGGCACATTATGAAAATCTATGATTACTATGGATTCAAGAGATTTATCATCTGTCTTGGTTACAAGGGAGAGATGATAAAAGAATACTTCATGCACTATAAAATGATGAACAATGATATCACTGTCAAGCTGGGAACAAGAGAAGAAATAGAGATACATAACGGCCATAGCAGTGATGACTGGCAAATCACCCTGTCTGATACAGGCATCAATGCCCTTAAAGGTGCAAGAATCAAACGCATCGAGAAATACATTGACTCTGACATGTTTATGGTGACCTACGGCGACGGAGTTGCAGATATCAATATACAAAAGCTGCTGGAGTTTCATATCTCCCATGGAAAGACCGCAACAGTCACCGGCGTGCGTCCAAAATTCCTGAAATTCGGAGAGCTGAACATAGAAGAGGACAGAGTAACGCGATTTACGGAAAAACCGGCATACAAAGGAAACTATGTTAACGGTGGGTTTTTTGTCTTTAACCGCAGGCTGTTTGATTATCTCAATGACAAAGACGACTGTGAACTGGAAGCAGATCCATTAACCAGGATATCCAACGAAGGTGAACTAATGGTATACAAACATGACGGGTTCTGGGCATGTATGGATACCATAAGGGATACAGAATACCTGAACAGTCTTTGGAAAGGGAATCAGGCGGCATGGAAGGTTTGGTAAAGCTGTCTGGCGGGAGGCGGAGAATGCAAGAAAAACATGACATTTTTTACAATCTGTTTGTTTTTGATATTGCAAACAATCACATGGGTGACGTGGATCATGGCATAAAAATCATACGTGAACTGCACAAGGTTGTCAAATCTTTTAACTTTTCCTGTGCAATCAAATTTCAGTACAGGGATATTGATTCATTCATTCATCCTGATTACAAAAACAGGCATGATTTCAAATATATCAAACGTTTTCAGGAAACACGTCTCAGTGATGACGAACTCTTTTATATGAAACAGGAGGCAGATAATCTTGGCTTTGTTTCAATATGCACTCCTTTTGATGAAATCTCTGTAAATAAAATCATTGATTTCAATTTCGATATAATCAAGGTGGCAAGCTGCTCGTTTACCGACTGGCCGCTTATGGAAAAAATTGCTGACACAGATAAACCAATTATAGCCTCAACCGCTGGCGCAACTGTAGAGGAAATCGACAGGGTGGTTATCTTTCTCAAGCACAGACGGAAAAAATTTGCCCTTATGCACTGTGTCGGAGAATATCCCACATTAATGGAGCATATAAATATTAATCAGATAGATTTTTTAAAGAACCGCTACCCCGATACACCTGTTGGATATTCAACCCATGAAGATCCCTGCAACCTTGATGCTGTCAAACTTGCAATTGCAAAGGGAAGCAGAATCTTTGAAAGACATGTGGGAATTGAAACAAAAAAGTACCCGCTCAATGCATATTCATCAACACCAGAGCAGATTGACAAATGGCTTTTGTCTGCATGGGAAGCAATTATGATGCTGGGTGTTTCAGATAAAAGGAGAAAGATATATGAAAAGGAAAAACACGATCTTAAAGGCCTTATGCGGGGAGTGTTTGCCAAACAGGATATAAGCACAGGGCAAAAGGTCACTGCTGACAACACATTCTTTGCCATTCCCAATCTGGAAGGTCAGCTTGTGACAAACAATATGTCAAAGTATACCGAGTTTGTTGCAAAAAAAGATATCAGGGCCAATGATCCCGTCTTTTTAAAAGATGTGTCTGCAAAGGATATAAGAGGAAATGTACAGCAGGTTATAAGCAAGATAAAAGATATGCTGACAGAAAGCAAGGTGCATCTGCCTCACATGTTAAGATTTGAACTGTCCCATCACTACGGAATTGATTTCATAGAAGATTACGGGGCAATAATCATCAACTGTGTAAACCGTGAATACTGCAAGAAACTTATCATAATGCTGCCGGGACAGAAACATCCATCCCATTTTCACAAGAGAAAGGAAGAAACATTCCAGATCCTTTCAGGGGAACTTATTCTCGATACCGGCAACGGTGAGAAGACATACATGCCCGGGGAAATAATAGTCGTTGAAAGAGGGAAAAGACACAGCTTCCGTTCTGACAAAGGATGTATTTTCGAGGAGATTTCCAGTACCCATTATCCTGATGATTCATTTTACGACGACAAAAGAATATGTGAAAACGAAAACCGAAAAACAGAAATGACCTTTTGGAGAGACTGGATATACGATGAACCTATTCAATAACCCGGCATACACAGATTCAATAATATGATTACCATAGTCTGGGATATAGATGATGTGCTGAACGACCTGATGCGGATATGGTTTGAAACCTGGTGGCTGCCCACACATCATGATTGCAAGCTGACCTATCAGAATATCAGGGAAAATCCTCCTCACAGGCTATTATCCAGCAGCATAAAGAAATATCTTGATTCTCTTGATGATTTCAGACGCTCCAAAAACTACGAAGAAATGCAACCCAATCCTGCAATCATCGGCTGGTTTCACAGGTATGGACATTTATGCCATCATATAGCACTCACATCAGTGCCTCGCAAGGCTGCACACATAAGTGCCTCGTGGGTACTAAGACATTTTGGAGACTGGATCCGCACCTTTCACTTTGTTCCGTCTTCACGGGCAGGAGAATATCTGCCCTGTTATGAAACTGAAAAGTCGGAATATATACAAAAACTGAAACAGGCAGATGTCTTTATTGATGACAATCCTGCCAACATCCGCAGCACAATCCCCATGGGCATAAAGTGTTTTATGGTTTCACGCCCATGGAATCATGGTGGAACCCCCTTATATAAAATCCTCGACCATCTTCGCAACATGGCCTTGAAAAATGAAAATAAAACTGAGTGATTATATATTCAAGATCCTGGCACAAAAGGGTGTTAAAGATATTTTCCTGCTGCCTGGCGGAGGCTGTATGCATCTCCTGGACTCGTTGGGAAAAAACAGGGAGATCAACCAGACATGTTTTCTGCACGAACAGGCGGCTGTAATTGCAGCCGAGGCATATGGACAGTACACAAACACCATAGGTGTAGCCCTTGTAACTACCGGACCCGGGGGAACAAATGCCATTACAGGCGTGGCAGGTGCCTGGATAGATTCCACACCCCTTCTGATACTGTCAGGCCAGGTCAAACGAAAGGATATGCTGCACCATACAGGGGTTCGTCAAATGGGCATTCAGGAGGTGGACATAACCTCCATTACAAGTCCAATCACAAAGTATGCAAAGACAGTAATGGAACCGGAATCCATCAGGTATCATCTTCAAAAGGCACTGTATCTCGCACAAAACGGAAGAAAAGGCCCTGTATGGATTGATATTCCACTCGATGTCCAGGGAAGCCTTGTTGAAGAAGACGAAATGAAACCCTTTGAACCTCCCTCAGCAGATACCGATGAAGAGGAAATAAGGCTAAAGGCATCAAGGGCATTGGAACTGCTACAGGAATCAAAACGACCGGTAATTCTGGTTGGCAACGGTGTCAGGGCAAGTGGCTGCATCAGACTTTTCCGCAAAATAATAGACAAACTCAACATACCTGTCCTTGTTACATGGAAGGCATCAGACATTATAGAAGAAAATCACAGACTTTACTGCGGCAAACCCGGATCAATAGGACAGAGGGGAGCAAATTTCACTCAGCAGAATTCCGACTGGATACTGACCATAGGTGCAAGACTGGATCTATGTCAGGTAGCGCACAACTATTCCAATTTTGCACGTTCAGCAAAAAAAATTGTCGTTGATATAGATCCTGCTGAAATAGCAAAGCTGACAATGTCAGGCATGAACATAGACATAGAGGTTGCATGCAATGCCAGACTTTTTCTGAAACACCTGGACAGCTTGACAGACACAGACTTTACCTTTGAAAGGAACGAATGGTTAAACAGGTGCAAACAATGGAAGAAAAAATACCCGGTTGTCCCACGCAACTATTATCACGCATCAGGTCCTGTTAATACATATGTCTTTGTTGATGTCCTTTCCGGACTGCTTGATGAGAACGATCTTGTAGTGCCTGGCAGTTCAGGGGCATGTGCAGAAATTGTTCAGCAGGCCTTCAGGCTGAAAAAGGGGCAGAGACTTCTCAATACCCCTGGACTCGGATCAATGGGATTCGGATTGCCCGCTTCCATAGGCGCATGCATTGCATCAAAAAAAAGACGAACAATAGGCATTATAGGAGACGGTGGGCTTCAGCATAACATTCAGGAATTAGAAACACTAAGAAGGCTCAATCTCCCCGTAAAGATCTTTATCCTGAACAACGGCGGATACGGGTCCATAAAGACAATGCAGAACAACCATTTCCAAGGCAGACATGTATGCTGCGACCCTGAAAGCGGATTAACATTGCCTGACACATGTTCTGTTGCCTCATCTTACGGTTTAAACACCATCCGCATAAAAGATCAGACCAATCTTAAAGAAAAGATATCAGAGGCCCTTGAAACAGAAGGCACGGTCATATGTGATCTTTTTGTTGACAGCAGTATTCCCACTGCCCCGAGAACATCATCAAGACTAACTCCGGATGGCCATATCATATCAACACCTATGGAAGATCTGTGGCCGTTTCTTGATCGCAAGGAGTTTCATTCAAACATGTTAACATAGTCCCCATGAATCAATCTCAATCTGGAGCAATTTTCAAGTACACATACAGACTCTGTGAAAATCCAAATCAAAACCCGTATCAGCAGGTTGTCAGGGTTTAACAAGGTACATTCATGTCTTTCCATACAAACACGGCAAAAAACATACTGTCCAATGCCCGATATCCCACAGGCACTTGCAGGGTATGCGGCCATAAACTGTTTGACAGGCCACTGCTTAAACTTGAAAACATGCCTGCAGCAGCCCAGTTTTTACCTGACTTCACGTCGCTTGCACATGACAGGGGAACAGATCTTGAGATATGGCAGTGCTCGACATGCGGACTTGTCCAGTTGGATATTGAACCGGTTCCCTATTACAGAGAGGTTGTACGTGCTACTGCATTTTCCGATGAAATGAAAAAATTTCGAATCACCCAGTTCAAAAGACTGGTCCAAAGGCATTCGCTTAAAGGAAAAAAAGTTTTGGAAATAGGATGCGGGTGCGGAGAATATTCAGAAATTATGATGCAGTCAGGCATGAATATTTACGGAATAGAATATTCCGAAGATGCAGTAAAAGAATGCATTAGAAAAGGCCTGAATGTCTCTCAAGCATTTATAGAAAACAGCAGCAACATATTAGACAGTGCCCCTTTCAACATGTTTTTCATGCTGAATTTCCTGGAACATTTGCCCAATCCAAATCTGACCCTTGAAGGAATATACAATAATCTTGCCAATGACGCAACAGGCATCATTGAGGTTCCAAACTTTGACATGATTCTGCAACGCAATCTGTTTACTGAATTCATACCCGATCATCTCTGTTATTTTACTAATGAAACACTTTGCACAACCCTTGCTCTAAACGGCTTTGAAGTTGTTGAATGCAACGAAATATGGCATGGATACATCCTTTCTGCATTTGTAAGAAAGGCCCCTGAAACAGGGAAAAAAAAGACGGTAGACATTAAAACAATCAACACGCTGGATCTCTCGCATTTTGAAAAACTGCGCGATGAACTTAAAGGTAAAATAGACAAATACATAAGCAGGTTTCGACCTGGAAAAGTAGCAATATGGGGAGCAGGACACCAGGCCCTTGCAATCATTGCCTTAACGAATCTGTCTAAAAAAATCAGATATGTTATTGACTCTGCACCATTCAAACAGGGGAAATATACTCCAGCCACACATATCCCAGTAATGTCACCAGACACACTGAAGACAGACAAAGTGGATGCAGTAATCGTAATGGCAGCAAGTTACTCAGACGAGGTAGCACAAATAATACGGCAAAAGTTTGACAAAGACATAAACGTTTCCATATTGAGAGGCCTTGACCTGGAAGACATACCTTGAGACATGCTCAACACGGTTAATGGATGAACCTATATGTCTGCCCATAAACAGCCATAAACAATACTTGAAAAGGAAAGAATCATGGCATTTCAAAGAAAAAAAACAAAATGGGGAAGCTCCCTGGAAGAGCACACATCAGATACATATGGAAAACAGGTCAATAAACATGAAGCAGAAAAAAGGAACTCCCTTCAAAAAGAAAAGCCCTATGTTTACAAAAAAATAATGAAATTCGAAGAAAAGGTCAGAAACAGGGAAAGTATAGCCATAATCCAGTTTCAATACGATTATGCATGCAATTTCCAGTGCATGCATTGTTCTGTCAAAAAATTTCAGGGAAAAAATCAAAAAAGATCGTTAAACATAAACGATGTACAGGAACTTGCCAGACAGGCAGACAAAATGGGACTGGCACAAATCGTGATTACTGGCGGCGAACCCCTGCTGTTCCCTGATTTTGATGAGATCGTCAAGGCTATTGATCCTGACAAATTCTGGATAGTTTCTGATACAAACGGATGGTTTTTGGACAAAGAAAGGGCAAGACATCTGAAAAGTATAGGTATTGATAAAATCCAGTTAAGCGTAGACAGCATGTCGGCTGCTGAACATGATGCCTTCAGAGGCAAACAGGGAGCACACCAAAGATGTCTCAAGGCCATTGACGCTTCTCTCGATGCAGGCCTGGATATTATTATCCAGACCGTTGTTACAAAGCAAAGATTGTATTCTCAGGAGTTTACTGATTTTTTGGAATTTATGAACAATAAAGGTGTTGGCGTATTTGTAACATATGCAAAACCTGTCGGGGCATGGGAAGGAAATTTCAGCGTGCTTGTCAACAGAGATGACATGGCTTTTATGAGAGAACTGGAGACACAATACAATGTGTTTACTCACCTGACACCCGCTTATGATCTTGATCTGGGATGCATTGCAGTCAAAAGAATGTTTTCGGTCACCAAGTACGGAGATGTAATGCCATGTCCATATATTCATGTCTCATTGGGGAACCTGTTTGAAGAGCCTTTAAAAGATATTGTTGAAAGAGGGCTCAGAATCAAACATTTCGGACAGTACATGGACACATGTCTGATCGCGGAAGACAGGAATTTCATAGAAAAATATGTGGCAAAAAGGATATACGGCAAACCCTTGCCTGTTCCGTATTCTGATGTATTTTCCAGTGAAGATTTTATATAGCTTTCAGGGATATTTTTGCGCCATGCATAATCAGGGACAGGACACACACGGTGCCCACACTTGCAATAAAATAGGTATAACTGATTGGAGAAACACAATCTTTTAAAAGAAGACCTGGAACATATCCTAAGACATACAAAAGATGTCTGGGAAGACATAAGAGGAAAGAGTCTGTTTATCACAGGAGGCACTGGATTTTTTGGGAAATGGCTTCTTGAAAGCTTCGTGTATGCAAATGAAAAACTTAATCTTAATGCTTGCGCCCTTGTACTGACTCGGAATTACAAACTCTTTAAGAGAGAAGCGCCACATCTTGCAAATAACAGGGCAATCATGTTTCATGAGGGAGATATCAAAGATTTCAGTTTCCCTGAAGGCAATTTTTCTTACATTATCCATGCAGCAGCCACATCTGCTGTAGCCACATTCAACCATGAAATGCCGCTGATGAAATTTGACACTGTTGTTGCTGGAACAAGACGTGTCCTTGATTTTGCTGTCTGGTGCAATGCAAAAAAGATGCTTTTTACAAGCTCCGGTGCCGTATACGGAAAACAGCCGTCCAGCATGCTTCGTATTCCTGAAGATTACAACTTCATGCCAGACCCCTATAACCCGGATTCCGCATGGGGGATCGGGAAACGGGCAGCAGAATTTTTATGTATTTACTACTCTCAGAAATACGGTATTGAAACAAAGATTGCACGATGTTTTTCCTTTGTCGGACCTTATCTGCAGTTAGATATTCATTATGCCATAGGCAATTTTGTGCTGGATGCACTAAACGGTGGTCCCATCATAGTAAAAGGGGATGGAACACCCTATCGTTCCTATCTCTATGCGGCCGATCTTGCCATATGGTTATGGACCATTCTTGTGCATGACACACCTTGTCAAATATACAATGTAGGTTCTGATGAGGCTGTCACAATAAAAGATCTGGCACACCTTGTCTCCACATGTGCAGGTAATCCGGCGCCTGAGGTTATTATCTCAAGACATCCTGTTCCAGGCAAAAAACCTGAACGATATATCCCTTCTGTAAAAAAGGCAAAAAAAGATCTTGGACTGGACTCATGGATACAGTTGAAAGATTCATTAAACAAAACAATAAAATGGTATCAAAAGAAACATAGGGAACACAACCATGCCAATACAGATATTGAAAAAAATCATTTTGTCAACCAGTTATAACCTGCAACAAAAAACAATCATCTATGGAGCACATACAATCCATGAAAGATAAAAAACCACTGGTAAGCATAATGATTCCCAACAGGAACCATTCCATGTTCCTGTCCGATTGTATCGAAAGCGCTTTAAACCAAACATATGACAATATAGAAATCATTATTCTGGATAACTGTTCGGATGACAATTCTGTTGAAGTGGCAGCAAAATATATCAACAGGGGTGTACGATTGTGCAAAAATCCGGAAAATATTATGAACAACAGTTACAATATACTGTCACTTATGGCTGAAGGAAAATACATTACCCTCTTATGCGCAGATGACATTATCCGGCCTGCATTCATCGAAAAATCTGTCAGTATAATGGAGAAACATCAAGATGTCGGCTACGTACACTGTGAAAGGGATTACATAGATGAAAATAACAACATTACTGAACTTGACCCTTTTTACAACTGCAGCTTTATTGCGCCTGGCGAATCAGCAGCACCCATATATCTGCTGACAGACGTTGCACAGCCTGCCCAGTGTCTTATGAGAAGGGATACATTCCTTTCCGTGCTGGGTTATGAAACAGAATTCAATCATTGCAATGCAGACAGGGAACTGTGGTTCAGGCTGTCTCTTGTTTCCAATTATGCATATCTTCAGGAAAAACTTGCCTGCATTCGTATTCACAATGCAAGAGAAACCATCCTGGCCTTTAAAAACCTGTTTCATACCCTGTCCCTATACGCAGGCATTTACAGTCAGGGAGAATACTCAAGGCTGTATGGGTTTGAAAACGTATATAAACGCCTGCCAGACGCATACAACAAACTTGCCACAGAATCACTGAAGATCGCGATGCATTTCGTAAAAGAGAACAAACCGGATTTGGCAAAAAAGTACATACTGTTTGCCGAGATTGCAGATGAACATATCTGCGCCCATGAACAATATCACAAAACTGCCAATGCCCTAAAGGATTGTAACAAAAACACAAAAGCTTTTTCAGACAATGAACGGCATGTTTTTACCGGACATACACGCAGATATGCCCCGCCTGAAGGCTTTCAGAAGATCTGAGAAATCCAATGACTGACAACTATAACATTATTGTATTGATCATTGCTGACAATAACATCAACAATATAGATCAAAGTATTGCAAGCATTCAGCAACAATCCTTTGACCAAAAACGGATCAGAACTATTGTCATTGATAATGGTTCATCTGACGGCACATATGAAAAACTCATAAATTATTCCCGGATAAAAAACATATCGGTTTATCGCTTTTCAAGCAAAAGGCCGCGTACCAGGTTACTGTATTTTGCAAACAGTATTCTGAAATATTTTAATTACGGATATATCTCAATTCTGCAGCCTGGGGATATCCTCTATCCTGATTATATTGCAAAACATGCTGCCCTAATGGACAAATACGCCACAACAGGCAGAGGACTTGTAATTTCAGAAGCAGACATAACAGATAAAAACGGCAACAGAGTCCCTCAGACACCCGTTTTTTCAGATGACTGCATACTGTTAAAATACAAACATTACCCATATATCCTGACAAACGGATCAGGACATTATGTGCAGTGCTTCTACGGCAAAAACATTATCCTTGAACCCTTAAGCGACCTGCCTGTCTGCATAGATTTTACGGATATGTTCAAAATAGCAGCGTATGCCTTTAAAACTGATATTATTTATATCAAAGAACCCTTGTCCCTAATCAATCCGGTTAAAAAAGAAGATCCTGTTTACGATCTAATACTGAGATTATTGCTGGTAACAAGGCTGGACATGGTCAACTCGGTCCGTTTTTCTGAAATAGCACATAATGATTCAGATGACGCACCTGGCATGGATGAAATCAATACACAACTTTGTTCCCTGTCACTGCAATATGCAATAGATGCACTATATACAGGAGATTACAGTGTAACAAAAAAGGCCCTGCTGTTTGCTGAAATGCTCAAGCATGACATTGTGAAATCAAAGACTTACCATCTTATAAAACAGGCACTTATATCCAGGAAACTGCCAGAAACAAATACAGGCAATCTGCTGCACAGAAAAACAGTTGATTCCCCACCTGGTTCTCTCTTGATCAACAGACAGCTTCAGAATATACGATTCTAAAGACAGCCTTCCGCCATTCATAAAAACGGAGTTGCTTAATGAGATATGTAATTGTGGCCCCTACCTACAGACAAAACTCTGCTGGCATAGTGGTATTGTATGAACTGCAAAAATGGCTGATCAGATTTGGCCAGGATGCAATAGTACTCAACTGGAATGCTCCTTTTCCAGTTGATGATGACGACATAGTTGTCTATCCGGAGGTGGTTTCCGGAAACCCGCTTGGTGCAAAACATGTGGTCCGTTATATTTTAAACATACCCGGCAAGCTGGGCGGAGACACAAGTTATGATAAAACAGAAAAACTGATTGCATACGATGAAGCCCTCTCAAAATATTCAAACGGAAGGGTCCTTAAGGTTCCGCGGCCGGAACGTTTTTTCTTTAACAAAGGATATGAGAGGACAGTAAACTGTTTTTGGGTTGGAAAGGGAAAAGACTACAATCACCCTGTAACAAGAAACTGCATCGAGATTACATACCAGTGGCCTGCACGCAGGTATGAGCTCGCAGAACTGTTAAACAGGACAAAAACACTGTACACATACGATGAATGTACAGCTCTTATATGGGAGGCAATTAATTGCGGATGTGATGTCAGGCTTATAAAGGGAGATAAAATAACCTGTCTGTCTGCACCTTCATCATCTTCTTCTGCGTTCAGCATGGAGGTTTTCAAAAAACAACTGCGTGAATTTATTAAATACACATCCTATGATACAACCTGCGCAGAAGAATATGCCTCACAGACGATCAAAAACAGAGTGGATGAGTTCATCAAGCAAAAAAAGGAACAGTCAGAAAAAAAACACCTCGTATCCATTATTATCCTTACCCATAACCAGCTTGAATACACAAAAAAGTGCATAGACAGCATCTTTCAGCACACAAAAACCCCCTTTGAACTCATAATTGTTGACAATAACTCAACTGACGGAACGGTACAATATTTGAAATCAGAAATCGCAAAAAACAAAATACCGTTACCGGGTACTGAACAGGGCAATATTGAAAAGCATGATCAGGATATTCCTGTACACCAAAAGAACAAATTCAGAATCAAAATAATAGAAAACAAGGAAAACAAAGGATTTGCAGAAGGCAACAATCAGGGAATAATAGAGGCCAAAGGCGATTATATTCTGTTATTGAACAACGATACCGTTGTTACTCCAGGATGGCTGGAACGACTAATTTATTGCTCAGAAAGAAAACCCGAGATAGGAATTGCAGGACCAAAATCAAATTATGTTTCCGGACCCCAGTCAATCAAAGACGTACCCTATGATGAAAACTCCCTGTCCGGATTAAACGAGTATGCATGCCATCTTGCCGAAAAACATGCCCGCCAATTTCAATATCATTTAAGAATAACAGGTTTTTGCATGCTTATCAAAAGAGAGGTTATCCAAAAAATTGGAGGGTTTGACATAAGATACAAGTTTGGGAATCTGGAGGACAGTGATTTTTGCCTGCGTACAGCCTTGGCTGGTTTTGATGCCTGCATAGCAGAGGACTGTTTTGTCCATCATTTCGGAAATCGCACTTTTATCGGTTCCGAGATAGATTATACAGAGACACTTCTAACAAACTGGAAAAGATACAAGGAAAAATGGGGGATTCCCTCTGACCTGAAGTATGGTGAATATTATGACATTACCCCCATACTGAAAGAGGGCTTTATCCCTGCAAAACATTATTGTCCCCTTGACTCAGAATACTATTCCATAGCACATGGTGAAGAACTTTTTAAAATGGGTAATATTGAAGAAGCCAGAACAGTGTTTCAACAAATCCTGATCCGTGACGAAAACAATATCGATGCCCTTAACAACCTTGGCGTCATAGCCTTTATGCAAAATGATTCAGACATGGCCGTTTCATATTTCCGCAAGGTATTGAAACATGAACACTCCCATATTGAGGCGATTGAAAATCTCGCAAACTGTCTGACAACCAAGGGTAAATTTTCAGAAGCACTCAGATTGTACAAAAGGCTTCTTGCATTAGGAAAGACAGACACGGGCACCCTGAACCAGGCAGGTAATTGCCTGATACAACTAAAGGACATGAACGAGGCATACAAGGTATACAAAAAATCACTGGAACTTGACACAAGCCAGAAAGATGTAAAGACAATTTTACAGCAACTTGATATGCATATAGATAAAGAGGTAAAAACTGCATCAGACAACACATCGTACAGAATTCATAATAAAAGGTATAGAAATTGTCCGGCTAAAAACCAATACAGGATTCAAATAGTCTCGTTTTCTGATATTGAAACTGATGTAAAACGCAAATTAAGGTGGGGAGACTACTGGGTAAAGAAGGAATTAGAAAGGGAATTTCAAAAATCAGGGAACAGGATTGTCAATAAAAACCCGGATATCATATTGCATATGTTCGGGGCCCCCACATCCGGTTTTCCTCAAACCACATACAAGATATTATGGATTCACAGCCATCCAAGCCTTATATCTCCTGATATCCTGAGACAGTACGATAAAATTTACTGTCTTTCTCCAATCTTTCTGAAAAAGATCAAAAACTGGGGATTTGAGGCCGAACTCCTTGTAGGAGGTACAGCCAAAACACCCCTTAACCACAACCAATCCGGATATCGCTATGATATTGTCTTTGTCGGTAATACAAAAGAACCATCAGGAAGAAAAATTATCAGAGACTTAGGGAAGACACCATACAAATTCATGGTATGGGGAGAAGGCTGGAAAGATATCCTTTCTCCAGAAAACTATGGAGGCATTTACTACGAAAATGAACGTCTGCCAGAGCTTTATGCATCATCGAAGATTGTGCTTAATGATCACCACGATGACATGCGCAGGGAAGGTTTTCTAAACCCGAGGATACTGGATATATTTGCAAGCGGAGGATTTGTTATTTCTGACAATATTCAGGGAATGGAGGATCTGTTAGGAGATGCCCTGGTTACATATAAGAATGCAAAGGAATTAAACAATCTGATAAAATTCTACATAAACCACCCGGAAGAAAGAATGAAAATCATCAAAAAAGGCCAGGCAGCAGCCCGGCAGTTTACATTTTCCCGTATGGTTGCAAAGATACTGTCCCGCTGTTATTCTGATATTCCCGTATCTGACAATGAACAGAAAACCTCCTATTCACATCAGGCATCCATATCCGCACAGGCATAGGAGATTCCAAAAAGTCATGTTGCACCTCTCCTTTATGAACGAACTTGCCCAGCCCCATCTTTGCATACTCCAACAATGGCATCCACATCCTCTCCTGACAAGATCTCCTTTTCTTCCAGCTCAGATGCAAGCCTGTCCAAAACAGATCTGTTTTCATTGATAATTTCTCTAACACGTTGATAACTGGTATCAACAATTTCTCTGACTTCAGTATCTATCTCCCGGGCAGTTTCTTCACTATAATTTTTCTGTTCGCCATAGTCTGTACCAAGGAACAACGAGGTCTGTTTCTTGCCAAAGGTAACTGCTCCGAGCCTTTCACTCATACCATAAAAACAGACCATGTTTCGTGCAAGCTCTGATGAACGCTCCAGATCGTTCTGGGCACCGGTTGAGACATCCTCAAAAATTATTTCCTCGGCAACCCTTCCACCAAGCAGTATGGCAATCTGATCCAGCAGTTCCTTTTTTGTAGCAAGGAACTTTTCCTTTTCCGGCAACTGCAATGTATATCCAAGCGCTCCGATTCCCCTTGGAATAATGGAAACCTTGTGCACAGGTGCAGCCGTGGGAACACGTTTGGCAACCAGTGCATGACCGGATTCATGATATGATATGCGGTGTTTTTCTTCCTGACTCAAGGTGTTCTTTTTCTTTTCAGGCCCGGCAAGCACCTTGTCTACGGCCGCCTCAAAATCAGCCATAGTAATTGCATCCCGGTTCATGCGGGCCGCAAGAAGAGCTGCCTCATTGGCAAGATTTGCAAGGTCTGCACCTACAAAGCCGGGGGTTCTTCTTGCTATAACATCAAGATCAACATCAGGGGCAAGTTTGAGATGTTTTGTATGAATCTTCAGAATCTCTTTCCTGCCATTAAGATCAGGTTTGTCAACAACCACCTGCCTGTCAAACCTGCCCGGGCGCAACAGAGCCTTATCCAGAACATCAGGACGATTCGTAGCAGAAAGAACAACCACACCTTCACTGCTGTCAAAACCATCCATTTCAACGAGAAGCTGATTCAAGGTCTGTTCCCTCTCATCATGCCCTCCCATAGCCACAAGTCCGCCTCTCTGCCTTCCTATGGCATCTATTTCATCTATAAAAATAATGCAGGGAGCCTTTGCCCTTGCCTGATCAAACAGATCTCTTACACGAGCAGCGCCAACCCCCACAAACATCTCAATGAAATCAGAACCGCTTATATTAAAGAAAGGCACATCTGCTTCTCCTGCTACTGCCCTTGCCAGAAGGGTCTTGCCCGTACCTGGAGGTCCTACAAAAAGCACACCCTTGGGCATGTGTCCCCCAAGACGCTGAAAGCGATCAGGATTTCGCAAGAAATCTACAATTTCAACAAGTTCCTGTTTTGCCTCATCAACTCCTGCAACATCCTTGAACGTAACCTTTTTCCCTGTTTCTGCATAAATACGCGCCTTGTTCTTACCAATACTCATAAAATTCATGCCGGCAGCGCCTATTTTCTGACCAATGTAATACCACAGGAAAAAAATCAGGCCAAAGGGCAAAATCCAGTTAAAAATCAAGTTGCCGAGAAAGTCATTCTCAAGCTCCACACTGTATTGAACCCCATGTTCCTTAAGCTCCTTGGCAAGATAGGGATTGTAAAGAGGTACGGTAATAAAGTGAATGGGTTGTCCTGTTTTCTTGTCTTTTATTTTCAACGTGCCAACAATAGTTTTCCCCCGGATAACACACCGGGCAATCTGATTATTGGCAAGATACTGCTGAAACTTGCTGTAGGGGATATGCTCGGTTTTAACCTGCATGATTATCTGAAATGAATACAGAACAATCATAACCAAAATAAAAAACCAGAGATTAAATCCCGGCTGTTTCTGCCAGAATTTACGTTCAGGAGGTCTGTTTATATGAAGTTCAGGCTCCTGCTGACCAACATGAAAATCTGTTTTTTTCATAATCCCCCTAACAGTTGAAACTGCATAGCTTGTCATCTTTTCATACAATCAGGACTGTATAACCTTCTTTGTTTCAAGGGCAATTTTAAGTTCTTCATTTGTAGGAACTACCAAGATACTAACCATGCTGTCTTTTTGGCTTATGTCTCTTATCTTGTCACTATACCTATAATTTTTTGCAGGATCAACATCAATTCCCATACATGACATATTGCTGCAGCACATCTCCCTGATCAGAGGAGAATTCTCTCCTATCCCTGCTGTAAATATTACAGCATCCAGGCTTCCCAGTGCAGCAAAATAGGCGCCTATATATTTTTTAACCCTGTAACAGTACAATTCCATAGCAACAGCAGCCTTTCTATCTCCAGCATCCCTTTTCTCCATTACTTCCCTCATATCATTTGCTCCGCACAGGCCTTTTAACCCACTGTCTTCGTTCAATAGCCTGTCTATATCCTCAAACTGCATACCCATATGCCTTGACAAAAAGAACGGAAGAGCAGGATCTATATCTCCGGATCGGGTGCCCATAACCAATCCTTCCAAAGGAGTCAAACCCATACTGGTGTCTATACATTTCCCATGTTTGATGGCAGCCATACTTGCACCATTTCCAAGATGAACTGTAATCAGGCTCAACTCTTCCAATGGAATACCCATAAACATGGAAGCCATTTCTGCAACATAGGCATGGGATGTCCCGTGAAACCCGTATCTGCGGATCTTTTCCTTTTCATACAGCTCAAAAGGTATTGCATAGAGAAATGCCTCCATCGGAAGTGTCTGATGAAAGGCAGTATCAAATACTGCCACATGAACAGCATCAGGGAAAATACCCATAGAGACCTCAATCCCTGTTATATTGGCAGGGTTATGCAGAGGAGCAAGATGGGAGTTTTCCTTTATGGCCCCCATCACCTTGTTATCAACAATACATGTAGAATGAAATGTTTCACCCCCATGTACAACCCGGTGGCCTACAGCAGATATTTCCTTTTTATCCTTTATAACCCCGCATTCCGCATCTGTCAGAAGGTTCACGATACGTTTTATACCGGCTTTATGATCTTCAAAAAGAGAATGTTCTACCTTCTCCACAAACCTGTCGCCTGTCAAGGCTGTCTTGTGGGTTAAAACACCCGATTTGGCGCCTATCTTTTCAACAACGCCCAAAGCCAGCTCTCTGGAGCTGTCCATGTCAAACAGCTTGTATTTTATAGAAGAACTTCCAGTATTTATCACCAGTATTTTCATCGTGGAACCCCAGAATATATCAACGATACAATTTTACTGTAATTGCCTGCAAAATTACAAATACGCCTGTGCCTGAACAGCAGTTATTGCTACAGTATTTATAATGTCAGGGACAGTACACCCCCGGCTAAGATCATTAACAGGCCGTCTCAGACCCTGAAGCACAGGGCCTATTGCTATTGCTCCGGCAGATCTCTGTACAGCCTTGTAGGTGTTGTTTCCTGTATTAAGATCCGGAAATATCAGGACAGTGGCTTTTCCTGCAACCTTGCTATCCGGCATCTTGGTCCTGGCAACCACAGGGTCTACCGCTGCATCATACTGCATAGGGCCATCAATCAAAAGCCCGGGATAAATCTCCCTGGCCCTTTCTCTTGCAAGTCTGGTTGCCTCACGAACCTTGTCCACATCGTAGCCCTTACCTGATTCCCCGGTTGAATAAGAGAGCATTGCAACAATTGGCTCAATTCCGAAAGTCTTTGCCGTTTGTGCCGAGGTCAGGGCGATTTCGGCCAGTTGTTCCGGATCGGGATCAGGGTTTACAGCACAATCCCCATATACAAGAACCCTGTCCTTAAGGCACATGAAAAACACACTGGAAACCAGCGAAAAACCAGGTTTTGTCTTGATTATTTCAAGGGCAGGCCGTATGGTTGCTGCCGTGCTATTAACAGATCCTGACACCATACCATCTGCATCCCCCTTATGAACCATCATGGTTCCGAAGTAATTAACATCAGACATTATGTCCCTTGCAGTATCCTTAGTAATTCCCTTATTCTTTCTTAATTCGTAATAGGTTTGCGCGTATTCGTCAAACAGGCTGGAATTCCTGGGTTCTATAATCTCCGGATTACTTATATGTACTCCTGCTTCAGCAATCTTGCTGAACACCTGATTCCTGTTTCCAAGCAGGACAATATCAACCACTTCCCTGTGCAACAATGCCTCTGCAGCCCGCAGGATTCTTTTTTCCTCACCTTCCGGCAAAACAATTCTCTGTTTATTTGTCTTTGCCCGTTTAACAAGCTCATACTCAAACATTTTTGGCGTTACAATGCTGGGACGAATGGTTACCAGTTTTTTTGTCAACTCTTCTACATCTACATTTTTTTCAAAAACCGTTAATGCCTCCATGATTTTTCTATCATCATCAGGTGATATAGTAGCATGGATATTGTCTACAACAACCGCAGTGGGGAAGGTGTTATCACGGACACTTATAATGGGGAAAACAGGAGGTGAGCCCTCGATCAGTCTCATGATGGGTTTTTCAGGCCTGAGCCCACCGGTCAGCAAAAGCCCTGATATGTTTTCCACAGACCTTGATGATATTATGGCAAGACAGGCAAGAATTACATCTGACCGATCCCCAGGTGTAATAATCAAAGATCCATACTCTATCCTTGCAAGAAAATTATGAAGCTGCATGGCTGCCACTGTAAAACTGTAGGCATGTCTGTTCAGGTGCTCCTTGCCATAAAGGACTTCTGCCCCTAAGATCTTCACTATTTCACCAATAGTGGGTTTGCTGAGAGCAGTTTCATCAGGTATGGTGTAAACAAGCTGATCCTCGATCAGCCGGCTCTGTTTTAACGATTCGACAAAATCTTTCCTATGTCCGGGTTCTATACGATTAACAATAATGGCGATGGTATGGCATCCCTTATCCCTGAAAGAGTTAATCGCCAATTCAATATTGGTTATTGTGGTATTGAAATCCTTTTCATATGCATTTGCCACCAAAAGGACGGGAGCCCCCAGATTCTTGCAAATCTCTGCATTGATATCCAACTCAAAAGCTGAAGTGGAACTGACAAAATCTGTACCTTCGCAAAGTACAAAATCACATGTTTCAGACAGTCTCCTGTATTTTTCTATAACCCTTTCAACTATTGTATCTTCCTGTCCTGCAGAAAAAAGGGCACTGATTTCTTCTGTTGTAAGGCCATACATCTGCTCATATGGTATGTTGAGATCAAACTGTGAAGAAATCAAATTGATATCATGATCATAATTATTTGAACATATAGGACGAAAAAAACCAACTTTTTCTATCCTCCTCAAAAGCATTTCCATAAGGCCTAACGCAACAAGAGATTTGCCGCTTCTGACCTCTGTTGCCGCAATGTAAAGGCTGTTTGCCATTTTAATATCTCCATGTTTTTGATCCGGAACAATCAGAACATCACAAACATTCAATTATTCTAAGTTATTCCGCTTTAATACATTTTTCAATAAACGACACAATACTGTCTACAGAATCAAAGACATCCTGGTCAAATCCCTGCTCCGCAAAATCAATATCATATTTTTTTTCAATAAATATAGCCAGTTCCAGAACATCAACAGACTGAAGACGGCCTGTTAATATCAAGGAATCATTATCAGAAAAGGGCTCGGTATCTCCCTTTTCTTTCAGGATTGACACCAAAAAGTCCCTGATTTCATCCCTCATAATGAACAACCCCCTTTTTTTATGGTATTATGTTCAATAACAACCGCTTAGTTAGTGCCCATCCAGAAACAGATTCTGGACACTATCCGGTTTCCAAATCTTTTTACATTCCTACAGGTGTTTACCAAAGCTAATTGCCTTTTTGTTTATGCTGATGTTCATATCCGGCTGAATCAGCTCATATCCGGTATCTGTAAAAGGCAGGTAAACAAGAGTTGAATCTTTTGGTATAATTCTTATCCGGGGCAACCGGGGCAGGACATTTTTTTTGATTACTGCAGAATTGGCCAGTGTCAATTTTATACTCTGAACAGACTCTGTTCGTGGCAACGTCACAGAACAGGCGTTTTCCGGAGGGATTCCATCTTCCATGCCCAACAATGGCTGAAACAGTGTCAATTGCTTCGAGATGTTTAAAAAGAGCTTTGGCCGGATCTTGAATGCCGGTCCCCAAAAGAACATTGTCTGTTTTTCCTGCTCCCTGTTAACAAATCTGGGCTGATTTACAAGTCGGATAAAATCTGCAAAAGAATTAATTGACACCCCTTTGGCAACCGCTGATATCTTCCAAAAAGGCAAATAGACAAAACCCCTGTCCTTGCCATTCCCCTTGACCCATCCAACCTGCACACGGACAAATCTTCCCTTTGACATCTCCCATGCCGTACCACAGTTTTTGCATATAAGAACAACACTGTTTCCCTCTCCCTCCAAATCCCATCCACACCGCGGACACAGTGTAGGGATATAGCTCAATTTCCAGCCCGACATCTTGCCGGCATGCTGAAAAACATCACTTCCATGAGACAGATCACATATGGGCCTTTTAATCACTGCATCAAAAAGTCTGTTATTTTCTACATATACAGGGAGATAAATCAGGCTCAATGCCTCTCCTATATAGGCACGGTAAAAGGACTGACCAGATTGTTTGCCGGATACAAGTCTTCCTGCCCTTTCAATTATATCCGTTGGTTTTATAAGAAATCTAAAAAACAGACCGTTTGTGTCAGGGCTGATGAATCTTATTTTCATGGCCTGAGGTCTTAACCCCAAAGATACAGGCATTCCCTTTAATGATATTCCCACATTTGTTATATCAACGATACGGTATTTAATCTCAAGATTTCTGCAATAATAAACAGCGCCTTTAAACCGCAGATAGGGGACATAAAAATGCCTTTTGTTCACTGTTTTGTGAGGTAAAACAAAACGGTAATAATCCGGAGCAAACACAAAACCTTTTACATTGCAATAGGAACACCTCAGTATATGATCAGCCTCATCCATTTCTACCGGTGCCCCACATTGTGGGCATTCCTGCCTTACTGTAAAACCCATTTTATCCTATTTTTTCTCCACACCGATTGCAAAAGGCTGAACCTGGCAGATTTTCTGCCTTGCAATAAGGGCAGATACTGGGAACAGCCTTTTCTCTTGCAGGATGCCCGCATTTTGGACAAAATCTTGCGTTAGGAGAAAGATTTTTCCCGCAGTTTACACACTTGTCAAAGACAAGCTGTTGATGCCCGCACAGGGGACAGAACCTGGCATTCCTGGGAACAGGATTCCCGCAATCCGGACAAACTGTTTCCTGGCTAACAACTCCTGTACCCTGTCCTCCGGACCTGGTATGCAACATATCAGCAAACATGGCCGGAACCATGAGACCCATTCCCATTCCCATTGCTGAACCGGCATTCCCGCCCGATGTCGAGGCATTTTCCATTGCCATTGCCGCCTTCATTTTCACCAGACGGTCCATGTCCTGAATAACATTCAAACGGCTTTTATCATCAATGGCCTGTTGCACCTCAGGTGGAGGAGTAATAGATGTAATATACAGATTCTGAAGATCCAGACCAAAACGAACAAGATCGTTTTGGAGACGTTTTTGCAAGCCGTCAGAAAGTTCATCGTAATGCCCTGGCAGGTTAAAAATGGTATCCAGATGTTCACCCAGATGGTCATTAAACCGGGAAACAATCACCCGTTTTATATATTCCTCAATCTCATCCGTTGTATATTTACCCACAGTTCCAACAAGACTGTTGATAAACAGGACAGGCTGGATTATCCTTATATTGAATACACCATGCGCCCGTAATCTGATAAGTCCCAGTTCACAATCCTTAAATGCCACAGGGTCCCTTGTTCCCCATTTAAGATCGGTAAAGACCTTCATATTGGCCATATAGACCTCGGCACGCAAGGGACTTGTCATACCCCAGGGAAGAGACAGCATTTTCGTGATAACAGGGACATTGGCAGTTTTCAGGGTATGTCGGCCCGGCCCAAAAGCATCACATGCCCTGCCCTTGTAAAACATAACCGCTGCCTGACTCTCACGAACAACAAGCTGTGCCCCGAATTTAATTTCACCAGAACCACGCTCAGGAATCCTGTGAACCATTTCCTGACCGGTTTCATCAAACCATTCGATGACCTCCAAAAAAACAATATTGTCTGTACCCATTAATATCTCCTTGGTGTAATATTTGGATCTGTCCAGGCAGACTGTCCTATGATATCAAACGCAAATGCCCGTTACCTGACAGGTATCTGCAATCACGCAACATCAAAAAACGTGCAAAAAAAGCAAAAACAAAGGCATTTGATCTAAAAAATCATTGTCCACAGCCACATAAACAAAAACAGTTACGTTACTCTTGATTTAAGTCAAGGCAATTAAAGTGACTTGCAAATAAGATGCCTTTAAAACCGGATTGCATCAATAAATGATCATTTTCCGATATCTTTGTTATGCCTGGATTTTAACCCTGAACACATATTGCTGCAGTTACAATCTTACATGCCCTGATCCCAAACAAACCTGTTTTGTTTATGGATTGGAAACTCTTTTGCACTCAAAACTGATTCGTTGATCGGCACAAATCAAGGGATCATGTTCTTTTTTTAACCCTACAAGTCAGGAGGAAAAACCATGTTTTGCTTTCAATGTCAGGAAACAGCCAAAAACACCGGCTGCACAGTCAAGGGCGTTTGCGGAAAACCAGAGGAAACATCCATTCTACAGGATTTATTAATCCATACCCTTAAGGGGCTTGCAATCTATGGTGAAAAGGCAAAGGACCTTGGCCTTTCCAATCGGGATAATGGCCTGTTTGCAGCCAAGGCACTTTTTACAACCATTACAAATGTAAACTGGGACGATAACAGATATATCGAACTTATCAAGGAGGCCTTAAAACGCAGAGAAATACTCAAAGAAAAGGTTATGTCGGCCTACAAGGAAAAAACAGGAAAAGATTTTGACGAAATCCTGCCCGATGCTGCCACATGGTTTTCAGATGATACAGATCAATTCATGGAAAAGGCAAAATCGGTTGGTATTCTTGCCACCAAGAATGAGGATGTCAGATCCTTGCGGGAATTGCTGATTATCGGTTTGAAAGGGATTGCCGCCTATGCTGACCATGCCGCCATTCTTCAGGTTGAAAAGGATGAAATTTACAATTTTATCATGGAAGCCCTGTCATCTACCACCAAGGACCTGTCATTGGACGAAATGATCGGTATGGTCATGAAGGCCGGAGAAATTGCCGTAACAACAATGGCTGCCCTCGATGAAGCCAACACCAGTGCCTACGGTCATCCTGAAATAACAGAGGTTAATATAGGCGTAGGATCAAATCCCGGGATACTTATAAGCGGCCATGATCTGAAAGACATGGAAGAGCTGCTTGCACAGACAAAGGGAACAGGCATAGACATTTACACACATGGCGAGATGCTGCCAGCCAACTATTATCCGGCTTTCAAGAAGTATGATCATTTTATAGGAAACTATGGCAGCTCATGGTGGCATCAGAACAGGGAATTTGAATCTTTTAACGGTCCCATAATTATGACTACAAACTGTATTATTCCGATCAAAAAAAACAACACTTACAAGGACCGTATATTTACTACAGGCACAACAGGCTATCCAGGAGTAACACATATTCCGGACAGGCCTGAAGGAGGCGCAAAAGACTTTTCAAAAGTTATCGCACTGGCCAAAAAATGTGCACCGCCGACCGAGATTGAAACAGGCAAGATAGTAGGAGGCTTTGCCCATAACCAGGTACTATCCCTGAGTGACAGGATCGTATCCGCCATTAAAGCCGGAGACATAAAACGTTTTATTGTTATGGCAGGCTGTGATGGCCGTCAGAAATCCCGCAGCTATTATACTGAAGTCGCACAAAATCTGCCAAAAAACACCATAATCCTCACAGCCGGGTGTGCAAAATACCGCTACAACAAACTGGATCTCGGTGATATCGGTGGGATACCAAGGATTCTGGATGCCGGACAATGCAATGACTGCTACTCCCTTGCAGTTATTGCATTAAAGCTGAAAGAGGTTTTTAACCTTGAGGATATAAATGAACTCCCGATATCCTTTGATATTGCATGGTATGAACAAAAGGCTGTTACAGTACTTCTTGCATTGCTCTCCCTCGGTGTAAAAGGGATACGACTTGGACCCACCTTGCCAGCCTTTCTGTCTCCGGCCGTAGCCAAGGTGCTGGTAGACAAATTCGATATCAAACCGATCAGTACAGTTGAGGAAGATATCAAGGCCATGATGGCCGGGCAATAGTACGTCAGGGCCTTTGCAGGATGTTCAATTTCTTCAGATTCATGGAAGACAAGAAAACAGGAGGCATAATATTGCAAACATCAAAAACACAAGGCTGACCTGTTTGCATCTCCTGCATTGCCCGTATAAACGGCAGACGGGCAAAAACAAAAGCTGATCAAAATGGAATATTATGCAAAGGCCTGTCATAAATTCAGCCATACCATACAATATATTATGTGCAGGCACTAAATATACACAAAAAGGTAACAGCTCAATAAACAGGGGCAGGAGGGTTTTTCTGACGTGACTGTCTGGAGGCCCGGAGCGGAAGAAAAATCCTCCTGCCCCCGTGGTACGTTCGCTGTTATCCCCCTATTATTGAGTTATTGAGCTGATACACAAAAAGCATCTTTCCAATACATACACATTGCCCTTTATCGAACTGCCTGACAATCAGTGGTATTACTTACGGGCTGGTACAAAGCACCAAACCGGCTTTTTACGAATCTGTCATATTCAGGAGATAACAAATGCCCATCCCAGGGAATCTTTTAACAACTGCCATGGCTGTAATGCCTCACACTGATCCTGAACAAGCGCTTGAAACAGCCTTGTCTCTTGATGTCCCTTTCTGGCCCCAGTTGCCTAATTACAGCTATTATGAAGACATGTATGTCCAGGCTGCTGAACACTTTCCGGGAATACTGCTTGATATTGATAACAGGACCCTGAAATTTTCCACGGATAAATTTGCAGAAGAACTGGAAGAGGTTCTATCCAATTTTAACAATCCTTCTTATTTTGATATCAGCAAAAACTATTCCAGCGTATATCACCGGTTTTTAGAAATGAACCTGTATGATCGTCCTGCCATCCGGGGCCAGCTTGAAGGGCCGATCAGCTTTGGTTTTAACATCCAGGACCAGAACGAACGGCCAATCCTTTTTGATGATACCATACGTCCATTCATGTTTGAATTTATGAGCAAAAGGATCAATGTACAGCTCAAAAGGCTGAAGGAGCTTAACCACAATGCCTTTATGTTTGTAGACGAACCAGGACTTCAGTACCTTTTTTCCGCCATGTCGGGATACAACGATATCAAGGCCAAAGAAGATATGGAACTTTTTTTTACTATGGTTGAACGACCAAGAGGCATACATCTTTGCGGCAATCCTGATTGGGATTTTCTTTTGAACCTTGATCTCGATATCCTTTCCCTCGATATTTATACAAATGCAGAAATCTTCGCATCCTATGCCCCGTCAATAAAGCATTTTCTGGATAATGGAGGCATTATTGTATGGGGAATCATCCCTACCGGTTTTGAGGCATTTGAAAAAGAAGATCTCGATTCATTAACAAAACAGCTTGAAAATGTCTGGCATACACTGGGTAGAAAAGGGATAGATATTCCTCATATGCTTACAAAAAGCATGCTTTCACCTGCTACCTGCTGCCTGATCAATCCTGACAAGGAAAAAACAGTGGAAAAGGCCTTCTCCAGCGTACAAAAACTGTCGGAACAATTGCGTGAAAAATATGCCCTTTAAAATCATAACAGAAACCCCGCTGTATTCAGTTATCCATTTATAGACCGGTTATCGGGTACAGCAAAGGTTTCAACTTTCTGATCGCTGGACACTCGACCCCCACTGTCTAAGGGCAGGTTCCATTTTCATAAACAGGATATTCATACAAGATCAAAAAAAGGCATAAACACGTCTAAGGGACAGGAAACACAAGCAATATGCGGGGAAACCAAACAAGGTATATCAGACACAGTGAAACAGGGTCAGTACTTCATCGGACAGGCATGGGGATTGTAAAGGCCAACCCATTTCAGGGATGTATATTCCCTCCTATAAGGGCATCGGACAGGGCACAGACAAGTTCTGCTGGGGGAAGATCGTAATATATACCAAAGGATGGCCCCTTATCAGGATCAAGCCCGCGCAAAAAGACATAAAAAACGCCGCCAAAATGTGTTTTATACTGATAATCATGAATCCTGAGCCTCAGATACTGATCAAGCGCAACCGTATAAATCAGATACTGAAATACATAAAGATGCCTGTTCATGCACAGAGACAGAGCTTCCTGGTTGTAATCACTGACATTCATACCAAGGTAATTGGATTTCCAGTCTACAAGATAGTAATGTCCCCGCCAGGTAAAAATCAGATCAATAAACCCCTTCATAAAACCTTTTGTTTCGGAAAACTGAAGCCCTTTTATACCCTCGGACATCATATCCTCTGAACAGCATCTGCCATAATACCCGGATACTATATCCTGCAATCTTTTTGAAGACACAGGTTTCAGGGGAAAATAAAATTCGGTCTCATTGAGCCTGTGTTCTGTTCCAATATCCTTAAGCCGCAGGCCATCCCTGTTCAGGGGTGTATTTACCACATTTGTCACCATAGCACATACGGCGTCAAGCCAGGCCATATCAAAGCCGTACTGATCCAACTTGCTGGCAACAAGGAGCCTGACAGTCTCATCTGATGTTTCTGTAAAATCCAGATGCTCCAATATATCATGCATAAAGGTTCCTGCCCTTACCCCTCTTGGAAATACACGGATATCTCTTTCAGGTAGTGTTTCATTTTCTTCACAATAGGTATATTCAGTACCGGTCACATCAGGATTACCCGCTGTAAAAAAATCAACAGGACCACCAGCATCGTTACCGGATTCGTCCATCCTGTTCTCCGGAACATCGGCATCATAATCTGCAACATCTTCAATTAACGGCCCGTATCCTGATATCAAAGACGAGAAGCTTGATATGCGCCAGGCAACATCTACATTGCCTGCAAAAGACCGGCACACAAGATCATGGCTGTCATGCTCACGGCTTGCAGGATGTATATCTTCATGATCCATAGGCATATCATACACATTTATGCTGCCCTTACCTGCCTTGCAAAGCCTTGTAAGATCTTTTTTTACCTGCTCATCTGTCATGGCAGAAAAGTTTTGTTCCATTATCTTTAACGGAACAAATGGAACAGGCTTTTCTGTGTTTGCTGCGTGATGAAAAACATATGCCGGTGCAGATGAACCTGCCTGATTAAATCGTCCCCACACAAGATAGCAGCGATTCTTTGCCCTTGTCAGTGCCACATAAAACAGCCTTACATTTTCTGCAAGTATCTCCTTTTCTTTCATGGCACGGTGTTCTTCTTCCCTGTCTGATCCCAAATCAAGGACAGCTGTCATCCTGTCTTCCGGATCATGAAAGATCAACGGGGAATCGTTTTTCCTGACAGAAGATCCTGACCATAAAAAAGGACAGAATGTTACAGGATATTCAAGCCCCTTGCTCCTGTGCATTGTAACTATATGCACTGCATCTTCATCACTCTCAAGACGAATCTGGTGCTCATCAAGGCGGATTGAGGCAGGATTTCTCTGCACTGAAAGCCATTGTATCAGATCTGACATTCCAGGATTCTCCGCAACACATACCCTGTTAAGTATGTCACGGAGATGCAAAAGGTTGGTACAACGTCTTTCCCCGTCAAGAAAGCTCATAAGCCTGGGCAAAACCGTTTCTTCGCACATAAGCTGCTTGAACATACATATAAACCCGTATTTCAGCCATAACTCATGATAGAAACTGAATTTTGATATCCATTTTTCCCAGGTTTTTTCATCACCTGACAGGGCATCTATTTCTGTCCCGTCCAGTCCGAACATATCAGTTACAAGCGCAGATCTGATGGCTGATTCACGATCAGGTTCTGATATTGCAATCAACACCCTTTGGAGTTCCCAGGCCTCATGAGAGTCAAACACGTTGTCCGTACTGTAAACAACAGCCGGTATCTGATAAAAGGCAAGTGCCCTCTGGATATCAGGGGCATCCCTGTTTTCCCGTACAAAGACAGCAATATCCCTTGCACTCAGCGGCTGGTCACCCAAAAGGGCATTTCCGGAATGTACCAGTCTTGCTATCTCCTCTGCTATTGCATGTATAATGGGTCCACGGACATCTCTCTTCAAAACAGGTCCGTCTTTACCTGCTATCCTGTTGGAATCAACAAACCACAAATCCAGTGTCCCGTCCGGCTCTGATCCCACCACCAGATCTTTATGGTTCAGGTCCTTTGCCGGAACAGAAGGATGAAAATCTATTTCATCGTAAACGAATGGTGTTCTTGCATTTTGAAAGATGGTGTTTACGGCATTTACAAGGGAGGGATGAGTACGCCAGTTTTCTTCCAGGGTGTAACGGGCATGAACGTCCTTTGATGCTGTCAGGTACGTAAATATATCAGCGCCCCTGAAACTGTATATGGCCTGTTTGGGATCACCTACAAAGAAAAGAATTGAACCAGAAGAACCAAATATCCTCCTGAATATCTCATATTGAACAGGATCCGTGTCCTGAAACTCATCGATCAAGGCAGCCCTGAACCTCTTTCTGACGGTACGGGCAAGAAAATCACCTGCAGGTTTTTTCCTGAGGCTGAAAAGGAATCTTACCAAAAGATCATCAAACGATTGAATATTCTTTTTTGCCTTTTTCTCTGCCAGCCTTTTTTCTACATATCGGAACATGCTTGCCTTAAGGCCAATCAAGTTTTTCCTGAATTCTGCCTCCAGCGCATTATTCCTGTCCATAAGGACATCGCATAACTTGAAAAAGGGGTGGTCAGGAGGTGTTTTTTCTGCCTTCATGGAAGAGGCGATATTTCTTGCCGTAAATTTCTCGAACTTGGTGGGAAGAGGAAATAAAACATCTTTTGACTTAAGGAAAAAATCAAGTTCCGAGATCCAATTACAAAGGCCCTTTTTCCCGTATCTGTTCCTGTTCAGGCCCTTATCATTCATAAGTATCCCGACCACCTCATCTTTACACCTGTCCCATGCATGGCACACACTGTCCAGTGCCTCCATAAAGGCCTTTTCACAGGCAGATGTGTCCTTGAAACAGGTCTCTGGAATTATCCTGAGGTATGGCCTGGAACTTTTGCTTGTCGCATAATCGGCAAGTCTGCCGGGAAGAAACCCATTGCTTATTGCATAACCTGCAAAAAGGGATGAAACCTTCTGAAGCTGAATCCGCCAGTAATCTTCAACCGATTCCCTGATCAGTTCCTTTTCATCGACAACCAGTTCTGTATCAAAAGGCAGACCGCTTTCAAAGGCATTATCGTTAAGGACTGTTCTGCAAAAACCATGGATGGTAAATATAGATGCCTGGTCAAAATTTCTCAGTTCCTGCTGCAGCATAGATGTTATCATAGATGCAGAACGGGCACCTTTAAAAGACAAAACCTTTCCTATCAGTCCATTAAGAAATGGATCCTGGCTTTTGCAGGCAGTAAAGGCACTTATGGCATCCAGCAATCTGGAACGAATCCTGATTTTCAGTTCACTTGTTGCTGCCTCTGTAAAAGTGACAGTCAATATCTCATTTACAGACAAGCCTTTTTCAATAATAAGGCGTAAAAATATCCCTGTTATGGCATAGGTCTTTCCTGTCCCGGCACTTGCTTCAATAAGGTTGGTCTTGTCAAGAGGGGAATTGATGAGATCAAATGCCTTTATGTCTGTCATAATCAGCCGATGTTGAAAAAACAATCAGGAAGGTAACTTATGCCTGTTGTAAAAATCCGGGAGGACAAGTGCTCTCAAAACCGCCACAAGCGTACCGGTTACCAAAAACAGACCAGTATCAATACCGATCCGAAAGACAGAGCAGGAGCAAGCACTTCAGGATAGATAGAAGGCTGAAAGGAATCAGCATAACTTCAAATTCAACGATTCACCTGCCGTACTCCGAACAACAGGAACGAATACTCCTTTACCAGAAAAACAAGTTCTTTTTTGGCATTGTTTATAAACTCTTTATCCAAACGAACTTTAAGCTTTGCATTTTAATGTTTGACTTCAGTTGTTTTAGGTCCACGATTAGCAGCTCCAGCAAGTTCTCTTTTGTATCCGGTATTTATTCAATCGATATCTGTTGCCGTCAAATTTCCCGTCTTCAGTTTTGTTTGATATTTCTTCTCTTATCCCAAGAACAGTTGGAAAACCATATTTCACACTGATTGCCATGCCTTGCTCACTGTCGAAGGTTTTTCCATATACATTCCTTACTGAAAGACTGCCAGGCCCACCTTGTCCAGGACACAAGGGAATGAGCCAGCCAGAGTGACCACAAAAGCATCAAGAACCGAAATACAAACATAGGAACAGATATAACCCATGGTTGAGGCAGTATATCTCCTGTTCTGTCCTGGGTCCAGTGCAGAATAAGACCGGATGAGCCATTACCTGCTATCTGCATATCAGGGATACCGAGAAGCCCATGCTGAATGGCTGCATACAAACCTGCAAACGCAGCCGCTGTCCATACAACAAGCACTACCTGGCCTACATCAAACAAAAAGGGATGCCGAGGATAAACCCCCTTTCCACGAAGACCCAATAGCACAAACCAGCCGACTACCATAAGGGCAACAACAGGATGCACCTGGGTCAGTCCAAGCCCCAACAGAATCCACTGCCAGGTCTTAAGCGGAGCCACCGAAATCCTCCCAAGAACAAAAGCCGCCAGAATAACCACAGCCACGATGCTCCAGAACAGCACCACCGGACCCATAACAGGGCCATGAGCCCACAGTATCCATCTGTTCCCAGGCATCCTGAAAAATATATTTACATTAGCGGCGTCACTGCCTGTATGCACAGCCGGTCCACGTTTTAACACAATGGAATCCGATCTATGAATCCATTTGACATTTACCTTTGATTTTCCCGGTCTTAATGGCACCATAAAGGAGGTTTTATGCTCGGAAACAGGTAAAAGGCGTCCATTTACTCTGACCTCCTGTATACGTGCACCGGCAGGAAGCATTATCCTGTGCTCCCCTCCCCTGCTGCTTCTGAGTTTCATCGACATATCTATCTTGTCAAGAGACCTGCCGGAAGACAGGTTAAGGTCAACATGATCAATAGTAAGATATTTCCCCTTCACTGCCCTTGGTTTTGATACTGACAAGGTTACCTTTTCACCGGGCCAAGGCCTCCACTCCGGTCTTAACCTTCCTCTGCTGTCCTGACGGTGAATTACAGGTATGCCTTGAAATGTACAATGCCATATGGGGCTTATATCCAGAATCCATGTTTCTGTCCAAATAACATTCCTGGGGGCTGTCAATGTTATCATGCTTGCGGGTTTTAAAGTGGATTGCCATCCTGTCTCTCGCATCATGGGACCCATATTGATGTACACATGTTCCTTTTCCACATCCAGACCTGGTGTTGTGACAGATTCTCCCTTAATAAGGGGAATGGACACAACAACCGGCGTTCCCACAGGTGTTACACGGCGTACCGTTGTTGTAACATGCCAGTTAAGCGACAGGGAAATAACACGCTTAACATGAAGAAACGGAGGCAAGGCAGCAAAGGAATGACTTTTAACACCCTTACTATGATCTTCAGCCGACTTTTCTTTCCTTACTATTTTGATTCCGCCTTTAACCGTGCCGTCTTTTCCTATTCCCTGAACCTTCCATCCGGAACCTTCGTATCTTACTGTCCGGGGGGACAGTTTAAAATGGATATAAACAGAGTCCACCAAAGGAATTGGCCCTTCAAGTACAAGTACATGTATGCCTTTGGAAACAAATACCCACAAATATCCATCCCTGTATTGCATAATCCCTTTCGCAGACCTGCCATCAATCATGATACTGACAGGCGCCCAGATTTTTAACGGGCCAGGCAAAGGCACTGCAGTATCGATCTCTGCATCTATCCCGACTATCATTCTGATATTTTCAGGATGCAGAAAAATATTTACATAAGGGATATCTGCACAGTGAGGAAAGCATTCGGGACGTTCAAGAAGCCGGTTTTTCAGTTCCTGTAGCATATACCTTGGAGGAAAGGCGCCAGTCACGGTTTTTGCCCTGACCAGAGATGAACACAGAAACATACCAATAACAAGACAGGCAGCAAAACTGAATCTGCTCACCGGTATTTTTTTCCAGCCAATAAAACTTGCCATTTTCAGAATCAATATTACAAGAAACATTACCCTGATCAGGGCAAGCACAAGATTTACAATCGGAGGAAAAAGTACAATATGCATATGCTGGCCTTTTTCTACAGGTCCATTCCAGCGCATGCTGTAGGAATGCCAATGCCATTCAGGAACCCCTGGCCCGGTTTGAATCAAGGCATTGGGATCATGTTCTGCAAGTTTGTATTCAGATTTGTCTCTGGATAAATATGACTTGCCGGGAAAAGCCATTGATCTGATCCCATCCTCAAGACCTTTAAGGCTTAACACCTTGTTTTTTCTACGCTGTCTCACAAGTGTACTTTCAGGCAACCTTGTCCGGCCACTGCTGTCTGTATATCCTGATCTCGTTGACCAGACCTGCCGAGGCTCTAATTGGGGATATATACCCCAGCGTACCTGATGGACAATAAAAGGTATTGACAGCAAAACAAGGACCAGCAGGGAACCGGCAGCCCATATATTTACCAGCCTCTTTATCCATCCATCCTGCAGAACTCTTAAAAGCGCTACGGCAAACACCATGCTGAGCCATACAAAATGGGGAGAACCGGGCTCCTGATAAATAAGAACAAGGGTGACAAGGGCCATAATCCCCCACCTTGATCCCCACAACCTGAATACAGACAGGGATATAATCATAATCAAAAACAGATCAAACAGGGACCATGCAGAAATCCATGTTCCGGACAAAATATCCACACCCGATGCAGCAAACAATCTCCAGCCAGGAGGCAGGTTAAGAACAGATGATACCTTTATAAAATCATGATCCCAGCCTGTCACAGACATATCGGTCAGTGAGATCCTGCCACACCTCGATACAGCAGTCATATTGAAATGGCCATTTCTGATCTCAACCCCAGGTTTTCCGGCATGTTCCGTTATAAGCTGATCCCTTCCATCTATGGTTACCCTTCCCAGGATAAACGGCGGATTCATGGCAAGATACCAGTCTTTTTTCATTGTGCCAATGGCACTTATCCGGTCAAGGACAGTATAACCATTACCGTCAAAATCCAGCCACCACGTTCTTGCAAGGCTCAGGGAATCAGGGCCCGGATCAGAATCGCCTCTTTTGATTTCCTTAAAAACAAGAGATGTTCCCTGTTTTACAATAAATGCAGGAAAATGCCTCCATGCATCAGGTATATCTGCACGTGAAGGATCAATTGAGGGAGCACCTTTAACCTGCACCATACGCAATTCATTATGAGATTCAAATACCCATATCTCTTCTCCATAGGGGGCATTTGCCAATTTTATCTTTTTGATCTGATCTGTGGAGCGTGAAGCCACATCAATTTGCCATTGTCCGGGACCTGCCTGCATTATCAGGGTGTTTCCAGATCCAATACCAGCAGGGACAGGACTTTTGACAAAAAGGGGAACAAAACCCTGAAGAACAGCCCCACGGGCCTGTATCTCACGAGGATGTCCGGAAACATCTATCCTGAAACGGGTAATTATCTGCATCGGAATGATATCTTTGATCAATCTGAATATACGTATGTTGACCCTGTCCTCCTGCGAGGGTTTCTCTGCCTTTTTTTTCAGCCATACACGCCCAGCCCGGTCCCTGACAGGAAAATTTATCTTTTTGCCATTAACATACAGTGCAAGCAAACCGCTTGAACCAGGGATGTGTATCATTTCGGGGAGACTGCGCCAGACAAATCTTCCCCTTACGATATGACTGCCAGATTCAATCTTTATACAGGGCATTTTGTTTCTAAGGATAACAGGCACCTTTTTTCCATCAACATAAACATCCCTGGGCCATTGCCCATTACCCCCGGGCAGGCAATCCCATCCTTCAGTAAAGGCCAGCAGCCTTTGGGAAAAATATCCGCCGGACCTGTTCAGACCGAGCTCAATACGGGACGGCCACATGCATATATGTTTGTCAGGATCATTGTAAAAAACCGGACAGAAATGTTTCTCCTCCCCGTGAAGCACCCATGCCTTCCATGCCTCAAGAGATTCGGGAACAGTAGTGGTATCCGGCACATTGCCTGCAAAAACACTGTTCATTGCAAAAAGTACGTAAACAGACAAAAACAGAACAAATTGTTTCACAATCCTATCCCCCCCATGATTCTGAAGAATATAATGCAGGTCAACACTCCCTGATTCAAGATACCCATGTCTGCTTCCACATCTGTCTGGCCCTCAGAACCTTCATAGATAATTTCCAAATCAAAACATGAAAACAGCGGCAACAGAAAAACACTGCTGTCATTTTTTATCAAACCATTACAGGCCGTTCATGAAACCGTCCTGTCTTTTTGAAACAACTGTTGACTTTGCTTTATCTGTGCCACATAGTCATTGCATTTACAATAAACTACACTTTGAAACTAATCGGGGTTCATAAAAAAACAATATGGACGATCTGAATATATCAAAAAATACAAAAACAATACAACTTGTAGCTGTAATCCTTTTTTTACTTACAGGCATTACAGTTATACAAACAAAGGC
Source organism: uncultured Desulfobacterales bacterium (assembly GCA_964457545.1). Taxonomy (GTDB): domain Bacteria; phylum Desulfobacterota; class DSM-4660; order Desulfatiglandales; family Desulfatiglandaceae; genus JAGGTJ01. The sequence goes on along the minus strand of CAYWEN010000020.1, from coordinate 29,609 downwards.
TGAGCGCATAACAAAAAACAGGTTTATCGCCACAGATCATATCCAGTGGAAATGCCTTGCATTCAAAGCCGAATCTTTTTTATATGACATTGATATACGCATAAACATCAGGCCTTCAGATCCTGATGCACAAAAGACATTCTGTCCTCTTACAGTTAATGATTTGCAGCAAGATAATCTGAACAACAGCAAAACAATAAACAATAAAATATTACGAATTTCCGTCATTACATCCGTAAACCCCCTGATAGGCTCAAAAGAAGATATAAAAAGCACGGCCTTTTATTATATAAACAACAACACATATATACAAAATGCAGATTCAAGGATATGTAAAGGGCTTTTATCAGTTAATGGACTCAAATTACTTGGATATGTAAAACTGAGTATGGGAGAGAAAAAACGGGAAAGGATATATTGGCTAAAAGATACAGGGGTAATGAGACTGAAAAGAATGCCTTCAAACCAGGATGAAGCAGAGATGTCCCCGGATTCATGGACAGACACAAAGGAAACCTTTTATTCCTACGGCATTCGGGGAATAAGGGCACAGGATATAATTGAACCCTCAATCCTTGTCCTGTTTCCATATACCGCCTTTCATAACTTGAAGCAGGCAAGTCTGCTGGTACTGAACAAACATCAGATATACATACTGCAGATACATACAGCCTATGTAAACGATCTGCATGTTTTTCCTTCTAAAAAAGAGGAGGAACCAAATACCTACAGAAAAGAGAAGGCCAAATACATCAAGGTATCCTTCTCGCCTCGTTCTCTGACAAACATAGGGCAAAAGGACAAAGGATTCTCTTTTTTCGGCCTAAGGGGGGATTTTGACATATACATTGACAAAGATTCAGGGCTTCCTATTCTCATACATGGAAGACTTTCAGGTTTCGGGGATGTAAACATAAAACTTTACAGGGCCGTACCAGCCCATGAATAGGGAGCGATCCCCGAACCCAAGATATCCCGGGGCATAAAGGGCACCTAAAGGGTCAGAATAAACCGCAGGCTTTCATCATGTGCATGCACACAGCTTTCTGGACATGGGAATATCAGGAAGAACTCAAGGATGTGAAAAAGGGACAAAGATACGGTTTTCAACCGCCTGTACGAACAGAACCTTCCCTCCATGGCGGCAAGGTATCAAAAATTGCCTCATAAAAACCTTGACACTGCGTTTAATATAAAATTAAGCTAAAACAGTCTGAACGACATCACAGGTCTTCGATCTTCCGGGTTTTATTTTGTCAGGCATCAACCCTGTAATTCACAAGGAATCAAACAGCACAACTTTTGTGTTACCCTAAACAAGGAAACAGGTCTTGAGCAATATCGATTCATTCCTTCATTTTCTTTCCTCTCTTCCCAACGCCATTATATATGTGCTTCTTGCTGTAAGCGCATATATAGAAAACATCTTTCCTCCAATCCCAGGAGACACAATCACGGCCTTTGGAGCCTTCCTCGTAAGCACTGACAGACTGACTTTCTTTGGTGTGTATGCTGCAACCACAATAGGCAGTGTAGCAGGCTTTATGTCTCTGTTCTGGGTGGGTCAGGCTCTGGGAAAACATTTTTTTATAATCAAGGACTACAGGTGGTTCAAGGCAGAAGATATAATCAAAGGAGAAGAATGGCTGAAAAGATATGGGTATATACTTGTCCTTTTTAATCGTTTTCTACCCGGAGTCCGATCCGTAATATCCATTGCCAGTGGAATATCCAGGCTTTCTGTTTCAAAAGTTATGTTTTTTGCCCTCCTCAGTTGTGCCATATGGAATCTCATCTGGATATGGCTGGGGTTTGAACTGGGCAACAACTGGAATACAGTAAAAGCCAACCTTGGCTATATCATAAAGAGATATAACACCATAATCGTGTTTGTCTTATTATGTGCCGGGATCTTTTTTGTAATAAAGAAGGCTACAGGCAACAGAAAAAACCGCTGACACAAACACACCACAAAAACCCTCTTCGTTATCACAGAACCAAACAGTTTCCATCCACAAATGGCCACATTCCGCCTGCGGTATTTCCCTGTGCAACGCATTAAAAAAACGTGTTTGCGGCCTTGATTTCCTTGATCTTGCACAAAAATTTTCATCTCTCGACTAAACACCTCACATGTCAACACCCCCCTGACAACAGGTATGTTTTTTGCATTTTACCTGTATGATAATAAAGGCTTTTTCTTTATCATAAACCACACTTGAAGCACATCAGCAAATCACCGGTATTGTGATGGGTTTTGTCAATATAAAAACAGGAATTTTCGTGCAAAATCAGGCAAAAGAACAATGTTTTTTATAAAAAAACTGTTTTTCTGGTCAATATTAACAGGATCTATGTATATCCTTTTAAGTTATCATTTCATATTTTCAGGAATAAGTAATATACACATGCTTAAAAAATCAAGACTCACACTGGAATATACCTTTTACAATATAGGCGGGAAAACCAATACAACAATACTTTCAAAGCAAGCGCTGCGTGAAGACGGGATAGGAGATTTGCTGTTAGATATGGGAAGAATAAGTGAAACAGAACTGGACAGAATCATGAAAAAGTTTGAACCAGACGAAGAGGAAGAATGGTAATGTTCAAGGCAGAAATACACTTACACCTCAAAATCCACCTTTATCTTGAATATCTTCTCTGCAGGCAAATTCAGGATATCATGCACCCCTGTCTCTTCCGAAATATCCTTGAGTGCATTATTTATATAACTCATATCTTCAGCAATAAAGGTAAACCAGATATTATACTCGTCGTTTCTTAGATAATTGTGGGTCACGCCCGGATAACGGTTTACTGCCTCAACAAAACTGCCTACCTTGTCCTCCGGCACCCTGGCAGCACATAGGGTGCTTACAAAATTCAGGTTTCTGGAATTGAAATTCCCGCCTATTCGTCTGATAATGCCAATGTCTTTAAGCCTGTTGATACGCTCAATAACATCATCCTCGGAAATTCCCAGTCTTTTTCCCAATTCATAATACGGCCTGGATACAATAGGAAAATCTGATTGTATTTTATTCAAAAGATCCCTGTCAATACTGTCCACGCACACCACCTGTATATATCGATAAAGGACCTGGCCGCCATACAGGGGATGACAGTTTGTTATACCTGTCACATCTCGTCACAGAAAAATCCAGATCACATTATCTCTTTTTTTGGTTCATAACTGCACAGGGGTTCTTCGGCAAGGAAATCCCCTGTCGCTTCAAATGCCCTGGCCCTACAACCTCCGCATACCCTTACAAATTCACATCGGCCACACTTTCCCCTGTAAGACGAAAAATCACGCAGCCTGTTAAAGACCGCTGATTCAAACCAGATCTCTCTGAATGATTTCTTCCTTAAATCACCGCATGCAACTTCAAGATAACCGCAGGGTTGAACAGTACCAACTGATGAAATAAAACAAAAACCGGTTCCTCCAAGACAGCCGCGCGTCACTGCATCAAGCCCATAGGTGCTGAAATTGACCCTTTCCCCCTTTTTATAGGCCTCCTGGCGTAATATCCGGTAATATTGGGGGGCGCATGTTGCCTTTAGATGAAGAGGGGTCTTTCCTCTCATGCTGTAAAACCAGTGCAGAAGTCTCTCATAGGCAAGGGCATCAATCTCCTGGTTTACCATTTCTTTGGCCCGTCCTGTAGGAACAAGGAGAAAGATATGGTGTGCCACTGCACCGAGACGAACCGTAAAATCAAGGATGTTCTCCACCTCATCAATATTATGCCGGGTAACAGTGGTATTGATCTGAAATTCAAGCCCTGCCTCTTTCAAAACCCTGACTCCGTTCACAGCGGCCCTGAAAGCGCCCGGTTCCTTCCTGAAATCATCGTGCCGGTCCTCCCTCGCACTATCAATAGATATACTTACGCGTTTTATTCCGGAAGAAAGTGCCCTTTTTGCAATTTCAGGTGTAAGCAAAGTACCGTTAGTTGCCAGTACCATCTTTAAACCAACAGACGAACCATATTCCGACAGATCAAAGATATCCTCTCTTAAAAGCGGTTCACCTCCGGTAAGAATAATAACAGGTTTTCCAACCTCACTTATCTCATCAAGTATCCTGATACACCTTGAAGTGTCAAGTTCTCCATCGTAAGGCCCATTTTTTGCCCCTGCCCTGCAGTGTACACAGTTAAGATTACATCGTCTTGTAAGTTCCCAGGCCACAAGCCTTGGCCCGTTTTCATACCCATGTGAATTTGTCATAATCAACGCCCAGGACGCCAATGCCTGGATATTCCAGGTTTCAGCCCATAAGATATGCACATTCTCTGGCAAAATAGGTAAGAATCAAATCCGCACCTGCCCTCTTTATTGAAACAAGCATCTCTGTCATTGCCCTGTTACCATCTATCCAGCCGTTTTGAGAGGCAGCCTTGAGCATTGCATATTCTCCGCTTACATTATAGGCGGCTACAGGAACAGAAGACATGTCAGAAACCCGCCTGACAATATCAAGGTATGGCATGGCAGGTTTTACCATAATAATATCTGCTCCCTCTTCTATATCACAAGATGCCTCTCTTATGGCCTCACGTGCATTGGCCGGATCCATCTGGTAAGAACAACGGTCACCAAACTGTGGTGCAGAATCTGCAGCATCACGAAACGGCCCGTAAAAGGCAGATGCATATTTAACCGCATACGAAAGTATGCCCACATTGTAATGGCCTTTTGAATCAAGGAGATCACGAATAGCGCCTACACGGCCATCCATCATATCAGAAGGAGCGACAAAATCCACACCTGCATCAGCATGCGTCACTGCCTGACGTGCCAACAACTCCACAGTGGCATCATTGTCCACAGCGCCATCCTTTATAACGCCGCAATGTCCATGATCCGTGTACTCACACAGACATACATCCGTAATAACAACCATATCAGGGACAGCCTTTTTCACGGCTGAAACCGCACGTTGAACGATCCCTTTTCTGTCCCATGAACTGCTGCCAACAGGGTCTTTTCTGTCAGGAAGTCCAAATATGATAATGGCCGGAATCCCAAGAGACCAGAGCTCCTCAGCCTCCTTAACAAGAGTATCCACAGAAAAATGGTACTGACCTGGCATTGAAGGGATAGGCTCCTTAACATTGTCGCCGTGTTTAACAAAAAGAGGCGCAACAAGGTCTTTTACAGACAAACCGGTTTCCCTCACCATATCCCGGACAGCAGATGTCTTTCTAAGCCTGCGTGGTCTTATTTTCATTGATAATTCCTTCTGTCAATCTCTTCATCAGTTAAATAACATGCAGGATCTTCGGCCCAAACATCACCTGTCACCGCCTCTGCCCTGACCCTGAAATTACCTGCGCATATGTCAAGCCACCGACAGCGTGCACAACGTCCCTTAACATATCTTTTTTTGTCTTTCAGCCTTGCCATCAATGGATCAGAAGTATCCGTCCATATCACACTGAACGGTCTTTTGCACACATTGCCAAAGCTGTAATGTCTCCAGAACTGATCGGCATAGACATTTCCATCCCAGCTTACACATCCTATACCTCTGCCTGAACTGTTTCCCTCGTTCATCTCGAGCAGCTCAAGCACCTCTTTTGCCCTTGCAGCATCTTCCTTCAATACCCTGAGATAAAGATACGGCCCGTCTGCATGATTATCCACAGTCAGGATCTCCTTTGGTTTTCCCCTTTCGTGGAGATCCTTTGTTCTGTCCATAATAAGATCAACTGCCTTTCGTGTTTCATCGTGCGCAAGATCCTGTTTAACCATATCTGAACCACGGCCCGCATAAACCAGATGATAAAAACATGCCCTCGGAATATCACACTCCTCCAAGAGATCAAAGATACTTGACATTTCAGCAACATTCAATCGATTAATGGTAAACCTCAGGCCCACTTTAAGACCAGCTTTCTGGCAATTCTCTATACCTTGCATGGTATCATGAAACGCCCCCTTTTTTCCTCTGAAACGGTCATTGACCTCCCCTATTCCATCCAGACTTACCCCAACATAGGAAAGGCCTATGTCCTGCAATTCCCTGGCCTTGTCTGCAGTAATCAGGGTGCCATTAGTTGAAATAACAGCACGTATTCCTTTTTTGACCGCATAACCTGCCAAATCTACAAGGTCGGGCCGCATAAGAGGCTCTCCTCCGGAAAACAAGATAACAGGAACCCCAAAATCAGAAAGATCATCAATAAGGGCCTTGCCCTGTGCATTGGAAAGCTCATCTGTATGCCTTGCTTCACCGGCACGGGCATAACAATGTATGCACCTCAGATTACATGCCTTTGTAACATTCCATACCACAACCGGCTTTTTATCTGCTGAAAACTGGAGGAGATGGGAGGGAAGGTCTTTTGAATGTCTATGATAACGAAGGACATCAGAAGGTTCAACTGCTCCACAGTAAAGTTTTGAAATGCCTATCATTTATTTATATCCTTTGCACTAACGCAAGTCCCGGCCCAAAAAGGCGCCACCTTTTTTCAGGGCCAACAAAAAACATGTTATATCCTGCCACTGCTTTTATGCAAACCAACTTAGACCTGCTGACGATAGTACTTTTTTATAAGGTTATTGATATATCCATCCATATCTGTTACCGCAGCAACATCGATAACAAAACCATCAATACCTGACCTGTCTTTTACCAGATTAAGACCGTACTCAAGCCTTTTTACAATCTCAAAGGCCAAATCCCCTGCATCCCGACCGGTTTTTACAGCCTCTTCAATGATCTTGTCAACCGCATCCTCATCAAAGGATAAATCCATATCAAACGTTTTGAGAAATGAAGTTTCCTGTGCCTTGACCTTATCATACATCTGCTTGAAAACAGTGTGCGCAGTATTTATATCCGACAGGTTTTCAAGATAGATGTTTGCAATCAGTTCCGCCCTGTTTTCGTTTAGTTCAAGACCTGAAATATTCTTAAAATCATCAGCCGTATTTGCTATATAGGTCTTTAATTCTCTAAGCTCCGCCTCAACAGCGGCATCAAATCTGTCCTGAAATTCCTTGGTGTCTGCAACATTCAACAGATGTTCCAGTTGCTCTTCAGGATGAGTAACCACGTCTGGAGTAACAAGAAACTTTTTAATGTTTGTGGAAGGCAGTTTCTTTTCAAAAGGAATCAGTACACGTTCCATAGCGCTCACAAGTCCTCTGGCTCCTGTCTTCTGGGCAATTGCAAGATCTGCTATTTTGACAAGGGCCTCATTCTCAAATTTTATATCAATGCCATAGGCCTTGAAGTCAAGACGTTTACTGATAATTATAGGGTTGTTAGGATTTTTGAGAATTTCAACCAGATCATCTCTTGTAAGTTCATCAAGTACTACTATTACAGGCAACCGGCCAACAAACTCGGACTCAAAACCAAATTCAATAAGGTCCTGCACCGTAATTTCCTTAAGCAGATCCCAATCAACGTCCGATGATTTAACATCTGCCTCAAAGCCAATCCCCTGAGACTGAAGTCTCTTTTTGATAATCCTGGCAAGATCTCCAAAGGCACCGCTCATAATAAACAGTATATTTTTGGTGTTAACCACCTTTTTTTCTCTCTTCCCTGTCTTTCTGTAATGTTCAATAGCCTGTATCTGCGATATAGGATCATGAGGGACCTTCAGATCAACATCTGTCTCTTCCATTGGCTTTAACAGTGCCCTTTGAACACCTGTCCGTGATACATCATGCCCGATAATATTACGGGACGATGCAATCTTGTCAATCTCGTCAATGTATATTATACCGTTTTCCGCAAGCTGTATATCTTCCTTTGCATCATAAAGGAGATCACGGACAAGGTCTTCCACATCTCCTCCCACGTAACCGGTTTCACTGAACTTGGTAGCATCCCCTTTAACAAAAGGCACCCCGAGTTTATGTGCAATAAGCTTTATGAGATAGGTCTTTCCCACACCGGTAGGCCCAATAAGCAGGACATTGTTTTTAATCATGCCCACGCCTCCCGAACCATTGTCCCCCTTCATCTTTTTTGTATGCTTGATTCTGTTGAAGTGTGTACATATTTTTGTGGCAAGGACAGATATGGCATCTCTTTGCTTTACTACAAAGCTTTTAAGATAGGACTCCAGTTCCTCGGGCAACATGTCAAACTCCAATTCCCTGCCGCCTGAAAAATCGCCCTGGACCTCATCAGACGACTCATTCTCCGACTTTGGAAAGACAAGAGGGGATATGATCTTTATTCTGCCACCATATTTTTTGGAAAGGTACTCACTAAGTTCCTTTTCAAGTTCCTTCTGGTCAGGGATCTTTTTACTTCCATCATCGTATATTTCTTTATCCATATATAACTCCTCATTGAGGCCATCAAAAATTTTCATCTGCCCATGAAAAAATTTTGTCCATGCAAGGTAATTGTATGTTGCTCATAATCCCGGTCCCATTTGTTTTCCACACATGAATCAATTTCTGACATCTGCAGGTTTTCAACACCTTACATTCATCAAGAAGTCAATCCTGCCCCATAAAAGCGGATTCCCGTTTTTTCAAAGGATAATAGTTTTGTGCAAGATCAAAGGGAATACCGCAGACTGATCTGTCTGCAGCCAGATTACAGGCAGACGCAGAAATTGCGGAATGTAGCCGTTTGTGAATGGTATATATGTGCAGGACACAAAAACAGACAGGCATTACGGAAAGAGCGGTTTATGAGCCAAAACCTTGCAGTGCCAAAAAACTGTTCTATATACAAGTATCAATCAGAAATATATATACTATCAGACAAAATTTCAACCCATCTACGTTATTACATAATTCAAATAACGGCTATCATGCACAAACGGCTGTTTTCCATAATCCCGGCACCTGTCCAGAACTTGCTGCTGTCCAGAATCTATCTTTATGGACAACCCTGCTGCGACAGCTCAAAAAAGGCGGCAGAAAGGTTTTTCCGACAAACTGTAAAAAGGGAAGCCCCTTTTCCTGGCCTGCTTCAGGGAAGGTCTTTATTTCCTGCCCGGTTATTGAACTGATACTTCCTCCGCCCCTGCATAAAAACATACAGGCATTGCAAAACAAGCCTGCAGCCAAAAGCTGACAGGTGTATGAACACCAGTCAGTTTATAAAGTTATAAAGAAAATTTTTGCGGTAAAGATATTGACTACACCCAACCTTTCCATTAACGTTTCTTTTATTTTTTTATGGTGGCTTATCATATCAGTCTGGCGCATACCACAAGTCAAGAATCCTGCAAAGATAATTCCAAACACCACCGTATCCTGGAAAATCAATCATCTGTCTGTGGTAATTTTTGCACAGGCAAAAAGATTGCCATCTCCGGACACTCTCACAGACAGTGTCCATCCACAAACTGATTTCTGCACCTGAGAAGTTTCCTGTCCGGAGATAAAAACCTTCGCACAATCACAAATAAAACAAGGGCAAAAACGTATCTTAACATAATAACACATTGAACAAAAAACGCCTAAGGATTGATGGCAGGATTACAAAATCTGGCCGTTTATGGACAGAAATCAGACAAACCTTACTTTAAACTGCAAGGGAAAAAATGACTGCAAGACTCGAAATAAAACTTAAAAAAGATCTAACTGATGCTGAAGGCACTGTTATCCTTAAAAAGACACAGGAATATTTCGGATATCGAATCAAAGATATCCGTGTAATCAGGGTCCTGACCATTGATGCAGACCTGAATCCCGGCCAGTTGGAAAAAATAAGGGTTGAAATATTCACCAACCCCGTAACAGAGCTGTCCTCCTTTAGCCCCATTGCAGACAATTTTGACTGGCTGATATGGGTCAGATTCAAGCCCGGTGTAAGGGACACTGCAGGCAGCACCGCTCAAGAGGCAATAGAGGATCTTCTGGGCATAAAATTCAAAGAAGGTGAGGCCGTTTACACCTCGAAGATATATCAAATAAAAGGAGCACTATCTGAATCAGAGACAAACACAATAGCAGCGGAACTGCTGGCAAACGATCTGATACAGCAATGGAAGATATTCTCCGGGGCCGGCTGGAACAGGGAAACAGGCATAGGATACCTTATACCAAAGGTAATTCTGAACCATGAACCCAAGGTTAAAACGATTCCCATATCAAACGATCAGGAATTGAAACAGATCTCCATGAAAAGAAACCTCGCTCTCAGAGACAGTGACATACCGATCATAAGAAGGTATTTCATGCGTGACGACATCAGGGCAAAAAGAAAAGAGGTCGGGCTTGATTTGCCTACAGATGTGGAAATAGAGTACATATCCCAGGCAAGAAGTGACCATTGCAACCACAACACCTTCAGGGGGCTTTTCCGGTATCATGACATAGACAGCGGCAAAAAAGAAACCGTAGACAACCTCTTCAAGACCTGCATAGAGGCCCCTACCCTGCTTATAAAGGAAGAAAAGGACTGGGTGGTCTCTGTACTCTGGGACAACGCCGGTGTGGGACGTTTTGATGAAGATCACTACTACACAATTACCGGCGAAACCCACAACAGTCCGTCTAATATGGAGGCATACGGTGGTTCCATTACAGGCATAGTTGGAGTGTATCGTGATCCAATGGGAACGGGAAAGGGTGCAAGACTTGTCTCCGGCATGTATGGATTCTGTGTAGGACACAGGCACTACAATGGAGACCTGAAACCTCATCTGCACCCAAGGAGGTTGCTTGACGGGATTGTTGAAGGAGTACGGGATGGAGGAAACAAAAGCGGCATACCGACCACTTATGGGCTCCTTCTCTTTGATGACAGTTTTATAGGCAAATGTCTCGTATTTGTTACTGCACTGGGCATCATGCCATCTGTTGTATCAGGAGAATCATCTCACAAAAAGACCACAGAACCGGGAGATCTCATAGTCATGTCCGGCGGACGAGTCGGCAAAGACGGCATACACGGTGTTACCGCTGCATCTGAGACCTTCAGTGAACACACCCCTGCAGGCCACGTACAGATAGGAGACCCCTATACCCAGAAAAAAATGCACGATTTTCTTATCGAGGCAAGAGACAGGGGCCTTGTATCTTTTATTACCGACAATGGCGGAGGCGGCCTTTCTTCATCAATAGGGGAGTCTGCCCTGTTCAGCAACGGCTGTCACGTTCATCTCGACCGGGTCCCATTAAAGTATGAAGGGCTTGATCAATGGGAGATATGGGTGTCTGAATCCCAGGAAAGGATGACCATAGCTGTTAAACCTGAACATATTGATGCTTTCATGGCCCTGTCAAAAAAACATGCAGTAGAAAGCACTGTTATAGGAGAATACAACGATTCCGGCTATCTCAGACTGGACTACAAGAACAAAACCTGCGCTTACATAAGCATGGACTTTCTGAAAGCAGAGTTTCCTCAATGGGAATTTGATGCGGAATGGATTCCGCCAAGACTAAGGGGTCTGACAGAACCGGTCATTGAAGAACCTGAAAATTATACCTCCATATTAATGAGTATGCTTGCCAGACCCAATATATGCGAAAGGAACTGGATCCAGAGGCAGTACGACCATGAAGTTCAGGGAGGAAGCGTAATAAAACCACTGGTAGGCAAAAATGCCGATGTGCCTGGTGATGCAGCAGTTATAAGACCGATACTGAATTCAAAACGGGGCATTGCCATGTCCCAGGCCTTAAACCCCTTTTACTCAGCAATAGATACATACAATATGGTGGCAGCAACAGTTGATGAGGCAGTCAGAAAGGTCATATCCGTTGGAGGTAACCCCTATCACCTTGCCGGCGTGGACAACTTCTGCTGGCCAACCATTATATATGATCCTGCAAAAAACCCTGACGGAAAGTATAAGGCAGCCCAGCTTGTCCGTGCCAACAAGGCTTTAAAAGATATATGTCTTGCCTATCATATTCCCCTTCTCTCCGGAAAAGACAGCATGTATATAGATGGCAATCTTGAAGGACCTTTCGGCGAAAGACGCAAGGTCTCAGGCCTCCCCACCCTTATGTTCACAGTCACCAGCGTGATAAAGGACATATCCATATGCCTGACAATGGATGCCAAATCTCCGGAAGATCTTGTCTACATAGCAGGTACAACAAGAAATGAATCAGGAGGAAGCGAATATTACGAGATGATGGGATACACGGGATTGAACGTTCCCGAAGTTGATGCAGATGATCTTTGGTCCCAATACCAGACACTGCACAGGGCCATTTCAAAACAGATTGTGTCATCGTGCCATGCAGTAACAAGAGGGGGCCTCGCCGTTCATCTTGCCATGGTTGCAATGGCTGGAGAACTCGGCATGGAGATTGATATCGAAAAGGTCCCTGTTGCAGAAGGACTGTCAACCGGACAGAAACTTTTCTCGGAATCATGCGGAAGGTTTATCATAACTGTGCCCCCCGAAAAAAGGGCCGAGTTTGAAAAAACATGCACAGGGCTAAATACAACCTGTGCAGGCAAGGTCACAGCATCACAACATCTTGTTATTCACACCGGCAACAAACGCCCCGTCATAGATGAAGATGTCATAACACTCAAAAAACAATGGAAAAAAAGATTTGGAGCTCTGATATGAAGAAAGTAAAGGCATTGGTATTCACCGGATATGGGCTCAACTGCGATTATGAAACAGATTTTTCCCTTAAACAGGCCGGTGCAGTATCCCACCGTATACATATAAACGAGGTCATAGAAGAAAACCATAAAACCAGGGGAGCATTTCTTGATCAGTATCACATAATGGTCCTTGGCGGGGGGTTCAGTTGGGGAGACGATCATGGCGCAGGAGTGCTTATAGCCTCAAAGCTGAAACATCATATGGGCAGGGAACTAAAACGCTTTATTGACAAAGGAAAACTTATCATAGGCATATGTAACGGTTTCCAGGCCCTTGTCAACATGGGCCTTTTACCCGGTTTTGACTCAAATTACAACGAACGACGCATTGCTCTTGTCGCCAATGACAGAGGTAACTTCATTGATATATGGACCACTCTCAGAATCAATGAATCATCACCATCGGTATTTACAAAAGGAATGTCTGTTATTGATCTTCCGGTCAGACACGGAGAGGGAAAATTCTATGCAAGCAAGGAAGATATAGAAAGACTTGTCAAGGGCAATCAAATCGTGATGCAGTATGCAACAAGGGACAAATCACTTGCCAATGGCAGATATCCCGCAAACCCAAACGGATCACTTGAGGATATTGCTGCGATATGTGATCCTACCGGCCATATACTGGGAATGATGCCACACCCTGAGGCATTTAACCACTATACCAACCATCCTGAATGGAGTATAAAAAAATCCAGACAGAAAGAGAGAATACAGGAAGAGCCAGTGGAAGAAGGAAACGGGATCATGATATTCAGCAATGCAGTAAGTTATGTCAAAGAACACCTCTTGCAGGCTTAACCGGAAAAACTGTCTGGATACTGCATAGTTTACTGTACATAAAAGAATTTTTCATGCACGATACATGAAAACTGATTATTGTCTATCCACGAATCAATCCTGGCACTTGGGAAGTTTCCAATCCGGAAATGGGGCTTTTGGAACAAGACCAGGAAAGACTTAAAGATTACACACAGATGCGCTTCAACACCTTGCCTGAAACTGCAGAATACGGCCATTTATGGATAAAAACCAACTGAGCTGGGCAAATCAGCATACACAGGCACCAATATCATATTGAAAACGGTTTGTTATACACAGAAACCGAAAAAAGACTTCAACTGTTTTATATAACCTATTGTAATAAAATATAAACAAGACCACAACTTAAACCCTGAACCAGGATTTAAGTTGTATAAAAAAGGCATCCGTGTTATATGTTATGTATGGTGTGTATTTGCAAATCAATCCCGGGTACTGAAATCAGAATCAGCCTGTTCCCATCCACGAATCAATCCTATCACTTGGGAAATTTCCAATCCGGAAATGGGGCTTTTGGGACAAGACCAGGGATACAAATCTCCCACAGGCAATCCTGCAGAATTGATATCGGGATTGTGCAAAAAGGCCTTTTATGGAATGGAAACCGGTTTATGAGGTGTTATCAAGGAGCATGCAGTGGAAATTGAAGTCATAAAAACAACCCGACATAAACTCAAACCTTCTTATGATGCAGATTTGGGCTTCGGTGACATTTTTACAGATCATATGTTTTACATGGAATACGAACAAGGCAAAGGCTGGTTTGCTCCAAAGATAAAACCGTACGAGAACATTTCCTTAGATCCTGCTGCCATGGTATTTCACTATGCACAGGAAATATTTGAAGGACTCAAGGCATACCGCGGAAAAGACAACCACATATATCTATTCAGGCCAAGGGACAATTTTGCAAGATTCAACCGTTCTGCAAAAAGAATGTGTATGCCAGAGATTGATATTGATCTGGTTATGGAAGGGATGAAACGCCTTATCCTTGCTGATAAAGACTGGATACCCTCCAACAACGGAACATCCCTGTACATACGGCCTACCATGTTCGCTACAGAACCCCACCTTGGCGTCAGACCATCAAAGACATATGTCTTTTTTATCATACTCAGTCCTGTCGGGGCATATTACAAGGAAGGCCTTGATCCTGTAAACATATACGTGGAAGATAAATATGTGCGTGCCGCACCACAGGGGACAGGAGAGGTAAAAACAGGCGGAAATTATGCTGCGAGCCTTTTATCCGCTGAAAAAGCAAAGGCAAAGGGTTTTACGCAGGTCCTGTGGCTGGATGCTGTTGAACATAAATATGTGGAAGAAGTAGGCACAATGAATGTCTTTTTTGTTATTGACGACGAGCTAATTGTCATTCCATTCAGCGGAAGTATCCTGCCCGGTTTAACAAGGGATTCAGTAATCAAAATTGCAAAACACCGCGGAATCAAAATCAGAGAAAGAAGACTGTCTATTGATGAAGTCATAGAAACCGCTGAAAACGGCCGTCTAAAAGAGGCATTTGGAACCGGTACCGCTGCTGTCATATCACCCATAGGGCAAATCACGTACAAGGGCAACGATTATACTGTTTCAGGAGGCAATATGGGAAAACTATCCCGGGAGTTTTACCACGAAATAGTGGGAATACAGTATGGCGAGAGAGAAGATATCTTTGGATGGAGGGAAAAGATAGACTGATGATTCCCACCATTGAATGGCACAACAACAAAATACGCATGATTGATCAGCGGAAGATACCGACAAAGATACAGTGGTATGTCTGCCGGGGATATAAAGATGTTATCAGCGCTATTCGGAAAATGGTTATACGGGGCGCCCCTGCCATTGGTGTTGCCGCTGCCATGGGACTGGCCCTTGGCGCTGAATCAATAAAGGCATCAAAATATGATACGTTCCGAAAACGTTTAGGGGAAATGGCAAATGAACTGCTTGCGGCAAGACCAACTGCAGTTAACCTTAAATGGGCAACAGAACGATTGATAATGCTTGCTGATGCCCATAACGACCTTTCCGTAGATGAAATAAAACAGCATCTCAAAAAAGAGTCGCAGAGAATTCTTGACGAAGATATACAGACAAACAAAAAGATAGGTGTAAACGGACAGGCACTTATACCTGACAGTGCCATCATTCTTACCCACTGCAACGCAGGATCCCTTGCAACCGCCGGTTATGGGACCGCCATAGGCGTTATCAGGGCTGCCGTTGAAAACGGAAAAAAGGTAAAGGTAATTGCAGATGAAACAAGGCCCTGGCTTCAAGGACTAAGGCTTACAAGTTTTGAGCTTATGCAGGAACATATCCCTGTAACAGTAATTGTAGATAATGCAGCAGGCTATCTCATGAGACAGGGTAAAATCAATCTGGTTATCACCGGGGCAGACCGTATCGCTGCCAATGGCGATGTGGCAAACAAGATAGGGACATACCAGGTAGCGGTTCTGGCAAATGAAAACAGCATTCCATTTTATGTGGCCGCACCATTTTCCACTATTGATGTTGCCCTTAAAAACGGCGATATGATCCCTGTAGAGACAAGAAATCCTGAAGAAATAACAAGGCCTTTTAACAGAGAAATCGGGCCAGAAAATGTTCCTGCCCTGAATCCGGCCTTTGATATTACTCCTTCAAAATATATCTCCGGGATTATCACAGAAAGGGGGATACTGAGCCCTCCATATATGGAATCAATCATGTCCCTAACCAGCTTGTAACATCTTTAAGCCTTGAGCAGCTTTAAACCTTAGCAAAACATCCAGAAATTCCAGGACGCTGTCCACAGGAACATTAAATGATATCCGACATATCACAATGGATCGTAAGAATACCTGTTCTTCTGTTTTCCATTACCATACATGAATATGCCCACGGACGGGTAGCCTATGCCCTTGGTGATCCTACTGCAAAAAACATGGGCAGACTTACCCTGAACCCCTTTTATCATATAGATCCCCTGGGTGCCATTGCACTCTTTCTTTTTAACTTTGGATGGGCAAGGCCTGTGCCGGTTAACCCTTTGTATTTCAAGGACATAAGAAAAGGCACAATCCTGATGGCCCTTGCCGGTCCCATGTCAAACCTTTTGGCGGCAATTGCCACAGGGCTTTTGATACGTTTTTTCCTGCTGCCCATAATGATTTACAAGCTGGTTCTCCTGTATATGCTGTTCATGAACATCGGATTATGCCTTTTTAATCTTCTGCCTGTTCCCCCTCTTGACGGTTCTCATATTCTCGAAAACAGCCTTCCCCCGGAAACTGCAGAAACTTACCATAAAATAGGTCGTTATGGCCCTGGTATTATATTAGGAATTGTACTACTTGACAATTTTGCCCATACAGGGATTCTGACTTTCCTGCTTCTTCGTCCAATGTTCATTCTTGCCAGCATCATTGCCGGTTCCAACCTCGGCTACCTTCTGCACTGTATATAAATCTTACCGGCACGTTTTTTGGAGACAGACCATTAACCATGAACAGAAAAATAAACCTGAATCTTAATACTGTTCCCGATAATGTTCGTCATGTCCATCTCATGGGCATATGCGGAACAGGGATGGCATCCCTTGCCGGCATATTGAAGGAAAAAGGATACCATGTTACAGGCTCTGATCAAAACCTGTATCCTCCCATAAGCCTATTTCTTGAAGATTTGTCCATAAAACCATTCAGGGGTTACAGGCCTGAAAACCTTTACCCCCGACCCGATCTTGTTGTTGTGGGTAATGTCATAACCCGGCACAATCCGGAAGCAGAGGCCCTTGCAGACCTTGAAATCCCATTTCTATCCTTTCCCCAGGCCCTTAACCATTTTGCATTTAAAGGGAA
The DNA here is from genome assembly GCA_964457545.1 of uncultured Desulfobacterales bacterium. Lineage (GTDB taxonomy): Bacteria > Desulfobacterota > DSM-4660 > Desulfatiglandales > Desulfatiglandaceae > JAGGTJ01. Next base: position 12,356 of record CAYWEN010000020.1, on the reverse strand, counting down.
AAAGAATATCGTTATAGCAGGGACACACGGTAAGACCACCACTTCCTCGATTGTTGCATGGCTGTTGGAGACGAGCGGATTTGAACCAGGGTTCATGATCGGAGGAATACCCAAAGATTTCAAAACAAACTTCAAAACAGGCAAGGGCCCGTATTTTGTCGTTGAGGGAGATGAATATGACACGGCATTTTTTGACAAGGGGCCCAAATTTCTGCACTATAAACCCTGGATTACAATTCTGACCAGCGTGGAGTTTGATCATGCTGACATATACATGGATCTCGAACATGTCAAATCCAGCTTCAAAAGCCTTGTATCAAGTATGCAAGAAAACGGAACTATCATAGCAAATATCTCGGACCCTGTTGTGGCCTCCTTGATTAAAGATGCCAGGTGCAATATTATAACATACGGGACAAATGACAACGCAATGTGGAAACCGGGCCATATATCATTTCATGATAAATGGACTGTTCTTCCGGTAATAAAGAACGGAAAGGAGGCAGCAAAAATAGAGACAAGCCTGTACGGACATCATAATTGCTCCAATCTGATCTCTGCAGTTGCCCTGGCCCGTTTTTTAGACATCCCCTGGCCCAGGGTGCAGAGGGCAATAAAAACCTTTACAGGCATCAAAAGAAGACAGGACATGATTGGTGAAAAAAATGACATACTTGTCCTCGACGACTTTGCACACCACCCTACGGCAGTAAAAGAAACAGTTGCCGCAGTAAAAGAAAGATTCCCTGACCGACGTCTGATCGCAGTTTTTGAACCAAGATCCAACTCCAGCAGACGAAACATCTTCCAGGATCGCTATACCATGTCATTTGATATGGCAGAAACAGTTATCCTGCCTGATCCATTCATGCCTGAAAAAATCCCTCCTGAAGAACGTTTTTCCTCGGCAAAACTGGCATCAGATCTGAGAAAAAAGGGAATACAGGCATTACATTTCCCTGATACTGACAAACTCCTCAAGGCCCTTGCAGAAGAATCAGCGCCGGGCGATGTTGTGCTATTCATGTCCAATGGCCCCTTTGACAATCTGCCTGAACGATTTTTAAAGGCCATATAAAGGCAGGATATCCCACCAATATGGAAACGGGCTTATATGCCGGGGGAAAGGTCTATGGATCTTGCGATATTATTGATCCAAGAGAGACGTAATCTGTTTTCCCTGTACCCAAAAGGTTTATATGTTCAACCCTTTTTACTCTGATAATATTATGCAAAGGAGATAATCCGGACAGTTTTATCGCCCTGTTTGCATCCTCCCGTTTTATATCAACAGACGTTACCAGAACAAGTTCGGGACGTTTCCCGTTTTGAGTTGCCATTACAGCAAAAGCAGGCTTGTCCCCGGCAGAAAAATATTCAGCAAGTGCCTGCTCAATAGCCGGGAGAGAAATCATTTCACCTCCAATTTTCACAAAACGTTTAAGCCGGCCTTTAAAAAACAGTATTCCATTATTCTCAAAGACAAGATCGCCAGTATCATACCAGACTTTTCCCTCAGCCGTTACAAAGGGAGAGCCGACATCTCCAAGATACCCGCTGAACACATTAGGCCCCTGCACAAGAAGCTTGCCGGTTTTGCCTGCCTGCACCCGAACACCTGTATCAGGATCAACGATCATATATTCCATTGAAGGAAGTACACGGCCTATGGATCCTGGTTCAGGATCCATAGGCCTGTTCATGCTTACAACAGGCGAACATTCAGTAACCCCGTACCCCTCACAGAGTACAGCCTGTGGACATACCCTGCCAAATGCACGATAAACGGCCTTGGGACATGCCTCTGCACCAGAAAATACCAGTCTCAGGGAACCGAGCCACTCCGGCCGGGCATAGCACATGATACTATCGAGAAAAGACGGAGTGGTAAGGAGTATGGAGCATTTGTAATTCCTTATCATCCTTGCTATCTGGATCCCTTCTGTGGGATTGGGCCAGTACACTGTTTTAAGCCCCATACACAAGGGCATAATAACTGTTCCTGCAAGGCCAAGGGAATGAAAAACCGGCAGAATGCCTGCCAGACTATCCCCTGAAGACAAAAAAAGAACACCGGCAACATCCTGGATATTACTCAAAACATTTTTATGTGTTAAAGGAACGGCCTTAGGCCTTGCCTCTGAACCGGATGTAAAAAATATAACAGCGTTTCTGGCTACTTCCGCCTTTTCAAGCATATGCCATGACAATCTGCTCCTTATCAGGGCAAATATCCTTGAAAAATGGCTCATTCCATATATCAAATCCTCCATACATATCTCTCTTCCCGCCAGATCAAACTCTATCCCCTGCCTCTTTAAACGGATTAACAGCGCTCTTGAGGTAATAACCCTCCCAACATCTGCAATGTCAAGGCAACGCTGCATATTTGAACTCCCTGACGTCCAGTTTATCATAACAGGTTCCTTGCCACTGAACATGACAGAAAGATATGATATTGCAGCACCAACAGAAGCAGGGAGCATAATCCCCACTCTATGACCGGAAATCTTTTTTACTTCGGGCACAAGCAGATAAATGGCTGTGACAATCTGCCTCCATGTTCTGTCGCCCGAGATCTGATCCGAAAGAATTACCTGATCCGGATTTTTTCTGGCCTGACGAACGAACACCTCAGCTATTGTATCCCCGGCAGGAACAGAGAGATCTTTTTCATCGTCCTTCCTGAACCATTTATTGGAGGCTGTTTTCAGGAAGGTCTTTCCCTTTGAAGGCATAATACCGCCAGCAGCCATTATACAGTCTCCCACTGTCTCCAGATTCTCAAGATTCTCCGCTGAAACCCCGAACTCCTCCTGCAACCAGATCCCGAATTCAACCAGCATCAGGCTGTCCATTCCAAGATCCGAGGAAAGCCTGTCTGATTCCACAACATCTTCCATGCCCGACATTTTCCGCAGCCTGTCCGTCACAATAGAACGTATGGACAGAGATATTTCCGAGGTGTCAACATATGTGTAAGGCTGCCCGGGTTCAGGAAGATACTCAGCCCCCCTTTTTTCCCACCAGAAATAAGGGACATAGGTATTCCTATCCGGCTTATGGTTGTAAAATTGCTCAAGATAGCGGTTTAACAGCATCTTTTTTGAATGATTACGATGTGTTCTGTCAGCAAGGGTCAGGAGATCTGCCCCTTTTTTATCCCTGTATTCCTGACAGGATGTTTCCGGTTCCTGATCATTTGCCAAGGGAAGGTCCTCAGGTTCCACAAATTCAATTTCCACCGTTCTTTTAGGCATTAACACAATCAGATTGGCCAAAACACGCGGTATCTGTTTGACAAAATTATCCATAAAGTCAGGTACGCCCCGGGCCCGGCTGAAACTGCTTCCCCACAGCCCCCTTATACGTACAAGCACGACTCTGACTTGAGGCACACTAAAAAGTATTGCAGCTACTCCGCTGTTGGCTGCAACAATCTCTGTTCTGCTTCTGCAAAGACGTCCTGACGGATACATGAGAATATTATCCCCTGACCTGAGCCCGGATATCACATCTTCTATCCCCTGAAAGACCCTGTTTTTACCGCGTATGCCACTTACATTCATATCAGGAATAACCACCATGTCCAAAAACCGTATCAAAGGTCTGAGCAGAGGATGCACAAACTGATTTTCATTGGCAAGGGGCCTGGGCGCAAAGCGATTATAGAGGATTGACATGATAATAACAGGATCAATCAGGGCCTGGTGATTGGGAAGAAACAGTACGGGTCTATTATCCTGCCTGATATTGTCCAGCCCCCTGACAATTATATGGTAGCGGAGACGTAAGATAACGGATACAAAGGCAAAAACAATCTTTTTCATTTGGCATTAAACCCCTGTAATCGTATAAAACAGACAACTTTGCTCAATTCCGCAAGGTATAAGGATCAGAAAATCCCCAAACGCTCAATTCTTCCTACAGCAGAAACATCCACAAAAACCGACCTGTCCGTATAGCCATACCTATCCAGACAACATAAGACATAACAAGGCACAAAAACGCAAAAACCGGCAAAAAAAAGACAACTCAGGAAAAATAAAAGATGGCAGTGCAGGATGGGACAGAAATATCAGATGAAGATAAAAAGCAACAACTGCAAATCAGATGCTACAGAGATATTGCTGATAAGAAATTCATAGGGGAATTCGGATAAGGAGACAATGGATACGGTCTGATTTCCCTGTCAACATGTGTTGAAGAAATTGGCGGATATTGTTTGAAAACAAATGCAGGCAACAGTAATTTTGGCATTTGATCCTCTATGTCCTTTGTCTGTCACAGGACATTTTTTATTATGTTGTATCCTGTTGCAAATCCGGTCATTGGTTCAAAGGTAACCCAAGAATTAATAAAGGTTGTTTGGTCATGACATATATAAAAACCGTTTAGACACAGTTTCAGACACTTGAAAAAATGATCCTCACAGATCCACCCCTTACCCGAAAAAGAAGAGACCTGCGGACACACAAATCCGATATCCCAAGAGCCTGTATTGAATTTTTTCCGGACGAGCAGCTATCTAATCCAGCTTTTTCAAAACAAAGAGAAGCTGGCCTTCCTCGACCTGATCATTCAGCTTTACAGCAATTTCTTCCACAAGTGCATCAAAGGGAGCTACAAGGGCATTTTCCATTTTCATGGCCTCCAGATTTGCAATTTCCTCGCCCTGGTGGACAATATCTCCCTCCTTGATGGCACCCCTGTCAGGATTGCCTATACGCCAAATATTCCCGTTTATGGGAGCACCTATCTCGTTTTCACCCTTAGCCATTCTGATCTCCACCTTTTTGGCTCTCGGGGTTTCTACCTTGAAAACACTTGCCTTGTTATTGATTTTGGCAACCACATGGATAAGGCCTTCATGTTCAGCCCCTATGGAAAGAAGTTCTATGGAATAGGGCTTGCCCCAGATTTCAAATTCCACCTTGTCTCCCGGACTTTTAAGTCCCTGCCTCCAAACATCAGTAGGCAAAACCAGAGAACTGTCTCCATATTTTTCCCTGAAATCAATATAGGTAATGGTATCCTTTGGATGCATAAGATAAAGGGCAAATTCCTCGTCGGTTGGTTCCCTTCCAAGGATATCAGCAAGATCGGTTCTTATACCTTCCATGTCATCAGGATTGAGAGAGTCAAGAGGAGAAGAATCGTCTCTTTCCTTTATCTTTTCTTTCCAGTCATCTCCAAAAGTACTTTCATAGACCCAGTCTGCAGGCCAACCCTGTGGGAGTCTGCCATAACCACCAAGGAGCAGGTTTTTGAAATCGCTCGGAGCGTGTCTGAACAGATGAAGGAGTTCTTCCTGTTCCCCGGGTTCCATGGCATTGAAATCCTGACCCTTATCGTCAATGAATTTTGTCAAAAGATCTATAATATGTTTTATCCCTGACTTCCCCAACTCCTTTTCATACTTGTTTACGATACCGTTGCAGGTAACCCATGTGATTTGGGATCCGGGAGTTACATCAAAGTATTTGATTATCTTGTTGTAAAGAGACATGACTTTGAGAATTGCAGGCATCAGGTGCAAAAAACCGCCCTTCTGGGCCTGTTCAAAGGAACTTGGAAATGCCCCTCCCGGCATTCTGTGTGAAGTTATCTGGTGGTCAAAGCCTTTAAATGGTGATTCGGCCCACTCGTAGTGACTAATCCAGTTACGGATTTCCTCTACCGCATTTATGCAGGCATCCCTGTTAAGAACTACAGGTATTCCAGATTCTTCCAGGTAACTCTGAAGGCCAAGAATCGGCGCCTGGCCATAGAATCTGCTAAGCGAGTCTTCTTCCGCATCCAGTATCTTTGCACCAGCCTTTGCTGCAGCAAGCAGGGCCGGCATGGCAAGACCGTCAGTAGCATGCCTGTGATACTGTATAAGCAGCTCAGGATATTTCTGTTTTATTGCATCAACAAGGCTCCTTATCCTTTCAGGACTACCCACACCAGCCATGTCCTTTATACACAGTATTATTTCGTCAATCCCTCCACAGAGGCTGACTATCTCATCTACCACACCAAGGTAGTATTCGTTGGTTGTCCACTCTGCCTGGGTAAAGGAAATAGCCGGCTGAAAAAGGCGCTGACGCTTCATAACTATCTCTGCAACAGTTCTCATGTTACGGATGTCATTTAAAAATGAAAAAGATCTCCAAACATCTATATCAACCCTTTCCACCACATATTCGATAATATTTTTGGGATACGGTCTGTAGCCCCAAAGGTTAGTCTCCCTGATAAGGGTCTGAAGCATGACATTTGGCATCTTTTCCCTTAAAATCTCTATTTCTTCAAACGGACTTTCCTTTCTGTTCATAATGCCTACATGCCATCTGGCTCCACCGTGACATTCCGAACTAAAAAGGAGCATATCTCTGTAATAAGGGCACAGGCTTGACAGATCATGTATGCGGTGACGGTTTTTGAAATCAGACTGGCCAGCATCCCTCATGCCCGTGGATGTCAGGGCAACTCCCTCGAGCTGCCGCAAAAACTTTACCACATCTGCCGGTGACATGCCGGGTCTGATCCAGTTATCCCTATTCACTTCATATACTTTCATTTTACATCCACTCCTGAGGGCCAAGAGCCGTTATTTCAGCAATATACTTGGCAATTTTCAGAACCTCATCCTGACTGTCCTTTTCCCTGAACATGGAAACAAGTTCATCTATGTGATTTTCTATAAATCTCGTAGAGAATTCCCCGCGATTAAAGGCCTCATGCCTGATAATACTCAAAAGAAGGGGAACCAGTGTCTTAACCCCCTCTATTCTCAAATTCCTGCTGAGGGTTCTGTCCATGACCTTGATAGCGCCTTCCCTTGTTCTCCCTGTGGTCATTATAAGCATGAGAAGTGAGTCATAGTAAGGTGGAACATCTGCGCCTTCATAAACACCCGTAGCTATCCTAAGCCAGGGGCCACTGGGAAACTGAAGTCTGGAGATGGTGCCGAATGAAGGGCTAAAGGTTTTCGGATCCTCTGCATTTACCCGAACCTCAAGAGCCCACCTGTTCATGTTAATCTTATCCTGTGAAAGCTTAAGTTCCTTATTTTCCGCCACATCCATCATAAGGCCTACAATATCAAGGCCAGTAATAAGCTCAGTAATTCCATGCTCTACCTGGAGCCTGGTGTTTACTTCCAGAAAATAGAAGCGCTTTGTAGAGATGTCAAAAACAAACTCGACCGTTCCTGCCGTGGTGTAGCCTATTTCTCTCATTAATCTTACTGCCGTGTAACATATCTCATGGCGGATGTTTTCATCAATGGAAGGTGAAGGCGCCTCCTCTATGATCTTCTGGTTTCGCCTCTGAAGGGTGCATTCCCTTTCAAACAGATGAAAAACATTCCCATAGTTGTCTGCAATTATTTGGACTTCTATGTGACGACCACGTTCTATATATTTTTCTGCAAGAAGGGTGTCATCCCCAAAACTCTTCCTGGCCTCGGATTTTGCCCGGGCCAGAGCCATGGACAATTCCGATGTTTCAGACACCTTGACCATACCTTTACCGCCGCCACCAGAGGCTGCCTTGATAATTATAGGATAATCTATGGATTCATCATCCATCCATTTCTTTATCTGTTTTTCATCCTTGACATTGTCTATACCCGGAATAGTTGGAACGTTTGCTTTCCGTGCCCACTTTTTGGCTTTTATCTTGTCCCCCATCATCCGTATTACCTCCGGATCCGGGCCTATCCATTTGAGCCCAGCGTCCTTTACCATCTGGGCAAAATCTGCATTTTCAGCAAGAAATCCCCACCCGGGGTTTATAGCATCAGCGTTGGTTCTATGGGCAGCCTCTATCATCTTTTCCATATTGAGGTAGGATACCACTGGCGGGGCATCTCCAATGTGAATGGCTTCGTCTGCCATCATCACATGATAGGCCAATCTGTCAGGAGTACTGTAGACAGCAACAGTAGGCACGCGTCTGTCTCTGCAGGCATGCATAATTCTAACAGCAGGCACCATTCTGTTGGCAATCAATATCTTTTTTATGTTTTCCGGCATCTCTTGCTCCTCTATGAATCAAGAATCAGTAAGTGTTTTGACGTTGAAGCCAGATCTTTTCCGGGTTTATCAAGACCGGAACAGACAGTTTACCAAAAGAAACACTTTGACTCAAGTCACCTTGTTGCAAATTGTTGCAAACATATAAATCTGCTCCTTCCTCGCAGAGATCTTTTTACATATCAGGTTTGTTTATGGGCCTGTCCACAAACAGATTCCCAACATTGTCATGCCTGCAATTCCCTGCACCTATCAGGAACCCGGTGCCATCAAACAGTATTCATCCACGGATTCTGGCACCAGGATGTTTTCAAACCATAAATGACTTTTTTGTGCAGGACAAATAAAGCAGAGAAGCACTTTGGCACATGGTGACACAAAGGATACCGCAATTTCCATTTGTTATCTCCAGTATAACAAACACCGAGATGATAAAAAAAGACAGACATAGATAGACACTGTCTGTCTTTTAAACGCACAAACGCAGAAGTTGGATTATAACAAGCCCTGCAACACAAGACAAAACACCAAGAACAATCATGGAAACCGACGGTTGAAACAGGTTGTCCAGCATGGGGAAAAACCATCCTGAAGCCAGCATGCATGTAAAACCGAAAAAATTGTTGACCCCTATAATCCTGCCCTTGCTGTCTGATGAGGGACGAATCTGAATAAAAGACGTAACAGGTATAAGAAAAACTCCACCAAAAAAACCGGCAGACATAATAACAGGTATCAAAAAGGCAAAGATGTCTTTCCTGCATATAAAAACCAGCAGACCCGCCCCTGCCAAACTTAAACCCACTCCTGCAAGAGCAGGGGCAAGGACATGTGTCCATCTGTTATATGAGGTCAGTCTAACCGCTGCCATGGAACCTGCACAAACACCTGCCATAAGGGAGACAGAGATAAAGGAGGTAGCAGTCAAACTCAGGCCCAGCTCCTGTACACCAAGGGTGTTTATCACCATAATGGCAAGGAGACTTAGAAAATAAAAAAAACCCTGACAGCATATTGCAAGCAGAAGCAGAGGATCATCTTTCAAATGCAGCATATCACGCACAGAATCAACAGGTCCTGTCCAGGGAAAAGATTTTCCGGAACCACTGGCAGGCATTGAAAAAACGCCAAAGGATACAGCCACGCCGAAAACTGCTATCATAACAACGGCTACAGCAACAAGGATTCTACCAAAAGGGATCCTGGTTGCCACCCATCTCTGATCAAGAGCAAAACCGGCCATAGCCATTCCTGCAAGGATACCCACGGTAGTAACAAGTTTAAGAACAGCATTGGCCCGCGTAACATGCTCTGTAGGATACAGTTCAGGTATTGCTCCGTTCAAAGCCGGACCAAACAGGGTGGATTGCAGGGCCATAACAAAAACCATTGTCATAATACAGGGCCAGTTCATACTCAAGATTCCATATGCACCAAACAGCATTGCGATCAACTCAAGTATTTTCGCACCTATAACTACCTGTCTTTTTGCAAATCTGTCTGCAAACCATCCTCCCCAGGCAGAAAAGAGTATAAAAGGCAGAGAAAACAGTTGGGTTGCCTCTCCCTGAATCCTGTTCATTCCAGCCTCCACCGCCAGAAGCAGAACCACCTGCTTGAAAAAATTGTCATTGAATACACCAAGGAAATATGTTGCTGCCATAGCAATAAAATATTTCCTCATCCATTGTACTCCTTGTACTCCGCCTTTAAAACCCGTATGTTTCATGGACAACCATATTCATGTGCATATCTGTCTGAATTGGACGTTTCAAAAATTCTGACAAACTCTCCATGCATGAAAATTATCTGACAAGATAACATAAAACCTGTATAAAAAATATCATACTGTTTATATCTTCCAACTCATCAAATTATGTATGACAATATCTAAACAAAACCCTGTTGAACAAAGACCAGCCCTCACGATTTTCTGCTTGCCCAAGCATGTTGACGTAACAAGAAAGCATGTGCTAAATTTTGCAGAACAGATATAAAGACATTTCAAGGGAGACAAACTTGAACACTACTCATAACCCTGCATGGCTTAGCCTTATGAGATGTGCCTTAAACGAGGCCAGAATGGCGTTTTCCGAAAATGAAGTCCCTGTAGGGGCCGCAATAGCCAATAAGGACGGACACATTATTGCCAGTGCCCATAATCGGACAATATCTTTTAATGATCCATGCGCCCATGCAGAAATCATTGCTATAAGACAGGCTGCTTCTGCGTGTAAAAACTACAGGTTGAATAATACCACAATTGCTGTTACTATAGAACCATGTCCCATGTGTATGGGTGCAATAATAACTGCACGAATCAACAGATTGCTCTTTGGAGCCTTTGATCCCAAAACCGGCGCAGCAGGTTCCATATATGATTTTGCCTCAAATCCCGCATTAAACCATCGGGTAAATGTCGTTTCCGGGATTATGGAGATGGAATGCAGGACTATCATACAGGATTTTTTCAAACTGAGGCGTCAGAAAAAAAAGCCGAATACCGTATTATACCCATCCAGAGCTGAATTTTCGAACACTGTAAGGTTTTCTGTTCACAAATGATATCTTTCAGAATCAGGGCTTTGACCCGGCTTCCAGCCCGAAAACTCGCAGGTCTTAAGGCAAAACCGACGTTTCTGAAGATAAAATCAGGCAAGACAATTTCATATCTTGATATAAATATTGCAGGAAAAGACATCTATGAACCAATAACAGGCAAAGGCCTTAAAGTGGCCGTTACAAAATTGCAAGACAGTGTCCGTCCATAAATAGACCAAGAGCAACCGTAAGGTTTCAAATCTGTTAATGATAACTTTCGGACAAGCTCAAAAATCCTGCAGATTGATACCGGAATTACACAAAAAGGCCATTTATGTACGGAAACAAACCAGGGAGAGGTACCGAAGTGGTCGTAACGGGGTCGACTCGAAATCGATTTGTCCCGTTAACAGCGGGGCACGTGGGTTCGAATCCCACCCTCTCCGCCATTTTTACTACCATCTACAACAGAAAAGGGACTTTTGAAAAAGCCACACATTTTCTCATGCCCAGCAACGGGTTTGCAGAACAATCTGTGTCTGTCTGATATAAAAACAAAACAGACACAGCTATTGTAAACAAGGGGCTGACTGCAAATGAGAAGACCGATGTGCAGCTTCAAGTTTCATTAAGTTTGACAGGAAATTAAAAATACATTATTTTTGCACAAGGCTTTTGTGGAGAGATGTCCGAGTTGGCTGAAGGAGCGCGACTGGAAATCGCGTGTACTACCAAAAGTGGTACCGAGGGTTCGAATCCCTCTCTCTCCGCCATTTTTTTGCCGTAAGTATATTTCCCATACAAACCCATGCAGCAATATGACACTTACCGTTTTGTTTCCATCCATAAACGGCCACATTCCGCAATATCTGCGGAATCACCTGTACGGCATACTTGCGCCTCCATACAGTCCATTGGTTTGTTTGTGCTTTTTACCTTACCATCCTTCGGGCTGTCTCTCAGGTTTCCTTCCAAACATCTGGACTAACAATTTGGGAGATACTTGAGTTCCAGCAAGGTCTTTTGAATCCCGACGTCTTTGCAAGACATTCAGTCTTTTCAGATTCAGGGAAGACAAGGATTCTACAGGAATAATATTTCAAAAACCAGTTTGTTACCAAAAACACCTGATTTCCGGTTTCATAAATGCTGCCTGGCCAAAAACAGACCGTAGTCAATCGTGACGCTCCAAGCTGCAGACGAGAATTTTTGGACAAGATCAAAACCCCCAAGGTCATTTATGGATTGGAACCGGACAATCTTTTACGGTAAATCATGTCTTATGAAGTATTAGCAAGAAAATGGCGTCCGCAAATATTTGAAGATGTCGTAGGACAGACACATGTCACAAGAACCCTTGTAAATGCCATAAAGGCAGACCGTATTGCACATGCCTACCTTTTCTGCGGACCAAGAGGGGTTGGAAAAACCACCGTAGCCAGAATACTGGCCAAGGCAATAAACTGCGAAAACGGAGAGCCGGGTATTCCATGCAACACATGCCCCTCCTGTATCAGCATCACAGATGGCTCTTCTGTTGATGTTCAGGAGATAGATGGAGCATCAAACCGCAGAATTGAAGAGATCAGGGAGCTCAGGGAACATATCAAATACATGCCCTCATCAAGCAGATACCGTGTATATATAATCGATGAGGTGCATATGCTGACAAAAGAGGCCTTTAATGCCCTGCTGAAAACACTTGAAGAGCCCCCTGCTCATGCAAAGTTCATATTTGCCACCACAGAAATCCGCAAGGTCCCTGTCACTATCCTGTCGAGATGTCAGAGG
>CAYWEN010000019.1:0-102188 GCA_964457545.1 uncultured Desulfobacterales bacterium | reverse complement strand
TAATCGTTTGCTGTAAATGCGGCGTCCTTCTTCTGTAAAAGGGGGTCAGGTCTTGCATTATAACAATGAAGCCTTGATAATCCTCCCTACTGTTGCATAATGTGTAAAAGTTAAAATCTTCCCATACAGTTTGAGGCATATAGAGTGGCAGTCAGTCCCCTGTGTTGATTTTTACACAATACAACTGTTGCAACAAACCGTGAAGGTTCAATAAAGGGGTAATCAAATGCCAGAATCAGTGGAAAGAACAGCAAAGCAAATTGGGGCATTGGTCCACAAGGCAGATTGTTTAGAATCAGGTCGTTACCATAAAAATCTTCTTTTTTTTAAATAACCCGACAATAAGGGGGAGGGATAAAAACATGTTTCAAATCATTGGAAGACAAGGCGTAATATTGACAAGTATTATATGGTTTTGTTAGATTCAATTTTTAAGCAGCTTTCATCTATAAATGAGATTCTTTGGACAAGACCAAGGGTTCCCGCAGATTGACACTGGACCTGTGCAAAAAAGCCATTTATGCAAAACAAATACGGATTATAATGAACTCTACAAATCATTACAAGCTATACAGAGTTGCAGCTGTCCTATGGATGGCAATCATATTTTTTTTGTCTTCGCAATCACACCTGTCCATACCAGGCATAATTCCCTACACAGACAAATTTGCCCATGCCATTACATTCGGAATACTGGGAATACTGTTTGCCTGTTCATTCAAAACAACACCGGAAAACAGATATGCACTGATCAGAAGAATCATATTTATAACTATCATGGTGACAATTTACGGGGCATCAGATGAAACACATCAAATGTTTGTTGAAGGCCGTACTGCATCCGTAGCAGACTTGACTGCTGATACAATAGGAGGACTTACAAGCGTAAGCATATTTTATATGCTGCACAAAACCAACCACATAAATGTATAAAACAAATCCTTATGCATATTGATACTGACAGAAAACATTTCTGAGAGGACTGAAACGCCCTGTTTCCAACAGGAAAAAGACATAAATAACAGGCAGCAAGCACTTTAGGTACGATTTTATAAAGGAGACATTATGAGAAAAAGGCAGCATGCTTCAATTGTCTTATTATTGCTACTGGGGATTTTTTTATTGTCAACATCACTTGCCTATGCCGCAGACACCAACAAACCTGACACCTCAGGGTTTGAATCAAGCGATATTGCCGCTCTTGAAAAGGATTTTGAAACCCAGTCTTCCGATGTCTTTGATCCCCTTTCAGGTTACAACAGACTTATGACTACGGTTAATGACAAGCTTTATTTCTGGGTTCTGAAGCCTGTAGCACAGGGATACAATTACGTGGTTCCTGAAATAGTCAGGTCTTCTGTAGACAGATGCTTTACCAATGCCCTTTTTCCAGTCCGTTTTGTAAACAATATCTTACAGCTTAAATTTAAAAGGGCAGGCATTGAAATATCAAGATTTGTGATTAACACAACTGTTGGAATAGGCGGACTGGCCGATCCTGCCATGGCATGGTTAGATCTTCATCCTTACGATGAAGACCTGGGACAGACATTGGGATATTACGGACTTGGAGGCGGGTTCCATATTGTGTGGCCGGTATTTGGACCATCCAATTTGCGGGACACGGCAGGAATGGTTGGTGATTTTTTCCTTGATCCAATAAACTATATAGACAATATGTACATATCGACCGGCATACACACATACAAGAGGTTAAATCATACATCCCTCCATATTGGAGAATATGAAACTATTAAAAAAGATTCCGTTGATCTGTATATTTTACTTAGAGATGCATATGAACAAAAACGTAATAAAGATATAGAGGAATAAAACACCATGAAAAGATTTAATCAGATTTTTCTTGTCTTCCTGGGATTCTGTCTTATCTGTGCAGCAAACACTGCTTTGGGCAATGATGAGGCAGCAGTAAAAAAGATATTAGTAACCAAAACAAATCAAGTAATAACAACCCTTAAACGCAAGGACATTAAAAAAGAGGAAAAAAGGGAACAGGTAATAAAAATTATTACGCCAATGTTTGATTTTAAGTTAATGGCAAAACTGAGCCTGGGAAAAAAACACTGGATGGAGCTTTCTGCCGAGAAGCAAAAAGAATTTGTAAAACTTTTTGTCAGGCGTTTGAAAAACTCATATATCAACAAACTGGATTTTTATAACGGGCAAACAATAAAGTACGGGACACCAACAGCCAGGAAAAAAATAATCCTCATGCCTTCCACTATAATATCCAAAGGCAACAATGATAACATATCAATGGTATACAAGTTCTGGCATTCTCCCACGGGATGGAAGATATATGACATAGAAATACAGGGGATCAGCATCATAAGAACATACAGGTCCCAATTCAACCAAATCCTGAGGCACAAAACAATAGATTATCTTCTGAAGGAACTCAGAAAGTCTCCCGGAGAAAAACCTGCCCGTTGATGTTGTACGATACCCCGGAGTAAGTCCATAAAATAATTTGTGGATAAAAATTGATTGACACACCCCCTTTGAGGTATCTTTCAAAACCGTCAGGGACAAATCCTCTTTTTTCATTGAGGACTATCTGCAAATGCTTATAACACAAAAAAACGAGCAGATTGTTGTTACATCATGTTTAACAAGCATACGGCATGTCTTAAAAAGAAATATACCTGTTCATAAAACAGGATACACAGGCATCCTGTTGTTAATCATCTGTGTTTTTCTGGGTCCTGTTGTCAAAAACAGCATTGCAGCTCAAATGAACCTGGAATGCAATGCCTTCAGTAACGGTGATACAATACCGGTCAGATACACCTGTAATGGAACAAATATCTCTCCTCCAATGAAATGGAGAAATCTGCCAAAAGGCACCAGGAGTCTTGCTCTTATCTGTTACGACCCTGATGCACCGTCCGGTACATGGACGCACTGGGTTTACTATAATATTCCCCCAAAAAAGAACCGGTTAGCAGAACATATTCAGAAAATGGAATATCTGCCGGATGGAAGCATACAGGGAAAAAATGATTTCGGAAAAACAGGGTACGATGGTCCCTGTCCCCCCTATGGAATCCACAGGTATTACTTTAAACTTTTTGCCATTGATACTGTATTGAATCTGCCTGGAAATATCAGCAGAGAAACCCTTTTAAGGACAATCAGAGGGCATATTATCGGTGAGGCTGAGCTTATGGCAAGATATGGAAAAACGCTGAATCCGTGAAACACTTCACGGTTCAGATTTGAATCTGTTTTAACAAGGCCAGCAAACAGTTTTTCAAAAAAGAATTAAACAACCCTTAATTTCCGCTAAATCCAGCCACACTGGTTTATCGGAAAATTTTGCCTGAAACAGACAAATATAAGATAAAAACAGATAACAGATACAATCAGGACAAGCACAGCTGGAACAAGCAGGGCCATAATTACTCGCAACGCAGATGTCCTGTGGGCCTCCCTCAACCCTATAATCAAAATTATTATTCCCCAGAATCCGGATATCAAAGAACCAACAAAAGGAATAATGCTGAATACCTCAGGTGCCTGGGTATAGGCTACAACCCTGAAAGTGGTTTTATAACCGTTTTTGCCGGCATTTACAACAAACAGACCAAAATGTATGATACAGGTTCTGACAAACAGCCCAATAACAACCATAACAGGAATAGTTACTATAACAACCAGAAACACTGTCCATATGGCAAAATGCCTTAAGAATGGAATAGCAGGAAAAAACATGCCGCTAACAGCCATTATAACCTGCCAAAATACACCCAGCATACTTCCAAAAGAACCCAGTAAAAGGCCGAAGGACAAAGACTCCCTGAGTTCTTCATCACAAGGAAGATTTCTAAAAAAACTTGCAGGTTCAAAAAGAATGGCCTTTATTTTAAAAAAAACTTCCTGAAAAAAACCTCCTTCTATTGAATCCTTGCATACAGAATCATCAATACCCTCTGTTTGCCCGCATCTTCCGGGTTTATCCCTGTCCAATCCCTGTTGCGCATTCCTTTCATCGGAGCAGCGACCTTCTGTCAAATCATCCAAGTCAATCTCAAAACTTTGTCCACATTTCGGGCACCTAACCCTTTTTGCATGCGGCGGAATACCTTTCAGAGGGACATCCTTTGAAAAACTACAGTAGGGGCAGGAAATATGCACATCCATATCTATATCCATAACCTTTATAATTATAACAAAACAGGGATTGTTACAAAGCTGTTCATAAACATTTCTTGTTTATTTTGCTGTTCAGGATCTTCCTTTCTGACCATTTCCTGAACCACCCGACCACACCTTCAGCAGGAGACCGGTCTACGATTTCAGAACGAAATGCAAGTCCCTCCCGAGTCCTCAATGCCTCCTGAAGGCATTCTTTTCTGTCCTGACACTCGTAACAGGCAGGAACAATCTCTCTCAGGCCATGTCTGCCCATAGGAAAGACCCGATCCAATATACCAAAACATGGTTTATGTAAACTGTCACGTGATTCTGTCATGCAAGATACTCACGAAAATTTTTATGCAAGATAAAGGCGGCACTACAACAAAGGCCTTTTATAAACAAAAGGCTACCTTGCCCTTCCTGCAAAATACCTGCCAGGGAGTGACGGCGTAATCCACTTACAACAACATGATGGCGTAAAGTGCAAGGTCGTGGCATGCTGGCTTATATGGTCAATAATATTGGTAACGTCTTCGTGAAGGACACCCGTTTCAGGTTCACACACAATATTTTTCATCCATGTCCTCCATAGCCTGCCCTCCTGATCATAGTTTTGTATATGCAAAAGTGTAAATGTTTCGGCATCAAGGTAAAGAATCCTCTTGCCATAAACATAACCTGGGTCCTTAGATTTTATCTCCAGCACATACACAGGTCTTCTTTCAAAGCAGAAATAATCCCTTCCCAGCCTGGGATAATGCCTTACATATCCATATGGGGCAGTAGATGGCAGCAGGTATTCCCTGAAATCCAGCAGTTTGTACTCATTTGGAAAGATTGTGGGAGACAGCTTCTGCCAGTAGCTTCTGAAATCTTCCCATATCATGTCAGAACCCATGAGAGGATCAAACAGGTCTGTACCTGACATCTTTCTTACCCTTCTCATTGAAGGGATATATGCCTTCATTGTGTCAGGTTTACGGCTGTCAAGATAATGTACCCTGAAAAGAGTCATTCCTTTTATATCCTGCGGGTAACTGAAATAATTCACCATCCATTCAAATACTCCGTCCCTGTTATCACCATAGGTAGGCATGGGATCAATATGGGTGCGACCTGTTGCCCTGAAATACCAGAGGTTAAAATGATATGTTCGCTCATAGGAACCATCTGATCCGTAAAGATCCCAGTACATAGGCGCAAACCTCAAACAGTCTCCCACAATATCTACCTTGTCATGGTTCCAGGCAAGCTCCACACCCCTTTTTGGCCTGGGAAAAGGTGTACCGGCAACCCATTTGTCAAGGGTAACTCCGTCTTTATCTATCTTGCATTCCCCGCTATATTTACGTGTATATGCCGACCACATCTTCGAAGGGTATATGCTTCGTGTAGGAACTATCTCTATCTGGGGAAAGGGGAGATAGCTTTTGGGGTCCAAACGGGTATAAATATCAAACGGCATCAACTCCTTGAGACCAGGATACTGTTTATAGTTGCTCCCGTTAATGATCATGCCCGGTTTTATTTCAGGGGCAATCTTGCCCACTTTTTCAGGCGCCCTGAACCCTATTATCTCATTCCACTCTTCCTGAAGTCCCTTTGCACCCTTTGGATGCAACAGTTTTTTGGTAATATCCGGAGGTGCAATCTCGTCCGTAGTGGGCCATTTCCAGTATTTATCCCTGGTCTTCCATACCTTTCCGTCATCCAGCGGTAATTCAAGCATGTGTGGTGTCTTGTCACGATCACTTTCTACTGCATAGTATTCTGTAACTCCATCCCATGGTTTGGATTTATCCCGCCACATATGGGAAACAGTCCTTGTTCTGCCTGGAAAATCCTCCCTGTCTTCCATGGATGCCCATGCATTTTTTAACAGTCCTACACCGGGCAACTGAGAAGAAAGACCCATAACCCCGAGTCCCAATGCCCCCATGTACTTAAAAAATTCCCTTCTGTCTACATTTGCCATATTCATCTTATCCCCCTAACAAGTGCCATAACAGATAAATACGCTCCTAAGGCATTAATCGATTTCGCATTTGATTTTATGCATCAACAGGACAAAAGCCGTCAGAACTGATATGCAAGTTTCATATATATCTCATCCCTGTCTGCCCAATGTCCAAATTCTCTGCGATCATCATTATGACTTGTAAAGATGAAGATACCTCCCACCTCCGGTCTCCAATGGTTTCCGATTTCAAATTTCACCTTGGGTTTGATCCATGAGGTGCCATAAGTCCAGTCCATGACACCCAATATCTGGGGTTTTACAAGATCATGAAAATAACTCGTTCTCATAAGCAATGTTGAATAATACTGGTTTTCCTTTGCCTGCCAGTCACTGTACGGGCCATTCTGGAGACGATATCGGTTAGGATAACCCAGGATATGGTAATGAAAAAACTGACCGGAAATAAAGAAATAACGCTCCGGATTTAAAAAGGTTATCTTTGCCGGCCAGTCAAAGCCAATCATATAGCGAATAACATCCTTCTTATCCAGCTCATCTCCACCGCTAAGGACCTCTGGAAACTGTGCCGTGTTATATGGATAGTTATGCTGATAAAGCACCTCCATCCTTAAAACAGGATTTACCTGGCCTTTAACTATTTTTCTGAAACCGTACATCTCCCGTGAAGCAGTCAGGCCGTAAGACTGAAGCTTCATATATTTTTTTTCTATATAAAGAGTACCGGAAGCAGGATTAAAGGCGGTTGAACGAACTATCGGATCATGCATATATCCACTGTAAAAATTAAAGGTAACAAAGGTATCATATATATTCCCCTTCAGGCGAAATCCCCATTCCCTGTGCCTGAACTTTTTGTCTCTATTGTCATCTTTTACGCTTGCTTTAATACCTGCAGGAAGCAGAGCAGCATGGGGCTGCCATATGGAATCAGAAGGAGAACGGGTTTGGCGCACATCACCGGGATTAAAAACAAACTCTATTGCAGGCTCATCAATTGGCCCAAAATGCGTATTGCTGAAAGTATATTCAATCCGGGCAAGCCAGAGAGGGATTCTCGTTGTTTCATATCCCTCATCAGAATCACGAAACGGACCTTCCCTTGACATATCAAGAGGATTTATAATATCGCACAATCTCAGCCCATCAGATTCACCCCAGGCTATCTGCTGTTTGCCAATACGTACATTCAGATTGTTGCGCATATAGTTTATATAAAGCTCTCTCACCACCTCATGGAAATTTGTTTCATTATGAAGATCCTTTCTTACGTCAGAATTACCAAAGCCCCTGTCACGCCAACTTCCATCATCTTCCTTGATGCCAAATACCCAGTCACCCATATACCTGTTGATCATACGAATCTGGACATCCTGATTCAGTGAAAGCGTACTGTCAATGTAAACAGTACGATAGGCAGAATGCAACCCTGGTTCATCATAGTATTTTCCGGCAACCTTGGTATCATGATGAGCAGCAAACGCAAACTCCTGAGAAACATATCCGGTTACATTGAGATTCTTGCCAAAAACAGAAAAATCCATTGCGTCTGATGCAAAAACAGAAACAAACAATACAATCAAAGGCAGCAAGAACAACGTACAGATATTATATTTAAATTTGTACATGATTAACCCCCCCCCTTTTTCTGATCTTTCACATGCAGTATACAGGCATTAGCCCCCTCATTAAAACAGGATATCAAAAATCTGTTTTATGACGTTATTTCCTCCACTATCTTGTCAGAGTATATAGTTTCCTGTCTAAACATCAAAGCCTCTTTTTCCTGTCAGACGTTCAAGTGCCTCCATGTATTTCTCCCTTGTTTTCTGTATAACTTCTGCAGGCAATTTTGGCGGCGGCGGTTGTTTTGACCATTTAATATCAATGAGATAATCCCTTAAAAACTGTTTGTCAAAACTTAATTGGGATTTCCCGGGGGAATAGGAATCCATTGGCCAAAACCTGGAGGAGTCAGGAGTAAGCACCTCATCAATCAGTATCAGTCTTCCATCTGCTATACCAAACTCAAATTTGGTATCCGCTACTATAATACCTTTATCTGCTGCAAGTTCTGCCCCGATATTGTAAATTTCAATACTCAAATCCCGCACCCTTGCCGCAGTATCATAACCAATAATGGATGCGGCCGTATCAAAATCTATGTTCTCATCATGCAGTCCTTCTGCGGCTTTCGTAGACGGGGTAAAGACAGGTTCCGGCAATTTGTCCGATTCAACAAGGCCTGATGGCAGCCGTATACCGCAAACTGTACCGTATGACTTGTATTCATTCCAGCCTGATCCCGCAAGATAGCCCCTGACTATACATTCCACCTGCAGGGGAACAGCCTTTTTAACCAGCATACTGCGGTCCTTCAGATAATCGGCATGCTTGCAGCACGGTTCAGGATACTCATCAGGATTGGCAGATATAACATGATTTTCCACAACAGACTCCAGCCTGTCAAACCAGAACAGGGAAATGGCCGTCAGGATCTTGCCCTTGTCCGGCACAGGATCATCCATAATCACATCAAATGCTGAAATACGGTCACTTGCAACAATAAGAAGTTTGTCGCCCATATCATACACATCCCGTACCTTGCCTCTTTTCAACAACTTTAAACCATCAAGCTCTTCACTCATAACTGTCTGTTGCATAAGTTTGTTTTTTCTCCTTGCTTTATCATGATGCCTCTACAGAAAGAGAAGGTTGTTAAAAACAACTCATCCTGTGTCGTGCTATTGAAAACATATCTGATTCAAAAAATATAACCCGGGGTATATATACAACAGGCACTGCAAACAGAAACTATCCAGCATAACAACCGCCAAGTTCATATTGAACAATGGCAGCGAACACAGTGGCAGCCGTCTCTGAGCGCAATATCCTTTCTCCCAGTGATACCGTGACAAAACCAGCCTTCCTTGCAGCCTCCACTTCACTATCTGTAAAACCGCCTTCAGGGCCGATCATACCAACAATTTTCTCAGGCACAGATCTTAAGACAGTTTTAAGATGCACTGAATCCTCATGCTCCCAAAATATTATTTTCAAAACATTTTTCTCATCCATGAACTGCTCAAGAAGATTGTCAAAAGAAGTAACAGGATCTATTCTTGCAGGAACATGTCGTCTGCACTGTTTTGCAGAATTCCAAGATATTCTTCGCCAACGCTCTGCCCGTTTACGGCGTCCGCTATCATCCAATCTCACAACTGTACGTTCCGAACAAAAGGGGATGATTGTATCTGCCCCCAGTTCCGATGTCTTTTGTATAACATGGTCCATTGCATGTGCTTTTATTATGGACTGGCATATAACTATTTCAGGAGTCTGTTGTTTTTTCGAAAAAACAACAGGTTCCTTGAGAGAAACAATGACTTTTTGAGGGGAAACATATTCTATAACAGATTTGAAATTCAAACCATTCTGATCCATCAGGATAAGAGAGTCTCCCTTTTTCATCCTGAGGACCTTTGATATGTGTCTTGCCTCATCTTCTATTATAGAACAGAAACCCTGTTCAGGACAAATTCTTTTAACAAAAAAACGTCTCATACCTCTGACCAGTATCTGTCCACAACTGAAGCAGCCTGTTCAAAATCAGAACAAACCTTTAATCCCGGAAATATAACATTGTTCAATAATCAAACAAAAACCGCACAACCTGCCCTACACAGTAAACACATACCGGCAAAACATGGACTTATGGATGAACACATGTCCACAACATTTTAACCGGGACAGGTCAAACAAAAAAACCCCCGATTAAAAAAACGGGGGTCTTTTAACACTTTTATAATCTTCGCAAGAGATTAAGGTTTTTGAAATACATAATTCAGCTGACCATTGGGCAATCTGTTTGGAATTGTCTTCAGCTCCATTCCCACATTTACTTCCTCTTCCGGCAAATCATCTGCAAGTCTGCCAAAGACCTTATAATCACCGTAATCCAGAAGTGCAATAACATAAGGAAGATCACCATCAAATCCAACAGGACAGTATTCAAGCTTGCTGTACGTTACCAGCTTGCCTGTCCCTGAGACCTCAAACCAGTCCATATCATTGCCAAGACATTTATAACAATCTGCCCTTGGGGGAAAGAACAATGCACCACATCCCTTGCACCTGGTGCCCATCACCTTGCCCTGTTCAAGATAATCTATAAAATCATTTACTTTTGTTGTGGAGGTAAAGCTTACCGTCCCAAATTTACTGAATCTGACATCTATTTTTCTTTTTCCCATTGATTCTCTTACCTCCCTAAGATGCTGACATTTCCATACAGGCCCACACCGCCAATATTATGTACAAGGCCAATCTCAGGATCCTTTACCTGAATTTCTCCTGCCTCGCCCCTCAACTGAAGGACTATTGTTCTTATTTGAGATCCGCCAGTAGCTCCTATTGGATGACCCTTGGAGAGAAGGCCGCCATCTACATTTACAGGGATACTGCCTTCTTTGTAGGTCTCTTTAGCCCTTATCAATTCTTTACCCTCACCAGGCTTTGCAAACCCAAGATTCTCATATGCCATCATTTCAGCAATAGTAAAACAGTCATGGACTTCAGCAACATCAATATCCTTGGGTGTAACACCAGCCATTTTGTACGCCTGCTCTCCAGCCTGCTGAGCAACAGTCAAACCATTAAAGAGGTCTCTTCCTGCCATGTTCACTGCAGTAGAGGCAGATCCAACTCCGAGTATCCATACAGGCTTTTTGCAAAGGGCCTTGGCCTTTTCTTCGTTAGCCACGATTACACAGGAACTGCCATCGGCATTTGCACAACAGTCTCCTACCCGCAACGGACTGGCAACAGGCCCTGACATTGTGCTTTCCGGATCAGAAAACATGTCAAGAGTAACCGGCTTGCGATATACAGCCTTTTCATTTAACTGTCCGTAGGTTGCTGCCTTTACCCTTATAAGGGCCAAATCCTCAGGCGTTGTGCCATAGGTTGCCATATGATTTCTTGCATACATGGCATAATAGGCTGGCATCATGGTACCAAAGGGGCTTTCCCACTGTATGTCTGCACCCCTGCCCATTCTTTCCTGGGATTCAGCAGATGATATTTCAGACATCTTCTGAAAACCTATCACAGCAACAGAATCATGAAGACCTGCTTTTACCATTGAGTATGCGATTTTTAGCCCCATACTGCTTGAAGAACACAGAGATTCCAAATAAAAAGTTGGTTGCGGAATCAGGCCAAGATACTCTGCTATAACCCCTGCAGGGGATCTTTGCTTGTCATATTCAGGCGAAGAACATATAATAGATGCCTCAATATCCTTTGTAGTGATCTGTGCATCCTGTAATGCCTCTCTGAACCCTTCAAAGGCCAGTTCTTTTATTGTGCCAGGGTATCCTCTGACAAATGAGCTCTGACCAACACCAATAATACCTACCTTTCCCATAAAACACCTCCAGATTTCAATGAATAGACCAAAACCTTTCAAACAAAGACAGATGAACTCATAAACAGATCAAAACACAGCCATATTATCCTCGATGGGCATTAAGCAATATCTTTCTGGACAGCATATTGCAAGTCTAATAAGATAGTATCCATCAGTATATCAAGATATACTATAACAACTATGTTTGGCTTGCTTAGTTTCCATCCACAAATGGCCTTTTTGCACAATATTGGCATCAATCTGCGGGATTCCCTGCGAAACATCTATATGCCCCCGCATAATCCCCTGATCCTGTCCAAGAATTTTTACCTGCAGATTGGAAAACCAACAGTATCCACAGTCTGTTTATGGACAGGCGCTATATTAAGCGCCCTGCACCACCTTGTGTACACCATTGCATACACGGTTTCAGAAATGTGATATTTTACAGAATCAAACCTCTGGCAAGAATATGTCTATACTGCATATTGCCAAAGCAGACAGACAAATGCTTGAGCAGCAATAAAAGGCCTGTAACAATAATGCAAAATTATTTCTAAAACTATAGGTTAAGAATAAAAAAGCGTCAAGAAAAAAGCCTTATTCGTGTTACAATAGATAAAACCCAGGACAACAAATACACCGAACAATACAAGAGGTACACAATGTTAAAAAATATATTTTCAATCTGTACAGCTCTGATGTTAACTATTACAATACCGTTATTATGCCAGGGAAAGAACCTGCCCCATTCACACACAAAACCTGACTTCAAGACATGGCTGGCAGCATTTAAAAAAGAAGCAGTCTCTGATGGCATTCCATCGAGGCTGTTTGATATTGCATTCACAAATATTGTACCAAATCCCAAAATCATTCAATTGGACCACAAACAGCCCGAGTCAACACTGTCTCTGAACAGGTACATAAAACGGGCTGTATCAAAATCCCGCATACTTGCAGGGATTATACTGTTTGAAAAGTACAGAGATTTTTTTATGAAAATTAACAGGATATATGGAATTCCACCCCAATATCTCATAGCTCTTTGGGGCATAGAATCAAACTTTGGTCATTCAACAGGCAGGTTTTATGTGATTCAATCCCTGACTACCCTTGCCTTTGATGGTCGAAGGAAAGATTTTTTCCGAAAGGAACTGATTGCTGCATTACATATAGCAGCATCAGGCCACGTGACCCTAAAAAACATGACAGGTTCCTGGGCAGGAGCAATGGGCCAGTTTCAATTCATGCCATCTACCTTTCTGAAATTTGCTGTTGATTACGATGGAGACAAACGTATTGATATATGGAACAACCACAAAGATGCAATCGCATCTGCCGCAAACTACATGTCATCATCAGGCTGGAAAAAGGATATGCCCTGGGGAGTCGAAGTTGAACTGCCAGATAATATGAACTCGTCACTTTTAGGCCTTGCTCATAAAAAATTATTGTCTGAATGGCAAAAGCTCGGCGTACGCTGCTTTGAAAAGGACATGAACAAATATCCCGATATCAAGGTATCCATAATCCGGATCGATGGTCCTCAAAAACATTTTTTTGCAGTATACGACAATTACCGGGTACTTCTTAAGTGGAACAGATCCCATTTGTTTGCTATAAGTGTTGGAGAACTGGCTGATCGCATTGCTCAGGGACTTATAAGAAATAGAGGGACTGACAGATTTTAAAAAAGATTCCGGCTTCAGACACAATGAAACCGTAAAAAATCCTATTCATACTGTAACAAGATCCTGTGAACAACAAAACAACCCAAAATACACAAAAACAGGAGTGCACAATGGACAATACAAACAATATAGACAGTATAAGCAGTAACAACCTCATGGCATCCATTGACGACATTGCAAAAAGACTAAATAAATTAAGAGGTTATCTTTGACATTGACAATGGACATGAAGAACTGGAAAAGATAGAAAGGCAGATGACATCTCCAGATTTCTGGAACAAGGATCAGACGGAAATAGCCCGCCTGACACAGGAATATGCCCTGTACCAGGAAAAAATCGAAAAATGGCAAGATCTTCATCAGAGGATAGAGGATATAAAAATCATGGCTGAGCTATCCGCAGAAGAAGATGACAAGGCTACCATGTCAGAAATTCATCAGGATTTGATCCGGCTCGCTGATGAACTAAGAGATATGGAGATCAGAGCCCTTTTTTCTGATCCTGATGACAGCAGAAATGCTATTGTGGCAATAAATGCAGGAGCTGGGGGAACAGAAGCTCAGGATTGGGTTGAAATGCTGTTTCGTATGCTTATGAGATGGTGTGAAAACAAAAAGATGAACTGCCATGTCATAGATTATCTGCCGGGAGAAGAGGCTGGCATCAAAAGTGTTACATTTACAGTAACCGGTCCATATGCCTATGGATATCTCAAATCAGAGCACGGAATCCACCGTATGGTGCGCATATCCCCATTTGATGCATCAGGGAGACGCCACACCTCTTTTGCATCAGTATCTGTTCTCCCTGAAGCAGATACGGATATCCACATAGAAATCGCAGATTCAGACATTCGGATAGATACATTCAGGGCCAGTGGTCCTGGAGGACAGCACGTTAACAAAACCAGTTCAGCAGTACGGATTACACATTTGCCCACAAAAATTGTTGTACAGTGTCAGAATGAAAAATCCCAGCATCACAACAGGGATATGGCAATGAAGGTATTGAAGGCCAAACTGTACGAACTGGAAAAAAACAAATTGGAAAAGGAAAAACAGGACAGGCATTCTTCTCAACAGGATATCGCCTGGGGCAGCCAGATAAGGTCATATATCTTCAACCCGTACCGTATGGTCAAAGACCACAGGACAAATGTAGAAACAGGCAATCTGGAAAAGGTGATAGATGGATATATAGATCCATTTATTGATGCATATCTCAGGTCCAGGGCCGTATAAACCGACAACCATGAAAATCCTTGCAAAAGGTTTAACGTCAGACATGCAATATACTGAAAACCAGGACCCGAACCTGATCTGTTCGCATGTCTGGCATCCGGATGAGCCATACAGGCACGCACGCAAACACAGATATGAACAAAAACCGAATCAGCTACATCCGGTGGTACCCAGGAGACCCTGAGCAACACCTTGCATGGATGTACGGTCTGAGTCTTGGGCATGGTTTTGTATGTTTTTACAGCAAATAACAATGAACCATACCTACATACCTTCCGAAATATCTGCAAAATGGTTAATGCTCTTTATATAAGCCTTTATCCCCTTGCAGATACCTTCCGCCAAATTATACTGGTAAGCCCTGTTAAGCAGCCTGCTTCTCTCCCTTCTGTTGGTCAAAAACCCTGTTTCTATCAGCACAGCAGGCATCTGCGCACCTATCAGCACATAAAAAGGTGCCTGCTTAACACCAAGGCTGTTGACCCTTCTATATTTGTGTCTAAGGATATTAACTGTTGTTTCCTGAATACAGTGAGCAAGCCGATTTGACTCATGAAGTTTGGTATTAAGCATCAGATCGTTAAGAATGGACTGAAGGTCACTTATGTTCCTTTCAGATGTCGCATTTTCACGGGCAGCCACCATAATAGCATTTTTATCTGTCGCCATATTCAAAAAATAGGTTTCAATACCTGATACATTCCTGTTTCTGTGGGCATTAACATGAAGGGATATAAAAAGATCAGCCTTTTTCATATTGGCAACAGCCGTTCTACGTTCCAACGGTATAAAAATATCCCTGTTTCTGGTAAGGATAACCCTGCATCCAATCCTTTTTTTTATCTTTTTGGCCAAGATTCGAGCCAAACTCAAGACAATATTCTTCTCCTCTACATTTCTGGAAAGCAGACATCCGGGGTCCTTTCCTCCATGACCAGGATCAATGACTATTGTATTGACATTCAACCCAAGCTGTCTTGCAAGTGATACTGTCCTGTCTTTGGCTTTAGTAAGCTTTATACCCCTTATAGGTTTCCTTGCATGCGCCTTTGAATAAACATGACTCTTATGGCCCTTGTCTTTATCCTTTTGCTCAATCTTGCGGGCATCTACCACAATGCGGAAAGGATCATGCAGAGAAAAGACATTGAAGTTGCCAGCTTTCTGAATATCCAATGTAACACGTACGGTATCCTTTGAGTACTGCCCTGCCCGTACCCTTCTGAGAAGTCCGTTTTTTACAGGGAATTCTTTGTCTATCTTTGAAGGTATAATGGTATGTTCAAGATCCAGATAAAGCCTCGGAGGCTTTTTATGAGAAGGATCCGCCTTTAGCAAAAACTTTCTGTACTGCACAGGACCGTCAACATCTACCACAATCCTTGTATAGCTATCAGTAGACCAATGACGTATATCCTTTACCCTTGATGTCCTCTTTGACGTCCTGAGACGTTTCTTTTCCTTTTTTTTGCTTAATATTACAGATAGCTGGTCCAGCCTTTTCTGGGCTATTGGCCGCATATCCCCAGACGGGAATCTGATATCTACCTTCAAAAACTCAAGGTATGCACGGGTAAAATCTTTTTTATACCTGTAATATATATCGCCAATCATATACTGGGCATCATCGGCAAGCCTGTGCCCCGTATATTTCTTCACCAGTTTTTTGCATAGCAGCAAGGCATGATCAATATCGCCCTGTCTTTTTGAATACGTATAAAGTCCGGTATACAGTCTTGCTGCATGGTACAGTGCCCAGGGGGCCTCTTTGCTTTTTGGATATGATGTATATATTTGCCGGTACAGATTGATACATTTAAGCCATTTGTGACGATATTTTTTTCCGGTTGACCGATACAGGGATCTTCTGCACTTGTTGGCTTTATATATAAGCAATGCCGGCTTTTTGCCTGCTGACTGGCTGTTGGCACAGACAGTTACGGGAGCAAGGCTCACAACAAATACCAGCAAAAGCATTTTTACTATATATCGTTTTACTATCATACTATGTCATATAAAGCTGTATGAAGATATACATCCACAAACAGACAGTTTTCCTCCGGGGTTGCAAGACCTGATCTTAACAAGAGAAAATCAAGGATCATGCAGGCAGTATACACACGCTATATATGTACGCATACCTGTGTTACCCATCACGATAACAAAGATAAAGGCATTGTCCGGATTCAAAGCTTGCCAAACATGGCCTTTTACAATCAAAAATACATTACAGACCCGCCAAACTGCTAAAAAATCAGTCTGTATTTTCATGTAAACAGTGTTTATCCAGGCATCCTGTTTAAAAAAAAAGATATTACAAACCCCCATCCTAT
This sequence comes from uncultured Desulfobacterales bacterium, assembly GCA_964457545.1. Classification (GTDB taxonomy): domain Bacteria; phylum Desulfobacterota; class DSM-4660; order Desulfatiglandales; family Desulfatiglandaceae; genus JAGGTJ01. The sequence continues at coordinate 85,370 of CAYWEN010000019.1, read as the reverse complement.
GCAAGACCGGATAAAAGTTTTTTTACCCTGTTTTCAATTTCATCCCTGACACTCCGCATAAAATCAGGTGACTTATCCCCAGGATCAGGAAGATCCCATACTTCTGTACGGACATCAGATCCATAGGCACAGTCTTCACCACATCCCATGGACACAATCACATCTGGCATCCAGCCATCCATAACCTCATCCAGACCCTGAGGTTTAATGTATGCCATGTCTATCCCTTTTTCTGCCATTGTCTCCACCATTACAGGATTTATGTTATCGGCAGGCATTGATCCTGCACTTTGAACATCCAGTCTGTCACCTGCAATGGCTATTGCAAAGGCTGCAGCCATTTGACTGCGACAGGCATTTTCCTTACAGACAAAAAGGACCTTTTTTCTTCTGCAAAAAGGTCCTATAAGTTCCCTTGCCCTGTCTCTTATTTCCTCTATGGCAGCAGTATGATCTTTTATAGCACCCAATGCCTCTATCTGCCGGTATCCCGCAAAACCGGCATATTCCGCACCAATAGCATCAAAAAAATATTTTGCGGTCAAGGTAAGACCGCTAAAAAGGTCTTTTCCCTTTGTTGCCCCAACTGTCAGCATAAACCCTTTTCTCCATTGCCTGCGAGGATCATCAAGTTTATGAACATACTTTCGGGCCCAAAGTGTTTGAGAACGATCAATTATTGCTTTTAACTGGGCAGTTGGCCCGTAAAAAAAGACCGGTGTACCAATAACAACGATATCCGCCTTACGGAAAAGCCTGCAAATTTCCTGCATGTCATCATCTATGGCACAATAGCCTTTTTTTTCACATATATTGCACTCCACACAGGGATGTACATGTTCCTGAACAACCTCGATCCTGTGTGTTCTGACACCCAGCCTTTTGGCCTCATCCATAAATTCATTAATCATAATGGCAGTATTGCCTTTTTTTCTGGGGCTTCCCTGTACACATAATACAAGCATTGCTTACTCCCTTCTGCAACTTATCTCAAGGTTTGATATAGGCAAATCCCTTGCTCTGCAGTTCTACCAAAACTACCATACCAGCAGGCACAACAATAACAAATTCAGCAAGATCTTTTGCATTTATCCCATGTGCAGCAAGGGCGTTTCTGCACGCAAGAAAGGAAACACCCTTTTGATTCAAGGATGTCATCATTGATATAGGGCCTGTCGTCTCCCTGCAAAAACGGTCTTTGGCATGAAGGCCATCTCTGCAGACAAGATATTCCTTTACAGCCTCCCCGTTTGCCAGAACCACTATATCGATTTCATTGCTGTCAACAGCATTCAGGAAATTGTCTATACTGCCAAGTGCCACATTCCAGCGGGCCATTTCATTGACATGAATAAGAGTTCTGAATTTCATAAAAATTTCTCCTGTCAGTTGCCACGGATTTTCATCAGGGCAGAAAAGGCAATATCTTTTACTGTAGTATCAACAATCTCGTAATTGCAATATATATGCAATTGTGCATCATCATCAAGCATAGACAGGAGTTTATCGTTGGCCTCTTTCACATTTAAAAGGCCCATTATCCAGGCAGCAATCCCCCTTTTCATCTGATCACCGGAATCAAGGAAGGGGATCACAAAGGGGATCGATTCACCTGCCAGTTCCGGCCTTGCCAGGGCAAAACGCCCGATTGCCCATAAAACCCCTCTCTGCATAAGTTCATGCTCCTGATAGTTTGCATCTTCCTTAATATAGGATATAAGAATATTGGCATACTCCTCTGCCAATCTCCTGTGCAAGGCAAGAATCTCCCCCATAGCTTCCACACTGCCCCACCCTATACCTCCTGATTCATCATTCAGATTCCACATAAGACGCCTTACAACCAGTCGTGCAGACTCCATATCATTATCAGCAATCGTAGAGACCATCTTCCCCATTACACTGACAGCCCTCCATCTTACTATTTCAACAGGGTTGTACAGAAAAGAGAAAAGGGCATTGATAACCCTGAAGGGGGGCAAGGTATCTATCGCCATCAGGATATGGACAACATCTTCTGATTCAAGCAGGCTGGCAAGTTTTTTTTTAACAGCGCGCCGGGAGTTGTTCATTTTGTCTGCTCCAAAAAGTATGGCTGGATTTAAAAAAATCAAGGGCACAGCAACACTCTTTTTGATAGGCCGCACAAGGAATCCCGCGAACCCACAGATTGCATAACATGACTACCTTATGGGCGGAAATCAGGAAACTGTCCGGGAACAGATCTTTTACGGATTGAGACATCCTTTCAGACAAGCACAGGTATATGACTGATATCCCGGGCATCATGTTAAGAAAATAAAAATCAGCCATGGAAAAAGAACATCCCCGGACAGCCTTCCGGCCAGTAATTGCAAGTTGCACGGGAGGGAACACAGAAATATGTACCAACCAGACTCTGTGCTGATAAGGCCAGTCCTTTATACAGCATCTTCGGTCTTCCAGGTTTTCCACACATTTCCAACAAGATCAGGACCGGGCTTGAGCACAGGTTTCCCAGGCTGCCAACCTGATGGCGCAACTTCCTGCCCCTTAGTTTCCCTGACATATTGGTAGGCCTTCACCTGACGAATAACCTCCTCCACATTTCGTCCAACAGGAGGAGTTAATATCTCTATTGCCTGTATAATTCCATCCGGATCTATTATAAACCTGCCTCTTAGCTCAATACCGGCATCCTCATCATAAACTCCATACAGTTTTCCAATACTGCCAGATGTATCAGAGAGCATGGGAAATGGCACACCCCCTTGTACCATCTTGGACAATTCATGATCCTGCCACATCTTGTGAACAAAATGACTGTCTACGCTAATGGATAACACCTCAACATTTAATTCTTTGAATTTACTGTACATAGCGGCAACTGTCGCAAGTTCAGTAGCTCAGACAAAGGTAAAATCTCCGGGATAAAAACACAGGACAACCCATTTACCCATATAATCAGAAAGACTGACCTGGCCAAAAGTTCCATCTTGATACACAGGGGCATCAAAATCAGGTGCCTTTGAACCTATCTGTGCCAATACCATTGTCTCTTCCTCCTTGTCTGCGGTTTTTGTTTCTGCTGCCTTCACTGACCTTTGGCCAGCAGGCCTGCCACATCCTATTTTAAGTTCTCTCATATAAATCTCCCTATAAACCCCAAAAAACGGACAACTCCGTCAACACATTATTTCTCCACAGGATATCCTCCATTTATCCATGCCTTCATTCCCCCTGCAAGACTGTGAACATGGGAAAACCCTCTTCCCTGCAAAAAGCTTGCAGCAATGTTACCCCTGTACCCAATACCACAGGTAACTATAACCTCTTTGTCTTTGCTGATATCAGGCACCTCTTTCAAAAGCCGGGTAAGAGGCAAATGTTCTGCCTCCTTTATATGCCCCTGCTTCCATTCCAGATCGGTCCTTACATCAAAGAAATAGTCATAATTTCCCTTCCTCAGTTTTTCTGCCAGTTCCTCGACAGATATCTGCCAAAGATGTCTTATAGGAAGCCCTGCTTCCTGCCATGCCGAAATCCCGCCATATAGATATCCAATAATATTATCATAACCTATACGATGAAGTTGCCTTGTCATATAATCGTACGCCTTTTCGTCAGGAACCACCAGAATCAGATCAGATTCGGGATCTAAAACCATACCCGTCCAGTTTGCGCTCTGTGGAGCAAGTCCTATATTTATTGATCCCGGGATATGAACACCGCCAAATGCGGCTGTATCCCTTGCATCAAGAATCATTGCGCCCTGCTTCATGTATTCATCTACCTGAACAGGACTCAGATCCCTTATAACAGGGCACCTCTCTAAAAGCGGAGCACCTTTCTTATTTGTATTTATAATATATGTAAAGCTCTTGGGCCTTTCAGGAAAATCTTGTTTCATCTGTTTGGTAAAATCACCATGATTAAGATGAAAAAGAGGATTATGGTTCATTTCAAATCCCACAGTAGAGTTAGGCTTAGCACTCATGGCCTTGCCGCACAAGGATCCTTCACCATGAGCCGGGTATATCTCCATATATGAAGGCAACTTTCCTATTTTGCCATGGATCGAATTATAAAGATTATCTATCTGTTCATCCAAGATCTCTTCTCCCGCAAGATCAGGGCGTCCAACATCTCCCACAAACATACAGTCACCTGTCAGAACAAACCATGGCTTGTCATTTCTCGACAGATCCGTAACCAGTATGGACATGGACTGAGGAGTATGACCAGGCGTTTTTAAAAAATGCAGCCTTACATTACCAATGGTTATTTCTTCGTTTTCCTTTACCTCCTTATGTTCAAATTCAACCGGGCTACCCTCCATAAAATATATATCAGCCCCTGTACGGGAACGAAGCTCCCTGTTTCCGCTCACATGATCTGCATGCACATGGGTCTCAAACACATGGGTTATTTTCATCCCATTCTGTCGTGCAAGATCAATATATTCCTGCACATCCCTTTTAGGATCAACAACACATGCAGACATAGCCAAAGGACAGCCAATAATATAGGAAAGACAACCCATTCCTTCTACAGCAACCTGTTTAAAATACATACCATACCCCCCTCATAATTTTTTCCGGGTTTAATCAATTTCAATCCATAAACGGTCTTTTTGCACAATCCCGATGCCGATCTGCGCAATTCCTTATAGCGTCTGTCTGTACATAATTCCCTAATTTCCTTGATCTTATATAAAAAGTCCCATTTATGGATCAGAAACCGGATAGTAACCAGAAACCTTTTTCTAAATGCACATTATTAAAAACACATGTCTCCAATTCCCTTTGGCGCTCACCCGCATACCTGCTGGCAGGGCAAAGGCTTCATGCAAAAACAACCTTGATATTGCAATATCTGCACCTGCCGCACCAGATACAACAGGCAGATCAATCTGCAACCCTGAAACCTTTACAAAAATCTATCATTTCTGAAAACGGACGCTCCTGCACAGTGATACTTAACAGCAAGGGAATGCAAAATACTGAGGATTTCCCAAGGCAAAACTGTCTGCAAACAATATCTAACTTATTTTTAACACAAGCCTTTTCAAATCACCATAAAAAAGCTGCATCTCGCACTGGCACAGCAACATCAAATATCAGTCATTTCCAAAGATTAACGATAAAGTATATTTTTTCGGGATAGTATGCACACATACTATTGTGGTAAAATATCTGTTTGAATCGTATCGTAAGACACAAATGTCTCGTCGCAGCACATGAAACATCAAATTTGCAAAAATCTGATTTCCCGAAAATGTCCTGACAAGGTGCCAACACCTTTCGGTTTTCTAACATCATGTATTGTACAAAAAAACAGTACAGTTTCCATCCATAAAATGCCTGTTCCTTGTAATCTGTGCTTTCCCGGACCGGACACATACAGGACAGATTACAAAATCATTTGCCTGGCAAACACTGCATGTCTGCCTACAGACGGGCAACCCGGATACACAGACAGTGTCTTGCAGATATTAAACATTGTTGACTCATGTACAACACTGTTCAATGACAACAGAGCAGTGAAACAACCTTAAGGCCATTATCAATATAATAAATATTATCAAAAGGTTATTACATAATATTACCCGCTGTTATCGTATGGCACAAATATTGAAGGTCTGTATGGCTGTATATTCACCATTGTCTTCCGAAAACATTAAAAAACAATCCTTTAACAAATCAAGTTTCAACCTCAAAGATCAGATATTTGGTGAACATATCAGCTTTGAGCTTGAGCTGCCTGAACAGCATGCATATAAAACAGGCAAAGGGGAAACCTTATCGCAAAAGGGTTGTTTACAGATTCACCAGATCCCAAAGGTTCAGAACAATGAAACAATGTGATGCTACAATTAAGGAAACTATCAAACTGGTAGAAAAGATGCTCTCCCTTGCAGAAAAAGGAGAGCGGGTTATGGAGGACAACGGATGCGCACTTCTTTATGGTGTTCTGAGAGACTCCGGATATAAGATCAAAAAACTTGCAGAACAGGAAAAACAGGCTCATATAAAAAAGGGGTGGTGGCAGGAATAAAAAAGGATGTCATATTTGACAAAATTTGCTAACAGCCACAACACAATGCTCATACATACACAGATTTTGGGGTAATAGCAGATTGCCAGTTTGTTGTATCCTTCAGGTGTTCTCTCCCGCTGTCCAAGAGCAAGCCCCATTTCCGGAATATGCAGAACCAGGAAATCCCGCAATTTGGACCTGCCTGCCCTATACTGCACAGACAGATACAAAATAACCATTGAAAAACAAGAAAACATTCAGCCGAAACCTTGCAAACAAATTTATATAAAAGTCTTTCATACTGATGATTCTGTATCACCCCCCACAGCGCTTTCATTGGTCGTTGTGGCTGGCAAAACAACTCCAGCGATGCTGGACAGCAAGTGTTCCACAGAAACAGACCGCAGGCAGCAGTGAGTTTCAAATGTGTAAATGAGAATTTCCGGACAAGATCAAAAGATCCCGCAGACTGATGCCGGGATCGTGTAAAAAAAACCGTTTATGGACAAAAAACAGTTAAAGGAGGATAAATATATGTCTGATCCAAGAGATATGTGGCAATGTCAAACATCAAATTGCGGTTATATCTACAATCCTGACAAAGGTGACAGAAAAGGCAAAATACCCAAAGGCACAAAGTTTGAGGATTTGCCGGACGAGTGGAGATGCCCCGTATGCGGTGCAACCAAAAAAAGTTTTAAATGCCTTGGCAATAACCAGTAAATATGTTCATTATGCAAGGCAATTGTAACATAAGACATATAACATAACATCTCAACGAACCAGTCAGTGGCCATACAGAAACATATTGTGATCACTATCCGGTTTCCAGTCTGTAAATGAGAACTTTCTCCGCAAGATCAAAAAATCCCGCCGATTGACACAAAGGTGGTTCAAAAAGGCCATTTATGGATGAAAACCAATCAAACATAATAATAAGGAGACATGAAAGATGGGGACACTTAAAGGAACAAAAACCGAAAAAAACATCCTGACGGCATTTGCCGGCGAATCGCAAGCAAGGAACAGATATACATACTTTGCAAGTCAAGCCAAGAAAGACGGTTATGATCAGATTCGTGCAATCTTTGAAGAAACAGCAAACCAGGAAAAAGAACATGCCAAAAGACTGTTCAAGTTTCTTGAAGGAGAAGAAGTGGAAATACAGGCATCTTTTCCTGCCGGCGTAATCGGAACAACACTTGAAAACCTGAAAGCTGCAGCTACAGGTGAAAATTTTGAACATACAACAATGTACCCTGAATTTGCAAAAACAGCAAAAGAAGAAGGTTTTCACGAAATAGCTGTTGTTATGCAGGCCATTGCCGTAGCAGAAAAACAACACGAAAAACGATACCTCGCCCTTGCAAAAAACATTGAAAAAGGCAGAGTGTTTAAACGGGATTCACAGGTGATTTGGAGGTGCCGCAACTGTGGTTACATTCACATGGGAAACGATGCGCCTGAAAACTGTCCGGCCTGCAACCATCCCAAGGCATATTTTGAAATTCTGGGAGAAAACTATTAGACATGACACAAGGAGGAATTAAAATGGGAAAGGCTTTGATTGTTTTTGCTACCCGATCCGGGGGAACAAAAAAACTTGCAGAACTTATTGCAGAAGGATTCAGGATTTCAGGTCATGAAGCTGAACTCAAGAGAGTAACAGATATAAAGAAACCGGCAGATCTTAACGGATATGATGCATATGTTTTTGGCTCTGCTACATATCACGGCAAGATGATAAATCTAATGGAAAAGCTGCTGTTTTTAGGTGAAAAGGCTGACCTGGAAGGCAAGCCTGGTGGAGCATTCGGTACTTACGGGTGGAGCGGCGAGGCCCCGGACAGGATATACAGTACCATGGAGAATATATTCAAAATGGATATGACAGGAGGGTCTTTGAGGGTAAAACCGGCATATGTAATGAACCCTGACGGTATCAAGGCTGCTCAAGAATATGGAAAAAATATTGCCAAAAAGATATCATAATAAAAATCTTTGCCTATAGGCACAAGCCAAACATATCAAGTCAGAAATTATTATAATAACAATATGATAAGGAGAACATGAAAATGGATAAATATATTTGCGGCATTTGCGGTTATGTTTATGATCCCAAAGATGGTGACTCTGACAATAATATTCCTGCCGGCACATCATTTGAAGATTTGCCTGATGATTGGACATGCCCCATATGCGGAGCTGACAAGGACATGTTCACTCCGGCATAGATACACCAGGACACCTGTACAGGACTTCAAACAAGGCTGTCCGAGGATATATAGTCTGTATAGTGCCCATCTGCAGATCAACATTTGGGCACTATACAAAAAACAAGATTCTTAAGCAGTTCAATCTCCGGAAATATTCATCCCTTATCCCCCTACCGGCAACTCCATCTTTAACATTGACAATATTCCAATCCAATAATAGAATTTTTTGCAATACCTTGACAAATAGTGGAAGAAAAATCCTCCTGCCCCGGTGGTACGTTCACTGTTATCTTCATAATTATTGAGCTGATACATTTTTTTGTTGTACAAATTGGTCTCTTTCCACAAATGGTAACATTTTGTAACCCCTGTATCAATCTGTAGCATTCCCCCTGTATGATGTGCCCTTGTTTTTTTGACCTTGCACAAAAAAACTCATTTACGGGTTGAAAACTCACCAGTATCCAGAAGCCTATTTATGAACAGACACGTGTGGATAAACACAGGTCAGAAGGTTACAGTACAGATACATATTAAATCTCAGGCATACCATAACACTGAACACTGTTCTTAAAACATCAGGAGAAGACATGATGAAACCTATAGAAATTGCAAAAAACATTTTTCTGGTAGGAGTAGCTGACTGGAACATACGGGATTTTCATGGATATTCCACCTATCAGGGGAGCACCTATAACGCCTATCTGATTATAGATGAAAAGGTCACATTGATAGATACCGTAAAAAAAGAATTTGCTGATGAACTGATCGAGAATATCAGCGCAGTAATTGATCCCCAAAAGATAGATTACGTTATAAGCAATCATACGGAAATGGACCACTCAGGATCGCTCCCAAAAATAATGCATAAAATAGGAAAAGACAAACCCATCTACTGTTCAAGAATGGGACATAAAAATCTTTCCATGCATTTCCCACAACAATGGAATTACCAGCCTATAGAGGATGGCAGTGAACTTTCCATCGGAAAGAGAACACTTTCATTTATGGAAACCAGAATGCTGCACTGGCCCGACAGCATGTTTACCTATGTCAAGGAAGACAACATTCTCTTTTCCAGTGATGCCTTTGGACAACACTATGCAGGCCCTGAAAGATTTGATGATGAAACAGGTCAGGCAATTATACCGCATGCAAAAAAATATTTTGCAAACATACTGCTACTATATGCCCCTTTGATCCTGAAACTAATCAACAAGATAACAGACATGGAGCTTAAGCTGGACATGGTATGCCCTGATCATGGTATCATATGGCGCAAAGACCCCTCTGTTATTATCAACACCTATACGGAATGGAGCAAACAAACACCAAAAAGAAAAGCACTTGTGATCTATGACACCATGTGGCATAGTACAGAAAAGATGGCACAAACCATAACTGATACCCTTATAGAAGAAGGTGTTCCTGCAATATCCATGAATCTGCGCGCCTGGCACAGAAGTGAGATTATGGCAGAGGTAGTTGATGCAGGTGCCATTATTATAGGCTCTCCTACTATCAACAACGGCCTTTTTCCCACTGTCAGTGATTTTCTCACATACATGAAGGGCCTCAAACCGCAGAACAAGATTGCCACGGCATTTGGCTCGTATGGTTGGAGCGGTGAAGCAGTAAAGTTAATAATCAATGAGCTCAAGGCCATGAAATTTGATGTCTTGGAACCCGGGGTAAGGATTCAGTATGTACCTGACAGGCAAAAACTTAAGGCATGTACTGCAATTGCTGAAGATATAGCATCCAAATTACCAGCATAAACTCAGCAATGCAGTACATTTGTGATACAGGTTTGTTCTTTTGTCCATGAACAGAGTTTTTTTATAAATGTCCTTTTTTTACAAGATCAATTCTTGCCGTATTCCTCTTGTCCAGGACAGTATCAATATTGCAGGAAAGGATTATTTACAGGCAAAAACAGGCTCTTTAACAACAAGCCTCATACAGATATGAATATTGACAGCCTTTTGAAACAACATAACTTTATTGAAGAGCTTTTCAATGCAATTCCCTGCGGTGTGCTTGTAATTAACAATAAGAGGATAGTTTACGCTGTAAACAAGGGTCTTAAAAAGACATATGGCATAACCAATAAAGATATAGGGACCAAACGTCCTGGAAACATACTTGGATGCATCAATGCTTTTATAGATAAAAGAGGCTGCGGTTTTTCTGAGGCCTGCAAATCATGCGCAGTTAAAAAAACTGCATCAGAAGCCATTTCAGGCAATCACATCTCAAAACGCAAGATACAGATTCAACTCCTGGTCAATGGAAAGCCAAAGGATTTTGTCTTGCTTATAACTGCTGCCCCCTTTGATTATAATGGGGAACGTTTTGCCATTATAATGCTTGAGGATACAACAGAACTTAATGTTCTCAGAAAACGTCTCAAGGAAGAGCATTCTTTCAAAGGAATTATTAGCCAGAACCACATTATGCAGGACATCTTTGAAACAGTGAAGGATGTTGCTGACTTCACTGTCCCTGTGTTGATTCAGGGAGAAAGCGGTACAGGCAAAGAGCTTATTGCATCTGCTCTGCATAATGAAAGCCCAAGGGCCGACATGCCCTTTGTTCCGGTAAATTGTGCTGCCCTGCCGGAAAGTCTTCTGGAAAGTGAACTTTTCGGCCATGTGAAAGGGGCGTTTACAGGTGCAGTACGAAACAAAAAAGGCCGTTTTGAATTAGCGCACAGGGGAACGCTTTTTCTCGATGAAATCGGGGATATGCCCAAATTGATCCAGGCAAAACTGTTAAGGGTTATCCAGGATGGAAAAGTTGAACCGGTAGGTTCAGAAAGGAGTCTTTCTGTAGATGTGCGTATAATCAGCGCTACCAACAGGATTCTGAAAGATGAGGTAAAAAAGGGAAACTTTCGGGAAGATCTGTATTACAGATTAAATGTAGTCCCCATTAATCTGCCTCCTTTGAGAAAACGTAAGGATGACATTCCCCTCCTGATAGAATATTTTTTAAATAAGGCAACAAAAAAAGATCAAAAAATCAAGGAGTTTTCTCCTGAAGCCTTTTCATGTATAATGGATTACAACTGGCCTGGAAATGTGCGGGAACTTCAAAGTGCTATCCGTTTTGCCCTTATAAAATGCAAGACCCAAACAATAAAACCAGAAGATCTCCCTGTTGAACTGACACAGCACAGAGAAAATCCAGCCAAAAAAGGTCCTTCCCGTAAACTGGACATGGACAGTGTACGTACAGCACTTATAAAGACAGGGGAAAACAAGGCAAAGGCTGCAAGATTGCTGGGAGTAAGCAGGGCCACTCTTTACCGTTTTCTTGCTGACTGAAACCTCTCCCCACCACCTACCGCAAGAAATTGACAAGACTTGTCTGAACAATCATAGATGCTGTCTGCAACGAGCTCTGATATGCAGTTTGTTTCTGAACAAGATCGGTCATTGCCTTGGTAATATCCACATCCTCTGTGTCTGACAACATACCCTGGATATGCATATTAAAATCATCCCAATACTGATCTGTATTATCAAGTTGCTTTAATTTTGCACCTACGGTACCTCTGGCATTTGCTATCTGGTTAAGGGCATCATCAAGACGCGTCAATTGATTAGAAATACCTCCTGCATCATTATTTGAAAGGGCAGTTTCCAGACTATTGATTACATCAAACATATCTGTTCCGGTCTTGAACAATGCATTCCCATTCATATTGATTTTGATGCTCACATTTTCACCTGTAACAGCCATAACAGAACCATTGTCACCTTGATAAGTCCCGTTCGATGCAAATGCAGGTGTGCTGGTACGATGGCCGGAAAAGATGTAACTGTCTCCCAGCTTACTGTTCGACAACTGCAATATCTGGTTATAAATACCCTTAACCTGTTCTGCAGCAGCCGCTCTTGATTCCCGGTTTGCTGTTCCCGTAGCCTGCGAAGAGGCTATTCCTTTGGCCTGTATAAGCAGATTGTCAACATTGTCCAACGCCGAATCAGTTGCACTTAACCATGCCCTGGCATGACTTATGTTTTTTTTGTACTGTCCGATAGAAGATATGATTCTACGGTAACCAGCCACCTGCCCTGCCCCTACCGGATCATCAGAAGGTGTATTAATTCTTTTACCAGAGGACACCATCTGTGATGTTTTAAAAAGCTCTGCCGTGTTTTTTAATATGTCGGCAGTCATGGTATTGATCATAATGTTATTTGTTACCCGCATACCTGCAACTCCGATCTTCTTATGGGCCTATAAGTGCTATTCATGCTCCTGCACAAATAAATCGTATCAGCTCAATAATAGAGAGATAACAGCGAACGTACCACCGGGGCAGTCAATCATCTGGCCCAGATAAAAGATCAATCTCCCTGCATGAAAGCAGCCATTTTCAGAACCAAAACATTTTGTCATGGAAAAAAATCGATAGCACAGATTAATCCCCGTCAAACAGGTCCCTATATTTTACGTGACAAGCACCAAGATCGTAAAAAAAGCATCCATTTATGGATGAAAACTACCTGATCATATTTATAAGGGTATCCAAAAGTTCATCAGCAGTACTTATTACCTTGGCTGCAGATTCATATGCATGCTGAAATTTGATAAGATTAACCATTTCTTCATCAAGAGATACACCAGATACTGACTCACGACGGTTTTCCAGATATGTTACCATAGAAGATTGATGTTCCCTGTTTGCCGATGCCGTGGCTGATGCATTTCCCACTTCGCTGATCAAGGAACTGTAGTAACCGTTATATGTGGTGGAATTGCCATTCATCAACAGACTGTTTTGCAAATTCGCAATAGCAACCGTGTTCAGATTATCTCCTGGCGCCCCACCAGCATTTTTTGCTGCAGCAACAAGAGTCACATCATTTACTATGTTAGTATCAACTGAAATGTTTGAGGCATTTGTCCCTGAAAAAAAAATCTGACCACTTGTACTTTTGTTCAACCCATAACCGGTTGAATGAAGTCCGTTTACCCCTGTGATAATCCCGCCTGCAAGGGAATCAAGTTTCCCAAGATAACTGTTTATATCAGTATCTCTCAGCTCAAGCCATCCTTTTAATTTTCCTCCGGATATATTATCCGTTATATTGACAGATGTCCCATAACCATCATTCCACATTATATTACTAAGGCCGTCACTGCGAGTATCAACAGACAGAGACTGGACACTGGCTTCATTTACCAGAGGCCGTCCTGAACCCAGAATAACATTAACCTGCCCATTATTGTTTTCAAATGTCTTGACATCAATCAAAGATGACAGATCTTTAATAAGCATGTCCCTCTGATCTCTGTAATCATTGGCCTTCTGGCCGCCAACTTCCGCTGAAGATATGTTTTTGTTAAGAGCTGCTATCTGGCCTGCCAGGGTGTTTATCTGGCCAATCGCAGCCTTAATATTATCATCTGCCTGCCGCTGCGCCCGTGTAAGCTCACCATCTATTCTGCAAAAGACAGATGCCAGGGCCTTTCCCTTTTCCACGACATTGTTTCTTTCCGTAATACCGGAGGGATTATTTGACAGTTCCTGCCATGAATTCCAGAATTCATTCATGGCCTGATTAAGGCCATATCCATTGGATTCATTAAAGATTGCATCTATGTTTTTAAGACCGCTTTCCTGTGCCTCCCACCTGCCGAGACTGGCTGTTTCATCACGCATCTGGATTCCAAGGAAACTATCATATACCCTGTTAATCTGAGCAGCCTTTACACCTGTCCCGACCTGTCCCGGCCAGGCAGACACAGGCATGTTGGTCTCCATAACCACCTTTTGACGTGAATAACCTTCGGTATTAACATTGGATATGTTATGTCCGGTGACATTTATCCCCGTCTGTTGAGCCAACAATGCCCCTTTCCCCGTATTTAACATTCCAAATATACCTGCAACCATTTGTAAATCAAACCTCTCCAGAGATAACCTTGCCGCTGTAATTACGGGACTGGACCTGACCAGTATTATAGTATACCCTGTTAGATGCTATCAAATTCTCCAAAATGGATATGGATCCATTAACCAACTCAAGGGAATGAGACACAATATCCCTGTTTTGCCTGTTAAGGGTTTCAATGTCCTGTATCAGAGCAGACATATTCAGGCGGTATTTATCCAGCTGAACAGCATACCTTTCTTCCACCAGAGCAGATAGCCTGCTCAAGGTCAGATCCTGGGCTGAACATTCAAACATACCTGCCAGTTTATCTATAATCTGCATTCTCTGCTCTTCCAGAATCCGAATTTGCAAAAACAGATTCTCCTTCTCCTTACTCACTTTATTCAACTCATCAAACCGTGAATCAATAACAGCATCTCTTTCTCTGTTAAGAACTGCAAGAAGGGAATGATAAATATCTGTTTCCGCTTCAAGCAAGTCCAGAATGTTTATCATCATATTCATATCAGCATCTCTGGTATACAGGTGATCTTCATGCATAAACGTTCTTTTCCATCAATATATGCATCTGCCGTGCATATCATACACAAACAATGTGAAACTTATGTATATCCCCGCATAAGCCCTGATTTCACTCCCATGATAAAGGCCATACAGATCACAGGCTTCAATCCCATAAAAAATCCCGCTTTACCCATTCCGCAGCAGAAAAGCCCTCTTGCAGATCTTTACTGTGCTGTTGCACTGAAGAACCTTCCATACCCGGAATTGATTCGTGCACAGCAGCATATATCAAAAAAACGGATATAATCATGAACCCTGGATATGATAATCCTTTGCAGGATGTTTGATTTATTGCACAACCCAATATGTTTTATACAAGGCTGTCAATAATAGATTCTTTCAGCATCTTATGGGCAATCTTTTTCCCATCCACGGTATAATCACCATTTTCAATGCGAGCCTTTATATCTGCAACCTTATCTTGCCTCACATCAGGAACTGAAGAAAGGAGCTTTTTGGCTCCTAATATATCCTTGGCCAAAGGAGAAAGCACTACCTGATCCATTTTAGAAGCCTCATTTGCGGAGGTATTGATCTTCTTTTTATCATTTTTATCATTTTCGCCCGTCTCCCTGACATGAGCATCCAATTTCACAAATGGGTTATACCCTGTTATTTTCATCCGTTAAACCTCCTGCTGCTCATGGAAAATATCTCAATTGTTTGCTTCCACCCATAGATGGCCTTTTTACACAGTTTTGGTGTCAATTTGCGGAATATGCCCTGATTTTACACAAAAAATCTTATCTATGGATTGCAAAGCAGATAATAACCAAAATCTGTTTCCAGATGACCGCTAAGTCAGTGTCCAGCAATAAATCTAAGATTAGCCGGCATTATTGGATCATTTTACCAACCACAACAAACAATTCACTGTACCCGGCATATGCATAAAGGACTTTCAATATAATTTAAAAACAAATAATGAAACCTATAGAAAAAAGATGTATCAAAAAAAACTATCCCTGATCTTTATTATCGGCCATATGGAACATATACTTTACCGTAAAAAAATACATGCTGGACATGATCCATACAGGGCTACTTTTTTGAAATATTTTGTTCCTTTTCGGAAACTGAACAATTGTTATCCGATAACAACTGTTCTGATAAAACAGAACCAAGACCAATACCCCTCCGTTCAGCTATATACTCAGACAACTTCATGTCAAGCATGGAAGTATATGTATCCCTGGCGTAACCATTCACATCAGAACCTGGCCTGGGAATAGTAGCACGCATCTCTTTTAACAGGTAATTAAGAAAAACCGATTCCAGCTCGGAACAGGCCTTTTTTATCCCAGAGGCAGTTTTGTCATAACATGATAAAGGTAAAGACAGGCCAAGCGGATCAACATATCCTGTCTGTATACATGGAATATTTTCCGACATCATATAATCTCCAGTTGTGCATGCAATGCACCGGCTGCCTTAAGAGATTGAAAAATGGAAATCAAATCTCTCGGAGAAACACCAATTGCATTTAATGCCCTTACAAGTTTGTCTATTTTAACCCCCGGATTCATAAGAACAAGCCTTCTGTTACCTTCTGTTACCGATGTTTGAGTGTCGGGAGTAACCGTGGTTTGCCCCCCTGACAGGGGAAGAGGCTGGGAAACCTTGGGGGTTTCTTTTATTTCAATACTCAGATTACCATGAGCTATGGCCACCGTAGATATTGTAACGTCCTTTCCAATAACTACTGTTCCTGTACGTTCATTAAGCACTACCTTTGCAACCGTATCAGGCTCAACCTCCAGGTTTTCGATCTGCGCAACCAATCCGACTGTATTGCCAATGTATCTTTCCGGCACCTTAATATCTATAGTCCCTGCATCACGCGTATGAGGAAAACACTCGGGGAACATATTGCCAATTGCCCTGGCCATACGCGCAGCTGTCATAAAATCCGGACTGTTAAGCTCCAGTGTCAAGGTGTTTTTTGCCGCAAAATTTGAAGGAACCTCCCTTTCTATTATGGCCCCGTTTGCAATACGTCCGACGGTTAAAAAGTTCTTCTGTATTCCACCACCAGACCCACCTGCAGAAAAGCCACCTATGCTTACAGGACCCTGAGCAACAGCATAAACTCGTCCATCCGCTGCCTTTAACGGGGTAAAAACAAGTGTTCCGCCCTGAAGACTTTTGCAATCACCCATTGAGCTTACAACAACATCAATCCTGTTACCCTGTCTTGCAAAAGGCGGCAAATTGGCTGTAACCATAACAGCCGCAATGTTCATTTTACTCATGTTACTCATGTCTTTTATACTGACAGACACACCCATTCTTTCAAGCATGCCGACTATGGACTGTATAGTAAACACCGCCTTTTTTCCATCTCCCGTACCCTGCAACCCAACAACAAGCCCATAACCTACGAGCTGATTTTGCCGTACCCCTTCTATTGCAGCAATATCCTTTATTCTGACAGCACCTGCCGGCACTGAACAAAAAGAATACAGGGCAACAACTGCAACACATAACATCAAGATATACTTGCCGATACCTGGCATATTAATATTAACATTAACAGACAATCTGTCCATACTTAACCCACAATCAAAAAGGCCACAGCCAGTTTAGAATACGCATGGCCCAGCCTGGCCTTTGCAGATCATTCACTACCCCTGTGCCGGTATACATTATCTTTGCATCTGACACATGCGTAGATTGAATGACATTGTCAGGAGAAATATCCCTGGGACGAATAATACCGGTAAGAATGGTCAGTTGGGTTTCTGCATTCACTGTTACTTCCCTGGTTCCTCTGATTCTGAAATCCCCGTTTGGCAATACCTCCACAATCCTGGCGGTAATAGAGGTCACAAGCTTGCCGCTTCTTGTAGTAGAACCATCCCCCTGAAAGGAATTTGTCATACTCCCCTTTATCTTGGAAAACGGATTAAATGTGTCACCCGTTGAAAACTTGTTTTCCATCCCCATCAGTCCATCCAGCCCGGCCGTAAGAGAAGATTTTCTTTTCGTTCCTGTAGTAGCCTTATTGCTGGCAGTAGCAGACTCAACAATGTTTACAGTAACGATATCTCCCACCCCTCTCGCCTTTTGATCCATAAACAGCCGGTTCATTGAGGCATTATCCTGCCATAGAGAACCTTCACATCTTTTATAATGTGTTACAGGAGGCCTGCTTGCAGGAGTCTCTGTATACATTTTTCGAGGGGTTGAAGCACAGCCCGGCATGACAAAACAAATTAACGGCACGAGCATAATACCTCTAAAAAAGTATCCCCTGATCAAACCTGCCATATACATACAACTGCAAACAGATATGCACAGCATGTCAGACAACTGATGCCTGTATGTTTTCAATGGATGACATATCATGGATTTAACCAGGTCTATCAAAAGTTTACCCTGACTGTACTGGAATCAACGACACGGGCGAATATCTTTTTTCTGGAATCCAGATTCATGACACAAACCCTGCCTCCCTCGTATCCCCTGCTCATAATCTCTCCAAGGGCAGTAACCCTCAAACAGCCGGATTCTGCAACAATACGCACCATATCGCCCCGTTTAACCAGAGGGGGCTGTTCAATTAAATCCCTGCTCATTACCACCATGGGACCGATTTTTCTCTTTGCCCTTTTGCCAATTACATCCTTAAGCTCTGTTATCACATTGACAGGTACGGACCGCAAACTTCTCTCCCTGACAGCCACATCATCTCCCGTAATAAAATGTGCCCGTCTTATAGGTCTCTTGCTAACAACAACCTTCATCATAACTGTGATATCAGCAGTTACCCATACTGTCCTTGCCAGTTTGCCGTCCACGTTATACTGAATCTGTACAGGGACCTTACCCACAGGATATCTATGCTCAGGCAACAAGACATTGTATGTAATATATCCCCTGGGAAGAATAACATCGTTCTTTACCTCAATCTTTTTGATCCTGGTATGACTTGCCCCCCATGGAACCTTTCTGAGAACAAAGGCGCGGACAATTTCTCTGAGCTTGGCCCTGGGAATTCTTACACACTCTCTTTCCACCTTAACCCTGGAGGGAAAAACAATCTTCACACATGCTGATTTTATTCCTGCCTGTCTGATCCTGAGCCTTATCTGACGTTCATTGATCTGAGTTGACCTGCCCGGTATTGGAGATCGTCCCACACAAACCTTTTCAAGCCTCTGTATAAGTCTACGGTTATCTCCTTTCAGGGTTGCAATTTCCCCCAACCTTATTTCAGCTCCCCTAACAGTATTTTCAGTATTAAACAAAACAGTGACAATACCATCAGCAGAAATACATGCACAGGGCATGACCATAAACAAAACCTGAAAAGACATTAACAAACCTGCAAAAACAGATACGGGATATATAATAATATGGTGGAATCTTTTTTTCATAGTACCTGGCCTCTGGCCTGTTGTTCATCCATAAAGCAGATTTTTTGCAGGCTTACGGAAAAATGCCTGCTTATGGAACAGAGGACTATCTCTTCAGGTTATTGGCCATCTGCAGCATATCATCAGCAGCCTGAATGGCCTTGCTGTTTACTTCGTAGGCCCTTTGCGCAACAATCATATTTACCATCTCTTCAACTATGTTTACATTAGACATCTCAAGATATCCCTGGGCAATAGTTCCAAAGCCTTCTTCTCCGGCAGTACCCGTTACTGCGTCACCAGAGGCCGATGTCTGCAAATACAAATTTCGCCCTATGCTCTTAAGCCCGGCAGGATTGGAAAATTTTGCCAACTGAATGGTTCCTATCTCGCTTGGCTCTGTTTGGCCTGCAAGAATTACAGAAACAGTACCATCTGTTTCTATGGAAATAGATTTGGCATCCGAAGGAATGGTTATCTCAGGATCCATTAAAAAGCCATCAGACGTAACAAGCTGTCCCTCGCTGTTTATCTTGAATGCCCCTGCCCTGGTGTAAGCGATTTCTCCATTGGGCTGGGTGATCTGAAAAAAACCATCCCCCTCAATGGCCATGTCTGTTTCTCCTCCGGTATGTTTATAATCTCCCTGATCAAAGATCTTGGCAGTAGCAACGGGCCTCGTCCCAAGGCCCACCTGAATGCCTGTCGGGATCTCATTCCCGGAGGATGATACTGTACCGGGTTCACGAACAGTCTGATACAACAGGTCCTGGAAATCAGAACGGCTCCGTTTGAAACCGGTTGTATTAACATTGGCAATATTGTTTGATATAACATCAATGTTCAGTGTTTGTGCCTGCATCCCTGAAGCAGCTGTCCATAATGTACGCATGCCCTATCTCCCATCCTATCCAACGCCTCCAACTTCATTTATCGTCTTCAGCGTAAGGCTGTCATCAATCTGCATAATCTTTTGGTATGACTCGTAATTCCTTAACACAGAAATCATGTCTGTCATCATCTTCACAGTCTCAACGTTTGAAAGCTCAATTACACCCTGCCGAACTTTTACATTATCAGCTTTCTTTGCAGCAAAACCATTTCCAATCTCCTGAAAAAGCGTGTTTCCGACTTTTTTTAATGGATATGGCCTTGGAAAATCCACTATCTTCAAAACACCTGCAGGCTGTTCATCCACTGTTATAGTTCCGTCTTTTGATATAACTACATTTGTACCGTTAATCCTGATTGTGCCGCCATTACCCATAACAGGAAACCCGTCTTTGGTAACAAGAACCCCATCACCGTTAACAGAAAACTCTCCATTTCTTGAATACCTGATACCAGAAGGAGTCTTAACACAAAAAAATCCGTCGCCATCTAAGGCAACGTCAAGAGGATTACCTGTATTTTTCATGTCCCCCGCAGAAAAATCAGATATCACCTGACTGATTCCCACATGATAATTCCCAGGAAAATATATCGGCAGGCTGTTCCCCGGATGTGATTTTCTGTTAGAAAGATCTGCCGCTTCATCACAGGATTCCGGCATATACGATCTGAAAACAACACTGTCTTTCTTGAAACCGCTTGTATTCATATTAGACAGGTTGTTACTTATGATCTCCAGCCTCAGCTGAGAGGCAATTGCTCCTGAGGCTGCAGTATACAGCACATCTTTCATCCAGAAACTCCTTACACCCTGAATATACAATCTCCCTTTTCAGGCCATGCATAAAAAAACATCCATATAACCAGATAAAAAACACATTCCCAAGATACAGTATTAACAAAAGAGGTCAAAGCATTCTGTTAACATCAAACAATGCAATGCATATGCCATTTTTTTATTCCCCACAAACAAGCGTATTCCCATCCCTGGTATAAGCATTGTCAATCTTAGGCAACGCTCCCTCTGCAAATAAAATCAGGGCACAATGGGGCTCTCAGGCTTTAATCCCAATTAACTGCCATAAGCAACATCATGATAAAACATGCCGCATAAAAGGAAATTTTTGCCGTACTATCAATCTCCATCTGTCCAACCATAAATCAGGCACTAACTTCAAAGCTGCTGGAAAACAATCCTTTCTTGTACAAAAGACGAAAGGTAACCTTAGGCTCCAATTTAACAACAGCAAGAATAACCCTGTCCCCTGGCATCAGGTCTGCCTTGCATCTCAAGGGGATACATGTGTCTTTTATCTTCAGGGCCATCACACCATCAGACAGAAATGGCATAACTTCTCCTTCCAGAACCTCTCCCTGGTACAACTTGATTGCAGTATTTGCACAAGATACATGATCAATGCATAAATGCAGGTCTCTGTTTTTTACTCCCATAGGCCTTACAGAACTGCTTCCTCAGCTTAAAAAGCAGTTCAATCTCCCCTCTTGCCATTTTCATCTTTTCAGCAATCATGTCTGCTCCAAGTCCCTGAGCAGCCAGCTCAAATACCCTTTTATAAGGCTCAACAGCATCTTTTTCCATATCATTACATTCCATTACAGATGTAGGACTGTCTGTATCAGAGGTTTTGTCAGGATCAGACAAGCCGTCTGCATCTTTCAGGTCTTTATGCCTTTTAACCTCCAGTCCATCCAGCAGTTGTCTAAGTTCTGCCTGTTCTTTATCTATAATAGTAGACACCGACCTGAATGCTGTTTCTGACTGCTCTTTAATCATCTGAAGCAGAACTTCCACTTCAAAATCATTGATATGGTCCTGATCCGGTTCCTTTACAATCTCACGTTCCATAACCCTGTTACTGATTATAAAAATAATTGTAATACAGCACACAAACAGACCAACCAAGTGACACAGGATTTGCCAATGCCATGCAGCAAAATAGATCATATAGCATTACCCCCCGTTAACATGCCATTAAAAACCTTTATTCAGATATAGCCAGTTTCCATCCATGAACGGCCATATTCCCAATCTCTGCGTCATTCCCTGTAAAACACATCCCATGGACCCTGACTCTCCTGATCTTGCGAAAAACATTATCATTTCCGGATTAAAAACCTCCCAAACGCCAAAATTAATTCGCAGGCACCGGTTATACACCAGAATACCTTGCTGATTTCATGAACATCCCAACTGTATCCTGGAATTATTTATGAATGAAGGCTGATCATACTCAAAAATCAGTCTGTATTTCATATCCGGAAACAAACAAGACAGAATCTCATGAGTACGGTCATACAGATTTATACAGAAAGATCAACAAGCCTGCCCACAACATCGTTCTTTTTTGTGGATTCAGAATCCTCTGCATCTTCCGGCAACATACGTTTTTCATGTTCCTGTTTCAGATCTGTATCCTCTTCAAATGCCTCTTCCCTTTCTTTCTTGTCCTTTTTTCCATACCCATGCCCTGATGAACGCCTAAAACTGTTATTTTTTCCGGATGTTGCACGCCTGATTTTTCCTGAATAAGGAATAACCGGAGCTATTTTCGGGATATCAACAGCATCTGCCATAACACATACCCCCTTAATAAAAACTGTTTTTTACTTCCATCTGCAAATGGCCATCTTTAACAACACCAGATACTACCATGCAGAGCATACAGGGGAGGACAATATGAATGACCGTTCATACAACAAAGAGCTGACTTGCAAATGGATGACAACTGTTTTTAATTATTCAGATATCCCTTGTCCCTTAACTTGGATCTCAATGTCCTGACTGCCTTTGAATGTATTTGGGATACCCTTGATTCTGTTATCTCAAGAACCTTGCCGATTTCCTTCATGGTCAGCTCGTCCCAATAGTACATTGAAAGAACAAGCTGCTCCTTTTCCGGTAATTCCTCTATAGCCTCAGCAAGACTTGACTCCATCTCCTTCAGACTGGCCAGATCAAAAGGATCAGATACATCTTCGCTAACTAAATGGTGGAACATCTTTTCCTTGTCTATCTTTGAATTGGAGCCGTTTATCTCATCTATGCTTACAAATGATATCTGCGCCATCTTTCGTGTTTCCCGAACCTTATCAACATCTATTTTCAGCTCATTTGCAATTTCTTCATCCCTTGCAACATGCCCTGATTCCTGTTCCAGTTTCATGCTCGCCTCTTCAAGGTTGCGAATCTTTTTTCTGGTTGACCTTGAAACAAAATCACGCGAACGCAGTTCACTTAATATGGCCCCTCTTATCCTAAATGTGGCATAGGTCATAAACTTATTGTCCCTGCTGGAATCATAACGTTCTGCAGCATCAATAAGGCCTATAATCCCTGCAACCACAAGATCCTCCATGTCTGCAACAGAGGAAAAATGGCCGGCGATTCTGTTGGCAATCCATTTTACCTGCGGCAGGTTATTGAGTATAAGCTCATCCCTTGTCATCTTGTCTGTAAAGGTATCAGGACTTATATTGTTCTGTGATAGTTTCATAACTCATCCCTTAATCTCAAAACATCTATAACAAGTTTGCATCCGCAAACATCTTTTCCTGTAATATCCCGATAAGGAATGGGAAAAGGATCTTCCTGACGCAAAACATATGCACCGGGAAAAAACCTGCCTGTGCACAAAAACCAATAAAGCATATACACACGCAGATACACAGACATGATGCTTGCTGCAAAAGGCAACATAAAAACCGTGTTGTACACAATATACACCTTACATTACACAGCCTTGTTCCCAACATTAGGTGAAAAAAAAGGAGGCCACTTACCTATCTGTTCCGCCAACGAAAATATGCATCTGCTCGCACGGGAATCAGGAAAAAGATCACTTACAATCCTTTGACGGCTCAACCCTTTCCCCACATTATGATCCAACAATACAAACCCAATATAACTTATGGATATATTTAGAAATCTATCTGTTACGACACACAACTGTTTATATACGTCATATGCCTCCCGACTATTTTTTGCCATATTCACCAAGAGTCTGAATTCATTTCTGGAATAATTCATTGAAAGCACTTTCATAAGGGCATAGGCATCGGTAATGGAAGTAAGTTCAGGGGTGACCACTACAAATATCTCCTGTGCTGCAAGATTAAAATACATCACATTTGAAGAAATACCTGCTGATGTATCAATTAGCAACAAGTCAAAGGACCCATTTAACTTCTCCAATGCCTGCATAATTTCTCTTTTCTGTTTTTTTGTTAAAAGAGTCAGTTCCTGAACACCTGAAGCTGCCGGAAGAACATTCATATTTCCTGGTCCTGCCGTGATAATGGAATCAATCTCTTTTTCACCATTAATAACATGAGATAAATTATATCTCGGAGTTATACCCAACAGTACATCAAGATTTCCAAGTCCTAAATCTGCATCCAGAATCAACACCCTTTTACCAATATTGCCAAGAGCAAAGGCAAGATTTGCAGTTATACTGGTTTTGCCCACACCTCCCTTTCCACTGGTAACGGCAATAATACGCATAACAGGTTTATCATTTGGTTCCCCTTTACTTCTCCCTCCTGCAAGTTTGTCTGATATGTTTATTATTTTGCCAGGTTTTCTCTTCATAAGCATAAAAGATCTCCCCTTTGGCTCTAATACCTATTTATAAGGCTCCCAAGCTGTTTTCATCTGCAAGTAACTGTTTTGTTACAATACCTGCATCTGCCATACCATCTACGCAAAACAGATAAATGTACACGATTCTTTTTGGAGAATTTGTCGCCCTTGTTACAACTACCCTGATTTGAAAATCGTCATCTGTATAAACCCGGATAATGAATAGCTCCAGGCCTTTTACCCCCATTATTTTCCGTTACAGTAATTTCATCCCGTTTTGATGCCATATCAAGCATATCCGTGTCTGTTGTTTCCTGTCTTCCTGTTATACCTTCTTTAAATATCCCTTTTCCCTTTTTAGGGCCTATAATAAGATCTGCAATGGTATCCAGTGAATCCATAACAAAATCCTCCGGCACTTCCGGTCCATTGCTCAGATATGAAACAGGTATTTTTGTCCTTGAGATCTCATTAAGGATGCATCCACAAGTCAACGCCTCATCCATCCTTGTAAATACCAATCTGTTTACAGGAATGATACCAAACCCCTCTATGGCCTCTTCTATGTTATCATCTCTGTATGTAGCAGTTACCACGAGATGTGTTTCAATCTTTCTCACAGAGGTAAGAATTTCCCGTAACTTATCAATACCTTTTCTATCTCTTTGATTAATACCCGGGGTATCCACCAGAATCAAATCAGCCCAATGCAATTTTTTAATCACCTTTTTGAATTCTTTTTTAGACGATGCCGTTTCAACCGGAACGCCTATGATCCGACCGTATATCCGTAGCTGCTCCACCGCGGCAATACGAAAATCATCCAGGGTTACCAGTGCAACCTTAGTATCAAGATCAAGGGCATAGATCGCTGCAATCTTTGCAATTATTGTTGTTTTTCCCACACCTGCGGTTCCTACCATGGCAACAATTACCTGACGTCCTTTTTTAAGTTCTATAGGGGCATCATAAATACCTACATCGTTAAAGGCATAGACAAGACATGTCTTCAAGTTATTGATATCAAAACAGTCTGTCATAAATGGACATCTTTTAAGGCTCTTGACCAATCTGCTTGCAAGCTCAGGCGCAATTCCCTGAACCAGCATAGCCCTGTAGATCAATGACAACCCTGTGCCATGCTTTTGACGCTCATGATCAGGGTAACTAACAGGTTTAATCTCTCTTTTTTCAGACTGTACCGAATTGCCTGACATGGCTTTAAAGAGACTGTGGCCCTTTGACAGGGTGTTTTTCACAATACCTTCATATGCATAAGGGTTTTGTGAAGGTGAATCAGGATTACCACGGCCTTGAGTGTTAACCTTATTATCTTCTGTATCATCAATAGCAGCAGTTACCTCGACTCCAGGTTTGCTAAGAAAACGGTACATTCCTGTATTTTTCTTGATTGATCTTGCAGAAAGTATCACTGCCTCCGACCCAAATTCCTTCTTGACCAGCCTAAGGGCCTCTTGCATGTCACGTGCCTCGAATCTTTTAATCTGCATCAGAAAGCTCCACTGTCCCCAAGGATTGCACCTTGATATTATTCAATATTTCATTATATGAAAGTATTGTAATATCAGGAAAAAAACGTTCTACCATCTGCCTCAGATAGTACCTGATCCGGGCCGAACACAGCACTATTGGCTGACGGCCCTCTGCAGCTATCCTTTCCGATTCCCTGCCAAGAATCAGCATGATTTTCTGTGCCATATCAGGATCAATAGCAAAAACAGCCTTCCCGTGCTCACCCTGTTTGATGCTGTTTGCAATAATAGTTTCTACATTCTGATCCAGGGTAATAACAGCGATAGAACCATCTTCAGACTGATACATACGCGTAATAGTACGAGCAAGGGCCTGTCTTACATATTCCGTTAACATGTCAGTATCTGTGGTAATCGGTGCCCAGTCGGCGAGAGTCTCCAGTATGGTTAACAGATCACGAATCGGGATCTGTTCCCGCAGCAGGTTTTGCAATACCTTTACTATGGCTCCAATAGACAACAGATCCGGAACCAATTCTTCCACTACTTTTGGATGTGATTCCTTAATATTATCCAGGAGTTGTTGCACCTCCTGCCTGCCCAGCAACTCGTGCGCATGCCGACGTATAACATCTGACAGGTGTGTTACAACAACCGTAGGAAGGTCAACAACAGTATAACCCTTTGTCATAGCCTCCTCTCTCTGTCCTTCTCCAATCCAAAAGGCCGGCAGACCGTATGTGGGTTCCTGTGTCGCTACACCGTCAATCTTTTCCTGTGCAGAACCGGGATTCATTGCCAAAAGATGATTCATTACCAACTCGCCCTTGCCAATCTCATTACCTTTTAGCAAGATACGATATTCAGAGGGTTTGAGCTGCATATTATCCTGTATGTGTACAGGAGGGACAACAAGGCCCATTTCATATCCAAACTGTTTTCTCAGGGACCTTATCCGGTCAAGCAATTCTCCATCCTGTTCAACATCAACCATGGAGATCAGTCCATATCCCACTTCAAGAGACAGGATATCAAGGGGCGGAAGTATATCCAAACGTTCCTGCGGCTTGACCTTGGCCTTTACTGTTTTCATTTCCTCCGTTTCCCTGACACTCGCCTGATATTTCTGAACAGCCACATAAGCAGTAGTGCCAACAACAATCGAGAGAATCATAAAAGGTATGGTCGGGAGTCCTGGAAAAAGACCGAGCACAAACAGGACTCCAGCAGCAATCGCTATTGCTCTTGGCTGCGCCAGCATCTGGGCAACCAGGCCCTTTGCAAGGCTGTCATCCGATCCTGCCCTGCTGACCACGATACCAGCAGCCGTAGATATAATCAGGGCAGGTATCTGGCCGGCAAGTCCATCACCCACAGTCATAAGGGTATAATTCTGGGCCGCCTGGGCAAAACTCATACCATGCTGCAAAACACCAATGGTAAGGCCACCTACAATATTTATTAACGTTATTATTATACCGGCAATGGCATCTCCCCGCACAAACTTGCTGGCACCATCCATGGCCCCATAGAAGTCCGCTTCTTTGGCAATCATTTTTCTTCTCGCCCTTGCCTCTTTTTCATCTATCAGCCCTGAATTAAGATCAGCATCTATACTCATCTGTTTTCCAGGCATGGCATCTAAGGTAAAACGTGCAGCAACCTCTGCAATCCTTCCAGAACCCTTGGTAATAACAACAAAATTAATAACAACAAGGATAACAAATACAACTGCTCCAACAACATAATTCCCCCCTACGACAAAGGAGCCAAAGGCCTTAATAACCCTTCCTGCAGCCATGGTTCCCTGATCTCCGTGTAAAAGGATCATCCGGGTTGTTGCTATGTTCAGGGAAAGCCTGAACAAAGTCACCAGCAAAAGCACAGTAGGAAAGGATGAAAATTCCAGGGGTGAATGTATATAGGTAGATACAAGTACAATCACCAAAGACAGCGTTATGCTCAATGACAGCAGCAGATCAAGCAGTATTGTCGGAAGAGGAATAACCATAAATATCAGCATACTGACTATTGCCACAGGCACCAGGATATCGCTGTTCCTGCCTATATAAGAAATCGTTTTTGAATATTGTGCAGGTATTGCAATCGCCATTACAGCATTGTCTCCTCAATCCAAACAATTACCATTAATAAAATTGGACCGTCAGATCCGGATTACACCAACAATCAACAAAACATACCAGTTGCAAATCACAGGCCAAAATCCTATGAAAACATAAAAACCAACCACATGATAATTTCATGAATATCCGGGGAACACAGAAACAGAAAAAGACATACAAAACAGCATGTTACCAGAAAGAAACGTATGTGTTTCTCTACAGGTGCGTTCCATACAAAGACCGGTTTCTGAACGATAGGCCTGGTGGATATACTCAGGGGATTATTGGCAAAAACCTTACAGAAAGGAAAAAAGAAAGGGATATCAGCAGAACAAAGAATCAAGCTGATGTTTTGCCTGCCTTCAGTCTGTATACATAGGCAAGAACTTCTGCTACGGCCCGATAAAGATTGACCGGAATAAATTCTCCAATTTCAACGGCCTTAAACAATGTCTGCGCAAGAGGCCTGTTTTCAACTACCGGCACTCCTGAACTGTTTGCAATTTCTCTAATTCTCGCAGCAATAAATCCTGCCCCCTTGGCAACCACCTTCGGAGCAGACATATCTTCAGAATCGTATTGCAGGGCTATGGCAAGTCTTGTTGGATTTGTGATTACTACATCTGCAGTCGGAACGGCATCCATCATACGATGCCTGGCCATCTCTTTTTGTATACTGCGAAGCCTGCTTTTGACCATGGGGTTTCCCTCATTCTGTTTCATTTCCTCCTTTATTTCCTCTTTTGTCATCCGCAGGTCTTGCTCATACTGCCATTTTTGATAGGCATAATCCAGAACAGCCATAAAAATCATCGCAAGACAGGTAAAAAGGCATATTTCAAAACCTGCCTTGCATATAAAAACAAATATCCCCCTGCAATCCAGTTGAACCAGGCACGGAATAATTCTGATATCATGACGTACAATCAAGAATCCTACAAGGCCAACCACTGACAGCTTAAAAAGCGATTTGATCAACTCTGTCACAGACCTTAAGGAAACAAGTCTTTTCAAACCGCTTGCAGGATTAAGCCTGGAAAATTTCGGGGACAGAGGTTCCAGTGTAAACAAAAAACCGATCTGGATATAGTTTGCAGCAACTCCGGCAACTGCGATAACCAGCATAAGAGGCAGGATAATAGCGTAAAAATACTTCAACAGCGTCATAAACAGGATCATTACCGAAGAAATATCCAGTTGGGTAGAACAGCTAACCCGGAAGATCCGTTTCATCAACTCTACAAGCCTGTAATTCATATGGGAGGCAAAAAGATACAATACAGCGATAGATCCGGACAGGACAAATACGGAAGAGATTTCTTTGCTTACAGCCAAGTGGCCCTTTTTTCTTGCATCTGCCCGCTTCTTAGGGGTTGCTTGTTCTGTCTTGTCTGCATCTGCCATAGATATTTCCTGCCACTATCCAGCCACGAATCAGGGAGATTTTGCTCCAGCAGCCCTTAACAAAATCAATATTATATGTCCCATGGTATTGAATTCACTAATAAAAAATGAGGCAACAAGAGAAGCTGAAACCCCCATAATAACAAGACCTATTATTATCTTTAATGGCATTGCCACTATAAACACGTTCAACTGTGGAACAGTACGCGCAATCAGCCCAAGAGCTATACTGGTAAGCAACAGGACACCCATTACCGGTGCAGCAACCTTAATAGCTATAACAAACATATTGCCGGCAAGCACAATCAGTCTGTCCATTAATGATCGGGTAAACTGAAACGCCAGGGGAGGCAGTATTTGAAAACTCTCAGCAATCACGCGCAAAAACATATAATGTGCATTTACGGCAAGGAATATCAGCATGGCCATAATGTCATTGAATCGTGCTGTAACAGAGACCTGTGAATTCGTTAATGGGTCCAGGACATTGGCAACAGACAGCCCCATCTGAAACCCTATTACTTGTCCCCCCAACTGGATTCCTGCAAATATCAACTGGACCGAAATTCCTATTATAAATCCTATAACGATCTCCCCTGCAAGGCCTATACAAAAAGGAATTGTTCCTATTGCAAGATTGCAGGCCCTGCACAAACCAGGAATCTGATACAGAATAATGGCAAAAGAAAGAGCCAGGCCGGCCTTAAAAAGACCAGGGATATTTTTACTGCTGAGGACAGGCACAGACATGATAATTCCGGCTATACGAACAAAAATGAGGATAAAGATCTGTATCTGTGGCAGGGTAAAGGTCAACATATTTAATTTTAATGGATATATACCGCTATGTTAAGAAACACATTCTCGGTAAACTGTACCATTATCCTCAGCATCCACGGAAAAAATATAATAAGTGCTGCAGCAACTGCCAGCATTTTGGGAATAAAAACAAGGGTCATCTCGTTAATCTGTGTGGTTGCCTGAAATACAGATACTATCAAACCTGCAAGCAGCCCAAACAACAGTACAGGAGATGCAAGCAAAATGGTTGTTTTCAATGCTTCGAAAATAAAGCCTGTTATAAACTCTGGTGTCATATCTTTTACCTGAAACTTTTAACCAAGGAACCTACGATCAAATACCACCCATCTGCCAGTACAAACAGCATCAGCTTAAACGGCAAAGAAATCATTACAGGAGGCAACATCATCATACCCATGGACAAAAGCACACTCGCTACAACCATATCGATAATCAGAAAAGGGATATACAGCATAAATGCAATCTGAAAGGCGGTTTTAAGCTCGCTTATTATAAAAGATGGGATCAGAATGGATGTAGGCACATCATCAACATTTTTCGGCTTTGCCCTGCCTGCAATACCTATAAACAGGGCAATATCCTTTTTGCGTGTTTGCCTGAACATAAATTTTCGCAGTGGTGCCGCAATCTTTCTTATGGCATCCTGATTCCCTATCTCTCCCCGCATATACGGCTGAACTGCATCCCTGTTTATCTGTTGCCAAACCGGCGTCATTATAAAAAAGGTCAAAAACAGTGATATCCCCAACACCACCTGATTTGGAGGCATCTGATGTGTCCCTATTGCCTGGCGAAGCACTGACAGCACAATGACAATCCGGGTAAAAGAGGTAAGCATAATGAGAATTGCCGGTGCAAGAGACAGGATTGTCAACAGGAGAAAAATCTTTACAAGCACAGTAACCTGCGACGGGTCTTTAAGACTGCCTGTTCCTATAGAGATAAAAGGCACTGCCTTGGATTGAACACTGCAAAGGCAATCCCTCGGCATCAATATCATTACAAGAGATATCATGATCAGTATCAAACAGTGTTTTAAAGCCATGACTAACCT
The DNA here is from genome assembly GCA_964457545.1 of uncultured Desulfobacterales bacterium. Taxonomy (GTDB): domain Bacteria; phylum Desulfobacterota; class DSM-4660; order Desulfatiglandales; family Desulfatiglandaceae; genus JAGGTJ01. The sequence goes on along the minus strand of CAYWEN010000019.1, from coordinate 53,912 downwards.
TGGAACCCGGCATTATCTGAAGCCTTTTTCAGATGGGATAAAAAAGCCGGAGAAGATTTTGTTCTCTCCCTGATCTGATCTATCATATCCCTGTCTTCAATCTTTGACAGAAGAGACATGCTGTCTCCGCATATCCCAATGACAAGGATACACCCAGGAATATCTATCAAAGAGATATATCGCTTAAAACCTATACATGTGCTGCCCAGCACCTTGACAACACCACCTCCATTGATCCCCGCGGCACTGTTTTTCAATATCCTTTTTGCCGTATAAAACAGAACAAGCAATCCGGCAAGAACAACAACAAGGGAAAACAATATCTTAAGGCCTGAAGAAACAATATCTGCAGCAGAATTCATTTCAGCTTCTCTATGCGTTCAGTATGGCTGACTATCTCTGTTAACCGTACCCCATATTTTCTATCAACAACCACCACCTCTCCTCTTGCAATAAGTTTTTGATTTGCAAGGATTTCAAGGTGTTCACCTGCTGCCTTTGAAAGAGGAATCACTGATCCCTGCCCCAGTTTTAACAGTTCACTTATCAACATTGTTGTTTGCCCAAGTTCAACAGATATCTTCAGGGGAATATCCAGGATAAAATTTATGTCTCCAGTGTTTTCAGGATGTGTATCCTGTTTCGGATCAGACAATCCATGGCTATCTTCTTCCTTCGACCGGGCAGCTTCTGTTTCAAAAGAGACTGCTTCTTCCGGGGGCTGCTGTGGGGCGCCTTTATCTTCGGATCCAGGGGAATTGATATCCTGAGCCGGTTCATTAGTATCAGTATTATCTTCCAATACCGCCATTGTCTATTTCTCCCTTTCAAGCCTGCCTGTTATCTGTACTGCCCTGTTTCCTCCCATTATTCCCGGCAGGCCCAGATATTTTGGGACAGATTCCACAGTTACAGTCAATGGATCGTACACACGCGTTTGCAGTTGCAGAATATCTCCAGACTTCAATGCCAAAAGATCATTTCCTGTAATATGCTTCGCCCTTCCAAGCTCAGCAATCACATCGACCTTTACGGTATTTAACAGGCTATAAAGCTGGACATTCCATCGTGCCTCCGCTGTAGTACCAACAATATACCTTGCTGACAGTTTTTCTTTTATAGGCTCCAGCATGAAATAAGGAATGCAGAAATTGATATTTCCTGTGAATGTCTCATGCTCTATAGAAAAGACCATGATTAATACAAAATCTGTAGGTGAATACAGATTTACAAAATCAGATCTTGTTTCACTCTTTTTCAAAGATGTCTCTATTGGACACACAAGTGCCCATGCCTCTTCCAGACACTTTATTATTGATATGGCAATGTTTTGAATCAGCCGCTGTTCAATCAGGGTAAAATCCCTTGGTTTTCCCAATTCCTTGCCATCACCGCCAAACATGCAGTCAATCATGCTGAAAACCAGGTTAGGCTCTATTGCAAGCAGGGCCGAACCACTCAAAGGCTTCATATCAAACACAGTAAAACTTGCAGTACCTGAAAACCCATTTATAAACTCGCCAAACTTTATCATTTCGGTTGCAGAGGTTTTGACTTCTATCCTTTTTTGCAAGGCAGAAGAGACAGAGGAACAAGCCAACTTTGTAAACTTGTCAATGATCTCCTTAAGCGCATGAAACTGATCATGCAGCATAATATCTTTTGATGTAAGATCATAGGGTTCTACCTGAATCTCATCGTCCCTGTCCTGCTCAACATCAACCTCACCATTACTCATAGATGTCAACAGGGCATCTATTTCTTCCTGAGACAGTATGTCAGACATGGCAAGTTTTCCTCAACATAAAGGTATCTTATATGATACCTCTGATTTCAAACCCTCAGACCTGTTGCAATTCTATAACAATACAATGTCCTGAGTTCCTGTTATCAAGGTTTACTGAATAACAAATTCGGTAAAATATATATTTTTAACCAAATCCCCATTAAGCAGGGTGTTTAGTTTTGCAATAAGTTCATCACGCAGAATATTTTTTCCCTTAACACTCTGCAATTCCTCAGACCTCTTTGTGGGCAGTATGGTAAGGATGGCATCTCGTACCTTCGGGAGCTGGCTGTCAATTTTCTGGGCAGCATCTTTATCCTTTACTTCCAGATCCATCTGTACACTAAGGAATTTGTCCTGGCCAGGGTCTGCAATGTTTACAATAAATTTTCTCAACGAGTACATTACCCCCGGTGTATCATCCTGCTTTTCAATTGTCTGCTGTACAACCGGCTGGCCCGTCTGACTCGCAATCTTGTTTATCTGCTGCGAAAGGATAAAAAAGCCTCCGCCTATGACCCCCAAAACCAATACGGCAACAATAATAATGATAATTATTACCTTTTTTGACATCCTGCTTCCCCTCCTTTTGTTATCAATATGATTTCCACTCTCCTGTTTTTTGCTCTGTTATCAGGGGTATCATTGGCTGCAATAGGCCTTGAATCTCCATATCCTGCTGCACAGAGTCTGCATGCCTGAATTTTTCCTGATTTTACAATATACTTAAGAACGCTTACTGCACGGGCGACAGATAAATCCCAATTGGATGGGAACTGCCCTGTACTGATCGGCACATTATCAGTATGACCTTCAATTCGTACAGGACACCGCAGCCTCTTTATAATCCTGGAGATCTTGTCCAGCACCTCAAAGGCCCTTCCATTGATTTTTGCAACTCCGGAATCAAACAATATGGCACTGTTAAGCCTTATGATTATTCCCTCATCCGTCCTGTTTGCATTCACCCCATCTTCAGAAGCAATACTGTTAATGGAATCATCCGTCTTGTTCAAAATTCCATTATTTAATGCTGATTGAGGCACCTTTTTTTGTTTGAATTCAGGTTTTATGGATATTCCTACCCTGTTTCCCGCCTCAAGGACCCCAATACCTCCCTGCAAGTTGTAGGCAAACTCTTTCATCTTTTTCCTGTCTACTGTCCCCATGGAAAAAGCAAGAACAAAAAAAACCATAAGAAGAGTAATCAGGTCATTAAATGTAGTAAGCCACTTTGCTCCATTGGTGTTCTGCTCCTCTGTCCGGCCTGCTACACTTCTTTTCATACCTGTTCCCTTTAAAAAACCTCACTCTCAGACAAGGATATTTTCAAAAGATAATGTCTATGACATAAAAACCTACTGACACACAGATGATATGTCCTGACATATCTAAGCCTGGAGTTGCCCTGGAGAATAAATTGATTGCAAGAACACCTGCGACCATGCACCTCAAATATCTTTTACAATCACAGGATTCAGGCATTACGGTCTCTGCCTTACAAAAACAATCTCCACCCTTCTGTTTTTTGCCCTGTCAAAAGGAGAATCATTAGGGACAATCGGATGACACTGTCCATATCCTACTACGGAAAATCTCTCTGACGGAATATTCAGATGCTCTGTAAAGTACCGCAAAACATTTACTGCCCGTAATGTGGAAAGCTCCCAGTTGGATGGGAACCTGCGTGTATGAATAGGGACATTATCTGTATATCCTTCTATTCGTATATGGTTTTTTGTTTTCAGAATTATGGTGGCAATCCTGTCCAGCACAGGTAACGATTTTGGGGATATCTTTGCATCTCCCTGACGAAACAGCACAAGATCGGAAAGTCTCATAACAAGCCCTTCTTTGGAATAGGAAAATCCAATCTTGTCACCCATATCAAGGTCTTTTACAACCTTTTTCAGGTTTTCGCTGATATTTGCAAAATCACTGTTTTTATCGACCACATCCGGTGACTCAGGAAGTATTTCTTTCCCGGGTTCAACCTTCACCCCTCCTGAAAATATGCTGACTGAGCGGACAAAAGACCTTACAAACTCAGAAACCTTTGAACTTTCCATTGATGTAAAAGAAGTCAGCATTATAAAAAAACACAGCAGGATAAGGACAAAACCTGAATATACCATCTGCCATCCCACAGCAGCATGAGAAGAATTTTCTTCTTTTGATGTAAACAGCGGCTTTTTTCCAGAGCGTATCATTGTTTTAACCTGTTTTTATCCTGTCTTTCTCTCGGAGAAAGAAACGCCTTCAGTTTTTGCTCTACCACACGAGGATTATCTCCTGCCTGAATTGATATTATCCCCTCCATGATCATTTCATTGAGGATCAGCTCCTTTTTACTCCTTGTTTTCAGTTTACCGGCAATGGGCAAAAAAAAGAGATAGGATAAAAACACCCCGTAGAAAGTGGTTAAAAGAGCAACAGCCATTGGTTTGCCGATACTGCTCGGGTCATTCATCTGCATCAACATCTGTATAAGCCCTATAATGGTACCCAGCATGCCAACTGCAGGAGAGAAATTACCCATTGTAAGAAATATGTCCGCTCCCAGCCTGTGACGTTCCTCTATGGCATATATTTCGGTTCTCAGGATATCCTCTATGGCACCGGAATCCATACCGTCTATGGCAAGAGTCAGCCCCTTTGCCATAAACGGATTGTCAAGATTCTTGATCTCCGGTTCAAAAGAGAGTATTCCTTCTTTTCTGGCCTTTCTTGCGAATCTGACCAACAGGGATATAATCTCATTCTGGTTTTGATAACGATGTAAAAAGACCTTTTTGGCAACACCAAAAACACTCATAACCTCGGACAAGGGATAGGAGAGCAAAGTAGCCCCCATGGTTCCTCCAACAACTATCATCAAGGATGGATAGTTGATGAACCAGGTTACATTTCCCCCCATGTATATGGAAACAATTACAAGACCACTGGCAATAAGTATGCCAATAAGCGTAGAGATATCCAACAGCCGCTCCTGCCTGTAAGGGCTTAAAACCTTATGACGCTCAAAAACCGATCTGGAATACGGGCAGTATTATACCAAGCCCTCTTAATCAACTATTAAACAGAGCAAGTATTATGCCACCTGTTGCCTGCCTGCAAATGACCATATAACAGGTCCTGTCCAAACATTTCACAGGTTAGATCAGGCAAGTATTTGACGGTTTAACAAGATTGAATGACAGGAATTTGATAAACACTAAACAGACAGATTCCATGCATAGACGGAAAACCGTGTTTAGGCATCAGGAGCAAACCCAGGACAAGCGCAAAAGGGGAAAAACCGCAAAGCACAGAGACTGGCAAGAATACAAAAAACAAATCTTTCACTTAACAGAGCCCATAAAAAAGGCACATTATCAAACAGCGTTACAGAAACAGGGGCAAACACATGACAGAACATAAATATAAAAATCTACACAAAAAAAGGGGTATGTCTTCAGGCAAAACCCAGGACATACCCCATATCAATTCATATCAAGCTGTTGCAAGGTAATTTTATACAATACCTATATGTCAAAATAGAGAAAGAATTCGTGTGGATGAGGTCTTAACTTAAGGGGATCAATCTCGTTTTTAGTTTTGTACTCTATCCACATATCTATAACATCCTGTGTAAAAACATCACCTTTGAGCAAAAAGGCATGATCCTCTTCAAGTGCATTAATAGCTTCTTCAAGAGAGCCCGGCGCAGACGGTATATTGGCAAGTTCTTCCGGTGAAAGACCGTAAATATCCTTATCAAGCGGATCACCAGGATCTATCCTGTTTTCAATACCGTCAAGGGCAGCCATCAAAATAGCAGAAAAGGCCATGTAACCATTACAGGATGGATCCGGCGTCCTGAATTCAAGCCTCTTTGCCTTTGGAGAAGACGAATACATGGGGATACGAATCGCAGCGCTCCTGTTCCTGCTTGAATATGCAAGATTTACAGGCGCTTCAAATCCGGGCACCAAACGCTTGTATGAATTTGTAGTAGGATTGGTAAATGCACATACCGCGCGACAGTGCTTCAGAATCCCGCCAATGGCATACATTGCCATATCAGAAGCACCGGCATATTTGTCTCCTGCAAAAAGAGGCTGTCCATCTTTCCATATACTCAAATGCGTATGCATGCCGGTTCCATTATCTTCAAACAAAGGTTTTGGCATAAAAGTAACGGTACGACCAGACCTGTGGGCCACATTTTTTATAATATATTTAAACCACATAAGCTGATCACCCATTTTGAGCAGAGGAGCAAATCGCATGTCTATTTCTGCCTGACCTGCTGTTGCAACCTCATGGTGCTGACACTCAACATCTATGCCAACAGATTCAAGAGTAAGAAGCATTTCAGTTCTCAAATCCTGAAACTTATCCATAGGAGGAACAGGGAAATAACCTTCCTTGTGTCTGGGTTTGTTAGCCAGATTAGGGCCTTCATCCCTGGCACTGTTCCATATCCCTTCTACGGAATCAACAAAGTAGGATGCCCTGTTTGTTGCTGTTTCGAATCTGACATCATCAAATATAAAAAACTCTGCCTCCGGCCCTATAAATGCCGTATCACCAATACCGGTGCTTTTCAGATAGCTTTCCGCCTTTTTGGCAATATTCCTGGGATCACGGGTATACGGCTCATATGTAACAGGATCCACAATATCCCCTATCAAAACCAGGGTTGGAACTTCAAAGAAGGGATCCATCACCGCAGTATCAGGGTCAGGCACTACCAGCATGTCACTTGCATGAATCGGCTGCCATCCCCTGATGCTGGACCCATCAAAACCAAATCCGTCTTCAAAACTTGATTCGTCCAGTTCACTTACAGGCACAGAAAAATGCTGCCATATGCCCACAAAATCAAGGAAGCGCAGATCAACCATCTTCACATTCTTTTCTTTAATCATCTGAAACACCTTTTCAGTCATAATAAAAACACCCTCCTCAAAAACAATAAAAACAAGAATCAGTTTAAATCCATGTATAAGCGGATTAAAACAACTGTAACCATATACCAGAAAGGAAAAACCCTCAAGAAACAGACAGGAGATATATCCAAAGGCAGAAAGGCCCTTTCCCATCTCAAACGGTCCACTACTGAATATTGGCATATACAGGACCATACCCGCATATCCCATGAAATGTCTGATAAAACCCTGTCTGTCAACCTGAATCAACAACGGCATTTTCAGTATATAACACTGCAGTTGACAACAGCACCTTCAAAAATCATAAAACCTTTGCAAAATGTCTTGCTCATATTCCAAATCAAGTCAAAAAACAGAAGACGCAAAACCCGGCAAAAGCAATCTTATGCAAGGCATTTCCTGTACTTGCAATAAACACTAAAGTGCATCGCTATCTGTCTCCCCTGTCCGTATACGCAATACCTGCTCTATATTGGAAACAAATATCTTGCCGTCCCCTATCTTCCCGGTGTTAGCAGCCTGCTGTATAACCTTCATTACCTTTTTTACACTTTCAGATCTGATTACTATCTCTATCTTGACCTTTGGTATAAAATCCACCACATACTCGGCCCCCCGGTACAGTTCCTTATGTCCTTTCTGGCGTCCATAGCCCTTGACTTCGGAAATTGTCATTCCCTGAACACCTATTTCAGTTAACGCCTCTTTAACATCGTCAAGTTTAAACGGTTTTATAATGGCCTCTATCTTTTTCATGCCTTTTCTCCCCTTGTTTTTGCTATAAAAGACATCTGTTTTTTTGAAAATGAACCCCTGGTTTCCAGACAATTAAACCAGACACCCAACAGGTGCAAAAAGACTGAAGACCCGTAGTCCCCAAAATCTGTTTGCAGATGGTAACAGAAAAGATATGATTATAACACACAAAAGCCGTAAACAGACAGATTTTCGAGACTATTTCTTACCCTCAAAAGATTCCCTGTTTATCAACAAACAGTCAGTACGGACAAGATAGCTGTCCTTATTTTTTCTATCTGATCCGGATCATCCACCTTTTGCCCATCAACATCCCTTACATAAAACACATCGACCACCTGATCTACCTTCGTAGCTATCTTTGCTACCCAGATATCAAGATGACATTCAAAAAGGGCATTGGTAACATTAAAAAGAAGGCCGGGGAAATCATACGTAACAACCTCAATTATTGTAAAAAAACTTGAACTTTCATTGTCAACATTCACCCTGGAGGGCCGTTTGTAAAAGGAGTTATCAAATGAAACAATGGACATTTTCCTTTCAAGGAGCACCCCAAGATCAATCTTGTCTTCAATGGCAGATAAAAGGCACTGTTTTGTCTTGCTCCACTTTTCATCTTCACGTATCAAATCAGGCGGCGGCTTTACCTTGAATACATCAAGAGCAATATTGTTACGCCAGGTGTATACTTGACTTTCAAGCACTTCAATATGGTTCAGGGTAAACGTGCCTGCAATCTTTGAAAACAGCCCGGGTTGATCATACGCACATATGGTTACAACCCTTGTATTTGATTCATGATTCTTTATCACCTCCCATACAACAGGCGCATTTTTCATGCTCCTGTACAGATGTATATGCCTTATAATATCATGAACTGAAGTATAGATGAGATAACGGGGAGACATAAAATCAAATATCTTCTTCACCTCTTCTTTTTCTTCTGCATCTTCGTAAAAAGACAGAACATCCTGCCTTTTATGCGCCACACTGTTTACTGCCTTTCCGGAAGCAAGTTCTCCCCCTTCCAGGATATGCAAAACCTTGATAAAAAGATTCATCAGCAATGCTGCTGTCCAATCGTTCCATGCAACAGGTCCTGTGGCGATTGAATCGGCAACAGTCAACAGATAGAGCATCTTCAGGCGTCCAATCTGCATGACCTTCCTGGCCAGCCTTATAGCTGTTTCTTCATCACTTATATCCCTTCTTGTCGCAATTTTTGCCAGGGTAAGATGCTCCTTGATCAAAAATACTACTGTTTCTATCTCGCTCTTATCAAAATGAAATTCCCTGAGTATATGCTCCGCAATAAGTCCCCCTCTTTTTGAATGGTTTTCCCCTTCTTCCCCTTTTCCTATATCGTGCAGCAAAGCCGCCCATAACAGCAAATTCTTCTTCTTAAGTTCCCGGTAAAGCTGGTGACACAACCGGGTCCTGGGATCATCAGACCCCCTTCCGAATTCCTTGACTGCCTTGACTGTAAACAGACAATGTTTGTCCACCGGATGTATATGATACTGATCATGCTGAATCCGGTTTGTTATTGATCTGTACTGAGGAATAAACTGTTGCAAAAACCCCGAAGACAACATCTCTGTTAAGACACTGTGTCTGGCCGCTGGTGCTTTCAAGATATTTTCAAAGGATCGAACCATGGAAGCGGATGTCCTCAGCCTGTCGTTAAATAAATACGCCATGTCTCTTATAAGCAGCTTGGCTTCTGAGCTCAAAGGTATCTGAAGACGCAGGCTCTCTTCAAATATCTTCATCAAAATGGAGGGAGATTTTGCAATATATTCAGAAGAAAAGAAGGTAAGCATTCCTTCCTTTACCTTGATACCCCTTACATGAGACGATTGAGGCGGTTTTTCCGAGGACCTGTTTTTACTGTAGTATCCGTGTTCAACGAGAAAGGTTATATAGATATTTTTCAGGGATGCCATATGACCATGGAGATCTCCAAGGAACCTTTCCACTGGAAGTTGGCCATTTGAACTCTCATAATGCAGTATATCGGCAAGTTTCAACTGGTATTCAAAATAGAGCTGATCACATCTTCTGCCGGCAATACAGTGCAAATGATTTCTTGTCTTCCATATAAAAGAAAGGTCTGCTTTCAGGGTTTCATAACCTGCATATGGGAGGTACCCAAAGAACTCCAGATCCTTAGACTTCTTTATTTCCGATCTGAGCCTAGCAAGCCACAAAAGCGTATGATAGTCTCTCAGCCCTCCCTGGCCTTCCTTCAAATTAGGTTCAAGCAGGGAACTCGAATCACCATATCGGGCATGCCTAACCAGACTCTCCCTTACAAGTGCTGAAACGATTTTTTTCAGTCTTTGCGGAGTAATACCTGTTTTTATCTGCTGTACAAGATCAATATACAGGACTGACTGGCCACAGATAAAACGTGCATCAAGAAAAGATGTTAAGACCTGATTATCACAAAACGCAAGTCTAATACATTCCTCTATCGAACGTGTGGCACAGCTGACATCAAAACCAATATCCCAAAGGGGGTAAATCATATCCCTTACAAGCCCTTTGGCCTCTTCCGGAACCTTTTTATCAAAAAGCAGCAGGATATCCAGATCAGAATGTACACACATCTCTCCCCGGCCATATCCTCCAAGCGCAACAACGGCATAAGGATTCCTCCCTATATCCATACCTGAACCAACAGGACTGTCTTCAAAACTTCTGCGAAAATAGTCATCCACAATCTTGCTGTAACGTCTGAAGAAATCAAGGTCATACCCCCTTGCAAAGCTTGTTATCAGACTTGTTCGCTCTTCTTCCAAAATTTTAAAGGCAGCTTTCATGATAACTGTTAATTCCTGATTCCCTTCGTATGCTTGCAAGCCTCTGACAAGCATGACCGGATTAAGCATGGATATGCCAGATAGCAAATCCGGGAGCTGTATAGCAATGTATATGCCATGACAGCAATCACATAATAAGCAGTTCATGTCCATAAAATGGCCAGATTCCGCAAAATATATGTCTCAATCTGTGTTATTCCTTGTACAATATACTTACGTCTCCTGATAACCCTTTGATTTTCTTGCTCTTGTGCAAAACGTCTTATTTCCGGGTTAAAAACTTCCCTGCGCCGAGATTAATTCATGGACAGAAACAAATCATCTTGAATTTATACAAAATATCAAAAACTGATATTTTATGCATCTTACATAATTAATACATTTCTGTAGGATATATTCCCGTAACGAAACAAATTTGTAACAAATAACAATCTGCTTATCTGAATATCCCTGTCTGCAATCTGGTGTTTATCCACCTGTCAGGTTTCATCAAAACAAACAGCAACAGAAAGATTTTACTGACATGACTGCCAACTGTCTGCCAAACCATATGTTTTTGCAGAATTCATAACCAATACAGCCTGTTTCAAGCTTCAATCATACAAAAAAACATTCCCCCGATACGAAAATTCCAACAAGAATCCCTGGGTCTTGATAAAAGGACATGTACAAAAGCTCCAAAACCATATTGACAAAAGCATTGTTCTCACCGTAAAAGATACTGATCAATTATTTTTATAATCTATCCGGCTTACATCATAAGATTTCAAGGTCCTTGCAACCATCAGGTGCCCGGTTTCACTGTACTGCAACAGATCCCAAGCTTAAAAAACAGGATTTTTTGTACACAGCAAAGCATACGTCCCTGTTTGCAGACCAAAGAACATACAGGTCAAAACATAGTCTATATTCTGAAAAGGAAAGCCCGTGCTGCCAGATACACCCTGTCTGTCCTGCCTGTACAACAAAAAGACAGATGATCCAATCTGTGTACCGCAGCTGAAACAGATGCAGATATTGTGGTGACAGGTTATCTTAACAAATTCCAACCCTGAAAACACAAGGTTCTGTGTTAAAAAAACTTGAGGTTTTAATTCATGGAAAACATATCTGAAGACAAAGTATGGATAAATACCTGCGTACCTGAAATAACACCGCCGAGCTTGAAAAACAACATTGCGGATACAGATCGTTTGATTAAAGGGATAAAAAAGGCCATTGACTCTGAAAACGTGTCAGCAGATCTTTTTCTCATAAAAAAACTGCCCCACCTTCTCAGACAATATGATTACAAAGTAAAAGCAGGGATCTATGAAGACAAAGGCATCTGGAACCTGATAGATGTTTTCCCGGCAGATCAGGATAAAAGGTTTTATGGGCTTGCAGTCGACCTTGGCAGTACCACAGTAGTGGGAAGGATAATTGATCTGAACAAAAAAACCATTGTGGATGAAATGCATTTTAACAACCCTCAAATAGCTATAGGATCTGATATCCTTACAAGGATACACTACGCCAACAGTAACAAGGAAGGACTGGAAGAGCTTCAGAAACTCCTGATTACGGCTATGAACAGGGAATTAGCCAGAATCAGGGAAAAGCATGCCATTTCTTCCCGCTATATTATAGGCATGACAATAGCCGGGAATACGGCAATGACCCATTTTTTTCTTGGACTTACCCCCTATTGGATATGCAGGGAACCATATATTCCCGTAATAAACAACCCTCCTGTTATCAGGGGTGGAGACATAGGCCTTGATATAAACCTGAATGCCCCTATTTTTGTTTTCCCAAACATCGGCAGTTACTTTGGAGGTGATTTGATAGCAGGCATACTGGCCTCGCAGATTACACATGAAAAGGAACCATGCTTTCTCGTTGACGTAGGGACTAATGCTGAGGTGGTCATTGGTAATTCTGATTGGCTGATGGCCTGTGCAGGAGCTGCAGGACCTGCACTTGAAGGAGGAGTTGCCAGCATGGGAATGATGGCCGGTCCCGGTGTTATTGACAAGGTCAAAATAGACCCTGACACATTAAAAATAAATGTATCTACTATTTCAGGGGCACCTCCTGTGGGAATATGCGGGTCAGGACTGATAGATCTGGTTGCTCAACTGTTTTTGGCAGGAATGATTGATATCAGAGGAAAACTTGTACCGGAAAAATGCGCAGACAAGTTAACAGAACAGGACGGCATTAGGTATCTGATAGTTGTTCCCGCAGAAAAATCCGGTACAGGAAAACCTCTGACATTAAGCCAGCCGGATATAGATGCCCTTATCAGATCAAAAGGCGCCATGTATACCATATTGACGACTATCAGCAATACAGTCGGAATTTCAATGAATGAAATCAAAAAATTTTTTGTAGCAGGAACATTTGGCTCCTATATTGATCCAAGATCTGCTATAATACTTGGCATGTTACCGGATATTCCCATTGAAAAATTTGTATCCTTAGGGAATACGTCCCTAAAAGGGGCCCAAATGGTACTTTTATCAGCAGATGCAAGACAGGAAACAGAGAAGATACGTGACCAGATTGCCTATCTTGAATTAAATGTAAACCAGGAATTCATGAACCTTTTCAGTGCAGCAAAATTTATCCCTCATACTGACAGGTCATTATTTCCTTCGGTACCAATTGTTTCTACGGCAAACAACACCTGAAAGCCAGATCTGTCTTTGACTCCTGTCAAGGTTTTTGTTTAGTGCTCATAAATAAACGGCTATTGTACCCGGATCGTTACCTTACAGACCATGGGAACACATTCATGCGGTTAAAATTTTTGCATACCTTGATCCCGCACGAATTTTTCAGTTCACATATGGATATTATCCGACAATCAAGTTACCCTGTCTTGGATTACATGGTCATGAGTTTGTACCAACTTTTATGAAGTTTATGGATTGGAAACTTACCAGTGTCCACGGTCTACTTCCGAATGGGCACTATCTAACAGCAAAAAAAGGAGATGTTACATGAAGGTTCTTGTCAGTGATCAACTCTCTAATATAGGTGTGAAGCTCTTACAGGAAACTGAAGGGATAGAAGTAGACGTCAATACAGGTTTGAGTCATGATCAGCTCAAAGAAATTATAGGAGATTATGATGCCCTTGTTATTCGCAGTGCCACCAAAGTTACCGGGGATATCATAAAGGCAGCAAAAAAACTCAAGGTGATAGGAAGGGCAGGTATCGGCTTGGATAATGTAGATATTCCTGCTGCCAGCAAACAGGGTATCGTGGTAATGAATACACCAGATGGCAATACCATTACTACTGCAGAACATACAATTGCCATGATGATGGCCTTATCGAGAAATATTCCCCAGGCTACTGCATCCCTTAAGGCAGGCAAGTGGGAAAAGAAAAAATTAAAGGGGCGTGAGTTGTTCAACAAGACACTTGGTCTTATTGGCGTTGGACATATCGGTCGTATCGTGGCAGACAGGGCAAAGGGAATGAAAATGAAGGTAATTGTGTATGACCCATACATAAAGCCTGAAACCATTGAAAAACTGGGGATGAGATCCGTTTCCTTCGATGAGCTGCTTAAAGAGTCGGATTACATAACAGTTCATACACCCAAAACAGATGAAACCACCAACCTGATAGACAGCAACGCCATGAGCAAAATGAAACAGGGTGCAATGATAATAAACTGTGCCCGTGGTGGTATTGTCAATGAAGATGATCTTTACGAGGCACTTGAATCCGGTCATCTTGGAGGGGCCGCCCTTGATGTGTTTACAACAGAACCTCCGGGACAACACAGGCTTATGACCCTTCCCAATTTTATCTGCACCCCTCATTTGGGGGCATCTACCAAAGAGGCCCAGGATAATGTAGCCAAGGATGTCGCAAATCAGATCATTCTGTACCTGCTTCATGGCACTGTAAAGAATGCCGTTAATGTACCCAGTATCAGCTCTGAACTGATGAGCTTGCTCAGGCCATGGGCTGTTCTTACAGAAAAGCTGGGGCGTCTGCAGGCCCAACTTTCAAACAGCGCCATTATTGAGGTCACAATTAATTATGCCGGTTCAATAGCAGAACAGGATGTAACACCTTTAACCACTTCCATGCTTAAAGGTCTTATGGCTCCAATACTTGGCGATGATGTAAACTTTGTAAATGCGCCTTTTATAGCTGCCGAGCGTGGAATAAAGGTTGTAGAATCAAAAAGCCAGACTTCTGAAGATTTTTCAAGCCTGATAACATTGAAAGTAAAGACCCTTGAAGATGAAAATGTTGTCTCCGGTACTGTCTTTGGCAAAGACATGCACAGGATCTTGAGAATAAACGATTTTCGTCTTGAAGCAATTCCCGAAGGGCATAATCTGCTTATATACAACGAAGATATTCCGGGCACAATAGGGAAAATAGGAACAACTATCGGAAGACATGGAATCAATATCAATCGTATGCAGGTGGGGGAAGAAAAAGAAAAAGGTCGTAATGTTATTTTACTGACCACCAGTACTGTTGTTGACGATGACATTCTAAAAGAGCTTGAAAAATTGGACAATATTTTTTCTGTAAGGAGAATAGACTTATAGGAGATAAATATGGAAGAAAAAAAAGGCTTTGTAATTAAAGACAGACGCGCTTTTGACAAGGATGGAAAATTAAAAAAAAGTGCTGAATCCATGCATATCCCTGATGCCAAAGATACGGCAAAACCTGATAAACAGCAGAAAAATGCTCCACAGGAAAAAGAGGCCGATAAAGATAAAAAACAGCAAACCTCAACGCCTTTACCGGAAGTCAACTTTACCACACTTATTTTCAGCCTTAGCTCATCTGCCCTGTTTTATCTGGGTGAAGTAGCAGATCCGGAAACAAATCAGCCAAAAAAGGATTTAGCTCTTGCCAAACATACAATAGACACTATTTCGATGTTGAAGGATAAAACAAAAGGTAACCTTACAGACGAGGAAGACAAGTTCATTACCACTGTCATTGCAGATTTGAAATGGCGTTATGTAAAGGCCATTGGGTAACATATTAGACCTGTATGAAGCAACCTTGTCCTTTTATTATCAAATCTCCGGGTTGCGGGGTATCTGATCCGGAGGTTTGTGTTCAAACAAGATATAATTTTGTGCCTAAGCACATAACAATATGACTGAAAGCAAAAATTTCAAGGGTGTTCTGACCATAAAAACACCCTGCAAAATAAACTTCAGGCTGAAGGTACTGAATCGAAGAAAGGACGGTTATCATAACCTTTCTTCGATAATGGTGCCGGTAGCTCTTTATGATTATATCAAAATCTCCCCTGTGGCTTCCGGTATCAAGGTTGCTTGTCCTTCCCTTTCCATACCCGAGAAAAACAATATTGTATACAAGGCCATAGATGCCTTTTTTTCAAAAGCCAGGGTTAATTATGGCATTTCTGTCAACATAGACAAACACATACCTGCAGGTGCAGGATTGGGTGGGGGCAGCAGCGACGCTGCGGCTGTTCTTAAGGCCCTTAACACTATTGTTCCCAACCCGCTTTCAGATAATACCCTTGAAGACCTTGCTTTAAGCCTTGGCGCAGATGTTCCATTCTTCCTGAAAAACATTCCATGCATTGCAAAGGGTGTGGGAAACATTATAACTCCGATAAAAAACTGGCCAAAATTCTGGTATGTTATTGTAACGCCTCCCATCAACATTTCCACATCATGGGTTTATTCCAATCTTAATTTGAAGTTGACAGAACATGAAGACAAGGCTATAATTGAGCGGTTTGGGATGGATAATTCCAATGTCTTTTCCATGCTTGAAAATGACCTGGAAAAAGTCACTGTCGGCATGGTCCCTTCCATCCAAACCATAAAAGACACCCTGCTGGAGCTTGGAGCTTCCGGTTCCCTTATGTCAGGCAGCGGACCAAGTGTGTTTGGGGTATTTGAATCTGAAGATAAGGCCAAATCAGCATTTCATTCAATAGGTTCCCGCAATCTGGGAGATACTTTTGTATGCGCAGGTCTTTAGGTAGTGCCCGCCCGGAAACAGATCTTGATCCCTATCTGGTTCCCAGCCCATAAACAGATCAAAGGATTATCTGCAGGCATACATATATTTCACCAGGAATCTCCCGGACTGACACCGAAATTGTACAAAAAGATCATTGATGGATGGAACGAGACAAACGGCACATAAAAAGGAAAGCGTGTCTTATATTTTTTCCGGATTCTGATTTAAGTTATTGGGGTGTCGTCAAGCGGTAAGACACGGGTTTTTGGAGCCCGCATTCGGAGGTTCGAATCCTCCCACCCCAGCCACATAATATTGTATTTTTTTGATTTTGGTTTTACAAACAGACGCATTTTTTTACCGTGCATTGTTGTGTCGTAATAATTTAAGGTGCTGCAAATGAAATTGTTTGGGGGAACATCCAATCCCCTGTTGCTTGCCGAGGTTTGTGACTATCTTGGTATAGCGCCAGGTAAAATTGTTGTAAAAAAATTCAGTGACGGAGAAACACTCGTTGAAATCGGAGAAAATGTCAGAGGAAGGGATGTCTTTGTCCTTCAATCCACCAGCCCGCCGGTAAACGACAACCTGATGCAACTTCTAATCATTATGGATGCCTTGAAACGGGCATCTGCTGAACGCATAACTGCTGTTATCCCTTACTTTGGCTATGCCCGTCAGGACAGAAAGGTAAAACCTCGTGTCCCTATTACTGCCAAACTTGTTGCAGATATCATAACTGTTGCAGGAGCAGCAAGGGTGGTTTCAATGGACATGCATGCCGGACAGATACAGGGATATTTCAATATCCCTGTAGATAATATATTTGCCGCACCCATACTGTTAAGGTATATACAGGCAAAAATAAAAAACAATCTTGTCATTGTTTCGCCTGATGCAGGAGGAGTGGAAAGAGCCAGGGCATTTGCAACCAGACTTAATGCAGGGCTTGCAATTATAGACAAACGGCGTGAAGGGCCAAATGTATCTGAGGTAATGAACATAATAGGAGAGGTAAGGGGAAAGACATCTGTAATCCTTGATGACATGGTTGACACTGCAGGCACTTTGACACAGGCTGCTGTAGCCCTTAGAGAGAGAGGATCAAATGATATCTATGCCTGCTGCACACATCCTGTCCTTTCAGGCCCTGCTATTGACAGAATCAACAATGCCCCAATTGATCACCTTGTTGTCACAAACACAATCCCCTTGAACATCAATGCAAAAGATTGCGAAAAGATCAAAGTATTATCAATAGCCCAGCTTTTGGGGGAAACAATAAAGAGAATATACTCTTCCAATTCAGTAAGTACCCTGTTTGTTTAATACAGGTTATCAGAAACAACGGTTTACCTGCTTTGACAGGTTTTGTGCCAAAGCAGATTTTATTTGTCAGACAATAAACAGGTCTTCATTCATCCATGGCCTTTTTGCGCAATCTCTATGTCAGTCTGAGGGGTTCCTTGCGGGACATCTGTATGCCCCTGCACAATTTCTTAGGTTTGACTGATCTTGCACAAAAACCACATCCATGGGTTGGAAGCCGAACTTGAGCACACAGTCAGTCTCCCCTATGGATACGCACAAACTAACAGTGCAAACCGAAATTTTTTGGAGGAAACAAACCAATGGATTATATATCACTTTCAGTTCAAAAAAGAGACATTAAAGGCAAAAGAGCTGCCAGAAAGATAAGGGCCGGGCATAAACTGCCTGCTGTTTTTTATGGGCCGGGCACACTCCCTGTGATGCTGACAGTTGATTACTCTGAACTGGAGGAAATTGTAACAAAAGGAAGCAGTGAACAGACCATTCTTGATCTTCATCTGAACACAGACAACGGAATTGAAACCAAAAAGGCCATGTTAAAGGAACTTCAAACAGATCCGTTGAGCGGCACCTATTTGCATGTCGATTTTTATGAGATTTCAATGGACAGGGATATTACCCTTAATATTCCGATTCAGCTTGTCAACACTCCTGTAGGGATATCAAACGGGGGGATATTGCAACAGATCAGACGGGAAATTGAAATTACGTGCAAGCCTGACAAACTGATTGAGTCAATAGAAATAGATGTATCAGGACTTGATATCGGAGATTCCTTACATATAAGAGACATTGTTTTACCCAAAGGCGTCACAACATCGGAAGATGGGCATCTGACTGTTGCTGTCGTAGCTGCCCCCTCTGCAGAAAAGGCCGTAGAAACAGAAGAAGAGGCAGAGGAGACAGAAGCAGAAGAGACAGAAGCAGATAACAGTGAAAACCAATAAATTCAGAAAAAGGGGGTGGTACAGAGAGATAAGACGTCCAAAATGTATTTAATTGTAGGTTTGGGTAATCCTGGTTCAAAATATGCCGAAACACGCCATAATGTGGGTTTCAGGGTTTTAGATTGCTGGAGCCGGAAGATTGGTGAAAGCATGAACCGTCAGTCTTTTAATGCATATTTTACTCGAACCAGGTTTGAGGATAAAAACGTTGTTTTATTATGCCCGCTAACATTTATGAACTTGAGCGGAAAGTCGGTCAGAGAATGTCTTGATTATTTCAAGATTGCAAACAACAATCTCCTTGTAGTTCATGATGATATCGATTTGCCTGTTGGCAGGGTAAAAGTTGCAAAAAACAGTGGCGCTGGTGGCCACAGAGGGGTTCTATCTGTAATTCAACATCTTGGCACAAAGGATTTTGTACGTGTCAAGATCGGCATTGGACGCCCTCAAAACGGAGAACAGGTTGACCGGTATGTTTTATCGTGCTTCGCTGAACACGAAAGGGAGACCATTGAAAAGGCCATTGACCTGGCTGTCTATGCCTGTGAACTGTTTGTTTTGAAAGGGGTTGGCAGGGCAATGAATACTGTTAATTGCCAAAATGTTTCCACTTAGTTTTTATCCATGAATGGCTATTTCTCGTAACTTTTAAGGCTGTCTGTGTTAAATTAATCAGACAAATCAAACCCTTTGCAGAATATTCAATGTTACTCAATATCAAGCAGGGGGTAGATGACAATCAAAAAAACCATATCAAGCATTTTGAGGGACGATATTTAAACCTGATCCAATAAAACAATGTGTCTTGAAAAGGTTTTCAGAGCTTGTCTCAAGGCAATGAAAAGGGGCTTTTGAGAATCTTTGGCATGTATTTCTGAAAAGCTGTTAACTGTCAGTGAAAATCATTGAGGAGGAAAAAAGAATGCAGCAACTAACTGTCTATGCACCGTTTTTGGGTATTTTAAGCCTGGTGATTGCTTTTCTGCTCTATCTTTATGTCAAACAGCAGCCAAATGGAAATCCAATGATGCAGGAATTGGAAAAGATGATCCATGAAGGTGCCATGGCATTTCTTAAAAAGGAATATTCCATACTGGCCATATTCATAGCAGTAG
This sequence comes from uncultured Desulfobacterales bacterium, assembly GCA_964457545.1. GTDB lineage: Bacteria > Desulfobacterota > DSM-4660 > Desulfatiglandales > Desulfatiglandaceae > JAGGTJ01. The sequence continues at coordinate 34,232 of CAYWEN010000019.1, read as the reverse complement.
TATTCATACTGTTAGGTATATTATTAGGAGAATGGAGAACATCAGTTGCGTTTGTGACAGGAGCCATATGTTCCATGATAGCCGGCTTTTCCGGTATGACGGCTGCAACAAGGGGTAATTCCCGTACTGCAGAGGCTGCAAACAAATATGGGCAGGCAAAGGCACTTGATGTTTCATACTTTTCCGGTTCAGTTATGGGACTGGCAGTTGGAGGCCTCGGAGTCTTGGGGGTTGGCTTCTGGTTCTGGATTTATGGAGGAGATCCTGCTACTGCGAAATATATAAATGGGTTTGCCATGGGTGCAAGTTCCATTGCACTGTTTGCCCGTGTAAGCGGTGGTATATACACAAAGGCAGCAGACGTTGGCGCTGATCTTGTAGGCAAGGTGGAAGCAGGAATTCCTGAAGATGATCCCCGAAATCCCGGGGTTATAGCAGATAATGTTGGCGACAATGTCGGTGACATCGCCGGTATGGGTGCTGACATTTTTGAATCATTTGTGGGTGCTGTAATTGCTACCGTTGCCATAGGTGCAACACTTACTGTCTCACCGGCATTTATTGCAAAATTTCCAGTGTTAAAGGGGCTTACACCTGTTGCCATCAAATTAAAATTTATGTCTATGCCGATACTTGTTGTTATGGCAGGTTTGTTCAGCTCTTTTTTCGGCGTTTTCTCAATAAAACTTTTTCAAAAAGGTAATCCCGCCTCGGCACTAAGATATACCACTTTTATAGCAGCCATAATTTTTGTATTACTGACAGCTATAATTACAAAGGCAATAGGTATGCCCATGGGTGCATTCTGGGCTGTTTTTTCAGGGTTGCTTTGTGGTATTGCTATCGGTCTTTTAGCTGAATATTACACCTCAGGTCCTCCTGTACGCAGGATTGGCGAACAAACGAAAACAGGGCCTGCAACAGTTATCATTGCAGGTTTGGCTGTTGGAATGGAGTCTACCTATCTTCCAATGTTAGGTATATGTATAGCTATATTTATTGCGTTTCATGCTGCCGGCATATACGGCATCGGTCTTTCAGCAGTAGGCATGCTGGCAACAGTAGGTGCAACAATGACTGTTGATGCCTATGGTCCAATCGCTGATAACGCGGGCGGTATTACCGAAATGGCAGGTCTGGGAGCTGAAACAAGGAAGATTACAGATGGCCTTGATGCACTTGGAAATACAACTGCGGCAATTGGAAAGGGCTTTGCAATAGGTTCTGCGGCCCTTACGGCCTTGGCTCTTTTTGTGGCCTTTTCTCAGTCTGCAGGGCTGACCATTATAGATATGAAGAATCCGATGGTTGTTATAGGCACATTTATCGGCGCCATGGTTCCAATGCTATGTGCTGCATTGACAATGACATCTGTTGGCAGAGCCGCATTTGCAATTGTGGAAGAAATTCGCCGCCAGTTCAGAGACATTCCGGGACTGCTTGAAGGCAAAGAAGGAGCGAAACCTGATCCGGCAACATGTGTCGCCATCGCTACTGATGCCTCTTTGAAAGAAATGATTGCTCCGGGTTTGGTTGCTATCCTGACCCCTGTATTGGTGGGTTTCCTGCTTGGTAAAGAGTCATTGGCAGGCTTACTGCTCGGTGCAACTGTTATGGGTGCATTTCTTGCCCTGTTTATGGCTAATGCAGGTGGAGCATGGGATAATGCGAAAAAATGGATTGAAGAAGGAAACATGGGAGGAAAAGGTTCTGATAATCATAAGGCAGCAGTTGTAGGTGATACTGTTGGCGATCCTTTCAAAGACACATCAGGTCCGGCAATGAATATTCTGATCAAGTTGATGTCAGTTGTTTCTCTCGTTATTGCACCTACCCTTCCTGCTATTGGGTGGTTGATGTCAATGATGTAAAAGATACACAGTTAGCACCCATTTGTGACAGCATTTGAGTGCTAACTGTTTTCCATCCACAAACAACATTTTCAGGCTAATAAAAAACTTGTACGTTTCCGTCCAATATCTTGAGTTTCCGGATGTTATTAAAAGGATGGTATTTCTGGAATAAAAGCCCTGTCCAAGGCAGTAAAACCAAGCACTCTGTACAGGTCAAAAAGAATTTAAAACTCATCAGTGTTTACGCTCCATTTATGGATAGGCACTGACCACCTTAAGATAAGGCGACTGTTTTGTAATTTGTTCAAACGAACAAATTCTGTCTCAGTCTGAGTAATGATTTAATTATCCATCCATAACTTACTGTTTTGCCTGCATGCTTATGTTCAAATTCTGATCCCGGATATATATGTGGTTAAGATTTCACATGCCTTGAACCAGACTTCCTCGTTTATGGATGGATACTGATTCATAACCTCATATACTTCAACGATAAAAGAACTTGCTTTGGTTATATTCTAAGCGGAATTGTCTTTGTTAACGGACCGGGCATGTACTTGATTCAGATAGCTACTGTTTTCTTGTTGCTATACCATGTTTTTTCCATGGGCAATAATAACAGTAAAGCGTTTTCCGGGGAGGAACTTGTATGTTCAAGGTAGGTGATTTGGCTGTATATCCTGCTCATGGCGTAGGGATCATCGAAAAGATAGAAACCCAGGAAATATCAGGTTGTCAGCAAGACTTTTATGTTATGAGGATACTTGATAATAACATGATTATAATGATACCTACCAACAATGTTGATAATGTCGGCCTAAGGGAAATAATCAGGCAATCAGATGTGTCCAAACTTTATTCTATATTGAAACAGAAGGAAATCTCGATAGACAACAGAACATGGAACAGACGTTACAGAGAACATATGGACAAGATTAAAACAGGTTCTGTTTTTGATGTGGCAGAGGTTTACAGGGATCTTCTTGTGCTTGGTTCAGACAAGGACCTTTCTTTTGGAGAAAAAAAGATGCTTGAAACCGCCAGGGCACTGTTGGTAAAAGAAATCTCACTTGCCAAAAATGTAAACGAAGATCAGGTCCAAAAAGATATAGACAGAATATTTTCCTGACTGGGAACAATATGGCAATTCCGCAGATTGACGCAGAGATTGTGCAAAAAGACCATTTATGCATAAAAACCAACTAAAGCGTTAATATGCCTGTTGCAGAAGAACCGAATACAGATTTCAAGTTCGATATAGAGAAACGTTTTTCGAATTTACGAATTGATGTTTTTCTTTCTTCAACAAAAGTGGGCCTTTCACGCTCCAGAATACAGACTGCAATAAAAAACGGTGAAGTTTTATTAAATGGTCACTGTATCAAATCAAGCTACAGACTAAAGACAGGTGATCAGGTTTCTATCTCAATATCTTCTCCCAAAAAAGCTCCTTTTTTAACCCCCGCTGTCATTGATTTTGGCATTATACATGAAGACAGATTTCTTATTATAGTAAACAAACCCGCTGGTCTTGTAGTTCACCCCGCCCATGGTCATATGCAAGATACCCTGGTCAATGGTCTTCTTATGCATTGCAATGATTTATCTGGAATAGGAGGAGAGCTTCGTCCCGGAATAATCCACAGGCTTGATAAGGATACATCCGGAATTATGCTGGTTGCCAAAAACGATAATGCCCATACTTTTTTAACGCATCAGTTCAAATCCAGGAAAGTCAAGAAGGAATACATTGCACTTGTGAACGGACATTTTAAATCCGATGAAGGAGAAATTGATTTGCCAATAGGCCGTCATCCCTTAAACAGGAAAAAAATGGCGGTTGGATTTTCAAAGGGCAGACCGGCATTTACTGTTTGGCGTAAAATAGAGGAATTTGACAGCGGTTTTACTTTGATATCAGTTTTACCCAAGACGGGTCGGACTCATCAGATACGTGTGCACATGTCTTATATCGGCCATCCCATTGTTGGCGATACTATTTATGGATTTAACAATAAAAAATGGTGGAACAGGGGATTTTCCAATACAAAACCAGGGAATAATCTCTCTTTTATAAACAGGCAGATGCTACATGCAAAGGCCATCACTTTTATACATCCCCATGATAAAGAGTATGTAACTTTTGATGCCCCTGTCCCCCCTGACATGTTACACGCAATACATGTTTTGAGGGACTGAGCCTGTATATCTCCCATTTCCAGACAAGTCCGGGCTCCAGCAGAAGTTTCAATTCCCTGTACCCTTGGGGTATTTAATTCCACTGTCTTGCATAACGACTTCCTGTTTTCATAAATACAATACTTTTTGCACATCAAGACTAAAATCTTCGTTCTTTTCAATCTTGAAAAACAGGTCATACCTTCCTGTTAAGGTCTGCATCTTTGTGCCCGGTCAATCTGCTTGAAATCTTTGCATAATATTTCCCTTTTTACCCGATTTATGTGCCCGGCCTGTTTGTATGCCTGAAAACTTAAGCAAAATGAAGCAATTGATTTACATCCATTCAGAAACAGACCTTGGGTATAACAGGTTTCCAATCTGCAGATGAAATTTTTTGTACAAAGGTCAAATTAAATCAAGGAATTATCCACAGACGATATTGTACAGTACACCACCCACACAAGAACCCCCGTATATTGACACAGGGATTGTGTAATGTGGCCATTTATGAACGGAAAACAGTGAAGATTTTATTGTTAAATATTGATCCTCAAAATTTTGTACTTTAATTTAACGGAGAGTTTAATGAATCTTGTAGAACTTAAAAAGATGAGTATTACAGAACTTACAAAACTGGCCAAGGAGCTTAATATTGAAGGCGCTTCTGGGATGAAAAAACAAAATTTAGTGTTTTCTCTGCTTCAGGCCAATTCAGAACGTAATGGAACGATTTATGGAGAAGGTGTCCTTGAGATACTACCGGATGGTTTTGGTTTTTTAAGGGCCACTGATGCCAATTATCTGCCGGGTCCTGATGATATATACATATCACCGTCTCAGATACGACGGTTTAATCTCAGGACAGGTGATACCATATCCGGTCAAATTCGTCCTCCAAAAGAATCAGAAAGGTATTTTGCATTATTAAAGGTTGAAAAGGTTAACCATGAAAATCCTGAAATAGCGAGAGAAAAGATATTATTCGACAACCTGACACCACTTTATCCCAACGAAAGAATAATACTTGAAACAACTCCTGACAACATTTCTGCAAGACTGATAGATTTGTTAATACCTATCGGCAAGGGACAAAGAGGCTTGATTGTAGCTCCTCCACGTACTGGAAAGACTGTGCTTCTTAAAAATATTGCGAACAGTGTCAGCGCCAATTATAAGGACATCCACAAGATAGTTCTTCTTATAGATGAAAGGCCGGAAGAGGTAACTGACATGGCCAGATCCGTTGATGCTGAAGTGATCAGCTCAACTTTTGATGAACCTCCCCAAAGACATGTTCAGGTTGCCGAAATGGTCATTGAAAAGGCCAAACGCCTGGTTGAGCACAAAAAAGATGTAATGATTCTTTTAGACAGTATCACGAGGTTAGCCAGGGCGTATAATTCTGTATTGCCACCAAGCGGAAAGATACTCTCAGGAGGTTTGGACTCGAATGCATTACACAAACCCAAACGTTTTTTCGGAGCCGCAAGAAATATTGAAGAAGGCGGGAGTATTACCATCATTGCAACGGCACTGATTGATACGGGAAGCAGAATGGATGAAGTAATATTTGAAGAATTCAAGGGTACAGGAAATATGGAAGCCCATTTGGACAGAAAACTGTCTGACAGAAGAATTTTTCCGGCAATTGATATAAATCGTTCCGGAACAAGAAAAGAAGAATTGTTGTTAGATTCTGATGACTTGAATCGTATATGGATATTGCGGAAACTGCTGTCTCCACTTACACCGGTAGACAGCATAGAATTTTTACTTGAAAAAATAAAAGGAACAAAGAATAATAAAGAGTTTTTGGCATCTATGAACGGATAAACAAATTTGTATCCCTTTTCGTAAAACATATATAAGATCAAATACAAAAAAGGGTACGGCTTGCAATAAAAACAAGGGAGAAAAACAGATCATGAAAAAAGGAATTCATCCTGAATATCATAAGGCAATAGTACGATGTGCATGCGGAAACGAATTTGAAACAGGTTCAACAGCTAAAGAAATATCCGTTGAAATCTGCTCCAAGTGTCATCCTTTTTTTACAGGTAAACAGAAATTAGTTGATTCTGCCGGACGTGTTGAAAGGTTTAGACGCAAGTATGCTAAATTCCAAAAAAAGAACGCATAGAGGGACTATGTACACAATCCGATATTTGTAACATTGCAGCATATATAGTTATTTCATAAATGTCTCTGTGCAGGATCAAGCAGATCAAAAGCACAGAGTCGTACAGACCTTAAACAAGAAATCCCGCAGATTGACGTGGGGATTGTGGAATGTGCAGTACATTTATGAACAGAAAAACAGTTAGCACAGCTTTTCTGAAAACCCCATAAAAGACTCTTGAAGTTGTTGAAAAAAGTCTGTTCTGTCTTTTAAAGGCGGCATCTTTAACTTCGGTAAATCCTTTTAGGTTTCAATATGTTTTCAAAGATAAAGGAAATAGAAGAACGTTACCAGGAACTTGAAGGAAATTTGAGCAGGCCTGATATCATACAGAATCAGAAAACATACCAGGAATATGCCAGAGAACACAGTATACTTGCCCCTATCATAACTACATACAAAAAATATGAGGCTATAAGGGAAGAAATTGAAAACAACAGGTCTTTGTTACATGATCCGGATCCTGAAATAAAAAAACTCGCAGAAGAAGAAATAGAGGCATTGCAATTAAGCCTTTATGATCTGGAAAAGGATATGAAGCTGCTTCTGTTACCAAAGGATCCCAATGACACAAAAAACATATTACTTGAAATAAGGGCAGGTACTGGCGGTGAAGAAGCAGCCCTGTTTGCAGCAGACCTTTTCAGGATGTACAGCAGATATGCCGAGTCCAAATTGTGGAGGACTGAAATACTGAGCCAAAATATAACAGGTAAAGGCGGTTTTAAAGAAATCATACTGTTAATTGAAGGTAAAATGGTCTATAGCAGGCTGAAGTACGAAAGCGGTGTACATCGTGTTCAACGTGTTCCTGAAACCGAGTCTCAAGGCAGAATACATACCTCAGCCGTTACTGTGGCCGTGTTGCCTGAAGCAGAGGATATTGAAGTGGAAATTGACCCTGAAGATCTGAGAATCGATGTTTACCGTGCCTCAGGACATGGTGGCCAACATGTAAATGTAACCGATTCAGCAGTCCGTATTACACATATCCCTACAGGTTTGGTCGTTACCTGTCAGGATGAAAAATCTCAACACAAAAACAAAGCAAAGGCCATGAAGGTTCTCAAATCCCGTCTTCTTGATCTCATGCAGAATGAACAGGATTCAAAGATATCAAAGGAGCGGAAAAACCTCGTTGGATCAGGAGATCGAAGTGAAAGGATCAGAACATACAATTTTCCCCAAGGCAGAGTGACTGATCACAGGATTGGCCTTACCTTGTACAAACTTGATAATATCATGGAAGGAGAACTGGACCTTATAACTGAACCACTTATAACACACTTCCAGACAGAGGCACTTAAAACCAGTTCTTTTTGACTGCACACAAAAATCCCCTTTTGAAAATCTTGACCCGATTTTGAACATCAAATGGCAAGGTCTGAAAATCAGAGGACATTCATACCTTATTTATCAGACTGTCAAATTTTTGTATTCTTTGTATCAAATCTGCGATATTGACACCGGCTTTCTGTAATGAATGAAAGGAGATGGAAAATCAAGGACCTTTTGCAAGTTGCATCTGATTACCTAAAGGCCCAAAACATAGACAGCCCTCGCCTTACCGCTGAAATTCTTCTGTCCCACCAGCTAAAACTTGACCGCATCAATCTGTACCTCAATTTTGACAAGCCTCTTACTCAATATGAAGTTTCCGGTTTCCGCTCTCTTGTAAAAAGGCGCATTAAACGGGAACCTGTTCAATACATTACAGGTGTACAGGAATTTTGGTCATTGAAATTCAGGGTGGACAAACGTGTCCTGATTCCCAGATCTGACAGCGAAATACTTGTAGAAAAGGCAATTGAAAAAGCAGCTTTATTCCACAAACAGACAGGTCTTGCTCCCAGGATACTGGACCTGGCAACCGGTAGCGGGGTCTTAGCCATATCCATATGCAGGGAAATCCCTGATGCCATGTTATGGGCAACGGATATATCCAAAGAAGCCCTTGATATTGCAAGATATAATGCCAAGGCACATGGGGTATATGACAGAATCAGGTTTATTGGGGGGGACTTATGGACACCTGTTGAAAAGATGAAAGGTTTTTTTGATATTATTGTTACTAATCCGCCATATATTGCTGAAGAGGAATATCAATCTCTCCAACCCGAGGTGCTCTATTGGGAACCTGTTATCGCCCTGAATGGAGGAAGGAAAGGAATGGTCCTTATCAAAAAGATTATCAAATATGCCTGCCGCTACATGAAACAAGGGGGATGGTTAATGATTGAAATGGCTCCAGCTCAATCATTACATGCAACAAGACTCATGGAAGAACATTCATCATACACAAATATATCCCGAATAAAAGATTATACCCAACAATACAGGATTGTTATGTGCCAAAGGTCATAGTATTATGCATCAAAGAACAGGGCAAAAAAAACCATACAATAAAACAGACTTTTGAAGCAGATTTATATGAAAATCCTTCATACAGACGAGTCTGTATTGCCGGGTACAGTGCTTTCATTGTTTGTTGTGGTTTGTAAAACAAATCCAGAAATGCCGGTTAACTGCTTAAAAGGACGCATATACCATTGGGTTTTGTACACAAAGAAATGAAAAAACTCATGGGGAAGGCCATACATAAATACTCCATGATAAAAAACGGAGACCATGTTATGGTGGCCATATCAGGGGGAAAAGACAGTCTTTCCCTTTTGTGGCTCTTAAAGGAACGTATAGAGCGTATCCCCATTGACTACAAGATTACGGCAGTACATATTGATCCTGGATTCGGTAAAAACTCATCAGAATCCCTGGCAAAGTTTTTTACAGATTACGGCTTTGATTACAGGATAATCAAAACGGATATTGGCCCCCGTTCTCACAGAAAAGAAAACAGAGAAAATCCCTGTTTTCTATGTTCCCGCATGCGCAGAAAACTGCTGTTTGAGCTGGCAGAAGAGCTGAAATGTACCAGCATTGCCTTTGGTCACAACAAGGATGATGTGATTGAAACATTCTTTTTAAATACTTTCTACAGTGCTTCCTTAAGCACAATGCTGCCGGTTCAGAATTTATTTAATGGCAAACTGACAGTCATAAGGCCTCTATATCTGATTGAAGAAGGGCTTGTACAACGTTATGCAAAGGCAATGGGATGGCAGGAGATAGACCTGGGCTGTCCCTCAGCAGGAATTTCCAAAAGGCAGGTCATCAAGGATATGTTGCAAGGTTTTTACAGATCCAACAAAAAGATCCGTGGCAACATCTTTCACGCCATTCACAATATAATCCCTGAATACCTGCCATAACGATATGACACACACCTGTTCACAAATATAAAGGCATCTGTTTTAAAAAATGAGAAGGTTTGTTCAATATCCAAGGTATATGAAAAGTTCAACCGCAGATATATGTATTTTCAGACGAAAATTCAAACAAAATCTGATGTGTTAACCTCAAGTTCAAGGAAAAAAATGATTATCAAAAGATTGACAGACAGATTAGGACTGGAAAAAGAAGAAGTATCAGAGCTGTTACAGCTTTACACGGAAACAACAGGCAAGGATATCCAAACCCTGAAAACAGCCCTTGAGACAAAAGATACAACCCTTGCCCATAAAAAGGCCCATGCAATAAAAGGTGCCTCAGGGAATATGGGGCTGACAACAATATACGAACTGGCTATAGAAATAGATGATCGTGTACAATCCAATTCACTGGATGGCCTGGAAGATATCTGGGCAAAACTTTACAGAGAATATCAAAATCTCATCAATGAAATTAAAGAATCAGAGAGTTGATATGCTGAAAAGGCCCTGTTTGCCATAAATCATATGGCCAATAAACGGATTTTCTGATCCCCATACATACAATACAGATCATACAGATAAAATATGGCTTAATCTTTTTTGCTGTTTTTAATTATATGGTGCCTGATAACAAGAAAAACACCGAACACCACTACAAGAGTAACACTCATTATCATACCAGAATAATCAGGATACCTGCAAATCACAACATTTTTAACTATATACATAACAGGCACTGCAACAACGAACCAGATTATCAAGGGAATAAAATTCTTCATATCTACAATATGCTCCTAATAGCTCAGGACCTTTGAAAAACCCTTAACTTTCAAAAGACTATCTCCCAAAATATTTTATCCTTCACAACAATCCCAGCAATGTCCTGTAACATAAAAAGACATCGCATAATAGCTTCATTTCATATAAACACATGCATTAGCAAGTTTCAGGTATCAGCTCAATAACAGGGGGATAACAGCAAACGTAACACCGGGGCAGGAGGATTTTCTTCCGCTCCGGGCCTCCGGTCTTCTGCTCTCCCGCTTCCAGCCCTGAAGATGGCTTCAGCTATTTTGATCCAGTCATGCCGGTTTGGGCAGTTTTTTATTTACCGAGACAAAACCGGCTGAATATATTCTCAATAACCTCGTCAGAGGTGATCTCTCCTGTTATCTCTCCCAATGCATCAATCCCGGATTTAAGTTCAAAGGCCACAATTTCCATCGGCCTTTTTTGTTGCATTTCAAATGCAGCAGACTGAAAACAGGCATCTGCCTTCTCCAATGCCTGCCTGTGCCTCGCATTTGGTACAATATTAGAGGAAGTTGTATCTGTATCCCCCGCCAAAACAGAAGCAGCAATAGTATCTGAAAGTGTGTCCATACCCTCCCCTGTCAAGGCAGATATCCTGACAGTATCAAGGCCCTTAAAAATATCCGGATATTCTTCCATATCAAAACCGGCAGGCAGATCGATTTTATTGATAACCACAAGAGATTTTTTTTCACGGCACTTTAAAAGGATATCCATATCAGATTCTGTTAAAGGACGGCTGGAATCAATGACAGCCAACAGAAAATCAGCCTCATTAATTTTTTTTAATGTTAACTCAAGGCCAATCAACTCCACCTCATCTGCAGTCTGTCTGAAACCGGCAGTATCCATCAGGCAGAAAGGAATACCCCTGATATTAACAGATGAATCAATTACGTCTCTTGTAGTACCAGGAACAGGAGTTACAATCGCCCTTTCTTCATTCAAAAGACGGTTAAGCAGGCTTGATTTACCAACATTAACACTGCCAACAATGACGGTCTTTATGCCTTCTATCCACAACCTTTTTGTCCTATGTGCCTCTACAAGTTTTTCTATCGGCCGGATCAGACAGTTCTGTATCTGTTGAACTATCTGATTTTCATGAAGAATCTCATCTTCTTCAGGAAAATCAATAACAACTTCCACAGATGCAAGTATATCTAATGCCTGTTTTTTAAGTTGTTCAATTCTGTTTCTGAAAGACCCGTTTATCTGTTGAGAGGCAAGACGCAGACCTGTTTCAGACCTGGAATTTATAACATCAACTATGGCCTCTGCCTGAGTAAGATCCATTCTGCCATTCATAAACGCCCTGAAAGTAAATTCTCCAGGTTTTGCCAATCTTGCCCCCTGCTCCAGCACAATCCTCAGAATTTTATCAAGAAGCACATAACCGCTATGAGAATTGATTTCAATAATATCTTCCCTGGTGTAGGAATGAGGAGATTTCATATATGACAGCAGGACTTCATCAATAACAACATCACGGTCCGGATCATACAGACTGCCAAGATAAAGGTGGTGAGTCTCAAAAACCCTGACAGGTTTTGCAGGCAGGAAGATACGGGAGGCTATATTGTATGACCGAGGTCCGCTTATACGTATGATACCTATTCCTGCCTGGCCAACAGGAGTAGATATAGCTGCAATAGTATCATTACCAAGCAGAGGTTGATCTGCTTTTTCACAACACCCTGAATCTCTGTTGATGCTATCCCTGTGACACATAAAACTTGCCTGGTTTCCAATTCATCAGTCAATGCCCAGGACACTGCGGGGTTTAAAGTACAAACACAACAGCGCCATAAAAGGGCGGCCATGCCCTGTTTCCGGAACACTTTTTCATGAGGACAGAAAAACAGGAAACCACCCTGAAATAAACATACAGAACAGACCATCCCTGAGACCTGGGGCAGAAAAAAATTCTCTTGCCGTGGGTCTTTCCCTGTTTGTTGAGCCTATATACAAAAGCCACATTAGAGCATATTCGTAATAGCTCAATAAATAGGGGCAGGAGGGTTTTTCTGACGTGACTGCCGAGGGAGACCCGGAGCGGAAGAAAAATCCTCCTGCCCCGGTGGTACGTTCGCTGTTATCCCCCTGTTATTGAGCTGATACGCATATTTTTATATCTCTTAAGAGACCAGATTATGCAGATTTAGTCTTGATATACCGACTCGGGAAAATCACAACTCTTTTTAAATGTCCATCTCCCTTGCTACGAGTCTCAAGGTTTTTATCATTTCTCAATGTCATATGCACTGTTCTTCTGTCCTTTGGATTGAGCAAATCGGTTGAAACAGGCTTCATTGTTCTTTTTGCCTTTTCACCCAGCTTGATAGCTGCTTGAACAAGAAAATCTTGCCGCCTTTCCCTGTAATTTTCAGAATCAATAACTACATTGGCCCTTTTTCCAAGGGCCTTGCTCACTATCTTGTTCACAATAAATTGAAGGGCATCCAGTGTCTGACCTTTTCGGCCTATCAACAACCCTGTCTTATCCCCTTCAATTTTAAGAAAAACAGCGCCTTCCTTCTCCTCATCCCGTACAACGAGATTTTCTAACGGCATAAGTCCAAGTATGTTCTCAAGGGCATCTTTTGCTATAACAGCCGCATCCGGTTCAGCCTGGGTATGGTTCTCCAAAGGCCTTTCTTCTTCACTTTTCTTTTCTTTAACCTTTTCCTTGACTTTGATCTTTGCCTTTTTCCCCCCTACCAATCCAAAAATTCCGGCGGACCCTGGCTCAACAACTTCGATGTCTATTTCATCTTCGGCAAGATTAAGCTTGCGGCAGGCGATTTTTATAGCATCTTCCGTAGTCTTACCTGTAAATTCAAAACATGTCATTTATAGCCTCCAAGTGATAGATAGTGCCCATCCAGAAATAGACCGTGGGCATTAGCAAGTTTCCAGTCTGTAAATGAGATTTTTTGCGCAAGATCAAGTAAATCAAGAGATTATGCTGAGGCGTACATCCCCAAAACACAAGGAATCCCGTAGATTGACACAGAGATTGTGCAAAAAGACCATTTATGGATGGGAACCAGATACCTACGCTGATCGTTTCTGAATAAAATACTGCTGAATTATGGAAATAATATTGTTAAATAACCAGTAAAGAACCAGTCCTGATGGAAAATTAATAAACATGACAGTAAAAATTACCGGTAACAGTAACATTACCTTGGCCTGTGTTGGATCCCCGGCAGTAGGTGTCATCTTTTGCTGAACAAACATGGATACCCCCATTAAGATTGTCAGTACCGGAATACCATATGGAGGAGTCATAAAAGGTATGTGAAATGAAAAATGAAACAGACGATCCGGAGCCGAAAGGTCTGTAATCCATAACACAAAAGGCGCATGCCTTAATTCAATTGCACACCCAAGAAGTCTGTAAAGGGCAAAAAACACAGGAAGCTGGATGATCATTGGAAGACAGCCCCCCATGGGATTAACCTTGTAGGTCTTATAAAGAGCCATGATTTCTTTGTTCATCTGCTCTCTGTCATTCTTATATTTTTCCCTTATTTTGGCCATCCTGGGCTGAAGCTTCTGCATTTCCTTCATAGACTGGTAACTCTTACGAGAAAGGGGCCAAAAAACGATCTTTATTAAAATCGTAAGAAGGATGATGGATATTCCATAATTATGTACATAACGATTTATCAGACGTAAAGAATACAAAAGCGGTTTGGCAATGATATCAGTCCAACCAAAGTTGACAGCCCTATCAAGGTCAGCTCCTACAGACTTCAATATACCAAGATCACGCGGTCCCATATATAGCTTGTAAACAGCAAAAACTTTTCCTGCCGGAACTACAGACACATCAGATCCAAAAAAGTTTGCCGATAAAAGATCAGGGCCCAGCATTGCGGCATTAAAAAACCTGTGCAGGGGTTTTTCAGGAATAACCGCTCTGATAAAATAGGTATCCTCATATGCACACCAATCTATTCTGCCTGTAAAGACCTTCTTTTCTCCCGGTTCTTTAAGGCTGACCTCCTCAAGAGAATTATTTTCAAGCAAAACAAATCCCTTGTGAGAATAATAGTCCTTCTTTTTATCTGAAAGATTAACATTGAACTGTGTAAAGAACTTCCCTGCAACAGGATGCCCCGAACGATTTATAACATCCACTGTATAATCAATGGTATATGTATTGGAATAAAACCTGAAGGTATGTCGCACAACAAGACCATCCAGCCTTTCTGATACAAAAGACAGGTCTTTAAAACCTGCCCCACTATTTTGCAGATTTATATCACCATCACTTTCCACTCTACAGACAGCAGATAAATCACGAGCCTTGCTATATGCAGGCTGCATTCCAAAAGATGTAGTTATAAACCGCCATTTATCTTTTCGTAAAGCAACAAGTTCAATAAGAGGAGAAAGAGGATCGGTAGTTTCATGATATTTTTTCAACCTGAAACTGACAATCCCCGGCCCCCTGTTAGTAAAAACAGCCTTATATAAAGGAGTATCTATTGTTATCCTCTTCTCCTCCATATTCTGCACCTGTCCTGAACTGTTCCTGTTATTCAAGGCAACCGCAGATTGAGAAGGATGCAAAGAATCAGATCCATCATTTGTTCTGTCCTTCAGAATATCTTTTTTACTGACCTCAACTGACTGTTTATCTTTAGATGCAATTTTTTTGGGCAACTGTCCATTTTTTGGCCCAAATAACGCAGACCAACCAATCAGTACAATAAGGGACAAGGCAAAGGCCAAGATGGTTCTTTTTTCCATATTCAATCAGATCCGGATTTATAATTTTTATGTTCGGGTTTACTTAACCGGTCTCCAAAATATCCCACGATTAAAATCTTCCGTCTTTTTCAAAGACTATTAACTCAAGAAAGTCACCTGTCCCATCCAAATGGCAGACAGGCACAGAAACCGGATAAAAGGAAATACCATGCAAAGGTATCGTAAAAATAAAACTGAATAGTATCAACAGATAATGAGATGTCAACCACAATACTGCATTCAGGCATCACAGGCAACATACAAGACACTGAAAATGCAAAATATGCACATAAGGGCCTATCATGATAAACACAACATGCCGACTGTTGTTTAATCGGCAAAAGTCATTATCCTCAGACAGATACGACACAAAAAAATACCCACAAACAGACAATGGGCACTGACAAGCTTATCTTTACACACCCGTAAGTGCCCTGACTGCCTTATACATACCACAACCTGTCTGCGTACAGCACCACAAACAAGCATACATATTGTTTTATTATACAAAAAGAAGAACCGCTTACAGATAAGCTGCTACCTGAGAGGATCATATCCCCCGGGATGAAAAGGATGACACTTCAATATCCTGACAAGAGCACGCAAACCTCCCTTAACAACTCCATACCTTATAAGAGCCTGACAGGCGTAAGTGGAACATGTGGGATAAAAACGGCATGTCGGGGACAAAAAAGGTGAAAGGCATTTTTGATACAAAACTATAAACAAAACAAAAAGATACCTTATCCTATATGTTTCTTTGCGCATTAATATTTTTAATGACAACATCCTGGAGTTCCGCTTGAATTTGTTCAAAATTAAAATGGCTGGTATCCTTTCTTGCTATAATAACAATATCATATCCCTGCGAAACAGAGGCCTTATTCAGTCTGAAAAATTCCCTTACAAGGCGTTTTATTCTGTTTCTTACAACGGCATTTCCTGTCTTTTTGGTAACAGTAATCCCCAATCGGGTAATTCCGAATTCGTTTTTTCTTGCAATAACGATGAAGTGTTGAGAATAATAGCGTTTTCCCTTTCTATTTAGATTGACAAAATCCTTC
Source organism: uncultured Desulfobacterales bacterium (assembly GCA_964457545.1). Taxonomy (GTDB): domain Bacteria; phylum Desulfobacterota; class DSM-4660; order Desulfatiglandales; family Desulfatiglandaceae; genus JAGGTJ01. The sequence continues at coordinate 18,109 of CAYWEN010000019.1, read as the reverse complement.
CTCTTCAATAATCTTTCGTGTTTAGAAAAAGAAAAACGTCCCATAATGCACAAAAAAAGAATACCTTATGGTGGCATAAATAATGCTATAAACCACAATTACAGTGTTTCAAGACAGTTCAAGCCATCTTGTGTCTATCCATAAACAGCTACCTTGCCCGCACAGTCATGTTCAAGATTAGACCTGTGTGCGTACCCATGTCACCCAAATGGCAAACAGGTACAAAAACGGGCAAAAGAGGTGATGATTCAAAATTTCATACTGTCAGCCGTTTTCGTCCCTTTGCCCTTCTTCTTTTTATAACGCTGATACCGCCTTTTGTACGCATTCTGGCTCTAAAGCCATGAGTTCTGGCACGTTTGATATTGCTGGGTTGATATGTTCTTTTCATAATCTGTAATACCCCCTTACTTGTTTTTATTTATAAAATATCCTAATATAAATACCAAGATGAGGGTGATCGAGAATAGCCATCTTTTTCAAAAATCAGGGTTTGCAAAAAGACATCGCCGGCAAGCAGTTAACTTTCCGGAGAGAATTACTTTTGCATAATACATGGACCAGAAAAAGCGGCATTATCATACACCCTCATGACAGGCACAAGATAAACCTTTTCTCCATATTTACAACATGCAATTAAGTCAATCGCATAAATCAAGAAAAAGAGACATTCTCTCATAATCTCCTGTTTTGTAAAATCTGAAAACATACAAGGCTAAAAACCGTAGTATCTGCAAAGGCAATTAAATCACCGCAGCAAGGTAAAAAGTTATTCATTACCTGTTATAAACACACAAGGTTTAACACATACATGCACAAACAGCTTAAGTAAGGTATTATAAACACTCTCAAAACTGTTTGTCAAGCATGGGCATGCCTGGCGCATTACTCGTCCGCAAATCAATTTCTGTAAATTGTAAAGAATTCTGGTTCACAAACAATTCTGTTCAGAGTCAAGTCTTAGGGTCTGTATATGCTGCACTCCGCAAGGAAAATTAAGGAATTATACACAAGGCATACAGGCAGACAATGCATGAAGCAGGCGCAGATAATATAAAAAGTGCTATATTTATGGAAAAAACTTATTAAGGAGAAAAATCAATAATGCTTTTTGATTCTGTTTTTGGTCTATTTTCCAATGATCTTGCAATAGATCTGGGTACGGCAAATACTTTAGTCTATATGAAGGGCAAAGGTATTGTTCTGAGTGAACCGTCTGTAGTGGCAATAAGAAAGGATGAAAGAGGGAACAGCAAGGTTCTTTCGGTCGGCAAAGAGGCCAAAATGATGTTGGGACGTACTCCAGGCAACATTACAGCAGTCCGCCCAATGAAAGATGGTGTCATAGCAGATTTCGAAATTACAGAGGCCATGCTTCGCTATTTCATAAGAACAGTGCACAATCGCAAGGCCCTGGTAAGGCCAAGAATTGTCATATGTGTACCAAGCGGTATTACCCAGATAGAACGCAGGGCAGTCAGAGAATCTGCAGAATCAGCCGGGGCAAGAGAGGTCTTCCTTATTGAGGAACCTATGGCAGCTGCAATAGGAGCTGGCCTTCCAATTACAGAACCTACAAGCAACATGGTCGTTGATATAGGAGGAGGAACCACCGAGGTAGCTGTTATTTCATTGGCAGGAATTGTTTACAGCAAATCCGTCAGGGTCGGTGGAGACAAAATGGATGAAGCAATTCTTCAACACATAAAAAGGACATACAACCTCCTTGTAGGTGTCAGCACAGCAGAACTCATTAAAACCGCCATAGGAAACGCATACCCTACAGAAGAAATAAGCACCATAGAAATCAAGGGCAGAGACCTTGTTACAGGAATTCCAAAGATTCTGACAATTGATTCAGAAGAGATACGTAAGGCAATATCTGAACAGGTTCTTGCCATTATCGAGGCGGTCAGGACCGCACTGGAACAGACTCCTCCTGAATTGGCCGCTGATATAGTTGACAGAGGAATTGTACTTACAGGAGGGGGAGCACTGCTCAAGAATCTGGACATCCTCTTACAAGAAGAAACCAAACTACCCATAACCATTGCAGAAGACCCCCTGACAACCGTAGTTATGGGAACAGGAATAGCCCTTGATAACATATCCATTTTAAAGGAAGTTACAACAAGATGGTAACAAAACGCATTTGGCATGATAAGCAAAGGCTTGCCAAACAGCACAGAGTGATATTCATGTATTTAACACGGATATGTATCAGAATGCTAAATAACAACCATTTATTGACAGAAATCGGCTGATTCTCAACACAGGTTCCAGAAATTGAAGATTGTAACAGGTTTAGGCAAATACCTATCATGCATACTATTGGCCATTACTGTACTCTTGCTCCTATCAATAAATTCTGAAAACAGGCTGTCGTGGACACCTGTTGAAAAGATACTTGTAGAGGTTACTGCTCCTGTCCAGAAATTCATCACCCAAACAGTCAGGATAACCAAAAATATATGGTTAAAATATTTCTTCCTGGTTGATGTCTATGAATCAAATCTGGAATTAAAGCGGAAAATCAATGCGATAAGGATTGAAAATGCCCATTACAAGGAAATGTTGGTTTCATTGTCAAGGATTGAGAAGCTGCTCAATCTCAGACAAGAATACAAATGGCCAATGATTGCAGCCCGAGTCAGTGGATGGGATCCAAGCGGATGGTTTAAGTCTGTTATCATAGACAAAGGCAAAGATGCCGGCCTGAAAGTAGACATGCCTGTTATCAATTCCTATGGTATAGTGGGCAGGATCGTTTCTGTCTCGCCTTCCTATTCCAAGGTTCTGTTAATCATAGATCAAAACAGCGCTGTAGACTGCATTGATCAGCGAACAAGAGACAGAGGCATGGTTAAGGGCAAAAATATATCTGTATGTGATGTTGACTATATAGACAAATCATGCAAGATCAGAAAAGGGGATACAATTGTCACATCAGGTTTTGGAGGTATTTTTCCAAAGGGGATACCCATTGGTACGGTCACAGAGGTACATCAGATAGAGGGGAAATTGTTTAAACAGGTCAAAATCAAGACATGTGTTGATTTTTCAAAGCTTGAAGAAGTCCTGATAATAAAAGATTATTCTCAAATAAATTTCGGGTATAACAGTGCAGGACCAAGGGAAAAAACTGAACAGGGTAATATGTAAACATTACCTTTTGTCTACTGAAACTGCTTCTTGCAAAAAAAGACATCGATATATTCAAACAACCTGTTTTTCAGAGCAGCCACATGATGAGGCCCTGCTTTCACAATACAATCAATCTGTGACGGACACTTTCTGATTTTTCAGCCCTGCTGCCTTACATAATGTTTAATATTTCAAAGACCTGTTATAATATAAGGGCATTCCAACAAAGGTCCTTTTGATAAAATCCTTAAAGCTGAAACATAATAAATACATGCCATAATCAAACAAAAAAGCCGGGTTTACACTTCCAATGTATGATCCCAAGAAAAAAGGAAATCATTATTTACTTCTCTGGGGCATTGGTTTGCTCTTTGTACTGGCAAGGGGAAAAATTATCAACATGTGCAACTCAAACCTTGTCTGCTTTGATCCGTGGGCCATTATAACCATATATATCTTTATGTATTACGGCCTTGCAAAAACGGTATTTTTTGCCTTTTCACAGGGCCTTTTCCTGGATATTTTTTCGTGTGGTGTTCACGGTTTGTTTGTTATACTTTATGTTTTTATTTCAGGTTGTATATATATTGGCTCCAATTTCTTTGACCTTGACCATACTGTTGGCCAGATATCTCTTGTTACCCTGGTTATGCTGCTTAAAGACTCCATGTTTTTTTTATTGACAACCGTATTTTTGCATAATTCTTTTTCGTTGTATCCCTTCATCTACACCTCAATTTATTCAGCCATATTAACCGGCATTGCTGCACCATTCTTTTTCCATGTATTCTTTTTATTAGCCCCTGACAATACCTGATACACAAAAAAATACAGAAAAACTGCAGCCCTGATCAAAACAAACGCATGGCCTGTATGTCAGTATCCAAACCAGTATATACAGATACAACATACCATGGTAACAGCCAATAAAGAAAAAAAGATGTTTCTTACGTTACTGCCGAAAGGACACTGTCCATTGCAGATTTAATATACAGGAAATTCTCCCGGCACAAATTGATCTGCGGATAAAAACAGGTCATACTTCAAACGCAACATACAAATTTTGCAATTAGGCGGAAAAAATCACATTGAGAAGATCTGATTTCGACCCTGTTTATATAGAAAATCAAAAAAAACAGATAAAAATTTTTATATTTTTTGTTCTGGCGGTATTTTGTATACTGACAATAAGGTTATGGTTTCTCCAGATATTAAAAGGACCATACTACAGCCTTAGATCGCAAAAGAACCGAATCCATCATCGTGATATCATTCCTCTGAGAGGCCGTATCTGTGATCGCAATGGAGACACACTTGTCAGCAATTCTCCTGCATATGATCTGAAAATAATACCAGAGGATATTAAGGACAAGGACCAGTTGTACAACAAATTAGTTAGTCTGCTGAAAATTGACAGCAAAGCTATCAAAACAAAATTTATAACGGCATCAAAATCCAATCCGTTCACTCCTTTTTGCCTTATAAGAGATATAACACGGAATGAAGTAGCCATAATAGAGTCCCACAAATTCAATTTGCCTGGCGTCATAATAACTGTTACTCCAAAACGCCATTATATTTATGGAGATCTTGCAGCACATCTCCTGGGACACCTTGGGGAAATAAACAAACGTCAGCTCGCAAGCAACAAATATCCCACGAACAAGACAGGAGATATGATAGGAAAGGCCGGTGTTGAGGCCAAATGGAACAGGGCACTTACCGGAATTCGTGGCATTGAAGATGTGGAAGTTGATTCTGCAGGAAGGATGCTGCGTGTACTTTCATCTACCCCAGCCATTCCCGGGGCAAAGGTAACCCTTACTATAGACAGAAGACTACAGGCACTTGCACAACGTCTCCTGCTGAAAAAAAAAGGAGCTATTGTTGCAATTGATCCAAATAATGGAGAGGTCCTTGCCCTGGCAAGCAGTCCTACCTTTGATCCCAACATATTTGTAGAAGGAATAGATAAAAAACTCTGGAGGGCCATAACCACTTCCCGAGATTTTCCACTGGAAAACAGGGCACTGTGCGGACAATATCCTCCTGCATCGGTCTTTAAGGTCCTTGTTGCCATTGCAGCTCTGTCCGAAGGAATTATAACTTATGAATCAAAAGAGATGTGTAAAGGTGTCTATTCACTTGGAAACAGAAAATTTCACTGCTGGAAAAGGTATGGCCATGGAGAGATAGATCTCAAAAATGCACTGATTCAATCATGTGATATATATTTTTACAAGGTAGGCAAAAAACTGGGGGTAGACAAAATTGACTTATACGCCAAGTCCTTTGGCTTTGGTAAAATAACGGGTATTGATGTAGGGCATGAAAAACCGGGGTTGCTTCCCACAAGAAGCTGGAAAATAAGAAAATTCGGGGTGCCATGGCAACAGGGAGAAACACTGGGGCTTTCCATTGGCCAAAGTTTTATGCTGGTTACCCCGATACAGATGGCTGTGTTTATATCTGCAGTATTTAATGGCGGTATTCTGTACACACCACATGTCACAAAAAAAATAACCTTCTCCAGGGGAAAAGACATCAGAGGCTTTGAGACCAAGTCATACAAGATCAAGAAATTATGCATTAAAAAGGAATACCTTGATTTTGTAAAAAAGGCGCTTATAGGCGTTGTTAATGACCCCAGGGGTACAGGCAAGAAGGCTGCTGTACCTGGTATCCTTGTCGCGGGTAAAACCGGGACAGCACAGGTGGTCACCATTGAAAACGAAAAAAAAACTATAAAAGGCAAAAACAGGACTCATTATAAATATGTTGACCACGCCTGGTTTGTATCAGTTGCTCCAGCAGACAAACCACGAATTGCCCTGTCTATCATAATAGAACATGGAGGTCATGGAGGCAGTGCTTCTGCCCCTATAGCAAAACAGTTAATTGAAGAATATCTTGCAGAGACAGGTACATATTCCCCTCTCCAAGCAGATAAAATTCATCAAACCGGCATACCCCAAAAACAGTATCCTGCACCTGCTTGCAATGTACATTCAGGCAACAAGCTGCAGGTTCATACAAAATTTGTAAAAAAACATCCATAAATGGAAACCGATCATGAGGCATTCAAAATGTTCGATCGCCGATTAATACAAAACTTTGACTGGGTTTTACTTATCATACTGTTATTGATGGCTGCAGTAAGCCTGACAAACCTGTACAGTGCAACCTATCATGTTCGCAATATTAATCGCATCCATATTCTGCATAAACAAGCCTACTGGTTTATTATTGGGTTTACTGTGTTTTTTACCATGATCACATTCAATTATTACGTACTGGAAAGATTTGCATATCCGGCCTATTACATCTTATTGTTCCTCCTTGTCCTGGTCCTGTTTGTCGGATCGGTCAAATCCGGTTCCAGGAGATGGCTGGATATAGGTCTGTTTTCTATCGAACCTTCAGAACTTGCAAAAATCTCCCTCATAATACTGCTTGCCAAATTTTTCAGCGACCAGCACCACACAGGACAAATAAAATACCGGATCAGAGATCTCTGGCAGCCAGTGCTTATGATTGCAATGCCAGCCTTTCTTATTCTTAAAGAACCAGACCTTGGAACTGCCATCATTGTAATTGCCGTATCTTTCTCAATGATGTTATTTGCAGGTATTTATATGAAATCATTGCTTATCTTGGCCGGTTCCGGTCTCGCCTCAGCACCCCTAATATGGTTCCATCTGAAAAAGTACCAACAGGAAAGAATATTGACTTTTCTGAATCCGGAGGTAAATATTCATGGAGCAGGATACCATATAGACCAATCAAAAATTGCTATAGGCTCAGGTCGTCTCTGGGGAAAGGGATTTTTGAACAGCACACAGACACGTTTACATTTTTTACCGGAACAACATACAGATTTCGCCTTTTCAGTCCTTGCAGAAGAATGGGGTTTTATCGGATCTGTTACACTTCTTGCCCTTTATCTTATATTGATTTTATGGAGCCTTAAAATTGCCAGCGAATCAAAGGATCCTTTTGGTTCGTTCCTGGCTGTTGGAATTTCTGCCCTGATCTTCTGGCAAGCAGTTATTAACATCGGAATGGTAACAGGCATTTTACCCGTTGTAGGAATTCCACTTATCCTGTTTAGTTACGGAGGATCTTCCATTGTTTCAACAATGATTGCCATGGGCCTGCTGATGAACATCAGTATGCGGCGTTTTATGTTTCAGTAACGGCACATACACCCCTGAATCTGCGTTATATGGGCCCAAAAAATTCATCATCCGTTATACCCGTATTTGTTGTATGCCATGCATATATCATCATGTTGTCTGTTCCATACCGTGTAAACACATATCCCAATGGGTTATCCGGGGTTTTTTGATAAAATCAGGACAGTTCACAAAACGCAAGCAAACATTGCACATTAACTGGCGCCACCCACACATTAATTCTGGCACTAAAAAAATCTCCGCTCCAGAAGCGAGATTGTTTGTGCAAAACAAAGAAAATCAAGGGCACAGAAACGTACAGGCATTCCACAAGGAATAACACAGATTGTGCAAAAAGACCTTTTATGGACAGAAACTGACTGATTCGCAAAAATTGACATACGGACACTATTATTATGAGGAGAACATAAATGGCTCTAAAATTATACAACACGCCACATCACAAAAAAGAGGAGTTTCAACCCCTCAAGAAGAAACATGTCTCCATGTATGTATGTGGCCCTACCGTGTATGATTTCTGTCATATAGGTCATGCACGATCCGTTGTGGTCTTTGATGTCCTTTTGAGATTTTTAAGGGCAAAAGGTTTTGAAGTTACATATGTACGCAATTTTACTGACATAGATGACAAGATAATAAAAAGAGCCCATGACCTTGGGACAGATACAAACAGCCTGGCAGAAAAATACATCAATGCCTTTCATGATGACATGGCACGTCTTTATATGATAAGCCCAACGTTTGAACCACGGGCAACTGCACATATAAAAGAGATGATAAATATGGTTAGAACCCTAATTAACAGGGGCCATGCCTATATTACGGGAAACGATGTATATTTTTCCGTAGAAACCTTTAAGGACTATGGAAGCCTGTCAGGCAGAAACATAGAAGATATGAAAGCAGGCAGCAGAATAGATGTGAACAGCAACAAAAGGCACCCGGCAGACTTTGCCCTGTGGAAGGCAGCAAAACCGGATGAACCAAAATGGGAAAGCCCATGGGGTTATGGAAGGCCCGGTTGGCATCTTGAATGTTCAGTTATGAGCAATTATTACTTAGGGCCGTCATTTGACATCCATGGAGGAGGAGAAGACCTCCTCTTTCCGCACCACGAAAACGAACGGGCCCAATCGCTGTGTGCTAACGGCGGGATATTTGCCAAATACTGGGTTCACAATGGTTTTGTAATGATAAACTCTGAGAAGATGTCAAAATCACTGGGAAATTTCCTGACCATCAAAGACGCCCTCAAAACCTATCATCCGGAGGTACTGCGCCTTTTTCTTCTTTCACGACATTACAGAACACCTTTAGACTTCAGTGATGCTGCAGTCACTGCATCGCAATCCGGCCTTATAAAAATATACAGGACATTAAAACGGTTAGATGCATTAATCGGCCCTGTTGAACCCCTTCATGAAGACATGATCAATGCATGCTTTGCAAACAAGGATAGTCAATCTGAAAAAGACAGTTTGCTGACACAGTTTAGCACGGCCATGGATGAAGATCTTAATACTGCTGAGGCCATAGGGAGTATTTTTGAGAAGATAAGAGAAATAAACAGGGTACTCAATGCCGCCAACGGTTCATTAAAAAAAGATATACACACCGCCCTAACCAATGACAGGCGTCAGATATATGCTGCATGTTATATCCTGGGACTTCTGAATGAAACACCTGACGATTTTTTTGCACAGCTAAATGAACAGCATGTAAAAAAAGATCAGACAGACATCAATGTTATAGAACAAATGATTAATGACCGTAACAGGGCACGAACAGAAAAAAACTGGACAAAGGCAGACAGGATCCGTGACCGTCTGAAGGAAATGGGGGTTATTCTTGAAGATGGACCAAAAGGGACTACATGGAGATTTGACCTTTAGCCTGATAACTGCAACCGTCTGTTTCAACAAATTTTGACAGGTTGCGAATCAAACCTGCCCTAAGACCTTAAAAGAGCAGAGAAAAATTTCGCCCTTGATTTTTCTGCAATGTTTTTTCGATGAAACACTGTATATCTTCATCCATTATAATGCGTATAAAGGAATTTGGGGAATCTGACCTGCTTGTCACATTTTTTACTGAAGATAAAGGCAGGCTAAAAGGTGTGGCCAAAGGTGCCAAAAGGAGTCGTCAAAGATTTCCAAACTGTCTTGATCTGTTTTGCCTGACCAGCCTGGAATATGAAGAACGAAAGACAAAACCTCTTTCCTTTCTCCACTCATGCAGGTTAATAGATGCATTTGTCGGAATCAGGCAGGACTTTTCAACCTTTTCACTTGCAAGCTACATGGTGGAACTTACAGAGATCCTTTTTCCACTATCTGTAACAGACAAAAAGATGTTTCATCTGCTGAAGACCTCTCTGTCAGCCTTGCACAATGGGCAGCAAAATGATCTTGTGCGTATTATGTTTGAAATAAAGGCAATGGCCATTGGCGGATACACAATCGATATTAACAAATGCCATGTATGCGGCAGGATATACCAGGGAAAAGGAAAGGCAATTTTTTCAAGATCAGCGGGAGGAATCGCCTGTCTTAAGTGCAAAAGGGAAACATCTGCAGCACCAATTCTTGAACCTGCAGATATAAAATTGCTTGCAAAAATCTACTCATCAGAATCAGATATCCTAAACAAGAGCAAGATACTACCTGTTGGACATAAAACCATATCCGCACTAAAGACAGTGTCCAGACTGCATATTGAATATCACCTGGCACAAAAACTAAAAACAGGCAAGTATCTGGATTAACAAAAAACCACAGAAACCATACCGCATCAATCCATTATTCCATTATGTGGACATCAAAACCGGCAAACCCTGCATAAACATTTTTTATATTCATGCCTTTTCTTCTGCAGCTAATTCCCTCAGCAGTGCTGCATTACGTTGAATACGAGCTGTATTCTTTTTAAGATTAGCCTTGTTTGGTCTGGTCTTGTTCTTACGAATTCTGCTTGTTTTCTTACTGTTTGAAGCCATATCTGAACCCTCCAACTTAACAAACTTTATAAAAGTCCCTGAGCCCCTCCTTTGCTCTGTTTCTGCACCAGTCTTAAACCTAAATTCTCAAAGGGCATCTCAAGGCAAACATAACGATACAGGCAAAATCAGCCATTTACAGGTAAACTTGTTTAATATCACTATATACAGTACAAGTCAACAATCCCAAAGATATCAAAAAAATCCTGTTGTATGGTTTTCAGGAAAGGCTTTTGACAAAATAAGAAATTGTACTGTAACATATTTTATAGTAATATAATAAAGATAAGAGTTTTGCAACAAATCTGCATCCTGTATTCAACTGCAAGAGCCTGCACGTGCAAACACCACATTACTCATATGTTCTCCGGTTTATGTTCTTCATACACAAACCAGTCCCGGGGCACTATGGAGAGTTCAAAAAAACAGAATTAAAAAGATATGAAATGCTGACCACATAACATAGCAATATTATGAAAAAAGAAGCAACAAAGACATCAAGAAAGGACATATTAACACACATTAAGAGGGTTGTAATAAAAATTGGCAGCGGTGTGCTTACAGACAAAAAAGATTTAAACACGAACATTATCAACAGTCTTGCGTCTGACATATCATCTTTGATGAAAAAAGAAACAGAGGTTATACTGGTTTCTTCAGGAGCCATAGCTGCAGGTCAAAAAAAACTTGGTATAATCCATAGACCTTCAGACATTTCAAGCCTGCAGGCCCTGGCAGCAGCAGGACAAAGCATTTTAATGAAGACATACGAACAGGCGTTTGGACATTATGAACAAAAAGTGGCACAGGTCCTCCTTACAAGGGATGATCTTATGCACAGACGCAGATACCTTAATGCACGCAACACCATATTCAAACTCCTTGGATGGAAGGTTCTGCCTGTTATAAACGAAAATGACACTGTTGTAGTTGAAGAGATAAAATTTGGTGATAATGACAACCTAAGCGCCTTGGTAGCCAATCTGACAGAGGCGCAATTAGTGATCAACCTGACAAATATTGACGGTCTTTTAACCGATGATCCAAGGTTGGACAAAGATGCAACACTGATAACATTAGTGGAAAAAATAGACAAAACAATAATGCATTGTGCCGGTTCAATACCAGGCTTTCTTGGTACAGGAGGGATGAAAAGCAAGATCGAAGCTGCCCGCAAAGTGGCCCTTGCCGGCATTCCCACCATAATAGCAAACGGTCTGAAGCCAGGCATTCTTAAAGACATCTTTGCAGGTAAAGAAGTCGGCACCCTTTTTCTCCCACAGCAGAAACACTTAGACTGTCGTAAACACTGGATCGCCTTTGCCAAATCCCCTAAAGGAGAATTGATTATAGACAAAGGTGCAGTTGAGGCCATAAAAAAACATGGCAAAAGTCTGCTTCCTGCAGGCATACTTCAGGTAAACGGGAATTTCAGCATGGGAGACGCAGTCCTGTTGATGGATAGGGACAAAAAAAAGGTTGCCATTGGTATGACAAACTATCGTTCCGGTGATATAAAAAAAATCATGGGATTGAACAGCGGGGAAATAAAATCAGTATTGGGATTCAAACATGATGACAACGTGGTACACAGGAACAACCTTGTACTGTATATGGATGAAAATGGAGAAGATATAAAATGTCGATCAGCAATATAATACTGGAAATGGCAAAAAAGGCTAAAGCTGCTTCAAGGGATATGCGGGACCTGATGAGTGTCCAGAAAAACAGGGCGCTGGAACTTGTTGCCGACAGGCTGCTTGAACAACAGGACAGGATAACAGACGAAAACAAAAAGGACCTCAAACATGCAGAGGAATCAGGCCTCTCCTCTGCCATGATAGATCGTTTGACGTTAAATCATGATCGGTTGGTCTCCATGGCAAATGGTCTCAAAGAGGTTGCTGCCTTGCCAGATCCTGTCGGCGGAGTAACAGGAATGTGGAAAAGGCCCAATGGCTTGCTTGCAGGCCGTATGCGAATCCCTCTTGGGGTAATAGGCTTTATTTACGAATCCAGGCCAAACGTAACCGTGGACGCAGCCGCACTGTGTCTTAAATCAGGGAATTCTGTAATTCTTAAAGGAGGTTCTGAAGCCATAAACTCAAACCTGATACTGGCAAGGATCATTACTGATGCCCTGTCTGACACAGGGATCAATGCTGATGCCGTTCAGGTGGTTTCCTTAACAGACAGGGAAGCGGTCAAGGAACTTATCGGCCTTGAAGACTATATAGATGTTATTATTCCAAGAGGCGGAGAAGGACTTATACGTTTTGTCAGTGAAAACTCCAGGGTGCCTGTACTAAAGCACTATAAAGGAGTATGCCATGTGTATGTAGACGAATATGCAGACATAGACATGGCCTCTGATATATGCTTTAATTCCAAGGTCCAAAGACCAGGCGTATGCAATGCAATGGAAACCCTTCTTGTACACGAAAAAATTGCTGACACCTTTCTTCCTCCCATGCTGCAACGTTTCAAGGAAGCCGGTGTTGAAATCAGAGGATGTGACAGAACAACAAAATTTTCACCTGATGTTGTTCCTGCGGTTGAAGCAGATTGGCCGGCCGAGTTCCTTGACCTGATTCTGGCAGTAAAAATCGTGGCAGATATGGATGAGGCATTGGAACATATAGAACGTTACGGATCAAATCATACAGAGGCCATTGTCACCAATAACTATAATGCCTCCCGGCGTTTTTTGTCAGAGGTGGATTCATCGGTAGTCCTGGTTAATGCATCCACAAGATTCAACGACGGAAACCAGTTGGGACTGGGTGCAGAAATAGGCATAAACACCTCCAAATTGCATGCCTTCGGGCCTATGGGTCTGGAGGAATTGACCACTACCAAATTTATTGTGTATGGTCAGGGACAAATTCGCAAGTAGCTATTAGTTTTAATCCATATAAAATATGGAAATAATACCTGGAAAAAAAGGAAAACCAAAAGGTTTTGGCATATTAGGAGGAACATTTGATCCGGTTCACCTTGGACATTTGCGTGCTGCAGAAGAAATAGGAGAAGGCCTGAATCTTGAAAAGGTTTATCTGATCCCTTCAGCCCTGCCTCCCCACAAACGCAAAAGGCATCTCACCCCTTTTGCTGACCGTCTTGCAATGACCCGATTGGCAGTCATAAATAATCCCCTTCTTGATGTACTTGATCTTGAAGGAAGACGTCCTGGGTTTTCTTATTCCATTCAAACCCTGAAAGAACTGGATGTCTTATTAGGCGGTGAAATTTATTTTATAGTAGGTAGTGATGCCTTTTATGATCTCACTACCTGGAAAGAATACAGGTCCCTTTTTGATTATGCACACTTTGTTGTCATACAGAGACCAGGGTTCTGTGTAAACAACCTTGACGAACTCATCTCGGGCATTGACATCATATTTGAAAGGGACAATGTTTCTGATACAATATTGCAGGCCCCGTCCGGCAAAACTCTTATACTGTTTTCCACAACCCTTATGGATATATCCTCAACCATCATAAGAAAAAAGGTTGCAAGCGGAAAATCGATCCGTTTTCTGGTTTCTGACAATGTCAGAGACTATATTATAATTAAAAGGTTGTATGATTCAGACTGAACTGTTTTCAGATCTCATAAGACCCAAGGCGCGACACAGCAAACCCTGCAAAAAAATCGTGTCTCTTTTTAACCATACTTATGGTTTTCACAATTTCCTGTAACCGAATAAATCTTAAAGGTGCCTTATGCATACAATAGATAAAGCAAGGCAGTGTTTTGAAATAATAATGGAGCGCAAGGCCGTAAATCCTATCCTTCTCAAGATAAAGGATATGAGTTCAATTGCCGACTATTTTCTTATTGCAAGTGGAAGTTCAACAAGACAGGTCCAGGCCATTGTGCAGCATACTCAAAGGAGGATGCGTGAAAAGGGTTCAAGGCCATACAGTATTGAAGGGGCACAGGAAGGTCATTGGGCTGTTATGGACTATGGATCTCTTATTGTTCACATCTTCTATCAGCCTTACAGAGAATTTTATGACCTGGAAGGCTTATGGATAGAGGCGCCCCAAATACACATCTCATCGACAACTGACAGAGAAACAGGCATATGTTGCTGAAAAGATCACTCTGCAACAACACCAAAAAGATTTTCAATATGTTCTGTGTTGTTGCTGTTATATGTCTTTATCTAACAAATGCATATTGTCTGTCCATAGAAGAAGAAAAATCCCTCGGGCAAAAATTCGTCTCCCAAATCTACCAGTATTTTGACCTTGTAAACGATGAATTTTGCGTCAAATACATAAATGATCTTGGCCAGTATCTGATAAAGGGACTTCCTTCCAGACCATTCCCATTCCATTTTTATATTGTTAAAGACAAAACCCTGAACGCATTTGCAGCTCCAGGAGGTCATGTCTTTGTCTTTTCAGGTCTTATTATTGCCGTAGACCGTGTTGATGAACTGGCCTCTGTTATGTGCCACGAATGTGGCCATGTCTCCGCAAGACACATATCCAGACGTATAGAACAGGGAAAACGGTTTGGGATGATGACCCTGGCCTCCCTTCTTTTAGGTGTGCTCTTAGGTGGAGATGCAGGCAGTGCTCTGATAAACAGTTCAATGGCAGCCAGTATGCAGGCACAACTTCATTACAGCCGTAACGATGAACGTCAGGCCGATCAGATTGGGTTCATGCTTCTTGCCAAATCCGGCTTTGATGCACATGCAACAGTTGAGGTAATGAAAAAGCTGGAAAATGAAACACTGTTCAGCACAAACAAAATCCCTCCCTATCTGCTAACTCACCCTACAGGACCAGAGCGTATTGCATATCTGCAATCCATGTTAAATCATTATATACAGCATCCCCCATCAAAAGAGGAAAAATATTTCAGGGCAATGTTTCCCTTTTTCAAGACAATTGTTATGGCAAAGAGTCTCAATCCTGATAATGTCATAAAACGCCTTAAACGCCAAGATGTCCGCGCAGGTCAAGAATCCCTTTCTTACTTAGGAACAGGGATTGCATATATGAGGTTAGCCAACTATACCGCTGCTATAAAAAACCTGGAACAGGCAAGGAAACTTAACCCTGATACCATACCCATTCTGACGATTCTATCCGAGGCATATGAGTATTATGGTCAAAATCTGAAGGCATTAAAGGTATTGCAGTATGCCCGCACCTTAGACGATGATGATGATTCAGTGACCTTTCTTCTCGGAGTGGCATATGAAAATATGGGGAAATATAAAAAGGCAATCCGGTTGTTTGAAAGACTCGCATCCTTCAGGCCGGTAAGAAACAAAGTCTATTACCATCTTGGCATATGCTATGGCAGAAGAAAAAAACTGGCACTGGCTCACTATAATTTTGGCCTTTATTTTATGAATCTGTACGATACACAAAGGGCAAGGTTTCATTTTAAAAGGGCAAAGGCCCTCGCCAAAAACAACCCGGTATTGCAGGAAAAAATAAAGCAGCAGCAGAATATTATAAAGGGCAAAAAGCCGCGGCCAATAAATCATCATAACCGGGATAATCAACAGAACAAAAAACAGGGTACTACTCCATTATTTTCAATGTATGACATGTCATAAAATCATTTGACAGGTGTATCAATAACAAAACATGAAAAATAATAAACCAAAAGGTCTCCGCCTTTACAAAACCGATTTGCCAAACTTCCTAACATTTACCAGGCTACTGTGTATTCCTGTGGTATGCATCTTTCTCAGTTCCCCTGGCAAATTAAACAGTCTTCTTTCTGCATTATGTGTATCATTTGCATTTATCACAGACATGCTGGACGGTTTTTTTGCAAGAAAATACGGGGCAGTAACAGTTCTCGGAAAATTTCTTGATCCACTGGCCGATAAGATACTCGTTTCCGTAACCATGATTATGCTGATCCCTCTGAATCGTATTCAGGTATGGATAGTAACAATCATCGTGGCACGTGAAATAGCAGTAACCGGATTACGGGCAGTTGCAGCCAATGAGAACATTGTAATTCAGGCCAGCCCTCTTGGTAAATACAAAACAATCTTTCAGTCAGTAGCATTGATAGGTCTTTGTCTGCACTACAATTTTATTAATATTGATTTTCACGTGGTTGGCCTGACATTTCTATGGGGAGCGTTAATACTTACCATATGGTCAGGAATTGACTATTTTATGGCCTTTGGCAAGGTACTGTCACAAAACGCCCTCTGACAGTCAGTGTTTTTGTCCTCCGGCAAAATATTTTGCGAATTAAAACCCGTATTGCATCCCTGATCTGTTTGTGGATTAATGTTCTTATATGTTCTGCTACAACATTTTTTATTTGACAATCTCCAAATGAGATATTAACTTGTTGTGGTTACATGACGCGGGGTGGAGCAGTCCGGTAGCTCGTCGGGCTCATAACCCGAAGGTCAGAGGTTCGAATCCTCTCCCCGCTACCACAGACAATAAAAGGGAGTTAGTCATTTTGACTAACTCCCTTTTTGTGTATTGTCATATACATACAGTTGTATCATCAGGTCTGTTTATTGTATACTTTCATAAAAGACGATTCCATATGAACATTGCAAGTTCCGGGCATCTCGCATAAAAAGGCACTCCCCCAAAAACCGGATCACCAATACAGGCAGAGCACCCCCATCCTCACTGCTTATACACAAGCTGATCTTTATTCTCCATGTTGATACCAAAGGGGCAGAGCAGAATATCTTCTGCAAATCCTGACAGGGAAAAAACACTTCTCCTTAACAAATTATCAGGTTATATTGGCTTCACTGTTTTTATATTATTCATTACCTGTTGTTTGTAAAATTTTCCGGTAAAAATGTATAGAAAAACAAACATCCTCATGCTCTTCATTGTCATAATTTCTCTATATGGCTGTGGAGATCCATACTGCATAAAAGGAAACTGTAAAAACGGATACGGGGCATACCTGTTTCCCAATGGCATAAGATATGAAGGCCAATGGAAAAAGGGTAAATTTAATGGCAAAGGCATTATTATTGCTCCTGACGGAACCACCTATAAAGGTGAATACAGGGATGGCAAAAAAAATGGCTTTGGCCTATTAACACTTCCTGATGGAACACACTATGAGGGACAGTTCAGAAATGGCTACAGAGATGGACGGGGAAAGTGTCTTTTTCCTGATGGCTCAATATATGATGGAGAATGGAAAAAAGACAGGATATGTGGCAAGGGTTCCATGATATACAGTGATAACAGCAAATATATCGGTCAATTTAAGAATGGAGCCAGAAACGGATACGGAACACTAATCCTTGCAAACGGGAAAAAATATAAAGGCAGATTCACAGATAATCGCCTGAACGGAACAGGCATACTGATATTTCCGGACGGAACACGGTATAAGGGGGAATTTGTTGATGGCAGGATGGAAGGTTCAGGAACCATAATATTTCCTGATGGCAGAAGATACACAGGAGGGTTTAAAAAAGACAGATTTGACGGTCAGGGGACCTATGATACCCTGCCAAATGGACAAAAGTATACCGGACAATGGAAAATGAACGCTATGACCGGCAAAGGCATATTAAGTTTTCCTGATGGCAGAACCTATATAGGTCAATTTAAAGACAACCTGTTTCAGGGACACGGGGTATATGTTCTTGCAGATGGTTCCCGGTATGAAGGTGAATTTGTCAAGGGCCGCAGATCAGGTCAGGGAACCATGGTTTTTGCTGATCACAGAATTTACAAGGGACAATGGAAAAACGACAGGTTTAACGGCACAGGAACCCTTTTCTTACCTGAT
>CAYWEN010000018.1:0-23815 GCA_964457545.1 uncultured Desulfobacterales bacterium | reverse complement strand
TCGTAAACTTGACTCGTAAGATTTAAATCTGGTCTTTGACGTACGAATGGCATCCCTTATTTCTCCTTCTTTGCAGATTTGAAAGAAGGATACCGCATAAAGAATCACATTGCAATAGTATTTAGGAAGCACTCTACTAGTATGTCTTTTTCCACAAACCGGCATAGCCGGATTAAGGATAAATCTTTATAAATCTGCCATATTGTTGGTTTTGAAAAGATATTGTTTTCAGGCGGTTCTTGGTGCCGGTCTTCAGGAGCCTGTCATGTTTCTGACATGTACATCTCCATTCAGTATTGTGTGTATTTGGCCTTTTGTGTCTGATACAAGCAGTGCTCCGTTTTCATCAATACCTGTTGCTGTTCCGTTTGTTACCTTGTTGTCAGAGACCGATACTGATATGTTTTTTCCTGTGAGCATTGATCTTTTGTTCCACAATTGCTTTGCCCTTGCCGGTCCGTTTCTTGATATATCCATATAATGGGCTTCATAGGCAGAAAGTATATTTACCAGAAGGCGTTCTCTTGATACCCTCTGGCCGGTTTCTTTCATAAGGCTTGTTGCAGGATAAAGCATATGCATCCCTGTATCCTCCTCGGGTTTCCAGTTTACATTTATCCCGATTCCCAGGATTACATATTTGAATCTTTTCCCTGTTACAGAAAACTCTGTAAGGATTCCCGCCAGCTTTCTCTCTTTAACATAAATATCGTTGGGCCATTTGATCATTGCCTTGACATTTGTCTGCGTTTCTACTGCTTCAACTGTTGACAGTGCAAGGAGCATTGTAAGGGTAAAGACTTTTCCGATATGAATATCAGGCCTTAACAGGAGTGAAAAAAGCAGGCTGGAATAGGGGGGGGACATCCATCTTCTGCCCATCCGTCCACGGCCTTTTGTCTGGGTTTCAGCAATAACCACTGTTCCGTTTTCTGCGCCCTCAAGAGCCATTGTTTTTGCAAGGTCATTGGTGGATTCAATGCAGTCGTAGAACATAAGTTTCCCGAAAAAACCTGAATTTTTCAGGGCGTCAGCAACAAAATTACGGTTGATGGGGGTTGTCATTATAAAATTCCTGTATGGGATTGACTTTTGAAATTGCCAAAGATCTTGACAACAGTTAATGTTATAGGTTAAAAATATTATTTTATCCAGACCATGTTATCCGTATCCTGCCCTTCAGGCATATAAAAAGAGGTGTCTTTTTATATGCCTGAAGGATGATTTATAACTTGAATAACGTCAAGTGATTCTGTAGGTTGCCGTGTTTGTCACAGACATTGTCTGCATTCATATGGAAACCGTCAGTCAAATCTCCCTCGGATATTTGGAATTGTGAGGGACACGGCTTTGCCAGATATGTATTGTTATTGACTGACAGGAGCTTTGAAAGTTTCTTGTTTCTGCAAGTGCAATACATCCCCGTTAAGTTTCTTGTTTCTGCAAGGCGTATAAGGCGTATGATAACCTTGCCTGTCGCACCATCATATTATATTATATGTATCTGATGTCTCTGCAGTCAAAGCTTTTGTTTTTTGCGCTTGGAGTAAACCTTTTTAAGATTTCCTGTTGTGAAGTCCTGTATGGATATCAATATGTATATCAAATGTATATATCAAACCGGCAGTTACAAAAACAAGATTTAGGAGGCAGTTAAACATGAATAAAACAACAAAGACAATTGAGGGTAATGAAGCTGCAGCACATGTTGCCTATGCCATGAGCGATGTTGCTGCTATCTACCCAATAACGCCATCAAGTACCATGGGAGAGTACTGTGACGAATGGGCCGCGCATGGCCGAAAGAATATTTTTGGCCAGGTATTAAAGGTAGAGGAAATGCAGTCCGAGGCCGGAGCTGCTGGTGCGGTTCATGGGGCACTTGCCGCTGGTGCCCTGTCTACTACTTTTACTGCCTCCCAGGGTTTGCTGCTTATGGTCCCCAACATGTACAAGATAGCGGGTGAACTTATGCCTGCTGTATTTCATGTTGCAGCCAGAGCTATTGCAACACATGCCCTTTCCATTTTTGGAGATCATTCCGATATTAATGCTGTCAAGCAGACAGGTTTTTCTCTTCTGTCTTCTGCGTCTGTCCAGGAGGTTATGGATTTGGCACTGGTGGCACATCTTGCCAGTATACGTGCAAGCCTGCCTTTTGTTCATTTTTTTGACGGGTTCAGGACCTCGATGGAGATACAGAAAATCGAGGTTATAGATTATGATACCATGGCATCTCTTGTAGATTGGGATGCCATTGATGAATTCAGGTCAAGGGCGCTGCATCCTGAGAGGCCACAAATGAGGGGTACTGCCCAGAATCCTGACATATTTTTTCAGAACAGGGAGGCTTCGACTCCTTTTTATGAAGATATTCCAAGGATTGTTCAGGAAGAGATGGAAAAGGTTGGAGACTGTACTGGCCGCAGGTATAATCTTTTTGATTATGTAGGTGACCCTGAGGCAGACAGGATAATTGTTTCAATGGCTTCAAGTTGTGACGTCATAGAGGAGACTGTTCATTATCTTGCAGGTATGGGAGAGAGAGTAGGCCTGGTTAAGGTGCGTCTGTATTTGCCTTTTGCCTCTGATTATTTTCTGCAGGCCCTTCCCGGGACAACAGAGAAGATAGCAGTCCTTGACAGATTGAAGGTCCCTGGGGCTGTTGGAGAGCCTCTGTATCAGGATGTATGCACTGTTATTAAAGAAAGAAAAGATAATGCTGTTGTTGTGGGTGGCCGCTATGGCCTTGGTAGCAAAGATTTTACTCCGACTATGGTCAAGGCGGTATTTGATAACCTTCGTTCCAGGGCGCCTAAAAATCATTTTACAGTAGGAATTGTTGATGATGTAAGTGATTCTTCACTGAGACTTGGAGATGAAATAGATAGCAGCACCGAAGGAACAGTCCGTTGTAAATTCTGGGGTCTTGGTGCAGATGGTACGGTCGGGGCAAACAAAAATGCAATCAAGATCATAGGCGAAAATACAGATCTGTATGTGCAGGCCTATTTTGCCTATGATGCCAAGAAATCCGGGGGTGTTACTGTCTCTCATCTGCGTTTTTCGCCTAACAGGATACAATCTCCGTATCTTCTTGTAACTTCTGACTTTATTGCCTGTCATAATTCAGCCTTTGTAAACAAGTACGATGTCCTTGAAGGAATTATTGAGGGAGGATCTTTTCTTTTGAATTCCGCATGGGATGTCAGTGAGATGGATAAAAGGCTTCCTGCTTCCATGAAACGTGTTCTTGCCCGGAAAAAGGTTTCATTTTACAATATTGATGCGGTTAGAATCGCATCTGAGCTTGGCCTTGGCGGCCGGATCAATATGATAATGCAGGCTGCTTTTTTCAAGATTGCCAATGTGATTCCACCTGAAAAGGCGTTTGAGTATATGAAAGAGGCTATAAAAAAGACCTATGGCAAGAAAGGAGACAAGGTCGTTCAGATGAATATTGATGCAGTTGATAGGTCTGCTGATGCCTTGATTAAAATTGATATCCCTGATTCATGGTATGATGCTGTGGATGAACAGATGGAGACTGCTGTGTATGAACCGGAGTTTGTAGAGGCAGTGATGCGTCCCATGCTTGCTCAAAAAGGGGATACCTTGCCTGTAAGTGTTTTGCCTCCAGACGGGATTTTTCCTACTGCAACCACTCAGTACGAGAAAAGGGGGGTCGCAATTAATGTTCCGGAATGGATACCTGAAAACTGCATACAGTGTAATCAGTGTGCTTTTGTATGCCCTCATGCTGTAATAAGGCCTGTGCTGCTTGACAACGATGAAGTCTCCCTGGCGCCGGATACCTTTAAAACTGTAGAGGCAAAAGGCAAGGAACTGAGTGGCTTTAATTTCCGGATACAGGTAAGTGTTCTTGATTGTACCGGATGCGGTAACTGTGTTCAGGTATGTCCGGCCAAGGAAAAAGCCCTTGTTATGAAACCGTTAAATACGCAGACCGATATCCAGGTTAAAAACCATGTTTTTGCCTCACAGGTTTCTGTTAAAGACAATCTTATGCCTATGTCCTCGGTAAAGGGCAGTCAGTTCAGGCAGCCCCTGTTTGAGTTCTCCGGAGCCTGTCCTGGATGCGGTGAAACACCGTACGTGAAACTCGTTACCCAGCTTTTTGGGGATCATATGGTAATTGCAAATGCCACAGGTTGTTCCTCTATCTATGGTGGTTCTGCACCTGTCTGTCCATATACAGTAAACAAAGATGGACATGGGCCGGCATGGGCAAATTCCCTGTTTGAAGATAATGCAGAGTTTGGTTTTGGGATTGAGACCGGAATAAATCAAAGACGTTCCAAATTGCTTGATATTGTACGTGAGGCAATGAATAAGGATTTGCCGGGGGAAATCAAAGATGCCTTGAATGCATGGGTTGAAAATTTTGACAATGGCTTTCAGGCTAAGGAGTTAGGAAAAAAGATTGAGCAACTGATTCAATCAGAGTTTGTAAACAATCCTGATAACTTTAATCCTGTTCTGTATGATATTCTTGATTTGGCAGATTGTTTTTCAAAGATTTCTGTATGGGCCTTTGGCGGAGATGGATGGGCATATGATATAGGATATGGAGGCCTGGATCATGTTGTAGCTTCAGGCCATGATATAAACATACTGGTGCTTGACACCGAGGTATATTCAAATACAGGTGGTCAGGCATCAAAGGCTACTCCCATGGGCGCTGTGGCAAAGTTTGCAGCAAGCGGGAAGAAAACAAGGAAAAAGGACCTTGGGCGGATGGCAATGACCTATGGTTATGTATATGTTGCATCAATAGCAATGGGTGCCAACAAGAATCAGGCATTAAAGGCTATTCTCGAGGCAGAAAGCTATAAAGGACCCTCGCTTGTTATATGTTATGCACCATGTATTAACCATGGCATTAACATGGGGTGTTCACAGGAAGAAGAGAAAAAGGCTGTTGAAGCCGGTTACTGGCCCTTGTACAGATATGACCCAAGGCTGAAGGCGGAAGGCAAGAATCCTTTTGTTCTTGATTCCAAAGAACCTAAGGAAGGGTTCAGGGAGTTTCTCATGGGAGAGGTGAGATATTCGAGCCTTACCAGGTCTTTTCCCGAGGAGGCCAAGATATTGTTTGAAAAGGCTGAACAGGATATGAAAGAAAGGTTTGAGCAGTATAAACATATGGCGGGGAAAGATTGATATTCGGCAAGTTGTCTGCTGCCCCTGTTCCTGCAAGGGGCGGTTTTTTGTGTTGTTTGTGATTCAGAGGGCCAGGCGCCTTATATTAGAGGTGCTTGGCCCTTTTAGTTCTGTATGTTGTAATGAGATTTACAGTGTGGGTCATCATCTACGTCCATACTTGCAAATCTGCTCTGTTTTTTTTGCAATACCGCTTGTGACTATAAGAATAAAGATACTGTTCCTTGAATTGCATCCAGGCAACTAGGTTTTTTTAAGATGCCTTTATATCAAGGAGAGATACAGAGGACTCCAGATTTTCAATATCTTCAAAGCTGGTAAGATCACAGGTTATGGGAGTAATGGTAATCTTGTTTCGTTTCAGTGCGAGAAGATCTGTGTCTTCTGTATATTTTTCTATTTCTATTTCTCCTACGAGCCAATAATAGACGTTTCCCCGTGGATCTGTTCTTCGCTCAAATCTTTCTTTAAGCCTTGATGTCCCCTGTTTAACAAGACGGATCCCTGCCAGTTTTTCCTTTGGTATAGCGGGTATGTTTACATTCAGGGCTGTTCCTGCTTTGAATCCGTTATGGGTTAAGAAGTTAATGATTTGTCTGCTGAACTGGGCAGCAAAGCAAAAATCGGGGTTTTTCCGTGTGGCAAGTGATATGGCTGCTGATTTTACACCAAGAAAGGCACCTTCTGTTGCAGCGGAGACTGTACCGGAATAGAGAACGTCTATACCTACATTTGCGCCTAGATTTATGCCTGAAAGGATTATGTCAGGTCGTTTATCAAGGATTTCCTGCAGTGCAATTTTTACACAATCTGCAGGGGTTCCGTTAACCGCATAACCGAAAAAATCTCCGTTTCTGTTTATTTCTTTGACCCTGAGGGGAGAATACAGGGTTATTGCATGACCAACAGCACTCATTTCTGATTCTGGTGCTACAATGCTTATATCAAAATCGTTTTTAAGCTCATTGTACAGGGCAAAGAGGCCGGGTGCATATATTCCGTCATCATTGGTTAACAGAAGTTTTATTGGTGCCTTTTTTGGGTTTTGTTTTTTGTTGTTCATTATCTGTGTGTTCCTATGGCCTGTTATAAGACAGGCATAATACATCTTGCTGTAATTTCCTTATGTTTTTGATGTTGCATGTTATGTTTCCGGAATTGGGAACTGTGTAGTGTCCAAACCAGCATGGCCTGATCAAAGATATCCAGCCCTTCTTTGAGTATGAAGAAACGGTATCTGTTGTTGGCCATGTCCAGGTGTGTTTTTTTATTATGGCCGGGCTATTTACAAGATATTATTATTATCTTAACTCATTGTTTGTCTTCAGGCAAAGCGAAAAAACATTGCATGTTTGGTTCCCGGAAGCTGTTTCCGGATGGAAACTGATTAGGTTTTGAAAAAAGGCTATGTGTTGTGTTATACTTAAGATAAAAATGTTCTTTTGCAAGATCTGTTGTTGAAAAGGGTATTGCGGAGCAATCTTATTTAGGTTCCTTTTATATTGGGGAAACAGTTATGCGCAAGATTCATGTGCAGAATATTACCAAGGCAGTTAAGAATGCCGTAATGAACGCCAACTTTGAACTTAACGATGATGTCATTGCTGCATTGAAGAGTGCAAAGAAAAAAGAGGTCTCTGCGCTTGGACGTGATATCTTGATGAAGCTTGTGGAAAATGCGGATGTTGCAAAAAAGGAAAAGATTCCTCTTTGCCAGGATACCGGTTTGGTGGTTATGTTTGTGGAAATAGGGCAGGATGTTGTATTACTTGAAGGTAATCTTTATCCAGCTTTGGAAGAAGGTGTTAGACAGGGATACAGGGAGGGTTTTTTACGTAAATCTGTTTGTCATCCATTTACAAGGAAGAATACCGGAGATAACACTCCGGTGATAATTCATCTGAATATGGTGCCTGGAAATGCTCTCAGGATATGGGTTGTACCCAAGGGAGGAGGAAGTGAAAACATGAGTCGTTTGTTTATGCTTTCACCATCTGCAGGGTGGAAGGGAGCCAAAGAAAAGATTGTCCAGGCAGTTATTGATGCAGGACCAAATCCATGTCCGCCAACAATCCTCGGGGTTGGTATAGGAGGGAATTTTGAGCAGTGTGCAATTATGGCCAAAAAGGCCCTGTTGCGTACATTGGGAACTTCAAACCCTGATCCGGAAATTGATGCAATGGAGCAGGAACTGCTTGACGCTGTCAATAAAACCGGTATTGGCCCTCAAGGTCTGGGCGGAAGTACAACTTCTCTTGCTGTGCATATTCTGATGATGCCATGCCATATTGCTTCTCTTCCTGTTGCACTTAATATTCAATGTCATTCAAGCAGGCATGTAAGGATTGATCTTTAGTATTAATCAGATAAGTATTGTTTTAATGCAGATAAAAACGGTTAATACAGGTAGGCCTTGTTGAAATCTTTAGTGTTCATAATCCGGATGGGATAATAAGATCTGAGTGGAGAAAGGTATGAAGAAAGCTGTATATCATCTTGAAACGCCACTGTCTCAAGATGACATAGAACCGTTGCGTGCAGGGGATATGGTAACGATAAGCGGCAAGATTTACACTGCGAGAGACACAGCACATCAAAGACTTGTTAGTCTGCTGGATAAAAAACAGGAAGTTCCTCTTTCTTTACATGGCCAGGTCTTTTATTATGTTGGCCCTTCTCCGGCTGTACCAGGGAAGATTATTGGCGCAGCAGGACCGACAACCAGTTACAGAATGGACCCCTATACTCCCAGACTGCTTGAATCGGGACTTAAGGGTATGATAGGCAAGGGTAGAAGATCGAAAGACGTAATTGATGCCATGGTTAAATACAAGGCAATATACATGGCGGCAATAGGTGGTGCAGGTGCCCTGTTGGCCAGGGCAGTGAAAGATGTTCGTATCATTGCATATGAGGATCTTGGTCCGGAGGCTATCAGAGAACTTGTTGTGGAAAAATTTCCTGCTATTGTAATTAATGATATTGTTGGTAATGATCTTTATGCGGACAGCCGAAACAGTTTTCTTGAAAAGCATCGGTTTTTTCTTTGAAACTGTATGTGGTTTGAAAACAGCACTGTATTGGTAAGGAAGAGTAAGATATGTCAGCAAGAAAACGTATTTTATTTATTGCTTTATTTGTTGTTTTTGCGCTTGCCTGTTATTTTTATTTTGCATTGCACCGTAATAAAAATCCGCATGTTATTACACATGAAATCGGTTTGATTAAAGAGGATGTTTCACCGACACGTTCTTTTCCGCTTACAGATCAAAAAAAGACCATGGATCATGATCGCAAAACCATGGATGTTGAGACCGTACCCGCGGAGGCAAAAAAAACCGTTGCTACAGGTGAAAATTTATGCGCTGTTACAGAGAAACAGGTAAGAGACTATTTTCATTATTTGGACACAAAAGATTATGTCAAAAGGCTTTGTAAAGGATCAGGAATAGAACAGAAATATAATGAAATAGTCAGAAAATTGTCACAGCATCCGCCTGTTCCTGCAGGTGAAGGGTTGAATCCCGGCACAATGATATCCAATGTGTTTCATTTTTTTCGGGTATTGTCTGTTGATGACATACGTCTTTTAAAAGAGATTGTCAGCAGGGAACATGACAGCATAGAGGTTGTTTGCCAAACCCTGTATAAGTGGATGATGGCTGATAATTGTAATGCCCATGCATTTTTAATCAGGCCTGACAGAAAAACAATTTATAAGTATGCAGGTTTTTTTGTGAACACTACAGGAGGCAGGGCATATCTGACACGGCGTTCAGACAGATTACGGCTTCTGGTGAATTATTACTGTATCTTGGCGTTAAATGATGCAGACAAGAGAGGGCTTAATGAATGGGGGATTGATATTGCTCCATTTGTTTCTGTATTGGAAGGCGAGATAAAGCGTTATCCTGATCTGGTTTATCAGGATCAGTATCTAAAGACACTTGGCAGAATTGAGAGTTATTATATGATAAGGTAAAGATCTGAATAGGGCTGTCCTGAAATAGAAGCCGGCCTTTGGTTCGGGTTGTTTTTAATAGCTTATCGGTCTTGCAGTTAACGCATCTGTCTTTGGATGCAAAAACTCTCCGGAAAGTTTAAGCCATGCATATATGGGTTTCAGTTTTCGGAGCTTTCCGTTTTCCGGTGGTTTTCCATAATCAGTATGTTTGTAATATGCCTCAGACACTGCAAAATAGAAATCGCCTGTATCATACAGATAGTTTGATTTCAAAATCTTGAGAGACAGTTTTTTTTGTTGTGCCAGATCATTCGCATCCTCTTCGCTTAGCTGTACGAGATAAAATTTTGATACACCCCTTTCAGAGTACTTGTATAAGGCCCTTGATTCAGAACTGGATACAAATACGGTTGATATGAAATCCATTTTTCTGAGGAGCTGTGCTGCAATAAGTCCCGCTGTCCGTCTTCCCCCCACACTGTAGTTGCATCCATAGTATTCAAACATCTTTTTTTGCAGCTCTATCCCGTACTTGTCCCCATTTTCATATAAATTGTTCTGTATATACCTCAGCCACTTGGCAAGATCTTCTGCTGCATCGGCTATTGGCCAGTCTACCTTTACGTGAAAATGTGAAAGTACATAACGGTTTTTCTTCTTTATGGTGGGATCCTGCTGTATAAGCAGAGCGTAGTCTATATGCAGCAGTTCCTCAATAAAGGTCAAAAATGTCGGATTGTCAAAGTAGCGCAGATTACGATGGAACTGTCTGTACAGCGTAAAATCGACGAGGTGTTCCAGGTTTTTTTTTACAACGGCATTTTCCGGAAAAAAACGCAGATGGTTTTTTAGTGTCGGGCTGACGGTTCCTTCACAAAAAATTACTATAAATGTATTAAACAGGCTCGATTCTTTTCCTGCCTTTTTGGATTGAGGCTTCAGTTCACTTTTATCCAGGAATTGGTATTCAATACCCTGCTTTTGGAAATTGTAAAATGAGTCTACCAGAGATATTTTTATTAACCGCTGTTCCAGAACATCTCTCAATATCTCGTAAAGTGATCTTCTGAGTTTCTCAAAGTAGTTT
This sequence comes from uncultured Desulfobacterales bacterium, assembly GCA_964457545.1. Lineage (GTDB taxonomy): Bacteria > Desulfobacterota > DSM-4660 > Desulfatiglandales > Desulfatiglandaceae > JAGGTJ01. The sequence goes on along the minus strand of CAYWEN010000018.1, from coordinate 13,580 downwards.
AAATGCTCTCTGTATTCCCACATAATTCCTTGATATTTGCTGTTAAGAAAGTTGTACCGTTGGGGTGGTGGTTGCAAGTAGTGGTTTTGTTTGATTTCAAATATTGACCGGTATGTTTCTGTATCAGTTTGTTTGATGTTGTGGTTCTCGGTCCATAAAGAGGCAATCTTTTGCGCAAGTCCAGACCTTTGGCACTGCTGTCAGATTTGTTTGAATATCTTGATATTTTTTCTTGAGATCAGGGCCTCCCCACCCAGCAAAAGAACACGTGGCTGGAAGTTTGGTAAATGGGAACAGCAAAGCAAGCGGACAAGAGTCAGGATTGGAGTCCGGGTTAAGCATATCTTTGGAGCCTGTGTGCAACGGGCAGACAATCTGGTTTTGCAGTGGACAGGCGTTGCCAGGTTTGTTGGCAAGACCGTAAGTAACTTGCATATAGTTTGTTATTTGCAGATGGAGTGAATTTTAAGGGCCTTTCCTAATCTTTTCCGGATGTAACCGTTCGAAAATAAGGAAAAAACTGAACATGATAATATGTAAGCCGATGTTTTTTGCAAGAAAATGCCGGTAGATACAAACAGTTTGTTTTCCAAGACATCCTTGTATGCAAATATGTATATATACAGTATTATACCTTGCAATATTGAAAGATTAACTCTAAAGATAAAAAACAGCAGTGAAAGTGTCAACAAAAAAAAGCAGTTAAGTCTGATTATCACTCCAGCCGTAAACACCTATAAGATTTACAAACCTGCATCTGCCCAATGATGTCTGTTCCATGTTCCCCTTCCTTTTTGTTATCTTTATCAGGTCCTGCATAAACCTGTCTCCAACCGGGATAACAAGTCTGCCTCCTTCCTTTAGTTGATCGACAAGAGGATAGGGGATGTTAGGAGCGCCGGCAGTAACAATAATTGCATCATACGGTTTGTATTCATCCCATCCCAGTGTTCCGTCAAATGCCTTGAACATGATATTTTTATATCCTGTCTTATCAAGCCGTCTTTTTGCATTTTCAAGTAATTCTTTAATTCTTTCAACGGTATAAACCTGCCTGGAAAGTTCTGCCAATATGGCCGTTTGATAACCGCTTCCAGTTCCTATCTCCAAAACTTTTTCATCGCCTTTAAGACCAAGGGCCTCTGTCATGAGGGCAACCATATAAGGCTGCGATATGGTTTGGTTGTGACCGATTAATAAAGGATGGTCTTTGTAGGCTTCATGAACAAGTTTTTGCGGGACGAAGCAGTGTCTCGGAACCTTTTGCATTGCCTTTAGAACCCGTTGATCTTTGATGCCACGAGGGATTAGCTGGGTTCTGATCATATTTTCCCTTGCCTTGGTAAAGTTATTGTTATCCATCTTTTTCCTCCTGTTATGATTGCAGGGGGTCTGTTAAACGATAATGAAGAATAATTTTATATGAACAAAGCTATGTTTTTATCAAACAGCTTGATTATATCATATATTATAGTATAATACTCCCCGGTTTTGTTCAGCCTGTGAGGGCATGAAATACCATATTGAGAGTGAGAATGTTTTGTTGTTAATAAAAAATGATGTTTGATTTTCTGTCCGTTTTTACTTGACCATTTCACCTGATAATCTTTATTGTCCAATGGGTGTTGGTTTTAGATGAACAGGTTTAAAGTGTTGCAAGACACTAAGGAGGTTTAATGTTTAAAATCATAAGAAGAGAAGAGATGGCTGGAGGAACGGTGATTCTCAATGAAATTGAGGCACCTGATATTGCTACTAAAACAAGGCCTGGTCAGTTTGTAATTTTGAAGGCCTATGAAGAGGGAGAGCGTGTGCCGCTTACCATTGCCGATTCGGATCCTGAGAAAGGTACCATAACCATTATTTATATGGTCGTTGGCAAGTCTACGGCCTTTTTCAAGTCGCTTAAGGAAGGAGATGCCTTTCAGAACATTATCGGCCCATTGGGCAAGGCAACCCATATCGAGAATGTCGGCAAGGTTGTTTGTGTGGGTGGTGGAACAGGAACTGCTGTCCTCCATCCTATTACACGGGCATTAAAACAGATAGGGAATAACGTCAAGACAATTCTGGGTGCAAGAACCAAGGACCTTATTATCCTTGAAGATATGATGCGGGCAGTGTCTGATGAGTTGGTTGTTACTACAGACGATGGTTCTTATGGCAGACACGGACTGGTTACTGATGCTCTGAAGGATATCCTGGAGGCGGAAAAAATCAATCAGGTTGTAGCTATTGGTCCGGTTCCAATGATGAAGTTTGTTTCCCTTTTGACCAAGGAATACAATGTGCCTACTCTGGTGAGCCTGAATCCTATTATGGTAGATGGAACAGGCATGTGCGGGTGTTGCCGTGTAACTATTGGTGATGAAACAAAATTTGCCTGTGTAGACGGTCCTGAGTTTGATGGGCACAAGGTTGATTATGATGAGCTGATGAAACGGCTTGCATCTTACCTTGAAGAGGAAAAGATATCCTATGACATGTACAGGCAAACATTAGGGTAAAAAAATATTAAAAAAAACAAATCATGGAAGCTTATATGGTTCCTTTTACTTAGACTGTGGCCTAAAGCGAACTGCGGGTTTGCATCTTGTTGGATTCATCTATATGACCTGGGTGGATTTCAAGTAGTTTTTGATCTGGCTTGTCTATATAATATGACAGAACAATATGACAGACATGTTTCTTCTTATGCACAAAGATAGGGTCCGGATTTGTTTCAAGGATAAGAAGTGTGCCTTGAAGCAGTGAGACAAACTGTTCTGTGTTGTGCATATAACAAAAACCCGCTCTGTTTTTGCAAGATTATTTTTGCCGGGCCATTTACATCAGGAGAGATTTATGACAACGAAAGAGACTAAAGGAAAGGTTATAGAAAGGCAGCCTATGCCAGAGCAGGACCCTGAAGTTCGGCGACGCAACTTTAAAGAGGTGCCTTTGGGGTATACTGTTGAGTTGGCTCAGGCAGAGGCATCCCGTTGCAAACAGTGTAAGAAGCCGAGTTGTGTGGAAGGGTGCCCTGTTAATGTGGATATTCCGGGTTTTATTGCCTTGCTTAAAGAGGGTGATTTTTCCGGAGCCATACAGAATCTGTGGGGCAAAAATGCCCTGCCTGCTGTATGCGGCAGGGTATGTCCCCAGGAGATGCAGTGCGAAGGGAACTGCATACTTGGTAAAAAGGGTGATCCTGTGGCTATTGGAAATCTGGAACGTTTCTGTGCAGATTATGAACGGGCAAATGGTACAGGGGAGTTGCCTCCCAAGGCTGCGCCTACAGGGAAAAAGGTAGCGGTTGTCGGTTCTGGTCCTTCTGGGTTGACTGTGGCAAAAGACCTGATTACCAAGGGACACCAGGTGACAGTGTTTGAGGCATTTCATAAGCCGGGAGGTGTTCTGGTGTATGGCATTCCTGAATTTCGTTTGCCCAAGGATATTGTTGCAGATGAGGTTAATTTTATTCAGCGTCTTGGTGTTGAGTTTAAAATGGATAGCGTTGTAGGCCGTACTGTCAGTGTTGATGAGCTGCTTGAAAATGGTTATGATGCCGTATACATAGGTGTGGGCGCTGGCCTGCCGAGATTTATGGGGCTTCCTGGTGAGAATTTTATTGGAATCCTGTCTGCAAATGAATATCTGACAAGGGCCAACCTTATGAAGGCCTACAAATTTCCGGATTATGATACCCCTATGCCCAAAGGAAAAAATGTTATTGTTCTTGGTGCAGGTAATGTTGCTATGGATGCAGCGAGAACCGCAATGCGTATGGGAGCAGATAAGGTTAGAATAGTTTATCGACGTTCCCGTGAAGAAATGCCGGCACGAAATGCTGAGATACACCATGCAACTGAGGAAGGCATTGAGTTTGAATTGCTTACCAATCCGGTAAGGTATATAGGAGATGATAAGGGCAGACTGGTTGCCGTGGAATGTTTACGTATGGAATTGGGGGAACCGGATGAATCGGGTCGTCGCAGACCAATCCCTGTAAAAGGATCCGAGTTTACCATGGATTGTGATCTTTGTGTTGTGGCAGTTGGATCAGGAGCCAATCCCCTGCTTACCAAGTCTACTGAAGATATAAAATTGAACAAGAGAGGAAATATTGAAGCTGATCCTGAGACAGGCAAGACTTCCAAGAAGGGTGTATGGGCAGGTGGAGATATTGTTACAGGCCAGGCTACAGTCATACTTGCTATGGGCGCTGGGCGCAAGGCTGCCGATTCTATCCACAAGTATCTTACATGGGGGTGGTAATATAATATTGACTTTGATATAGCCGCAAAGGTTCTGTCAAAGATATAATCCTGAAGGCTGGTCAACCGGGTATAATATTGACCAGCCTTTTTTTGTTCAGGATGTAGTAATTTGTATATGGTATTGAATCTCCTGTTGTTTTTGTTGAATCAAAAAACTGTCCGGGTTTGTTAATGACCGTGACAGGAGTTTATATCATAAAAGATTCCCACTGTTTGGCTGTGTCCCGTATGTATCCCAAAGGAAGGTCTGTAACGATCTGATTGTGACCGGGCAGCAGGGTTTTTACTTCCAGTTCTGCAAGCCTGAAAAGGGATTCTTTCAGTTGTGCCGGATCGGCTCCAAAGAGATCAAATCGTCCAATTGCGTAATCAGCATAGATTACATCTCCTGAAACCAGTATTTGCTGCATTGGATTATAAAGGGCAATACCACCAGGGGAATGTCCTGGGACATGTAGTATTTCCCAGGCCATAGATCCTATTTCTATTGTTTCTCCTCCGTTAAGTTTGCGATCTGCCTTGAATGTAAATGCCCCGTTTCTTATACCAAACTGGGTTTGGCACATTGTGCGGAACATCTCCATTCCGTATACTATCCTTTCGTCGCCTTTTTCCAGTGGCAAGGCCTCATCTATATGTACCCATAATTCAGCATGGGGCATTTCTTGAAGTATGTAATCGAGACATCCAATATGGTCAAGGTGCGTATGGGTCATTATTACCCTTTTGATATCCTCAGGTCTGATTCCCGCTTTCTTGATTGCATTGATTTTATTCTTTCCTTTTCCTATTAACCCTGCATCCACAAGTGTCAGATCTTTGGAAGATGGCAGACCTATAAGGTATACATGGGAGTCCGGTATAAATTCATCCTGACCTTGGATAAAGTATATTCCTTCAATGATTTTGTGCATGTTTTTCTCCTTGTGTTTTTACGATCTTACTATAACAAAAAAGATGTTTCAGGACAAGGGAGGCCTGAACACAATGGTTTTGAAGATCAGGATGGACAATGCCCGGTTTGGGGGACCCGGACTCGCTGCAATCCTTAATTTTTTTTGGCAGTAAAAAAGGCATATATTGCGTTTATGACTTCCTCAGGTGCCTCAAAATGGACCTTATGTGCTGCTCCCTTTACAATATTGTGAATAATGGATGGATTTGTTTTTGTCATTTTACTGGCAATTGAGGTAAACTTTACATCTTTTTTTCCTGTTAAAAGGCATAAAGGTATTTTGATATCTTTAAGATGACTCCATAGTTCAGGCTGTCGGGCAACAGAGAGCTGTCTGAGGGCATATGCAAGTTGCAACGGGTTGTTTTGCATTGTTTTTATGAGAAGGCTAAAATCGTCTCTTTGATTCAGATCCCCAAATATTGGCTGTCTGTACCATAAGTTTAAAAAAGTCTCGTAGTTAATTGATGTCAGCATCCTTGATATTTCAGCCTCGTTTTGCATCCGTATTTTTCTGTCCCTGTCTTCTTTTATGCCAGGTGATGCAGATTCTATAATAACACGTTCAAAACGGTGCGGGTAAAAAACAGTCATGTACAGGGCGATTCTGCCACCCATTGAATATCCGTACAGATATGTCTTTGGGATATCCAGTTTGTCTAAAAGCCTGCATATGTCTTCTGCCACGTTATGGATATTGCATCTTTTCCAGTAACTGATCTCTGTAATGGTCTTGCCATGTCCTGGCAGATCAAGGGATATGGCACTGTATCTGTTTTTAATGTCTTCCATAATTGGAAGCCATTCATATGCAGAGCCCATAAATCCATGCAAAAACAGGACAACAGGTTTTTTAGGGCTTCTTTTATATATATAGTGGTAAACAGGGTTGTCCATTTCCGATTGTTTTACTTGTCGGCAATCTGACTAAATCCATACGGGATGATGAAGGGTTTCTTCTTTTAATGACATTCCTTTTCAGTTTGAGAAAAACAAAAATCTTTCACGACATTTTCCTTGTAGCAGGTTTTGTTGTCAATCAGATTTTCAAGATCAACAGGGAAGCTCTTGCATGACCATTTTGCAACATGTTTCAGGAGGCTTTTTTCTGTTTGTGCCTAGGCCATAAAGATCCTTGACTTTTACAACTGAAATCTTGCTGTTTTTGCATAAGATATGATCATACCCTATATCCTTTTTCCCTTTCATGATAACTTTCCTTTGCACAAGTTCAAAGATTAATGCCAGACAATGAATCTGAATATTTTGATTTTAATACTTGCCTATAGCCGGATTTTATGTTATTGACAACGAAATTTGCCTAGGATATCTGTTTGATTTGTTGTGTTTAAAAAACAGTGACCCGGTCAACAGTTTTTATGTTTGATTCCTGTTGCAATGTTATTTTTTAATTGTTGGAGTTACTGGGCACTCATGTATAACTGGCTGTTTCGGCCTGTATAATTGTTTGATGTGCCGAATATGGCAGACAACAGGTCATATTGAAATGTTAATCCCTGATCTCAATGTGTTTTTGTGGGTAGTGCATGCCCAGGACCTGTTTCTGGATGGGCAGCAGTTCAATTTTCCCTGTTCAATTGATTTCGATCAAGCTATGTCGCTTGTGTAAACACCAGGCTGTTAATATGATCTGAATGACTGTTCCAAAAATTTGATGCCTTTCTGGGGACATTGTATCTACAGATCAATTTTCTGGTACTGGACTGTTTTCGATTTATAAGCGATATTTTTTTTGTCTGATGTCAGTAAAAACAGATAATTATGGGGATGTGTACAGAAAGTTGTACAAATGTTCCATAGATTGACCTGTCTTGTGTGATGATACATGCAGGCGCAATACGGAGTGAAAATATTAGGGTATACACTTAAAAAAATAAGGAGATAGATCCATGGCGGGATCGCAAAAGAAAAATTGGATCAAGATGTTGATTATAGTGGGGGTTTTGCTTACTTTTGTTGTTCTTATGAGGGTGTTTGGCTTAACCAAATATATCAGTCTGGAAAACATTTCCAAGCTGAATGAATGGATAAACGGATTTGGTATGCTCGGGCCGGTGATATACATTTCTATCTATATTGCTGCTTGTGTTCTTTTCCTTCCCGGAGTACCGGTGACTCTTTTGGGGGGAGTTGCATTTGGACCTGTTATGGGCATTATTTATGTGTCTATTGGTTCAACCCTTGGGGCTGCCGCAGCCTTTTTGATAGGACGATACGCTGCCCGTTCCATGGTGGAAGGCTGGATGGCAAACAATGAACGTCTTCGGAAAATAGATGAAGGTGTTGAGAAACACGGTTGGCGCATGCTGATGATTACCCGTCTTGTCCCTGTTTTTCCTTTTAACGTGCAGAATTATGTATACGGACTTACAAAGATAGATTTTTTTACCTATGTGCTTGTTTCCTGGATCTGCATGTTGCCTGGTATTGTAGTTTATGTGCTTGCAGGCGGGGCCCTGGTTAGCGGGAAGGGTGATATAAAAAAGACTATAATGTATCTGGCTATTGCCGGTGTTTTTTTTGTTCTGATCTCTCTCATTCCCGGGATTATAAAAAAACGTTACAAGGATGTAGTTACGGAGGAATAAACTTTTATGCAAGATAACAGTTCAACAGATCATAATATTTCTCTTGCTTATGCGTCCAAGATTATGGATGATTGCTTTGAATGCCATAAGTGTGTGAGGAATTGCAGTTATCTCGAGAAATACTGTGATAGCCCCAAGGATTTGGCAGAACAATTTCAACATCCTGTGCAGGACCAACTTGATATCCCCTATTTATGTAATGTATGTGGTCTGTGCAAAACAATATGTCCCAAGGATCTTGATATTGGAGCGCTATGCATGGAGGCAAGGCAACAGCTTGTTCGCCTCGGGATGGGACCTTTACCCCAGCACGGTTCTGTAAGGACCAATCAGAAGTGGGGTACATCCAAGCATTTTACCCTATCTCTGCCAGATGTTGCCACTGGCAAATGCAAACGGGTTTTTTTCCCGGGTTGTTGTTTGCCCGGATATTCTCCTTTTCTGACAGTAAGTACATATAATTATCTTCGAAAATGCTTGCCGGATACCGGTATTGTATTGAATTGCTGCGGAACTCCTACGTACCTTATTGGAGATCTGAAGGGGTTCAAAACAATCTTTAATGCCGCTGTAAAACAGATCCGGGATATGGGGGCAGAAGAAATTATTTTTGCCTGTCCTGATTGTTTTCATACATTTAAAAACTTTGTACACGATATGAAACTTACCACTGTTTATCAGATTATGGCAGAGAAAGGTATCCCTGACCCTGTTGTCAAGGCTGGAAACAGGGCATTTTCCATCCATGATTCCTGTATTACAAGACATGAGTCTGATCTTCAGGAGAGTGTGCGTTATCTGATTAAATCCATAGGATATGGTATTGAAGAATTGGACTGTTCAAGGGAAAAGACCCGTTGCTGTGGTGCAGGAGGTATGATAGCAACTGTGGACCCGGAATTTTTTATGAAAGTTGTGAAAGAGAGAGGGAATGAGAGTCCGTATGATTATGTAACGTATTGTGCAGGTTGTCGTTTAACCTTTGCCTTTGCAGAAAAACCGGTGTTGCATGTGCTGGATCTTTTTTTCAGAACTGACCTTGATAAATGGCGCTTAAAACCACCACCTAATCCATTTGCCAAGTGGTGGAACAGATTAAGGCTTAAAAAGACCTTTCAGCGAATGAAAGCTTGAAATCCGTTTCTGGATAAAAGGGAGAACGTCATTCCGTCTATTGATAGTGAAGTGTTTTGTTTGTTTCCACCAGTAAATAGGCTGTGGAAATTAATTATAAATTAAAAAAGGAGGATAAACAAGAATGATGCAACAAAGAAAAATGAAGATTTTTATACCCATGCTTTTGGCGCTGATGCTTGTATTTGCAGGGTCAACAATGTCATGGGCAGGCTACAAGGGATTTGTAAGAGATAAGGCATTGATAACGCCTCAGCAATTAAAGGAATTGATAGATAAAAAGGATCCACATCTGGTGATTTTGGCAGTAGCTAATATTGTAGATTACAGATTGGGACATATCCCGGGGGCACTGCATATATGGAGAGGTGACTATGAACCTCCCAAGGATAAACCATATCCTTACGGTGGAATGATACTGAATCGGATAGAATTTGAAAAATTTGCAAGAAATCTTGGAATAAACAATGATTCTACCGTGGTTATATATGACCATAAGTATGATGCTACAAGGGTTTGGTGGGCATTTTTCCTTTATGGCAAGACAGACTGCAAGGTTCTGGATGGAGGATTCCAGGGATGGAAAAAGGCTGGTTATGATACCAGGATGTTTGCCCCGGACAAGCCAAAACAGGGCAATTTTGTAGCAAAACCTCCGCTTGCTGGCTGGACAGCCTCGATGGATGAAGTATGGCAGGCAAAAACCAATCCCGAAATGCAAGTTTGGGATACCCGGGAAAAAAAGGAATGGACAGGAGCTACACTTAAAAGAGGTGCCTTTCGCAAGGGTCGTATACCATGGGCAAGATTCCTGAACTGGAAAGAGTTCAAGATGCCTGTTGCTCCGGGTGAAAAACCCACTGCATTCAAGACTGCTGACGAAATTCAGAAGGTTATAGAAAAGTTTGGTATGGATAAAAACAAGTATCAGATTTTCTATTGCCAGTCTGCAGTACGTACCACTACCGAGATCTTTGCACTTTATCTCATGGGTTGGGATATCAGTAAACTGCAGAATTATGATGGTTCATGGATTCAGTGGAGTTACTTTAAGGAAAACCCTGTTGTTTGTGATGAATGTAAATAATATCCATCCATGAATCAATTTTGGCCAAATGTGGCCATGTATGGATGGAAACCAGCCAGGTTGTAACTCGTGTTTGATATCTTTTCCTCCTTTCAGGAGGAAAAGATATCTTTCAGTTTTAAACAATCCCACTCCTGCCTTCAACTGCCCCTTTCTTTTTGATATGTTTATGTCCTTCTCAGTACAGGGGGCATCCCTTTCCAAGGCATTCCTTGTTAATATCCTTTTGCATACACTCTAAAAGATCATCTGCCTTGAGTGAAAGTTCCAAATATCTTTCTGAAAGCTCGGCGGCCTTTTTCAAGGCAATCCATGAATCGCGCTGACAGCAGCGTGCTGCTTTGAATTTAGCGATCTCTTTAAGTGTTATCTGGACAACAGTCTGGACAATTTTTCGTTCTTTCGGGGTTAATGGTGTTGCTTTGAGAATCAGGCTGAATGCTATACCTACACCAATTGCTGCCCCACATGCCCCCATAAAGGCACAATGTCCCCCTGATACAGTATTTCCTCGCCTGATACCGGTTTGAATAGTGGATTTGGAGATTTTCCCTCCCAGGTTACGGTATGTGCTTAGTATTATCCCGGGCACTATGGCATGATGTTCGGGCCCATGCACAGGAATTCTTGGATGGTTGCGTATGTGTTTCAACAGGGCAATCATGTCCGTTTCATTTGTGTTAGCGCATATCTGGTTAATAATATCAATCGCCTCTCCGGTATGGCAGGTGTCACATACAAAATGTCCTTTCTGGCACATGCTGTTGGCAAAAAAAGTCTTGTGACAGAAAACACATTGGCATTCCCTTTCTTCAGGCAGGTATTCAAGAGGGGCGCCGCACAGCATACAATCATGCCTGAAAATCGGCATGTCCAAAGATTCAATGGGCTGAAGAATGTTTCCTTCTGCCTTTTCAGGAGGTGTGGAGCAGCAATTGCATGTGTTTTCTGCCTCTATATTGGTAACATTGCCTTTGTTGTCAATAATAAAGACCTGATCCCTTAAAAGTTCTGCCTCATGTTCTGAAATTTCATTTGTTTCTCCCGCAAACAGTGCCTTTCCCGCATGTGTGACTATATATGGCAATGGCCCTCTGTATATTACATTGACCTTGGGTGTAAATTTTGGCTTGACAGCAGAAAAGGTAAGGGAATAAAAGGGATGTCCCTGCACTTCCCTGTAAGGGAATCTCTTGATTAACATGCGACTGATGAATCCTGTTTCATGTAAAAGAGAAACAAGGTGCTGTTGTGTTAATGCACCTGCAATGCATTCTCCCCGCAGATTTTCATCATTTCTTATGGCAGGATCAGGTTCTGTTTCACATACAACATCAGATATTACCAGTCTTCCACCAGGCTTGAGCACCCTGAAAATCTCTGAGAAAGCACGCCTCTTGTGAACCGACAGATTCATAACACAGTTGGATGTTACCACATCAGCTGAATTGTCGTCCAAAGGAAGCTTTTCCAGATATCCTTTTCTGAATTCCAGATTGTCATATCCCAGATTCTTTGCAACATGTCTGTGCGCTTTATTAGCCAGTTCCAACATGGGATCCAGCATGTCAATGCCTGTTACCTTGCCTGTTTTTCCTGTTATACGTGCGGCAATAAAGCATTCTACGCCTGTACCACATCCCAGATCAACAACGTGTTCACCTTCCTGTATGCTTGCATCCAGGACCGGGCTGCCGCATCCGTATCCTCTGAATCTGAATTCATCCGGCACATGATTCAGAATGCTTTCATCGTAACATACAGGGTTCAGGATATCTTCTCTTGTATCACCAACTGCTTGGGAATAAAAGGATTTGACTACACTAAGACTGTTTTCAGCGGCTGTTGCCAACAGACAGTTGGAATGTGCGAGAGCCACCTTTCCATGTGCTCCGCAACTTTCCAGGATTTCACCCATTCGAAGTCGTATTTGCGGTATGCCATTTTCAGGTTGTTGTGATGATTCAGATGCTATCAACCATAACGCTATTTTTTCATATAGAGGAACATAGGGGTCATCTCCCATAAAGGTCTTTTTGTGAATGTAGCTATGGTCCATGTCCCCTCCTGCAAGAATGAAGCGAAAAGGAGATTTCAGTTTAACAGCTGTTGCCTTGCGTATTTCTTTGAGGATGGGACTTTGTCTCCAGGCATGTTCAAGCTCCATAGACAAGTCTGTAGCCAGCTCCGGGATACCTACGAGCGCTGCAGAAGGGTAAATACGGCCGTCTGGGCCTACGGCCAGCGATTCCCAGGCCGATGTTGTTCCGTCATGTATAGTTCCCCGTGGTGCAAATACCTGGGTTTTCAGTGATTCAATATTATCGATAGTTATCTTGTTTTTTTCTGCTTTTTCTGCTGCCTTGAGAAAATTTTCAAAGACAAGATCAATAGGGGCAAATCCATCGTTCTTTCCACGGCCACGGACAAAATACCACATGAAATGGACATTGCCTGAACCATAATATGCAGCAAAATCTATAATATTAGGCATATCCTCTACATTGTATTTTGTTACGCACATGGACAGTGTATAGGGGATATTATGTTCTTTTGCCCACTGTAAATTACGTGACAGCTTTTGAAAGGCGCCTTTACCCCGGATTCTGTCATGATTGGTTTCGATTCCGTCTACACTGATCTGAAGATGGAAACGCCCGGAATCAAGCCATTTTTGATCAAGCACCCTGTTTAAATTCATTCCGTTGGTCAATATGACCAGATGGGTATCATTCAAGCCCAGCAGTCCGTTCACTATTCTGTCTATCTCCGGATGAACAAACGGTTCTCCCCCTGTCAGGACAAAAACACGACATCCGAGACGGCTTGCATCTTTTGCAATCTTTAATATATCGCCACTGTTCAGTTCCTCGTGTTCCTTGGGTGATGAGGTGAACAGACAGTGTGAACATGACAGGTTACATCTGTTTGTTATATGGAACCACAGTTCGCTCAACTGTTCCAACTTAAGATAGGCTGAGCGTCCTTCATAGTCAAGATGTCTGGTTTTTGGCAATGTGTGCAGAAAGTTATGTATATATGGATTTCCGTTTAAAGAAACCTTGTTTTTGATCTCCTGTATAATCCTGTCTCCGGATGGGCCAGGAACAAACCAGTCCGGTTCTTCCATACTGAGATAAATGGGTATGTCCTCATATTGCAGTCGTTGCCAGTATTCGCTTTGAAAATGAAGTGGTTGGATCATTACTATGTATGCCTCCTGATGTCCTTAAAGGTTTGCATTGAGAGATTTGATGTAAATCATGGGGTTGTTTTCAGATCCTTATATCTTTCAGGAAATGCCCTTTTGGCAATGTGCGGTAAGGTTTTGTGGTATACAAGGTTGATGGTATTCTCCATACACATATTTTCAGCAACTTCCAGTATCCACATGGGGTTCTGATTTTGCAGGATCCGATATGTTGTGCCTTTGGATTGTGTTATTTATGTGTTGTGATATGCACGCTTTATATCCTGGAATCTTCATGTGCACTACACCTTGCGAAAACTTTTAAACAGCTCGATTGTTGTGGATA
>CAYWEN010000017.1:0-25068 GCA_964457545.1 uncultured Desulfobacterales bacterium | reverse complement strand
TGGCTGCAAACCACCTTCTTCCTCATTACCGTCGTCCAGATCTTCATGATTCAGGGCATCAAAACTGTCCTGTTCTTCTGTTGAAAAATCATGATCAAAGTCATCCAGACTGTCTTCTGATCCCGCATCCTCTTCTTCAGGAAATTCGCTTTGATCGGGAACAGAGGTTGAAACAGGTTCCTCATTATCCTTGTCTGTTCCCTGTTTTTCCTCCATGTGTTTTATGTCATCAGAAGTCTTTTCGGCCTTACGGATATCCTCATCAGCGGCTTCAGACTCTTCCTGTGCATTTTCTCGCCCCTCAACAGGTTCTTTCTGTGGCGGATAAACAGTAAAAACATGCTTACATACAGAACAACGCACCTTGGTTCCTGCATCCTTGATCAAGGAATCATCTGCCTTGAATCCTGTGCCACACTTTTCACATACTATTTTCATAATAAAATCTCCTGTCAGATTTGTTCGGATATCCCTGTACCCATGCCATGTTGATATTCAAGGTAGAGAGACCAAAGTACAGGACAAACGGTTCCTGGCTTTCCTGGTCTGTGTACCTTCTGACCAGGGTTTCAACAAACTTGTTATATGTACAGCACTCAAAAGCTGTGGATAACCATTATGACAATTTTTTCACAACAAGGCACAGGTTGAAAAAAGGTATTTTGTGTATCCTCATACAGGCCATTCTATTCCAGGGTATAAATATCTTTCAGACACCGGTATTCCTCATTACAATCCAGACCATATCCTACAACAAAGCCCTCCTTTAGCCTGAAGCCGCAATATCTTACAGCAACGTTTATCTCTCTTCTTTCAGATTTGTCTATAAGAGCACACACCTCAACTGACTCCGGGTCCCTGGTGTTAAGGTGGCTAATAACATGCGAAACAGTCAATCCCGTATCCACAATGTCCTCTATTATCAGTACAGACTTGTCTGTAACAGACAGTTCAACATCCTTGGTCAGCTTGACCTTGCCAGAGGATATCATCTGGGATCCATAACTGGAGGCCCTGATAAAATCTATTTTTGCCGGGACCGTCAATTGTAAGGCCAAATCAGAAAAAAAGAAAACTGCACCGTTTAACATGCCTATAAGAACAGTATCTTTACCTCTGTAATCAATAGATATCTGCCTGGCCAATTCTCTTACCCTTTTCTGAATGGCGTCATACGGTATCAACAATTTTTTCTGAAACTGCATGGCTCCTCCCTTGCAGTTGTTTCTAAAATAACTTCAGCAATATATTGAATTCAGACCTGAGATATCCTGCGATATCCGGATTAAAAACCCACTAATGCCCACTGGCCATTCCCTGATGGGTACTATCTGATGAAATCAGATCTTGCAAAGATTAAAAAACATGCCGATGAAATCCCTGCCGAACCAAAAATCATACACATAACCATGATCTGATATCTTGCTGCTATAAAGGGCGAAATACCGGACAGGATTTGTCCTGTCATCATTCCTGGCAATGACACCAGACCTACTGCAAAAAGAGAATTTGTTATCGGAATCAGAGAAGCGCGTAATGCAATTATACGTGCCTTGTCATATGGAACATCCCGATCTGTCTCTGCTTCTAATCGTTCTATCGCAAGACTGACCGCATTCATTGCATTAGCAAAAATCATACCTGCCAATGGTATCACATAATTTGGCATGTACCAGGGGTGTAACTGAAGAACAAACTGTGTTATTAATATCAGAATGGTGCCTCCGCCGATAAAAATGGCTGCAACAGATTTAAGATACAAATTTTTTCTGGGTATTTTACTTGTCCTCAAAGAAATCCAGCTTGATACAGACAGCATTACTGTTAACACAATGACAACTATATACGGGGTGGTGGATTTAAAAATAAAGGCAAGCAGATATCCAATAAGCAAAAGCTGAACAAGCATCCTGAGCACAGCATAGATATGGGTCATGTAATTGAAGCCCCACTTCCATATTACCCCTATAACAATTATTACAGGGATAAAGGCCAGTGCCAGTTGTATGAAAGGTATAGTCTGAACTGAAGGCTTCATATGTTATCACTCCTTACACACAAAAGGCATGCAGGTCATTTTTTAAAAAAGAGTGATGTTTTTTATCTGCAATACAGTATAGTGGATTTTTGACAAAGTTTCCGGAAGATCTGGTTGAGGTTGTCCTTTTCAAGGGCAGGTGATCAACCCTGCTGAAGACCCATGCCGGGGTAAAAACCACTATCAGCTTGATATGACAAAGTCTGCAGGGTTTCTGAAAGATTGGTATAACGCCTTTGAGTTTTGTTGTTTTTGATACCCATTGCAAGGGCCTTTTTCGTACCTGCAAGCACCACCAGTTTTTGTCCTCTTGTAACGGCCGTATATATAAGGTTTCGTTGCAAAAGAATGTAATGCTGGGTTACAAGGGGAATTACTACAGCAGGATATTCCGAGCCCTGTGACTTGTGCACAGAGATGGCATAGGCAAGTACGATTTCATCTAATTCGGAGAAATCATAGCGTACGGAATAACGATCAAACCGGATGGTAAGTTCCTGTTCTTCAGGATCTATGTTTGTTATCTGTCCCATATCACCGTTAAACACCTCTTTGTCGTAGTTGTTCTTGATCTGCATAACCTTGTCGTTGATACGAAATTTCCTGGTTCCCCTTGTCAGGGTTTTCCCTGAAGGGTTGAGAGCCTCCTGAAGCCTGACATTCAGGTTGCCTGTGCCTACAATACCCCTGCGCATAGGGCTGAGCACCTGTATTTCATTTATCGGGTCAAAGGCAAATTTGTTCGGAATACGGGTCCTGACCAGATCAATAATTGTATCAAGCAATGCCTGCGGATCGTTTTGTTCAAAGAAGAAAAAATCGCTTGCCTGATCCTTCATATCAAATAATGGCATTTGCCCTTTGTTGATTCTGTGGGCATTGATTATTATTTTGCTCTCTTTTGCCTGTCTGAATATTTCGTTCAATTCAACCACAGGAAGAATGTTTGAGGTTATTATGTCCTTCAGGATGTTTCCGGCGCCAACAGACGGGAGCTGATTCACATCTCCCACGAGAATCATCGTTGCTTCAGGGGGAACAGCTTTAAGAAGGTTGTACATAAGGACCGTATCTATCATGGATGCCTCATCTATTATCAGCATATCGCATTCAAGGGGATCCAGTTCGTCCTTTTTGAATTTTCTTTCGTGCATACTGAATTCAAGCATGCGATGAATGGTCCTTGCCTCATGTCCGGTTGTTTCACTCATCCTTTTTGCTGCCCTGCCCGTTGGCGCTGCCAGCATAACTCTGTCTGTAAGCTTAAGGAATATCTTTAACATGGCATTTATAATGGTTGTTTTGCCTGTGCCAGGCCCCCCTGTTATGACCATAACCTTGTTTTCCATGCTGGCCAATACAGCCTTTGCCTGTTTTTCGGCAAGAGAAATTGCAAGTTCTTTCTGCACCCAGTCAATAGCCTTTTTTGAGTCCGGTTTTCTAATGCCTTTTGGTGCCTTAATCAGACTGATCAGTTTTTCGGCAACGCCCGTTTCACACAGATAGAACATCGACAGATAAACTGCCTTGGTATCATCGGAAGATCTGCTGTTTTCTTCCAGATCCTTAATGACTATTTGATCCTTAAGGGCAAGGGACGTCAGGGATGTTACAACAAGCTCCCTGTCAACAGACAGGATCTTTATCGCCTTTTTTACAAGTCCCTGATACGGATAATAGACATGTCCTTCATTGGCAAGCTTTTGAAGGACATAGATTATCCCTGATTCAATTCTCATCTGCGAGTCTTTAGGAAAACCAAGTTTTGAAGCAATGCTGTCTGCAGTTACAAAACCTATTCCAAAGATATCGTTTGCAAGTCTGTATGGATTTTCCGTGACAATCTGGATGGCCCTGTTTCCATACTGTTTAAATATTTTGCCGGCATAGCCGGAACTTACACCGTGGCCCTGGAGAAAAAGCATAACCTTGCGAATCTCTTTCTGTTCCTCCCATGCCTGCCGGATCATGTCAATACGTTTTTTTCCAATACCCTCCACCTCCATAAGCCTGTCAGGATGCTCTTCTATAATATTGAGGGTATCCTCACCAAATTTCTTTACTATCCGCCTCGACATAACAGGGCCGATACCTTTTACAAGTCCTGAACCCAGATACTTCTGAATACCATATATTGTGGCAGGTATGGCAGTTTTGTAGTCTGCTATCCTGAACTGTTCGCCATACCTGGGATGCATAACCCATTTTCCCTGCATCTCAAGGATTTCACCCGGAGTTGGAGACATCAGTGTCCCTACCACTGTTACCAGGTCATCCTGACCGAACACCCTTACCTTTGCTATGGTAAAACCGTTATCTTCATTGACAAAGGTAATCCTTTCTATCTGGCCTTTCAGCCTTGCAGGGACATCACTGCCTATCTTGTTAAGATCCATTCAGGAACCTTGATCTCGTCTGTTTTTGAATGCATGTAAGGGATATACGGCTTGACATCTATCACCGGAGTCCGGTCAAAGGCATCAATGTCATCAATACGTATAACCGTGTCCTCAACTGAAATGATTTTACTGATTGATATGGCAATCAGATTGGGCCGCACAGAAGAACAGGTAGCAAACACACCTGTAAGGGGATTATGTTTTTGGCGCCTTGGATGTACCTGGAGGATCTGTCTCTGATCAGGCAAATCATTTTTATGAAACCAGTAACATACGATTATATGGGAAAAACCGTCAAGACCAACAAGGGCATCCTTGTATTTTTCACATATCCTGATCAAAATCTCACTTTCCTGTTTTTTAACAGTTCCTATTTGATAAAGCTCAAATTTGTTTCCCATGTTTTTTCCCTTGACGCCTTTGTTTTTTACTGTGAAAATGATTGTTTCAAATTGGCCTTATTATACTATACTTAATTATACTATATACACCTGCAAACAGATTCTGGACAAAACCGGGTTTCAAATCCAAAAGAGTTTTTTACAGGATCAATGAAAGACAATGTATTACAGCAAATTACACCAAGACTTGCAGACAGCATACTGCAATTTGTCTGTGCGCTTGCATGTCCCTTCCGGACAGCATACAGCCATGTGCGGGTGGAAAACAGTCTAACAAAATTCAAACAGGAAGGCTACATACAAGTTAATCAGGTTGCCATGGTTTATCAAAGACTGCCTGACAAATCGTACTGTGCCGGTCGCATGGCAGGCGCATGTCTGACAGTGGTCATCTTTGTTTTGTACATGGATGTGATATGAAAGCATTGTTGGCATTGGAAGATGGGACAGTATTTACCGGCCGGTCGTTTACCGGGCCGTGTGAGTCTTTTGGTGAGGTGGTTTTTAACACCAGTATGACCGGTTACCAGGAGATACTTACAGATCCGTCTTACCGTGGGCAGATGGTGACAATGACCTACCCCCTTATTGGTAATTATGGTACCAATGATGAGGATATCGAATCGTCCGGGATTCAGGTGGAGGCTCTGTTAATAAAGGAATACCAGGGATATCCAAGTAACTGGCGTGCAACAAAGAGCCTTGCCGATTACCTGCAGGAAAACGGTGTGCCAGGAATTGAGGGTATTGATACACGTGCCCTTACAAGGCATATAAGGCTAAAAGGTGCCATGAGGGGGGCTGTATCCACAACCGACCTGAACCCATCGTCCCTTGTGGACAGGGCAAAAAATATCCCCGGCATGACAGGAACGGATATGGTCATGCATGTTACAGGCAAGGCTCCTGTAGCATGGCGTGATGGCCACATTGTCCCTCTTGAATGGGAAAAGGGCAAACCTGCCTGGCCTGACCATCCGGGAAAGTTCAGGGTGGTGGCCCTTGATTGCGGTATCAAATACAATATATTACGTTCTTTGGAAAGCAGGGAATGTAATGTCATGGTTTTGCCTGCAAATACCGACCCCCGGCTTATAGACGAACTTGCTCCTCATGGCCTTTTCTTAAGTAACGGACCGGGAGACCCTGCACCTGTAACCTATGCTGTAAGGACCATCAGGAATCAGATAGGCAAAAGACCTGTTTTTGGCATCTGTCTCGGACATCAGTTATTAAGTCTGGCCCTTGGCGCCAAAACATTCAAACTAAGGTTTGGCCACCATGGAGGCAATCAGCCGGTAAAGGATCTATCTACAGGCAAGGTGCATATCACATCCCAAAATCATGGGTTTTGCGTAGACATTAAATCTTTCAAAGACCCTGATATCAGAATAAGTCATATCAATCTTAATGATAATACTGTTGAGGGCATTTCCCACAGGAAACTTCCTCTTTTTTCCGTTCAGTATCATCCTGAGGCATCTCCAGGCCCGCATGATGCAGCTTATCTTTTTGATAAATTTATTGATCTGATGAAAAAAAAGAAATGACGGTCTTGCAAAAAAAACCGTCTGTTCCTTCTCTGTTTTTATACTTTAATCAAGTAAATTGTTCAGGCAGTGCCTCCATACAAAATACAAACAAATATGTCGGGCAACACCAAATACCCGGCCATCAATGGCTGTCTTGCCCGCATCATTATATTCAGATTTCAATTCTGAAGACACATTCCTGAGTTGAATATTTTCGCATGCCTTGATATCGAACAAACAATTTCATTTACGGATGGGAAACAGGTAATCATCAAAGATAATGCCAAAACGCAGTGATATAAAAAAAATACTTATTATAGGTTCAGGGCCCATAGTAATCGGGCAGGGGTGTGAATTTGACTATTCAGGAACCCAGGCGTGTAAGGCTCTGAAAGAAGAAGGTTATGAGGTAATACTCATAAACAGCAATCCTGCCACTATAATGACTGATCCGGAAACGGCCCATCGCACCTATATAGAACCCATTGTACCGGACATAGTTGCAAGGATTATCGAGAAGGAAAGACCTGATGCCATTCTTCCCACCGTGGGCGGTCAGACAGGCCTTAATACAGCCGTCAAGGTTGCTACGACCGGCTTGTTGGATAATCTCGGAATAGAGATGATAGGAGCATCCCTTCCTGTAATACAAAAGGCAGAAACAAGGGAACTGTTTCGTAATGCCATGGACAATATAGGCCTTCGTGTACCCAAAAGCGGTATTGCAAGGACCCTGGATCAGGCAAGAGAAGTAGCGGAAAACATAGGCTATCCCCTGATCATCAGAGCAAGTTTTACCCTTGGAGGCACAGGTAGCGGCATCGCATATAACAGGGAAGAGATGGAGGATGTTGTCAGGGCAGGACTTGATGCCAGTATGGTTTCAGAGGTTATTATTGAGGAGTCTCTCATTGGGTGGAAGGAATTTGAGCTGGAGGTTATGAGAGACTTCAAGGACAATGTTGTTATTATATGCTCCATAGAAAATTTTGATCCCATGGGAGTACATACCGGTGACAGTATTACAGTAGCACCTGCCCAGACCCTGACTGACAGAGAATATCAGGCAATGCGTGATGCCGCAATAAATATTATACAGGAAATAGGGGTAGAGACCGGAGGATCAAACATACAGTTTGCCATACATCCTGATACAGGAAAAATGATGGTTATAGAAATGAATCCTCGTGTCTCGAGAAGTTCGGCCCTTGCATCAAAGGCCACAGGTTTTCCCATTGCCAAGATAGCAGCAAAACTTGCCGTAGGATACACCCTTGATGAACTTCCTAATGATATAACAAGAGAAACAAGGGCATCCTTTGAACCGACTATAGACTACTGTGTAGTCAAGATACCACGTTGGCCATTTGAAAAATTTCACGGTGCTGAGGATAT
Source organism: uncultured Desulfobacterales bacterium (assembly GCA_964457545.1). Taxonomy (GTDB): domain Bacteria; phylum Desulfobacterota; class DSM-4660; order Desulfatiglandales; family Desulfatiglandaceae; genus JAGGTJ01. The sequence continues at coordinate 17,303 of CAYWEN010000017.1, read as the reverse complement.
TATTACCACATCAATGAAATCTGTTGGCGAGACCATGGCCATTGGACGCACCTTCAAAGAATCGCTACAAAAGGCAATAAGATCCGTTGAAATCGGTCGTTCCGGCCTTGGCGGCAATATCTATGACAGCAATGATCTTTCAGAGGGAACAAAAGAAGGCATAGAAGAGGCATTAACAAAACCTAACTCCCAACGCATATTTCAGATTTACGCTGCATTGTCAATGGGTTTTTCCATTGACAGAATTCACAGCCTTACCGGTATAGATCCATGGTTTCTTTACAATATCAAACAGATATCTGACCTTGAATCAGACATTGCATCAGCTGCCAAAAACATGGATTCCATCAGATCTGTTGACAAGGAGCTTTTCAGAAAGGCCAAGGAATACGGCTTTTCTGACATCGAACTTGCCAGGATCATGGGTGTGAATGAGACCGATATATATCGCCTGCGTGAGGAAACAGGTCTGAAACCTGTATTTAAATTGGTAGACACATGTGCCGCTGAATTCAAGGCATATACCCCTTACTACTATTCGAGTTATGAATCAGAAAACGAGATACGTCCCGCACGCAAGAAAAAAGTGGTAATCCTGGGTGGTGGTCCCAATCGTATCGGACAAGGAATCGAGTTTGATTACTGCTGTGTCCAGGCCTCTTTTGCATTAAGGGAGATGGGCATAGAAAGCATAATGGTAAACAGTAATCCGGAAACAGTAAGTACAGATTACGATACATCAGACAAACTATATTTTGAACCTATCACCAGGGAAGATGTCCTTAATATAGTTGAACAGGAAAATGCAGACGGTATTATTGTCCAGTTTGGGGGCCAAACCCCTCTGAACATCTCTGTCTCCCTTGCTCAGGCAGGTGTAAATATCCTTGGAACCTCACCTGACAGTATTGATATGGCAGAAAACAGGGAACGATTCCAGTCGATGCTCAAAAAGCTTGGAATCCTTCAGCCGGAAAATGGCATAGCCGTAAATAAAGAACAGGCTGTTCAGGTAGCTCATGATATAGGTTATCCTGTTGTAGTCAGGCCGTCCTTTGTTCTTGGGGGCAGGGCAATGGAGATAGTATACGACCAGGAAGACCTGGAATACTATATGAAAAGCGCTGTGGAAGTGTCTCCCGGCAAACCCATATTGATCGACAAGTTTCTGGAAGATGCCACGGAAATCGACGTTGATGCCATTTCTGACGGGACAGATACGATAATAGCAGGTATCATGGAACATATCGAAGAGGCAGGTATTCATAGCGGAGACAGTGCCTGTGTATTGCCACCGAGATCTGTAAGCCCGCTCATCCTGGAGCAGATCAAGGTCCAGACGGTTGACATGGCCCGTGAACTCAATGTCATAGGCCTTATGAATATCCAGTATGCAATAAAAAACAATGTCCTCTACGTTATTGAAGTGAACCCCAGGGCATCACGTACCGTGCCGTTTGTAAGCAAGGCAACAGGAGTCCCCTTTGCCCGGCTTGCTACCAAGGTAATGTTGGGAAAAACACTGCAATCCCTCGGGCTTGAAAAAGAGGTTGTTCCAACGCACATATCTGTGAAGGAATCAGTATTTCCTTTTGAAAAATTCCCAATGGTGGATACCATCCTGGGACCTGAAATGAGGTCCACCGGAGAGGTTATGGGTATTGGTTCTTCTTTTGGTATTGCCTTTGCCAAGTCCCAGATTGCCGCCGGCCAGAAATTACCCGTGTCCGGAACAGTGTTTATCAGTGTAAAGGACAGTGACAAGCCAGGAATCCTTGACACTGCCCGTCAACTTTATGATATGGGTTTTACAATTGTTGCTACAGGCGGAACATCAGCCTTTCTTTCAATGCACGGCATTAAAAACAATCGTGTCAACAAGGTCAGGGAGGGAAGGCCCCATGTCGTTGATATGATAAAAAACGGAGAGATAGACCTTGTTATCAATACCACCAGCAACAAAAAGGCAATCGCTGAATCATATTCTATCCGCCGTGCAGCCCTAACATTTGAGGTGGCATATACTACTACCGTGGCAGGAGCAAGGGCTACTGCCATGGCTATAAGATCCATAATAAAAGGGGACATGGATGTTATGCCGTTGCAGGAATATCACAACAAGATGACCAGGTAGGCACTGTCTGTTCACCCTTCAGTCTGAATACAAGCCTGAACTTTCTTCAAAGGTCTCCAAGTATGGGAATTAACAACAACTACGAAAACATAATAAAAACAGAAGCAGATCATCGTCCAAAAGAGGAATGTGGCATATTTGCCGTGTTTGACCATGAAGATGCTGCTAAACTAACATACTTTGGCCTTTATGCCCTTCAACATCGTGGTCAGGAAAGTGCCGGTATTGTAACATATTCAGGCAATGAGATGCTGGAACATAAAGCGATGGGCCTTGTTGCTGATATATTCAGCGAAAGCACCCTTAACAGACTGAAAGGCAGAATGTCTCTCGGGCATGTCAGATATTCAACCACAGGCTCGTCCCTGATTGTAAATGCTCAACCCTTCAGTGTTATGTACTCTGGAAAACCTTTTGCCATAGCCCATAACGGAAACCTTGTAAATGCATACAGCATCCGCGCCGAACTGGAAAGGAACGGTTCTATTTTTCAGACCAGCATGGACAGCGAAGTGGTTTTACACCTCCTTGCAAAGTCTTGGAGATCAGGTATAGATCAGTCTCTTATAGAAACAATGGGACGTTTAAAGGGCGCCTATTCTTTTGTTATCATGACTGAAGAAAGCATTATTGCGGTAAGGGACCCTCATGGATTTCGTCCTCTATGTCTTGGAAAGCTTGATTCAGGTTATGTTGTTGCATCAGAGACTTGCGCTTTTGATCTGGTTGATGCTGAATTTATAAGGGAAATTGAGCCTGGTGAAATTCTGCTTATTAATAAAAACGGACTCAAAAGCATTCAGTCCGGTACACAAACCAAAAAAAGTCAGTGTATATTTGAATTGATATATTTTGCCCGACCAGACAGTAATGTATTCGGGGAGAATGTATATATGTTCAGGAAAAAACAGGGTGTCTTGCTCGCCAGACAGTTTCCTGTGGATGCTGATTTTGTAATGCCGTTTCCTGATTCAGGCAATTATGCCGCTATTGGCTATGCCCAGGAATCAGGTCTTCCTATGGAAATGGGAGTAATAAGGAATCATTATGTAGGGAGGACCTTTATTCAGCCTTCCCAAAGCATGAGAGACTTTGGTGTCAAGATCAAATTGAATCCTGTAAAGGAACTGTTGGCAGGAAAGAGGGTGGTTATAATAGAGGATTCCATTATCCGCGGAACAACAGCCCGGACCAGGATTGAAACCCTGAAAAAGATAGGGGCCACCGAGGTGCATATGTTTGTAAGTTGCCCTCCTCACCGTTTTCCGTGCTGTTACGGAATAGATTTTTCTACAAGCGGAGAACTGATTGCCGCACACAAGTCCGTAGAAGAAATACGAAAGTTCATTGGCCTTGACAGCCTCGGGTATTTAAGTATTGACAATCTGGCAAAAGCAACAAAGATCCCTGTAAAAGATCTGTGTCTGGCATGTTTTGACGGAAACTACCCTGTCCCCATAAAAAAAGATTTCAACAAATACTGTTTCGAAAACACATGTTGCAAGGTCTGATGAACTCCTCTTGCAAGGCCATACCTGTCATGGAAAAGATAGCAATGTTCAATCTCTCTATAACAAAATATCCTCTGGAGGAAAAATGACAGAGCAGAATAAAATAAAAGATGTGGATGCTGACAGGCTCAGGGCGTTACGAGCACTGCCTGAAGAGATAATCAATTTACTTACGAAACAGGAAATCAATGATTTCCTCTACAAAGACGTGTGGCCGAATTCCCTTAAAGAAAAGTTAAAAGATTACCTGGAGTAAAGGCATTGAATTGATACCAGGGCATTAAAAGACCATGGGTTTTATTGAGTCAAAGGTTTTTTCAAATCTAATCCGGCCCGTTGACTGATTTTTTACTGCAAGTAAAATCATTGCACAATATTACATCTTCCCTATATATATACTATATATCTGCCTGTTTTCGCAGATAGACACATATAGTGAGAAAAAGGACCGTCAATCATTTACAAAACAAATCCGGCCGTGCCGGCTGTCTGTACAGTCGGTACGGACCTTGTCGTATGGAGGAGCTGAAATTTTGGGAAAAGATGTTTTTAACCCTTTGAAAATAACCCCTAACTTCTATCGATTGGGAACCACATCCTTTCCTGTATATCTTTCTGTAGGAAAGGATGCTATGATTATAGAGGGAGGCACTGGCGCAACAGCACAAATCATTGTGGATCAAATAGGCACATTAAAAATTGATCCCAAAGATATAAAGTATATAGCCCTTACCCATACCCATGCGGACCATATAGGAGCAATTCCGCATCTGAAGTTGTTATGGCCGCATATCAAGGTTGTTGTCAGTAATGCAGGAGCAAATGTCCTGTCTGCAATGTCTGCTCAAAAATCCCTCTCGGAATTCCAGTGGGTAGACAACAATATTTCCACCCTTATGTTATCAAAGGGTGAAATAGAAAAGATACCTTCTGCACCTGAAACATACAATTTCGCACCTGATATCGTGGTTGAAGAAGGAGACACTGTAGACCTTGGCAATGGTGTGGTATGGACTGTATATAACACCCCTGGCCATTCTGCATGCCATATTGCATGGTATGAGGAGGGAGAAAAGATTCTGGTTATAGGTGATGCCACAGGTTTCTATGTGCCTGCGCAAGACACCTTTTGGCCTAACTATTTTGATTCACTTGAAGACTATGTTAATTCAATACGGAAGCTTTCCTCTCTTTCTGCAAAACTGGGGGTCCTGAGTCATAATTATGTTATACATGATTCACTTGATGATTATTTTGAGAAGGCCCTTGCTGCAGCAGAATCTTACCATAACGAGATGATGGACAGGATCAATGCTGGAGAAAATCCTGATGATCTGGCTGTTGAAAAGGCTATGTGGGTAAACAGATTGACTGATATTCAACCTTACAAGGTCATGTTAAATCTCAGCCGGCTATTAATAATGCGTTCCCGGAAAGAGGATTCAAAAAACTGTTTCTAACGACTGTTCATCCGAATATCGATCTACAGGACACCATACAGTTTCCGATATTATGGAACCATATACATACTTTTTGAGGTATCAATAAACAATGCAAAAAGGACAATCAACAGAAATCAAGGCAGCAAAACAGCTAAAGAGTGTTATGGCACAGCACTTTGCAGAACTCAGGGAAGCAGCAAAAACCGGAAACAAAAAGATCGCATGGTGTAGCAGTGTGGGTCCTGCTGAACTGGCTATTGCCGCAGGTTTTCTTGTGTATTTTCCTGAAAATCACGCCGCCATTTTAGGCGCCAACCGTTCTGCAATGGATTATATTCCCATAGCCAATGCACATGGTTATTCTCCTGATATATGTTCCTATCTTACCAGTGATATCGGGGCATATCTCAAGGGGGAAACCCCTCTTGCACAGGCCTTTGGTCTGGATCAGGTGCCCAAACCTGACATACTTCTTTATAATACAAATCAATGCCGTGATGTATATGACTGGATGAAATTTTACGCCAAAGAATACAATGTCCCCGTTGCAGGCATCAATACTCCACGTGATCAGCCGGAAATAAGGGATGATGTTATAAGAGCATGTACAGCGCAGCTTAAAGAGATAGTGCCTGTTCTTGAAAGCATATCCGGCAAGGCATTTGATATAGACCGATTCAGGGAGGTGCTGGCATGTTCTCTTGAATGCAGCAATTTGTGGGAAGAAACGCTTGACATGGCAAAACACATACCATCTCCTGCCACCTTTTTTGATCATTGCATTCATATGGGACCTGCGGTTGTATTAAGAGGCCGTAAAATAGCAGTAGATTACTACAAGTTGTTGCTTCAGGAAATGAAGGACAGGGTAAAAGCGAAAATCGCAGCTGTAGAGGACGAACGTCATCGTTTTTACTGGGATGGTATGCCAATATGGGGCAAGCTTCGCAGTTTAAGCAATCTGTTCAGTGGATTGAAATGTTCAATAGTGGCAAGCAGCTATTGTAACAGCTGGGTTTTTTCCGGATTTGATCCTTCTGACCCCTTCCAGAGTATGGCAAGGGCCTATTCCTCCATATTTATAGGTCAGGATGACAATTTCAAGGAGAGATACATTACAAAAAAAACGGCCGACTTTGCAATTGACGGTATTATTTATCATAATTCCAAGACCTGTCCCAACAATACCAACACACATTATGGCTTGCCAGAACGGCTTAAACACAAATTAAATATTCCGTACCTTGTGATAAATGCTGATCTTAATGATTTGCGTTGCTATTCAGAAGAACAGACACGAACAAATATTGAAGCATTTGTTGAGCAGATAGAAGAATTCTCATGAGATTTTTTGCAGGACTTGATATTGGCAGCTGCACCACAAAGGCAGTTGTAATCAATGAAGACGCTGAAATAACAGGATCTTATGTCTGCCGTTCCGGCATAGATTACCTGAAATCGGCAAAAGAGGCATTGAGCAAGGCTGTAAAGGATATTTCTGACAATGATGTAGCCTTCATTGTTTCAACCGGCTATGGACGTCACAATATAAGCTTTGCATCAGCATGCAAAACTGAAATAGCCTGTCATGCCAAAGGGGCATTTGCCTCTGTTCCAAGGGCCATGACTATTGTGGATATTGGTGGACAGGACAATAAAATAATAAGACTGGATGAACTCGGTCGCAGAACAGATTTCAAGATGAACCGCAAATGTGCGGCAGGAACAGGGGCCTTTATAGAAGAGATAGCAAACCGGATAGAGATCCCTCTTGATTCATTGGACAAATTTGCGCGCAAGGCCAAGACACATTTCAAGATAAACAGTTACTGTACGGTCTTTGCCTCTACAGAAATTCTTGCACATGTAAGGGCAGGCATTTCCAGGGAAGAACTGGCAAGAGGAGTACTCGAGGCAGTTGCAGACAGAGTAATTGAGATGATACCCTTTAAAGGCCCCGTTCTTATGTGTGGAGGAGTTGTCACATACTTTCCCTTTATTGCCGATATCCTGTCAAACAGGATATCAGGAGAAGTAATTGTGCCCAGAATGCCACAGTTGACAGGTGCATATGGAGCAGCCCTTTTTGCTCGTGATTTCGGGACGTCCTGACAGAAACAGATCTGCAAATCGGTTCCTGGATACCATACGGTTATTACTTTTGGGTACTATATATACAGCAAAGCGATCCTTTGACCCGGCTTATGTATCCGGTTTCAAGATGAACAGATAGTGGAGACATGTCATTGCATACCGAGCATACCGACAGAATCTGCTACAGGATTTTATCATAAAATACATAAACCGTAAAAATTTTTTACGGCCAAGATAAAGGCAATATAGATGGTTTATTTCAAACCCCTTGCAGCTTTTGTTCGTGTTGTGAGGAATACGGTATTTCAGGAGAGGCCACACCATGGTAAAATCTTTAATGAAATCCAAGATCTTTTTTATAGGTGGGGGAAGATTTTGCAAAACATTTCTTCAGGCCCTGTTAAATGAGAATTTTTCACAGGACAAACCTACCATACTGGGTATTGCAGACAAGGATCCAAACGCTCCGGCCATCCAGTATGCAAAAAAAATGGGTATATATACTACGGATGATTATAGCAATTTGTTCAGATTTAAAGATATAGACATAATTATAGAGCTGACCAAGGATAATGATCTTGCCATATATCTCAGGAAAATAAAGCCGCTCGGAACAACGTTCATAGATCATTTTGAGGCCCGGGCCGTATGGGATTATTTTCAGATTGAAGAACGGAAACACAGGGTTTTTAAAGAGCTTGATGCCTGTGGAAATGACATAGAAAAGGTTAAAGATATTTTTGAACAATTCTCCAGTTTTTTTCTTGATCTTGCCAAAAAGAGAAATGAATATTCACAAAAGACCCGCAAGGCACTTTTAGTGAGTCAAATAGCCATGGCACAGGTAATTGAAGGAAGTACCATTCCAACATTTACCATAGATAAGAACCATATTGTCGTCCACTGGAATAAGGCCTGTGAAAAATTGACCGGCTATCCTGCCGCTGAGATCGTAGGAACAAACAACCACTGGAAACCTTTCAGAAAAGAACCTCGCCCTATTATGGCAGATGTTATTCTGGATCAGGTAATGGAAGGAGAAATAGACAAACTGTATGGTTCTCAGTGGCAAAAGTCGCCACTGATAGAAGGGGCCTATCAGGCAGAGGAATTTTTTCCAAATATTGGAGAAACCGGCAAGTGGCTCTTTTTTACAGCAGCTCCTATAAGATCAACAGACGGAGAGATAATAGGGGCCATCGAAACACTCTGGGACAAAACCGAAGAGAAAAAGGCAGAACAGGAAAGAGAACGGCACACAAAAAAACTTGCGACCTTATGTTCTGTATATTCCGTCCTTAATGCACCGAGAAATATAAACGAGAGGATAAATATAGCAATAAGGGAAACCAAGGCTGTTCTGTATACAGACGCCATATGTATCTTTCTGCGGGAGGATGACGGACTATATTATTTTACATACAACTGTGACTTCCCGGAGGAATTCTATGAAAGAAACAGGATCGCTGACAAGGACAGTTTTATCTGCCATGTGGTGGACAAAGGCAAGCTCGAGGTTGTTGAAAACATTTCTGCATCCGATTTCGACGAACTGAAGGATCTTGACAAGGCCGGACTGAAATTTGTTGCCGGTGTACCCATAACTGACAGAAAGGATGACGTGTTTGGAGTCTTGATGGTATCAAGTCGTAATCAGGAGGCCTTTACCGAAGAAGAAAAAAAACTTCTGGATCTCCTTGCAAACAGGATTGGTGCAGCCATAGAAAATACCAGACTGCAGGAAGAGCTTAAAAGAGATGCAGAATTCCAGTCAAAACTTATTGAAAGTTCAACAAGCGCTATTGTTGCAACTGATGAGGCATGGAAAATTGTAACATTTAACCCTGAAGCAGAGAGGCTTTTTGGTTATTCAAGAACAGAGCTTATCAAATCCATGGATGCAAGGAATCTCTATTCTGATGAAATAATAGACCTCATTAAGGCAGATCTGATTTCTCACAGAGACAATGGGGATCTGCCATGGCGGGAATTGACAATTACCTCAAAAGATGGAGAGGAAATTCCTGTCAGGGTTTCCGGAACACTTCTCATCGAAAATGGAATCATGATAGGCAGTGTTGCCTTTTTCCAGGATCTCAGAGAAATCAAGGCACTGGAAAGGGATCTGCTCCGCTCTGAAAGACTGGCTGCAGTAGGACAAATAGTGGCCGGAATGGCCCATGATGTCAAAAACATTCTGCATGGATTCAAGGGAGGCAGTTATCTGATAAATGCCGGGCTTGACAATAATGATACCAATAAGTTAAAAACTGGTTGGAATATGATACAGAGGAATATTGACAGAACATCTGATCTGGTTATAGATTTGCTTTCCTATTCAAAGGAGAGAGAACCTGAATTTGAAAGATGCTCTCCTAATGAAATTATTGATGATATTTGCAATGTGTTTACAGAGTTAGCCAATGAAAATGATATAGAAATGAAAAAGGATCTTTCACCCTCGATTGGTGAAGTTTCGATGGATCCAAGAACCATTAGTCGCGTTCTTTCAAATCTTGTTTCCAATGCCATCGATGCCTGCATATTTGACGATGATGTTAATAAACGGCATTATGTCAAAGTAAAATCTGTGTGTGAAGATAACAATATTTTAAGGATAGAAGTTTCCGATAATGGTTCAGGCATGAGTGAAGAGGTAAAGAAACAGCTTTTCACCTGTTTTTTCAGCACAAAAGGTGCCAAAGGCACGGGATTGGGTCTGTTGGTAACCCGCAAGTTAATAGAAGAACATAAAGGAACTTTGGACATAGAAACTGAATTGGGTAAAGGTAGTACCTTCATTGTCAGACTTCCCTTTAAAACAATTTAGCACCCATAAACGAATACTATTTTAGGAGTAACACACTATGACCAAAAAGATATTGATTGTGGATGATGATCCTGATGTGAGGATCTTTAACTCCAGTGTTGTAGAAGATCTGGGTTATACCCCTGTAGAAGCATCTGACGGGGTGGAAGGCCTGAATATGGCCAAAAAAGAAAAGCCTGATCTGGTTCTTCTGGATGTTATGATGCCAAAACAGACAGGGCTTCGTATGTACAGGGAACTTATGAGTCAGAAATCATTGAAAAACATCCCTGTGATTATAGTCTCAGGTATTGCCAAAAAGACTTTCCTGCGTTCTCAAAAGGCCCTGACTGAATTCGGGGGTTCCGAAGTACCCGAACCAAATGCCTATCTGGAAAAACCGGTTGATCCTGAAATCCTTGCTGAAACAATTAAAAAGTTTTTGGCATGAGACCTCTAACCTGGCCTTAATACCGGTTAGCTTTTTAAGCATCAAACAAGGGCATCAACAACTGATGTTTCCTGCTGTCCCATGTGCCATATTCAATCTCAATGTCTTTTATAGACCTTGTTTTCAGCTTGGATACCTGATAAATTAGTATTTTCTAAGATATTCTATGTATAAAGGATTCAGGGCACAAGGGTATCTGTATGTTTCTCCTGACCGGCGTTCATCTGCAAAACGTTTTTTGGGCACTGCAGGTTTTTGGTGCATATGAGGGAAAGTTCAAAAAAACTGATGTATCATAATACATAGAGGCGCATATGCCTTGTCTGTCTTTGTACCTTGTCTTATGTCCAGAGACATTACAGGAAGGCACAACAAGACAACAGGTATTGCCCAACCTGTTTATTGACTAACATTGCTTATGTGTTAATTTGTTGCGACAGTCTGTTAGGGAAAAAGATACGACATGATAGACAATTGCAGTATATACTGCACAGCACGTTCTTTCGGGATATATAGATTTGTGTGTTGAACGCTTCTTTTCAGTTGCTAAACAGCCTGTCGGAGGTATAAATAACACTTACATGTGCTCTTTAGAATGATTGAGATATTACAAGGAGGATTTCCATGGCGGTAATAACCATATCCAGACAATTTGGATCAGGAGGACAAACTCTTGGTAAAATGATCGCCGACAAATTGGGTTATGTTTTTGCTGATAACGAAATTATACAAAGGCTGTCCGAAGAAGCGAATGTTTCCACCAAATGGATCAAAGCTTTTGAAAAAGAGGCCGGTGGCAGGATGTCAAAGATGGTTTCACGCGTAGTTTCAAAACGCTGGCTGGATTGCATCCTTGGAGGAGAACGCGGGTATCTTGATGAACAGATATATCTGGATTATATGGTTTTGATTATAGCTCAGATAGCAGATGAAGGCGATGCAGTTATTATGGGCCGTGGAAGCCAGTATATTCTTAACGATCATCCTGATGCCTTTCATATCCTGTTAATAGATGAGATGGAAAACCGTGTAAAATTTCTGGTTGAACACTATAAGATTTCAGAACGGAAGGCATATAACATTGTAAAAACTGAAGATCAAAGACGGATCAATCTGTATAGCAGATTAGGTAAAAAAAACTATGATGATTCCATACTTTATCATTTGGTTCTGAATATGGGAAGAATTGATATGGATAAGGCATTGAAACTTGTATGCACACTGATCGAAAACGAAAACACAAAAAATAAATAATATCAATTTTGTTATTTTGATCCTGTATTGATATACGGGACAACATCCCGGTTGTTGCGGAAAGATTTGTGCATCATGTTATGCATGATTCTCAGTCTGTTTTTGTGCATCGCTTGTCTGCCGTCAGGACAAGCAGGAACACAGATATCTCAGTTTCAAACTTCAGCTCTCAGGATTTTTGATCTCTGTCTTTAAAAATTCAGTTTCTTGCAAACCTGAACAACAAGTATGCTGCAAGGATATTTTTCATAACCTTGCCGAAAGGACATTTGTCAGCTATGCCCGGAAATCGGATTGTATGCTGTGTACTGATGCAACAGGTTCAAGACATTTTTTTATTCCCTTTCTTTATACCTGCAACAGGCAAGTTTTGACATAAACAGACACATATCTCATTCCTTCCGAATCCAGTCCTTCTCCTGAACAGCACCTGTCCATTAACCGGTTTTTTTGATATCATATTTATTTTCATCCAGACAAAAACGATATTACGTGCAAAATCAGATTTACAGTACAGACAGGCGTTAAAATTGCAGAAAACAGACATTGCCGTATAAAAAGCCAGGCATTCAGGGTTTTCTGACATTGTGTATAAGATCAATTAATGTTGACGGCTTTGTAAAAAGCTGGTTTGTATTGTATTATATATCATTCTGTGAACAGCAAAACATTTTGACCTGCAAGATAACAGGTACAATGAGAGAGATATGTTATGAAAAAAGATTCAGCAGACGATACAGTCCTTCGAGATGAAATAAAAATATTGAGAAAAAAAAGAAACGCCATAATCCTGGCACATAACTATCAACCCCGGGAAATTCAGGATGTGGCAGACCTCTGTGGTGATTCCCTGGAACTCTCAATACGGGCAGCCAATACGGATGCGGATGTGATTGTTTTTTGCGGTGTTCATTTCATGGCAGAAACAGCATCCATTTTATCTCCAAACAAAACGGTCCTTTTACCTGTTAAAGATGCAGGATGTCAAATGGCAGACATGATTACAGCGGATTTGCTGAAAAAAAAGCGAATGGAATACCAAAAGGTCTGTGTAATAACATATGTAAACACCACTGCAGAGGTAAAGGCTGAAAGCGATATATGTTGCACATCGGCCAATGCTGTTTCTGTAGCCGATTCTGTACAGCCGTCTGTTCCGATACTTATGGTTCCTGATAAAAACCTGGCAACCTATACCAAAAACTGTACACACAGGGATATTCACATTTGGGATGGCTACTGTCCCATACATAACAATCTGACAAAGGAACAGGTTCTTAAAATAAAAGAAAGGCACAGAGAGGCTGTTTTTCTTGCTCATCCTGAATGTCCTCCGGAGGTCCTTGATCTGGCAGATGAGATAAAGAGCACTTCAGGAATGATAGAATTTGCAAAAACATCAGACAAAAAGGAATTTATAATTGGGACAGAGACAGGCATTATTTATCCCCTTTCGAAGGCAAATCCTGGCAAGGTTTTTATTCCCGCCTCTCCTGATATGGTTTGCAAGGATATGAAAAAGATCACCTTAAAGGACATTGCAAGATCATTAAAGACCCTGTTGCCTGAAGTAAAGGTCCCTGAGGAAATACGGCTACGGGCAAAACAGGCAGTGGATCGTATGTTAAACGCAAAACAAACAGAGACAAGTCTATAAGGTTGTCCGCAACCCCGACATTTGAAAGGTTCAGACCGGATAAAAAGATATCCAATGAATACAAACAATGACACAATAAAATCTGAGCTGGGACGACTCCGCAAACTTTTCATCATGCCTGATTCACCAGACAAGTTTGTTGAGTTTGGAAACGAGCTCCTTGCAATGATCCATGACTTTTTTCAGGAAAAGGGCGGCATACACAGCAGTATTGCCTTGCCTGAATTGAGTAAGATATTTGGAGATTCAGACCTGCCGGACAAGCCGATTCTGATAAAAGATGTCTTATCGGAAATAAAAAACAAGATAATAAAGCATTCCGTAAAGGTCGGAAGCCCGTATTACATAGGGCATATGACAAGTGCTATCCCGTATTTCATGATTCTTCTTGAGATGATAATAGCTGCTTTGAACCAGAATCAGGTCAAGATAGAGACAGCAAAGGCATCCAGTTTTGTTGAAAAAGAACTTGTAGCCTGGCTTCATCGTCTGATTTTCAGACGGACAGACAGTTTTTACAGGAAAAACATCCAGAACCACAGGGTTTCCCTTGGCAGTGTAACCTCAGACGGAACAATGGCAAACATGACTGCCCTTCTTGTGGCAAGGGAAAAGGCCTTTCCTGCAGATGATGTGTTTCCCGGTGTACGGACTGCAGGTCTGGAAGCTGCCCTGAGATATTATGGGTATTCAAGAGCAGTTATCATTGTTTCCACAAGAGGGCATTACTCCTTAAGAAAATCTGCAAGTTTGCTTGGAATAGGAGAAGAGAATGTTATAAGTATCCCTGTGGACGAGAACAATCGTATCGACATAGATAAACTGAGACATAAAATAAAAAGGCTTAAAAGGCATAAACACAATGCAAGGACAAAGATCATAGCTATTATTGGCATAGCAGGAACCACAGAAACAGGAAACATTGATCCGCTGGACGAACTTGCAAAGATCTCAAAAGAGGTCGGCACCCATTTTCATGTTGATGCCTGCTGGGGCGGCTCGGTACTTCTTGTAGATGAATGCAGGCCCTTGTTCTCAGGTATTGAAAAGGCGGATTCAGTAAGCGTTGATTCTCACAAGCTCCTTTACTGTCCCATGTCAATGGGACTTGCCCTGTTCAGAAATGAAAAAGACCTTTGCCTGACACGACATTCTTCTCAATATGTTATTCGTAAAAACTCTGTGGACCTTGGACGTTTCACTATAGAGGGTTCCAGGCCTTTTTCCTGCCTCAAACCATGGGCCGCCCTGAAGATCCTGGGCAAAGAAGGGTACAGTATCTTATTTAACCAGGCAAAAAAAGCCACCAACAACCTCAAGGCAATGCTGGATTCCTGTGGAAATTTTGAAACATTCAACACCCCTGAACTATTTATTCTCATATACAGGTTTATCCCCAAAACAGTAAGGGAAGATCTTATTGCCCTGAAAGAGATATCTTTACCCAAACATGAAAGAGAGATCAGACGTACCATCAAAAATATAAACCGGCTGATAAATGCATTGAATATTAAACTTCACAAGTCATTGCGTATGGATGACTCCAGCTTTGTATCAAGGACAAAACTGGAGTCAACGCGTTACCGGCCACAACAGATAGTTGTTTTAAGGGCAGTGCTGATTAATCCCTTGACAACAAAAGATATATTAAGAGAGATCGTTAGTACACACAACAGTATTGGTCTGCAGCTCTGGGAAGAATTCAGTCCGCTGTACAAACGGATACGTTCGCATATTAACCGTCAAAGCTGGATTTGATCCGGTCTTTCACCAACCAATCAAAGTTGCACTTACGAGTTGGATTCAAGGATTATTCTTACAACAATATGAAGCTTTTTATAAAACAATAAAATTTGTCTGAATCTGAAAAAAAAGATATAAATCTGGCTGCAGGTGTGGTCAGTTTTTTTACGCTGTTGAGCCGCATTCTGGGACTGGTTCGGGATATGGTAATTGCCTCCATGTTTGGATCAGGAATGGTTACAGATGCCTTTTTTGTGGCATTTCGTATCCCCAACCTGTTGCGACGTCTGTTTGCAGAAGGTTCTCTTACCATATCCTTTATCCCTGTGTTTACTGAATATCTGTACACAAGGAGCAAAAAAGATGCCTTTGAGCTGGCCAGGGTTATACTGACTGTACTTTCTTTTATCCTTATTGTTGTCACAGTTCTGGGCATAGTCTTGTCCCCCTGGATAGTCAGGTTACAGGCCTTCGGGTTTGGTGGTTCCGGTGCCAAATACGATCTCACTGTTTTGCTGACAAGAATCACCTTCCCCTATATATTCTTCATAAGCATTGTTGCCTTTTTTATGGGCATTCTAAACTCGTTGAGGCATTTTGCGGCTCCGGCTGCTGCACCAATATTTCTGAATCTTTCCATAATAGGTGCGGCATATCTGATATCCCCACAACTCACAGAACCCGTTACAGGACTTGCCATAGGTGTTTTGATTGGAGGCCTTCTTCAACTTCTTATTCAAATACCATGGGTGATAAAGGAAGGTTTTGTTCCTCTGCCATGCTGGAACCTGCGACACCCGGCTCTCAAACAAATCGGGATATTAATGTTACCTGCAGTATTCGGCTCTGCTGTTTACCAGATAAACCAATTTATAGGAACACTGCTGGCCTCATTTCTTGCAGAGGGCAGCGTTTCATGGCTGTACTACGCTGATCGTCTTGTCCAGTTTCCCTTAGGAGTTTTTGCCCTGGCCATCAGCACAGCTGTTCTTCCTTCTCTATCAAAAGAGGCGGCACAAAACAGGTTTACAGATTTTGGAGATACAGTAAAACATTCCCTTCAGCTCATTTTCTTCATAACTCTCCCTGCAATGGCAGGGCTAATTGTGCTTGGAAAACCTGTCATCCAGATACTTTTTCAGCATGGAGTTTTTGATTCACGTGCATCTGAAATGACTTACAAGGCCCTTTTGTTTTATGCCACGGGCCTGTGGGCATTTGCAGGTATAAGGGTAACTGTTGCCGCCTTTTATGCCCTTAAGGATACAAAAACCCCTGTTAAAATTGCCATCGTGGCCATGAGTACCAATCTGGTCCTTGGCCTGTCTCTTATGGGGCAATTGCAGCATGCCGGCCTTGCCTTTGCGCTCTCCCTTGCTTCCACTGTTCAACTGTTTCTTCTGCTGTTTTTTTTGAACAGAAAAATCAACATGGGCGATATTAAACCGGTTATTGTATCCGCATCAAAGGCGTCTTTATCTGCCCTTGTTATGGGGATAACCATATACTATATGCATCTCAAATGGCTTACAACAGGCCCGGAAACAAACATATGGATAGATGTATTGAATCTTTCAGGGCTTGTGATATCCGGGATTATGGTTTATTTTACCATTGCAAGGCTGCTGGATTGCCACGAAATCAAGGCTGTGTTATCAATGCTTCATTTAAAACAATAGGATTCTGTCCTTAAAGGATCACAAGGAGGACATAAAATGAAAGATATAAACGGGTTTCCATATGGAACATATGGAACAAACAGATCATTTCAGCAGGATGATATGTCAGAGAACAGACAGTTTGATAATTTTGAGGCAACAGAATTATATTGCCCCACATGCAAGATGGCCTTGCCTGTAAGAAAAAACCTGCTGCTTGTCTTACCTGATGGGGAACTTTATGAATACAGGTGCGCAAGGTGCGGAACATCTGTTGGCCATAAAACAGAAACGAATAAAAAACAGACAAACGCCATTGTCTTTACATAGGGAGTTTCTGTCCGGGAATTGCCGTTTTCCGGTAATAGCCAAATAAATATGGGCAGGCGGGTTTTTCCTCCTGCCCCGGTGGTACGTTCGCTGTTATCCCCCTATTATTGAGCTGACACGTTTTCCGTAATATCTGTATCAGCATGTGCCAGATACGGCAGACAGGTCAGGATGCGGGATTCCCTGGTATCTGAGATTGTTTTTCGGACAAAGGCTACTA
>CAYWEN010000016.1:0-336256 GCA_964457545.1 uncultured Desulfobacterales bacterium | reverse complement strand
ACCTTGTAACCAGGCTTGGGCATCTCAAGACGCTGAAAAATCTTAAATTCAGCAGAGGCCTGTGATATGGAAAACAGACTTGCAAAAACAAAAACCATTACAAAACACAAGCCGACCCGAAAACTCTTTTTTAATGTGTTCGCTGTATCCTCTCCTCCTTTTTTTGTGATAAGATTGTTTTTAACTTCATGCTATTCATTGGGGAGAGTCAAAGCATGAAATATGCCAACATGATATATCAGGTTCTGATTTCTTTGTGTCCGGTTAAGGGAAATTGCTGCAACATATAGCTTGAATTGTTGTTTGTCTCACTGTGTCATGTTGTTTTTTTGCTAACCTTTATTGTCTTGTTATCGCAGGGTTACGGTTGACTTATGATGTGGTAACGCGTATCTTTCAAGATAATTTCAAGATAGTTTTGGGGGAAACAGACTGATCGGTCTGTGTTTGGATATCTGTATCTGTGCTGTACATATCAAATGTTTCATACAGTTAATGCCTGTTCCGGAAATGTGTTTCCTGGAATTGTGCGCAGTTTGTTCCATAGACAAAAATCTTTGTGCAGGATAAGTCAACCCGGGCAGCGGATGTCCCGTATGTATGAAACCCGGCTGCTGATGCCCCTGTGGTAAGGGAGACAAGAGGTCATGACAATCTCTCGTACTATAAAGAAACACCTCGTTACATCTTCCTGGATAAGGAAGATGTTTGAAGAAGGCAAGAAAAGAAAAGAGCAATTTGGGCCGGATAATGTTTTTGATTTCAGTCTGGGCAATCCCTGTCTGGAACCTCCTGCCAGGTTCAATGAGGTTGTGCATGCCTTAATTGATGACAAGACGCCAGGACAGCATGGATATATGCCCAATGCAGGTTTTGAAACTGTAAGGCAGAAGATAGCCGCTTATCTGAGCAATCTTTATGCGAAGAATTTTACGGCCAGTGATATAATAATGACAGTTGGCGCAGGGGGAGCCTTGAACGTTGTTTTCAAGACATTTTTTGATCATGATGATGAAGTGATTCTTCTTAGTCCTTATTTTACTGAATATGATTTTTATCTTGACAATCATATGGCAATACCTGTGGTTGTTGGTACAAAACCTGATTTTGGGCTTGATCCTGAGATCATATCAAATGCCATTACAGACAGGACCAGAGCAGTGCTTATAAATTCTCCCAATAACCCAACAGGACGTGTTTATACGGAAAAGGAGCTTATTGAACTTGCAGATGTTCTGATGTATCACAGCAACAGACTGGGAAGACCCATATTGCTCATATCGGATGAGCCTTACAGAAAGATTGTATATGATGGGATTATCCCTCCGGACATTTTTGATATCTATCAGGAACTTATTGTTGTAACTTCTTTTTCCAAGGATCTCTCTCTTGCAGGGGAAAGGATAGGATATATTGCTGTTCATCATGATATAACGGACAAGGATGAAATTATGGCAGGGATGATCTTCAGTAACAGGGTCCTGGGTTATGTCAATGCCCCGGCCCTTATGCAGAGAGCTGTTTCGTATCTTCTTGATGAAACGGTAGATGTTTCCATTTATCAGCGTAAAAGGGATCTCCTTTATAATAGCCTTGTTTCATTTGGATACGAAATAGTCAGGCCACAGGGTGCCTTTTACCTGTTTCCGAAAACCCCTGTGGATGATGTGGAGTTTGTCAATGCGCTCAGGAATGAGAATATCCTGACAGTCCCTGGTTCTGGTTTTGGCGGGCCAATGTATTTTCGTATAGCATATTGTGTGCCGGACAGAACTATTGAAATGTCTCTGCCCGGGTTTGAACGTGTGTTTAACAGGTATGCATAATATTGCCTAAACAGGTTTTGATGCACATGGAGATGATCTGTCTTGCAGGGGCTCCTCTATGGCTGGGGTATTTTTATTATCTGTTATTATTAAGGAAACAAATATTATGTACTCCAAGATGTTGTCGTTGCGATTTCCCAGAAAGATTGTAAACGAACCAATAGCCGTTAATCTTGTCAAAAGGTTTGACCTTTCATTTAATATTCTGAAGGCTGCCATCTATCCAAGAAAAGAAGGCTTTATGGTGCTTGAGCTGAGCGGGCACAAAAAAAATTTTCAGAAAGGGGTGCAATACCTGAAAGCTCTTGGGATCAAGGTCGAGAGCATGGGGCAAAACGTCAAGAGGAATGAAGACAAGTGCATTCACTGTGGAGCATGCACTGCTGTATGTCCCACTGGTGCCTTGCATATAAAACATCCCGGGATGACGGTGGTTTTTGATGATGACAAATGCAGCGCCTGTGAGATGTGTGTAATGGTATGTCCTGTCCGTGCAATGAAGGTGAAATTTGACAAGGCCATGCTTTATTAGGGCCGTTGGAAACAAGGTGTATGAAAAGACATTCAGGATTGTAACTCTGGGATGCAAGGTAAATCAGTATGAATCCGCATATCTTGGAGAGGCTCTTGCCAATTCGGGATGGATCCCTGCAAAGGATAAAGAAAAAGCTGGTGTAATTATTGTAAACACCTGCATTGTTACACAAAAGGCATCACGCCAGTCCAGACAGGCAATCAGAAAGGCTATACGGGAAAATCCCGAAAGATGCGTTGCAGCTATTGGTTGTTATGCTCAGGTGTTTCCTGATGAACTTGCCGGTATTGACGGAATATCGCTTATTGCAGGCAACTGTGTGAAACAGGATGTTCCTCGGCTTGTAGAAGAAATTTTTGTATCCGGTGGAAAAAAGATAGTTTGCAGGAAGTTCGACAGAAAAAGGCCCTTTGATTTTATGCCTGTAAAAGGTCTGCCGGGCAGGTCCCGTGCCTTTTTGAAGATACAGGATGGATGTGAGGCCTTTTGCAGTTACTGTATTGTTCCTTTTGCACGGGGGCATTACAGGAGCCTTATGCCCAGGGATGTCCTTTTTATGCTACGTTCTCTGGCTGACCAGGGTTTTAAGGAGGTGGTCCTTACAGGTATTCACATAGGAAAGTACGGTGTTGATCTGCAACCGCGTGTGAGCCTGACGGGTCTTTTGAAGATCATTGATAGGGAAAAACTGCCTCTGAGAATAAGGATCAGTTCAATTGAACCTGATGAGATTGACTCTGGCCTGATCGACATGATGGCTTCTGAAAAGTGGCTCTGCAGACATTTACACATATCACTTCAAAGCGGTGACGATCATATTCTGCAGGGAATGGGAAGAAGATATACTGTACGTGACTTTGCTGATGTAGTGTCTTCTGTTTACATGAAGGCGCCTTTTGCTGCAATAGGTGTTGATGTTATTTCAGGTTTTCCTGGTGAAACTGACAGAGAACATATGAATACCCTTTACTGTCTGCAGGATCTGCCGGTTTCCTATTTTCATGTCTTTCCGTTTTCTCCAAGGTACGGTACTGCTGCCTTTGATTTCAAGGAAAGGGTGAATTCCGGAACAGTAAAACAGAGAACAGCGCAGTTGCGCTCCCTTGCAGGAGAAAAGAAACGCAGGTTTTATACCCGCTGCCTGAACATGAAGTTTGCAACTGTTGTTGAGGGTTGGCACTGTCATAAAAAGGGCATTATGAGGGGGATTACAGATAACTATATTCCTGTACTCTTTTCTTCTGCCGGGATAAATCCGGGGTCTGTGTGTAATGTCTCAATCAAACAAGTGAAACAGGATGCAGCTTTTGGCGAGATTGTTTCGTAAGCAATGTGTTTTTGTGTTCATATCATCTGTGTTAATGTCTTTGCCTTGTGCCCTATGGGTGCATGACCCTGTTTGTGCTGCCTTTCTCTCTGATTCGCATCATATTGTAAAAGTTGCGTTTATCGGTTCCCGTAATCAGTATCCTGCCGGAGGCAGGTATCCTGTTGCCGTTAAACTCGATATCGCCAAATCCTGGTATGTGCATAGTGCAAATGCTCAGGGTGCAGCCGGTCTTGTCCCTCTCTCTGTTGTGTTTTCTTCCCGATCATCAGGTATAATTATCAGTGAGATTCGTTTCCCGAGGCCCATACTGAAACGATTTGATTCATTTCCTCAACCCCTTGAACTGTATTCCGGGGGTATCCTGATTTATGCCATTATGACTGTTGGTTCTGATATTAGGCCGGGTCTTTATGAGATAACCGGTAAATTGTTATATCAGGCATGCTCTGAACAGTCATGTGTCCCTCCTGATAATGTTCTTGTGCACAGTACAATAAGGGTTGTCAAAAAAGGTGCTGCCTCTGTACGGATAAACCGGGAAATCTTTCGCAATGCAAACCGGTTGGAGTTGAAAAGGGACCTGTTTGCAGACAGGTCATCCCGGTTCGGTTTTCTTGTTACTGTTGCCGGTGTCTTTTTTGCCGGCCTTGCCCTTAACCTGACACCCTGTGTCTATCCGCTGTTGCCTATCACAGTTTCGTATTTTGGGGGAGGGAGTTTTGCCGGGCTTCGTTATGTTCATGTTCTTCTGTATGTTACCGGCCTTGCCATTACCAATTCCATGCTTGGCCTTGTTGCCAGTCTGTCTGGGGGCATGCTGGGATCTGTGCTCCAGAATCCTTTTGTCCTTCTTGTAGTTGCCTTTGTCCTGTTTGCACTTGCCCTCAGTTTTTTTGGCCTGTGGGAGCTGCGCTTGCCCTCATGGATCACAGTTCTTGCCTCGAAAAATTTTGGCGGTTATTTTGGCAGCCTTTTTATGGGACTGACTTTGGGGATTATTGCAGCACCTTGTATAGGCCCCTTTATCCTGGGTCTGATGACATATGTAGGACAAAAGGGCAATCCTTGGCTTGGTTTTCTGTATTTTTTTGTCCTGAGCCTTGGTATGGGGATGCCTCTTGTTGTGCTTGCTGTTTTTTCCGGTAGTATAAACCGGTTGCCTGTTTCAGGAGAATGGATGGTCTGGGTCAGAAAACTTTTGGGTTGGGTCCTTGCAGGAATGGCTGTATATGTTGTAATGCCATTGTTGCCATACGGAAATTGGCAGACTGCGCTTCTTGCCTCTGTGATGATGGTTGCAGGTGTTCACCTTGGGTGGATTACATCCGTAGGCAGAGGAAATCCGACATTTTCACGGGGGAAAAAACTGGCTGGCGCTATGCTTGTGACAGGGGCTGCAGTCTGTTTCTTTTTTTGCATATATTCGGTTCCGTCTGTTAACTGGAAACCCTATAATGAGTCAGCACTGAAGAAGGCTATAGCATCGGATATGCCTGTGATCCTTGATTTTTATGCTGACTGGTGTGTGCCGTGCAGGGAACTGGAAAACAGGGTATTCAATGATCCGGATGTACGGAGATTACAGCGCAAGTTTGTTATGTTGCGTGTAGATTTGACCTCAAGGCATCCTGATCAGGATATGCTTGTAAGGCGATATAATGTGCGGGGTGTTCCAACTGTTGTTTTTATCAGCAGGCAGGGAAAGGAACTGTCTGAATTAAGGGTTGAGTCATATGTAGACAGAAAAGAGTTCCTCCAAAGGATGAAAAAGGCCCTGATTCAATAACGACCGTTGACAGACAGATCCCTTATACATGAATATTCAACAGAAGAGTGATTGGTATAATGGGTTGATCAGTTGAGACAATGAGACATGAAAACTGCATAATCAGCGCCCACCCATGAATAGACCGGGGACATTGGTGCGTTGCCAGCCTGTAAATGGTAATTTTTGCGCAAGACCAGGAAAATCAAGGGCACAGAGACCATAATGTTTAGTACATTATGGCGAGTGTAGTGTCTCAGGAAATATTCTGTATGTTTTCCTTATATAATCACATAGATAAGACGGGTGTACTGATAAATGTGAAACACTATATGTCTCATATCTGTTTATGAGACATGTAATGTTTACAGTATTTGTCTGTGAGACACATGTCCAGTCTGTTTTCTTTTGTGATTATTGCTGTAATATAAGCCTGTTGTAGTTGTTGATTCTTTATCTGCCCCATACGGTGTTAAACGGTATGTTTATTGCTTGAATGTTTGGATTTGGATACTCAGAGTCCATACATGAATCAATTCTGGGCCTGTGGACCTTTCATTTCTTCATGCCCGTTGACTGGTTTTACTGTATAGAGGCTGTTGTTTCCATAAATGAGTTTTATATGCTCTGTAAGCGGTTTTGCATGTTTGACATCGGGATTATGAAAAATAGCCGTTTATGGATAAAAACTGTTCAATGTGTTTTAAAAATGTAATCAAGGAGGTTTTCAGAAGATGGCAGAAAAGAAGACGGACAGATTGGATAAGGGAGCGCTGGTACAGAGAGACGGAGAAACATTTGCGATAGCAACACACTTGCCAGGAGGTATATGTTCCCCGGAAGTTTTGCGCACAATCGCTGATGTTTCAGAAAAATATGGGGCTGCTGCCATAAAAATAACCGGTGCTCAGCGTATGGTTATTGTTGGATTAAAGGAAGATGATCTTGATAATGTATGGCAGGATTTGGGGACAATCAAGCCCGGCGCTGCCGTTGGTATGTGTGTGCGCAGTGTTAAATTTTGCCCTGGCACAACCTTCTGCCGTATTGGTCAGCAGGATGCTGTTGGAATGGGTATGAAGCTGGATGAACTTTATCATGGATATAGTCTTCCTTCAAAGATGAAGATAGGTGTTTCAGGATGTCCTACATGTTGTGCCGAGTCATGGGTGAAAGACATAGGCCTGATAGGTACAAAAAATGGATGGAAAGTGGTGGTAGGAGGCAATGCTGCATCAAAACCCATGATTGCGCAGCTTTTAGCGGAAGGCCTTAATGATGATGAGGCCATTGATCTTGTAAAACGGATTATAGAAAGATTTGAGAGGCATACCAAACCGCAACGTTTGGGCACACTGATTGCCAACATTGGTTTGGATACCTTTAAACAGGATATAGGGTTAGGGTAAGATACCCTGTGTGAATGCTGAGAAAAATAGAAAAGGGGCTTTTCTTTGGATTAAGGAAAGCCCCTTTTTTATGAACGTAGAGACCATGTATACCGGGAATTGCAAGAATCTTTCAGGATACAGGAGCGGCCGAAACAGATTTTTTAGATAATTCGGATAGAGACCAGAAAGAATCGGGATAGTGCCTGGTTGTACTGACAGGAAGGTCGCCTGTTTTTTATATGGGCGGTACAAGCATGTTCCTTCAATTCCTTTTATGAACGAAAGACGAATAAAAAACCGGAATTATTCCTTGCGCCTTGCATTAATTGCCTCGGCCTCTTTTTGCAGTTCATTTAAAAGAAAGTTAATGGGCCATTTTTCCGAGGTAGGTGTCAGGGTTGCCCAAAGTTGTTTTGGAAGGCCCTCTTTTCTGTAAGCAGACAGTAATGTTGTGAGGTTTTTTTCGGTAAAGCCTGACATAATTACAGCCCTTTTCAATCCTGAATCTTTTCCAATACCGGTATTTCCTTTACGTTTTAACAGGTCATGCAATGTGGTGTGTGCATCATTGTTTGAAACAAAGACCACGGGAATGGCCTCAAAACCCAGTCTGCTCAAAAACCTGAGAATTTGTTTGTGTTCATCTTTTGCATATCCGCAAACAAGCAGTTTTTCAGGCCCATACATATGTCTTTCAGTTCCTGTTACCTTATGAAAGGTATTGTTTTGTTGCATTTTATGTCCTCATACTGTGTGCTTTTCTATCCTGCCCCGTTTTCTTGCAGACTGTTGATTGTTGCTCCATATATGGATAAAAATTAACAGTCTGCCCATATCTTGTTAAATATCTGAACCTTGATTCTATAATTATTCCAGATACCTTTCAACCTTTTTCTGTGCAGACCGGTTTTGTTTCAAGCCGGGGCATTTCAATGCATGTTTTCATATCTGCTTGAGTCCCCCTGTTGGTATGCAGTGGATATATGATTTTGTGCATATCTACCGTCCATTAAGGCCGACAAAGCTGCCATTATTGTCTTCGGCAAGTTTGCGCATCAGGGCCGCAAACCTGACCACATTGTTCCAGTTCCCTCCATGCAGGATAAGGGTAGGGAACCCAACTGCATGAATACGAACCAGCCTTTTTCTTCCTGTTATCGGCCTGTTCAGCCTGTTTACTTTATTTAATACATCCTGGATGGAGCCATGCGAAAAGTCATCTCCAAAATAGTATATTGATATACGCTTGCCCGGGTTCCAGAAGCTTGCTATGGCACCTTCTATACCTTCTACAGGACTGGAGTTGGAAAAAGGTGTCCAGTTGGCAAGACGCCTTAATATGACCCTGCGTCTTGCAGGAGTATCAGGAATCCACTGGCCGGCATATTGCGAAAACATGTAATCACCCATGTCATTCATTACCTGAATCCCTTTAACATGAGGATATATCGATAGAATCTCCCTTATCTTTTTTTGTACAAGGTTCCATGCGTAACGGTACATCGACCCTGAGGTGTCGATTACAAATATGATATATTCACTGTCAACGGGCACACCCCCAATAATATTTTCCCTTACAGGGCGTGGTTTCATGCTCTGTAGCCTTTTCATCTCTTCTGTAAGCTTTTGCATTGCTGTCTCGAGCTGCTGTTCTATTTTGTTCCGGGCATTAATATCTGTCTGGGCAGCCTTGAGCTGTGCTGTCAAGGATGTTTTCTCACTCCGGAGTCTTGCAAGTCTATCTTTTTTTTCTGCAAGCCTGTTTCTGGTTGTGACAAGTTCAAGATTGATTGTCCTTGACTTTTGTCTGACTTCATCAAGTTCATATTTAAGCCTTTGCACCGTTGATTTCAGGTTTTTGCTTGTTGTTTTGAGCACAAGTGGTTCAGATGCCTTTGAGATTACAAGCAACAGGATAATTGCTCCGAATCCGCAGGATATAACATCGAGGAATGACAGGTTAAAGACATCCATGTTATGTTTTTGTCTTTTCATGGCCAGTCCTGTGCCGGAGTAAAAAAAGAGCCGTTGGTTTTAACGGCAAGGTTCCAGTATAATGCAGATGCAACAGCATCTCCTTCCATGGGAAAGAGGATGGTGTTTACGGGTATGGAATCGGGTAGTTTTCTTGTGGCCTTTTCAAACAGACGCATCCTTTCCTTGCCTGAAACAGTATACTTTTTTGGTCTTTTTTCTCCCTGGGTGGGAAGCCCGTCTGTTATGAGAATTATGTTGTCAGGTCCGGGGGACAGAGCCGAAACAGTATCGAAGGCCTTTTCAAGACTGGTTCCCCCTGATGGTACAAGAGATTTGAATCTGTCCATTATCCTGCTTACGTTCTGTATGTTTGTTGCCCTGACCCATTTTTTTGACGAGGAAAGGGATGGGGTGTCGGTATTGAAGGGTATAATACAAAAACTTGAGTCGTGCGGCAGGTTGGCCACTATCCATTCAACGGTTCTTTGAACACGGCGCCATTTGGCTGATGAGCGTTTTAGTGCCTTTGTCATGTTTTTGCGAAGAATTATGCCAAGTATGGTGCGATCCAGCATGGATGCCGAAATATCTACAAGAATTGCCACCCTGTGCCCTCCAAGCTTTAATCCTGTAAGGTATTGACGATGTCCTTCGCCTTCAAACCTTCTTGTCCTGCTGCCCTGTGACATACTGGCCTTTGTTTTTGCAACAAGCCGTCTACGGGTTTCATCGAGCAGTCTGAGTTTTGATTCAAGGCCCTTTCTGCGGGATTCAAGGGCAGGATCGATCTGTTTTATGTTTGATATCTCTTTTTTCAAATAACTGATTTCGGCCAGAACTGTCAGTGCCCTTTTTTGTATGCGATTCAGGTCGTTGCGCTTTTTCTCAAGTTTGTTTTCAAGTTCAGCGAGGTGTTGTTTTGCTGCAATTATCTCCTGTTTAAAGAGTATTATCTCTGCGTTCAGGTCTGCCTGTTTTTCTCTGCGATGACTGACTGTGTTGGCATTTACTATGAGCACAAGGAGTACTACAGCGCCAAAGCCACACGACATGACATCGAGAAACGACAGATTAAAGGGTGTTAGTTCTCTGCGACGGGATGCTGGCATTGAAAGGTGTCCTGATAAATTGGCATGACCTGAAGGCAAGACAGGGCATTACCCTGCGCACAGGATGTATGAATGCGTATGCATTTTGTATGTCCTGATCGGTTTCCATCCATAAATGACCACACTCCGCAATCTATGTGTCAAGCCAGGGTATTTTTTTGTGTATTGTGCTCCAAAGTACGTTTCCGTGCCTTTGATTTCTTGATTCTGCGCAAAAGAATCATTTTTAGGCCGGAAACTTTCTGTTGCCAAGATTACAGCCTGTTTTCTGCATGATTCTGATTAGTCACTGGATATTTAAAGCAATTTAAGGCCTGCAGGTATTCGCATCCGTGCTATGAGATTTGTGTCACAGTAGCTTTCCGTGTTCAGTATCAGGCGTTCCTGCATTAACTGTAACTGATGTATAAAAAACATCAGTACGATGGATATGACAAGGGCAACAAAGGTGGAGTTAAAGGCCACTCCGAGATTCTGGGTTACTCCGGTAATGTCGCCCTGTACAGCAAGATTTGCCTGGGAAAGGGCTCCTCCAATGCCTCTTACAGTTCCTATAAAACCAACAGAAGGTATGGCCCATGCAATGTACCTGATTATGGAAAGTTCGGATTCGAGCCTTTCTCCCTCAGATTCGCATACATTGTGCAGGGCCGTTGCAGAATCCTGAATATTCAGTGTTGCAGCAAACCGCTCTATAGCTGTGCGCATTGCCCTTGGCAGAATAAAGTTACGGGTGGATGCGGGTAGTTCATTCAGCCTGTCAAGCAGTTCTCCTGTATCTTCCGGACCGATTGGCAGACCTTTTGGCAGTTGAAGTATGTCGATATCGAGCTGTCTGTATTGACGCCGGACCGAAACCCCCTTGTATGCAAGAATGGCAAATGCCCATAACATCAATATGATACATGCCTCCTGCTCATAATCGCGAAGAATGATATAAAAATTTTGTTTTTCTGTGTATTCAGGATTTGCCTTCATTTTTGCATGTTCTGTTGCAAGCGCCCTGTCTGCCTCTGGCCGTATCAGTATGACATAGGTTCCATGTACCAGGACAAATGCAGTCAGAAGTGCAAATATCTGAAAAAGAAGTTCAAAGGGAATCTTTTTAATCACGCTGTCTCCTTGTTTGCGAATTATGAAAATGCCCTGATTTGGGGTTCAGATATCTACAGGAAAGTCTACAATGGTATCAGCTCCAATCTTTTCTGATGGCCTGAATATATGAATGGGCATGTTCTTTTTTCTGTTTCTTTTTTCTGTTTCAGTTTTTTTGTCTGCGGGATACTCTTCTTTTTTGATGTTTTTGTTTTTTTTGTAATGTTCCTGGTCTGCCGTTGCTATGGCAGTGCTGGCCATAACAAGGAAAAAAAGATATAGAAGTATTCTCTTCATCTGACATACCTTGCTATACGAAAACCTGTGTTGTTTTTGGCAGTACGGCCGTAACCGCGATAACTGAGACGAATCTCCGTAATTCCTGCATCCTGCCAGTTTCCCCCTCTGATTACATGATGCGTGCCTGTCTTCGGCCCCATTGGATCAACAAGGGGCTTGCCGGCTGGAATTATTTTATATGGTGTATAGAAATCATGGCACCATTCGGAAACATTTCCTCCCATATCGTAGATGCCTGCCGAATTCTTTTTGAAACTCTGTACCGGGGCTGTTACACTGTAGCCATCATTATAACCGTTGATAATTGATGGCAATATCTCTTTTGCAGACTCGTCTGCATAGTTTTCGCAGACCTCCTTTGGCGGGAAACTGCCTGCCCAGGGATAACGTGCCCTTGTTTTTTTGCCTGCCATGCGGGCTGCGTAGGCCCATTCTGCCTCTGTGGGAAGTCTGTATCCAGTATTGCAGGGTTCTGTTGCAGCAAGGATATTTCCCTTCCTTTTATAGAAAAGGGGCAGATTCTCTCTCCTGCTGAGCCAGTTACAGTACAGGGCTGCCTCTTTCCACGTGATATTGATAACAGGCTGTTTGTCCATGTCAAGTGTCTTGTCTTTGAATGTGCCGGAATGGTGTGCAGGCATGAATCTTCGAAATTCTTCATTAGTTACCTCGTGATCGGATAACAGGAAAGGCCGTGCAAGCCGTACGGTGTATTCCTGTTCATTGGCCCTCCGTCCTGGTTCACGCCGTGATGCCCCCATTTGGAAAATGGCCGGTCCAAGCATGATCATTCCGGTTTCATTATGTCTGATATTTTTACGTCTGTATGTTGTAACAGCACTGCCTTTTGGCCTAAGGTGAATGTCAAGCTGCTGGCTGTAGCCCTTGTGTGGAAGTATATCCGTTGACATTGTTTCATATCCGGGCGCCTGTATTGTCAGTGTATGTTTTCTGGCGGTCAAAACCAGTCTTCCCGTTGCCAGCCCATGAGGATGGCTGTCAACAAACAGTCTGGCGTTGGCCGGATGTGTGGTCAGAAATATTATGCCATATTCAGGCCTGAGTTTTATGGAAAGGGTCTTCCTGGATGCGGAGACAAGGTGTATCTTTTTTGTTTCTTCCCTGTATCCGGGAATGGTTACATGGACAATGTGTTTGTTTGAAGGTGTCACAGGAATGGTAAGGGGGGTAATACCCTTGAATACATCGTCAAGGGTTACCATTGCTCCTGCCGGGGAAGATATTACATTAAGGATGGCAGGTGCAGGCTTCATGACTATTTTATAATGTTTTTTGATATGTCCGTCAGTTATATTGAGGTCAAGGGCCTGATCGGAAAAATTCTTTTTTTTGAAGACAATATGATGTCTGCCTTCCATTAATTCAAGTGTAACAGGGGTTTTGCCAAGAGGTTTTTCCCCTTCCAGGACTGTTGCACCTTCAGGTTCCGAATCTATGGATACTGGTTTCCAGCCCGGTTTCAGCGTGATTACAAAATGCTGTTCCTTTCCCATGCCATCAACATAAATGTTCTTTGTTACCTTGGTATAATGTTTCTTGAAGACTGTGAGACTGTGTTTTCCTGCACTGGTTCTCATTCCTTTCAAGGGGGTTGTCCCTGTTGGTTTACCGTCTATATAAACGGTTGCCCCCGTTACTGGCACAGTGGTTATATCAAGCAGACCGGGGAGTTTTTGCATGGTAAAGGAAAACTTGTTGGAGGTGTTACCTTGAACCCTGATCTTCATGGAGAGAGGCCTGTATCCGTCTTTCCACGCCTTTACGGTGTAATGCCCGGGGAGACAAAGTATATGGCTGCCTATTTTTGCCGCAGGAGGAAAACCTGTTATGGAAACAGTATCCGGTACAGGCCTTATTTCTATCTTGACAGAATGGGCCATGAGCAGAAAGATTGCCGTTGTTACAAGCATAAAAAAGATTGTGCCCAATAACCAGTAGATCCCTTTGTACCTGCTCCCATATCTGTCGGGAACATTGTTTACCCTTGGCAGAGAGGGAGCATCCTTTTCTGGCGTCAGGGAGGTCTTGATATCCGCTTTCGGCGAAAAAGCCCCAGAGGCCTGTGAGATCGGCAATACCCTTATTTGCACCATGTCTCCGGAAATATGGTACAGAATGATTTCATCCCCTATCCTGGTTCTGTCACCTGACTTTATCCAGACAGAAGAGGTGATATGTTTGTCATTATGATACAGAGGGACTGTATTGTCCTCTTTTTGCAGAAACAGGTGTCCGCGGGAATCGGCAATGTATGCCGCTGTCTTTTTCCATGATGAAATATGGATATGGGCATCTTTGCCGCTGCCTATTATTAAGGGTAGATCATTGTTTTTGTAGGTGCTGATTCTGTTTTTATATATTACTTCAAAAAGACGGCTCAAATAGGTTCCTCACATGCTATGTGTATATTTACAGTCTGGTTATGACCTGTTATCCTGAAGACAAGACGGATATCTCTGTAACCGGGACGACGGCCAATGGCAGTATATATACCAGGATGAAGAATTATCTCTTTTTCAGCAAATTTCCCAAGATCTTTTACCCTGTATATTATTACATGGGTAAGATTGTCTGAATGGAATGTCACCCTTATTTCTTTTAATGCATTTGCAATTAACCTGTCTATATGTTTGATCTGTGATTTCAGCCGTGGCCATGTGCCGGGAATTGATCTGGCAAATATCAGTGCGTGTCTTGCTTCTTCAAGAGGGCCTTTTTCCTGAAGCCGTTCAGGTCTTGCTATTATTGACCGGAGTTTGATATCTATGGCAAGACGCCTTTTTGCCTCCTGTTTTTGCTGAATAAAGAAGGCTGCATCAGGATCTATCTTTTTTGCCTGTTCGCATGCAGTTATGACATCCTGCCATTTTTCTGCCTCTATTAACTTCCTGCACCTGTTTTGTAAAAGAGACAGTTTTGCCCTGGTTTCTTTGTTTTTCAGGGTCAGGATTGCTTCATGAACTGCCCTGTCTTTTGGTTTCAGCCTTGCTGCGGCATTAATGGCATCATGTGCTGCTGTAAAATCTTTTTTTCTAAGGGCAGCAAAAAATCGGGACATCTCTTTTTGGTACATAAGATCATCTGCTCTGGCATTAATACGATGCAGGGCCTCTGCTGCTGGTTTGAATTCATGATCTGTTTGAAGTGCCTCTTTCATACGGGCAGAGGCCAGATTGAGATTTCCCTGTTTTTCCATGTCCAGACCCTGACGATAAAGATCTGTTACCCTGTCAAGATTTTTTGCCCGTTTGAGCCCATGAACGGCCACGGTATTTCCGGGATCTATTGATAGCGCCATTCTGAATGCAAGGATTGCAGCGGTGCTATCCTGACGGTCAAGTGCTTTTTGACCCTTTTTGATGGCAGTTTCAAGCCTTTTATGTTTTGACCTTAAAATGGTATGCAGTTTGTCTGTAGCAAGAAGGTAATAGTGCAGGGCATCTGCACAGAGATTTTTTGCTGCCAGTCTGCTGGCCTGCCTTGCCATCTTCACGCAGACCATATAATTGTTTTTCCCCCACTGGGTAATATTATCTGCCTCGGCCTTTGCCTGAAGATTGAGCCATTTTGTTGCAGCATTCGTTGCATCTGTGCATTTTTCAGGATGTGATTTGCTGTCTTGTTCTGTCGGCTTTTCAATCATTTCTGTTGCTGCTTTTTCTTGTACAGGTCCGGATGTCCTGTCAGGAACAAGAAAAAACAGGATGATTGCAATATCAACAAGGATGAATACCCCGACAAGAGTTTTTATCCTGACAGACAGGGCAGGGGGGTGCCATGTTTTGTCAGGGCCGGTGCCTTCATGGTTGTCTGTTGTGTGTTTTGTGTCAGGAGGTGTTAATGTTGGCATGTCTCAACAATGTTTTTATTGTAAGGGCCTCATCTTTGGGCCGGCTGGTTGTCAATACTGAAGGGATTGAGCATGGTTTTTGACGATGATGTTTGAGCCGGTATTCCTGTTTCTTTGGCATATATCTGTTTCAATATCTGACGCCAGTGTCTGTATTGCTGTTCTGCTGACCCGGTTAAACGAACTGTCTGTCCCTTTACCTCCATAACAAGAGGTTTTGCCTCGGAGCTGAAAGACATGCCAAGTTCTTCTATGGCTGCCTTGTTAAGTTCGGTCTCCTTTTTCTTCTGGTAACCGGAGTATACAGCAGCAGCTCCGCCAATTATCATGATATTGCGCAGTGTGGATGTCCGGGCAACAACATCCTGGCTGCCGGTAATGCTTAGAACAATGGCGCCTATAATGGATGCAATGCCAAGGGCCTCCCTTGTTATGGCCTGGCGTTCCACCTTGTGCATTGCATAGAGTTCCTTGCTGCGTGCCTTGCGCCATTCATTGTATGGTTGCCACAGGTTGCGATAGAAGTTGTCGTAGTAGCCGTTAATGATATCTGCCATCATATAATCACGGGCTTTAATGGCAGTTACCCTTTTGAACATGGGATCATCTTTTGCCGGCAGATGTACAAGGCGGTATATTCCATCAGAATCCTTCAGGAGATAATTTTTAAATGCATCAGAGGCCATCTCTGCTGCATAACGAATTCTGGCCACTTCCCTTATTTTTTTTATTTCTTCAGGATCAAGCTGGTTCCTGTAATTTGCAAGGTCGTTTGCAATAGTATTGTAGATGTCCTGAAAGGCATCTTTTTTCTCCGGTTCGGTATTGTTGTATGCCTCGGGGGTTACTGTCTTGCGGTATGTCTTTTTGAACCAGGTAACATTGCGGGCATCAATGGCCTCTATGGTAATGGATGTAGTTTCTCCGTCGGAATATTCGATCTTTCCTCTGACAAGAAGGTCTGTTCCTGTGTCATCATCAGGGATAACACGGACCATTCCCCAATATCCGCTTTTTTGCAGGGCATATTTAAGATGGATAGGCATGAAATATGACTCGGCCTTTCGTATCTCAGGAGAAAGCCCCTTGTTTTTTTTAGAATCATCTGTCAGTTTGCCAGGGTCAAATACCTTGATGGAGCAGTTTAACAACATGTCTTCACTGATCTCTTTCCGGGCAACAACCGGATGAACATTGTCAGGCACTCTTGATCCTGGGATGCTTGCACATGCCGCAAAAAAAGAGAGTACGGCAATGGGCAAAAGGAGATACGCCTTTTTATGCATTTATTTGCCTTCCTTGTATTTTCTGTATTCTTCCCACAGTCTTTTTTTCAGCTCTGGATCAGTCTCTTTTTCTGCTGCCTCTCTTAACTGACGTGCAACAATGTCATCATCGGCTGACAGACTGTCTGTATCCGTAGCAGCAGATGCCCTGGCATCTTTCCTGTGGTCTCCTGCCTTGATACCTGATTCCTGCCTGTTGGCAGAATACCCTGTATTTTTTGAAGAAACTGATTTGTTTGTGTCTGATCTGCTATGACCTTTGGGACCAGTGCCATCTGTCTCAGGCGTGTTTTTGTTCCTTTCGGTGCTGCCTGTTTTCCCCGAAGTGTTCCGGGCTGATCTATCCTTGTCTGATTTTATCCCCTTTGCGCCTTTGGCGCCAGCGGTGTCTGTTTTCACCATGTTTTCACTATGAGCATTTTCTGCGGATTGGTCAACGTATGCATTGTGTCTTGGAGTTATTTCTTTTAGACGTTCGCTTTCTTTGAGAAGGATCTCATCAAAGTTGCCAAGGGAGGATAATAATGCGTGATCCAGGTCTGATATCTGTTCGGCGGTGGTTTTGTTTTCAGATTCTTCCCTGCTGGTAAAGGAAAGATATGTCTTTTGGGTACATGGCAGATCTTTGGTTGCTTTTTCTCCGGCAATCCTTGACAGTTCTGTACAATAGCTTTCTATGCGGCCCTTGAGGTAAGCTATGTACATCCTGTATTCATACTGCTCTTTTTTGGACATGGTCTCTTTTGCCGATGCCTTTGACAAGGTATCCAGTGCATTTGTACAGATCCTGTTAAGTGCTATTATGTTTTCACGCAGATCCTGAATCTTTTCAGGGTGTGGTGATGCACATATCCTGGCGGAAAAATACGGGAAGACAAGAAAGGAAAAAACAGACAACAGATTGATCAGAATACGTGTTTTTTGCATGGAAACCTCCTGTGGTACGTATAAATGCAATAAAAGAGGTTATAAACAGCAATTGCAGCCTTTTTTCCATTACTGGGCTGATTAATAAATCTTTTATGTATCAAGATAGCCGGTATCATGTCCTTGTTGCCGTGATACCTGCAAATATTTTTTAAGGTGTGTGTATCTATTGTTTTTATCAGATTGGCAGTGTGTCAGTGCTTGTTTTATTTGTTAGTATTGTTGTTTTTTCTGTATCAGCTCAATAACAGGGGGATAACAGTGAACGTACCACCGGAGCGGAAGAAAAATCCTCCTGCCCCTATTTATTGAGCTGTTACTTTTTTCTTTTGTCCGCCACCGTTTGTTTTGGGTTGCGCCTTCCAGGATAGCCCATGTTTTCTTCATCCTCTGTGCCTTTCCCGGAATAACTGTGTGTTCGGGGCCGGGCTCTGGCACCCTCATCCATTCCGGTCTTTACATCTGACGCCATGCTGTGGATAAAGGAAGACAAGTTTGACCATATCCGCAAGACAGCGCCTGTGCCGGCCTCGAACATAGCCTCTGTTCTGTCACGCCTTGGAATGGCAGATGTCGGTTTCTTTCTGTTCTTCTCTCCTTTTGTTTCTTTTTTCTGGTTGCCTCCCTGTGTTGCATGCAGGTAATCCATAAGTGTCTTGTATGCTGTATTGATATCTTTTAGTTTTTGTTCTGCCTTTTGTTTCAGACGGGGATTGTCGGAAAACCGGTCAGGATGCCATATGTTGACCATATCCCTATATGCCTGTTTTGTTTTCTCAGCAGAGATGGTGCCTTCTAATTCGAGCAACTCAACACACTGTTTTATATCCATTTGCGCCCCTGTGTTTTTTTGCTGTACCAATATACATAATATGAAACCTGGTTTCTGTAAACGGGTACCTTGTTATTGCCCGGAATCTGCCTGTGTATGGCCACCGGGCAGCAAGAGATGTTTTGAAATTGAGGTGAAAATCCGTTATAGTCTGTTTTTATCCATAAATGACCTTTTTGCACAGTCTTGGTGTCAATCTGCGGGATATCTGTGTTTCTTTATGTAATCCATTGATTTTGTACGAAAGTCCCGTTTATGTATTGGAAACTCGCTGGTACCCATGGTCTGTTTCTATATGGGCACCAGTTTACATCTTGTATGGGACAGTCTGCAAGTTGAATATTATCTGGAAGTTGCACAAACTCCTTTTGCAGCAGAGTGATATCTGTTCATAAGCAGATATTTTTCATATAGCGGTATCTGCACCAATGATCGGGCAGATTGACACTGATATTTCAGGAAAACCTCATTTATGTATTGAAAATCAGGAAATAATGACCGGAATCTGTTTTTGTGACAGGTACTGGTTTATATGTATCTTTATGGTAAAAATCAACCTGCGGACATGTGTAAGGGTGGTTCACTGTGATACTTGACAAACTGAGAGATGCTGTTCATATGCAAAAATGCTCCGGCCTTTATCGCAATCCTCCTCGTGTATACAAAAGGCAGGGTCCGTATCTTACAATAGGAAACAGAAATGTTCTGAATTTTGCTTCAAACGATTATCTTGGCCTTGGTGTTGATGAAAGATTGAGGCAGCGTGTAGCCGGTAATTTTTTGAAATATGGAACGTCTGCATCATCGTCCAGGCTTGTTTCCGGCAATTACTCCCTTATCAATGAGGCTGAGTCAGCATATGCCGATTATTTTGGATATGAAGACGCCATCTTTTTTCCAAGCGGGTATCAGGCAAACCTTGCTGTTTTTTCAACCCTTTTTGATCGTGAAGATGTTCTGTTTTTTGACAAGCATGTTCATGCAAGCTGTGTTAAGGGCATGTCTTTAAGCAGTGCGCGCTTGTATGGTTACAATCATGGATCCATGGATCATCTCTGCAAAAGACTTGAGCATGTAAAGACAGCAGAGCCGGTTGTTGTTACAGAGTCTCTGTTCAGCATGGATGGCGATGTCCTTGATACTGGTACCCTTGCCGGTTTGAAGAAAAGGTTTGACTTGTTTTGTGTTGTGGACGAGGCACATGCCTTTGGTGTGTCAGGCGAAAAAGGTAAAGGTCTTGCCCGGGATATTGCCTCTGTAGCCATCGGTACCCTGGGCAAGGCGTTTGGACTTTTTGGGGCATTTGTGCTTTTGCCCTCTGTGCTGAAAGAGTATTTCTTTAACTTCTCTTCTCCTCTGATCTATACTACAGCTCTGCCTGAGGCACATGCTGCTTCTGCTGTTGACAGCCTTGAGCTCGTCTCTCTGTGTGATGATAAAAGAGACATACTGAAGGATATCAGTGCATATATGAAAGGGCTTTTGAAAGAAGAGGGGTTTCGTGTTACAGGCGATGCCCATATTGTTTCTGTTCTGATAGGAGATGAGTCTCTGTGCGCTCTTGTATCAGAGCGTCTGTTACAGGAAAGGAAGATACTGGTTCTGTCTGCGAGATATCCAACTGTTCCTGTTAACATGGCTGTTCTGAGGATTGGCATGACTGTTCTTCATACAGAAAGAGATGTGAGATATTTTGTCAAGTCTCTGAAGGAGGTTCAAAGATATATTGAAAAATGACAATATTTATTATGTGCTGGGAACAGACACGGGTGTTGGGAAAACGGTTTTTTGTCTGTTGCTGATGCAGTTTTTTAGTGATTCTTCCCCTTCTTATATCAAACCTTTTCAGACAGGATGCAGCGATGCCTGTGCGCCGGATAGTGATGCCCTGTTTATATACACGCATGTAAGGGGGTTTGAAACAAGGGACCCCGCTGAATCTGTTATTTTCTGTTTTAAAAATCCCAAAGCCCCCTTTTTTGCGGCACGTGATGAAAACAGGTCTGTAAATATGGAGACAGTGCTGGATGTGATAGATAAAAAGGCCCGGACTTGCTCAGCAGTTGTTGTTGAGGGTGCAGGAGGTCTCCTTGTCCCTGTAACAGAGGATCTTTTGGTGGTGGATACTGTAAAGATGATTGGTGCACGGCCTGTTGTTGTGGCACGGGCTGGGCTTGGTACCATTAACCACACACTTCTGACTCTGGAGGCCATGGACAGGAGAGGCATTGAACCTGCGGGCGTTGTCTTTTTTGACTCTGACGATCCGGCAACGCCGAAAGATATGCTTTTGGAAAACATGGAGGCCGTTGAGAAATATTCTGGAGTTATGGTTACAGGGGTTGTAGGAAGAATAGACAACTTTGGGAGTCCTCCGAAAGAGTGTTACCTCCCTGTTGAAAAACTCATAAATTCATAACAGATATGGTTGTAGTATGATACAGGTATGGTCTTGGTGATTTTCTGTGTCCGTTGTATATATTTTTCAGACCGGGCTTGTGTTTTGGGAGAGAATTTGTTTATACTCTTGGTTTAGGGATTATGTCTGAACGCAGGTTTCTGGATATAATTCAGATCCTGAAGGGGTTGGACAGATTCCGGAAATTGATCTGCGTATAGACATTGGTACTTTGAAATATTTTGCAGATCAGTATCTGTCTTTGCAGATAACATCTTTTGTCAAGTTTCAGATCAGACCGGTTACATGGCTGTTTTTGCAATGGTTTTCTTTATACAATATGATTTTTATAACCCAGCAGGGAGACATGTTTAATGCTGAAGGTGGCTTTTGTTGGATGGCGGGGAATGGTAGGTTCGGTGCTGATGAGCCGGATGATGGAGGAAGGTGATTTTACTGGTTATGAACCTCTTTTTTTTAGTACGTCGAACGTAGGGGGCAAGGGACCGGATATTGGCCTTGATATTCCTCCCCTGCAGGATGCTTATGACACAGACCTGCTTTCTTCAATGGACGTTATTGTTTCCTGTCAAGGTGGAGGTTATACAAAAAGGGTTTATCCTGAACTGCGAAATATGGGCTGGCAGGGATACTGGATTGATTCAGCCTCTACATTACGTATGGATCCTGACAGCATAATTGTCCTTGATCCGGTTAACAGGCATGTTATTGATGCTGGCCTGTCTTCAGGCACAAAGACTTATGTAGGTGGAAACTGCACTGTAAGTCTTATGCTTATGGCCCTGGCAGGCCTGTTTGCTTCAGGCTGTGTGGAATGGGTTTCTTCCATGACCTATCAGGCTGCTTCCGGTGCAGGAGCCAACAATATGAAAGAGCTTATTGCTCAGATGAGAGCCCTTGGCCAGTCAGCCGCTGATCTGCTGTATGATCCTGCTTCTGCGGCTATTGCAGTGGATATGGCGGTTACAAGGAAAATGAGGAGTGAGGATTTTCCGACAAGGTATTTTTCAGTTCCGTTGGCGGGCAGTCTTATTCCCTGGATTGATGTTCCTATGAAGTCAGGACAGACAAGAGAAGAGTGGAAGGGTTATGTGGAAACCAACAAGATACTCGATATCGGTGACAATCCAATACCAATAGACGGGATATGCGTGCGTATAGGAGCTATGCGGTGTCATAGCCAGGCCTTGACTGTAAAACTTGATAAAGATATACCTGTTGATGAAATATGTGATATGATAAACAGTGCAAACGAATGGGTTAATATTGTTCCAAACGAGAAGGAATCAACCCTGAAACACCTGTCTCCTGCAGCTGTGAGCGGCACATTGAAAATTCCGGTAGGCCGTCTTAGAAAGATGCTTATGGGACCTGAGTATGTTTCGGTGTTTACTGTTGGAGATCAGTTGCTGTGGGGTGCTGCAGAGCCTGTTCGAAGGGCGCTTAATATAATACTGAGAAGGTAGGTACATGGATTGGTATTTGTACGCAACTTTTTCGGGTTTGTCTTATGGAAGTGCAAAGCTCACTGGTGGGGCTCCCGGACTTCAAATCCGGTGTACCGGGCTAAAACCTCGGTAGGTGGGTTCGATTCCCATGCACTTCCGCCACAGATTTTTTTGTCTTGCCTGTTGCCCGTATATGGTAAATTTGGGCACTGTCGGGCTTTTTGTTTTGTTGCATCCGTTGAAGCGTTCAGTAATGCTGTATAAAAGCGGTTTCCGCTTATGGATGGAAACAGGTAAGTATGCGCCTCATCCTTTTTACGTTTTGTCCTTCTTGTAAGACCCTCCTTTCGTGGGCATAGCCTGACCGTTGATATTGATTCTTTTCGATAACATATCTGTTATCTGTCATGTCTGTATAATTTGTACCTGATTCCCAGATTGATTTTTGGGTGATTTGCGGGTTCCCATCCGGAAAAGATATCTCTTTCATTTGTGGCCGGCAACCAACTGAAACAGATGGCATAACATTCAAGTCCTTGGTTTATCATTAGATATTATAGGGGGTGACTTGGTATGGAGAAAGAACATGGAGAGAAGCTTTTTCTTGTGCTGTTACTATGTTCTGTGTTCCTTTTGTTGAAGTTGTTCTGGACATTCTTGGCTGCCATTGTACTTGCCCTGCTTATAACAAGCGCTTTTTACCCTTTGTACCCTAGGATTAAAAGGGTTTTCAGATGCCGTGATATTCCCTCCTCTCTTTTTATGGTGATATTGATCCTGGTTCTGTTTGTTATCCCTCTCTGTTGGTTTGTGGGGACATTGTCCAATGAGGCCTATGCGTTTTATAACCGTACGAGAAGCTCGGTATCCATGCAGCATATCCAGGAGGTTTTTCATAAGGATTCTGTTTGGACCAAACGGTTAAAAAGGGCATTTGAATTTGTGGGGATGAAATTTACTCCCAAAACTTTTGATTCTGTGACTGCTTTTATGGGGAAGAACATAGGGCTGTTTATGTACAATCATATCAAGGCGGTTGCATCAAATCTCCTGACTTTTCTAATGCATTTTTTCTTGATGCTCTTTGTTATCTTTTATCTGTTTAAGGATGGAGCGTTGCTTAAGGAGTATCTTTTTCATCTTTTGCCCATACCTGAAGAACAGATGGAAAAGGTTTCAGAAAAATTTCAGGAGATGGGTAAGGCTATAATTTTTGGAAATGCCCTTTCCGGTATTATACAGGGCATATTTGGGGGGATCGGCTTTTTTATGTTTGGACTTACATCTCCCTTTCTGTGGGGTACAGTGATTGCCTTTATGGCCTTTTTGCCTGTAATAGGTGCCTCAGTTGTTTTTATACCGGCGGCAGCAATCCTTTTTTTACAGGGTAATACAGGGGCAGGGGCAGGTTTTTTGTTGTATAACATGTTTTACAGCTCAATTATGGAATATGTGATTAAGCCCCGTATGATCGGACAGGGTATGGAGATGAATTCTTTGCTGGTCTTTTTGGGTATTGTGGGAGGTATTCAGCTTTACGGGATTATGGGCCTTATATACGGGCCTTTGATTATCACTGTGTTTCTGACTCTTGCCGAGATATATCGGCTTGAATACAGGTCAGTAAATTTTAAAGGATAATGTTTCTTGATATGCAGAAAAATATTCCGTTCCTGGTGAGGGCTGTATGGTATTGAGAAATTGATCTTTGGATAGATGCAAACCAGGCTGTTTTTAACCACTGGGCATTTCGGTTTTTATTTCTTGCAGAATTTATAATCAATTGGTCATTGCTACTGTTTTTCTGTTTTCTTGGGAGGAAACAGATTGTGTTTTTAGGGGGAAATGTCATGAAAAAATCAAAGGTGGGAACAACTATTACGCAACACATATTGAATCAGCAACGTGAAAATCCTGAAGCTACCGGTTCATTTACAAGTCTGCTCAATGAGCTTATTGTGGCGGCCAAGATTATATCGAGAGAAGTTAACAAGGCCGGACTGGTGGATATACTTGGGCCTACAGGGACAAGAAATGTTTACGATGACGAGGTTCAGAAACTGGATCTTTTTGCCAACAAGGTAATTATTGAGCGGATGCAGCATATTGGAGAGCTGTGCTGTATGGGGTCTGAGGAAAACGAGAATCTTATAGAGATACCTTCCCGGTATCCCAAAGGAGATTATATCCTTATGTTTGATCCTCTTGATGGATCGAGCAATATTGATGTTAATGTCAGCATAGGGACAATATTTGGGGTATATAAACGAAGCAATACCAGCAGCAGTTCTGAAATCTCTTTGACTGATGTGCTTCAGAAGGGAACAAGGCAGGTTGCTGCCGGTTATTTTTTATATGGTTCAAGTACTATGATGGTTTATACCACCGGCCATGGTGTCCATGGATTTACATTGTTTCCGAGTGTTGGGGAATTTTTGCTTTCTCACGAAAACATAAAGATACCTGAAAAAGGCAAGATATACAGTGTCAATGAGAGTAATTATTGTTATTGGGATGATAGGACCAGGGCAATAGTGGAGTATTTCAAAAAAGAGGATAAGGCGACTGGCCGGCCATATACCGCCAGATATGTTGGCAGTCTGGTGGCGGATTTTCATCGGAATCTTCTTAAGGGTGGAATTTTTATGTATCCTGCTGACCGTAAAGATCCCAGAAAGCCGGGAGGGAAGCTGAGGCTTATGGTAGAAGCAAACCCATTGGCAATGGTTGTCAGGGAGGCGGGCGGATATGCCAGTGATGGTTATGGCCCTGTTCTTGATATAGATCCGGGCTTTTTACATCAAAGGACTCCTCTTTATATAGGCAGTAAGAAAGACGTTGAAACAGCAGAGGCATTTATAAAAGGTGAGAAAATGCCCTGATCAATTTCTTTGCAATATTGTTGTGGTCAAGTAAAAACGGATACTTTTTATTAAGCCGCTTTGCGGCATAGTTCTTTCTCATATACAAATGTGGTTTTATACCCCAAGTGCAGAATGCAGCCGACTGATTATAATAAGAGATGTAGTCGAGTATCTGCATCTCAGCCGACCTCATGGTAACAAACCTGTAATCTGACAGCCGTTCTGATTTCAGGCTATCGTTCCCGATGTAACTATTCTAATCATGGCAGGCATGCTTTACCGGAGGCATGGATAAGAAAAGGAAAACCAGTTATGCAGAGAAAATGAAAAGGAAAACAGATTCGGTTGCAGGCAGGGCCATCTGTTCCATGCGT
The DNA here is from genome assembly GCA_964457545.1 of uncultured Desulfobacterales bacterium. Classification (GTDB taxonomy): domain Bacteria; phylum Desulfobacterota; class DSM-4660; order Desulfatiglandales; family Desulfatiglandaceae; genus JAGGTJ01. Next base: position 310,907 of record CAYWEN010000016.1, on the reverse strand, counting down.
CTGGCAATTGGAGAACTGCCATTAGCCCATATAAGATCAACAATCGGTATGAACAGATTTACCTTAAGATCCAGGAAGAAAGTGAATGCCCAGTGAAAACTGTTCTGTATAATCCATACCCTGAAAAAGATGCATGCATATGAAATGGGTTTGGTGTAAATCACAGGAAAAGTGGTTAGAAAATGCTGTGTATAGAGGATTTCAGTGGATAAATTGTGTTACGGGTTGAATCTGAGTAGTATTTTTCAGAAATTTTGAAATTTCTGAAAAAATTTGTAGAGAAACTGTAGTTATGCGAGCTGTTTTTCTACATGCTCGTTGGCTGGCAATCAACTTAGACATGGGGGTCATAGTGGTAGGAAAGAATAAAAAAGCAAAATCGTTGTATCAAATCAAAGTTACCTTGGTTGGAAGCAAGCCTCCAATATAGAGAAGATTGATAGTCAAAGACAATATCAGATTAGATCAATTACATTCCGTCTTGCAGAGATAGCAATGGGTTGGTGTGATTGTCATTTACATCAATATAGAATTGGGAGGTCTTATATTGGAATTCCTGACCCGGATTTTGCTATGGATGCAGATGATGAGCGTAAGATTTATTTACAAGATATCATTTCCAGTCCAAAAGACAATTTTGTTTATGAATATGATTTCGGTGATAGTTGGAAACATAAAATCGTTCTCGAAAAAAAGTCTTTCTTTGGATTTTTCTGAATCACCTGTACTCATTAAAAGGAAAAAAAGCATGGCCTCCGGAGGACTGCGGTGGTGTTTGGGGGTACTGCAATCTTTTGGCTGCAATTCAGGACCCAAAACATGAAGAGCATGAATCTGTGCTTGAATGGATTGGTGGAGAATTTGATCCTGATGCGTTTGATATGAAATTTATTAACAAAAAAACTCAAGACTCTGAGATTGTAATTTTTCTTCCAGTCTCAGCGTTTACACAAGATCTTTTACACTACCCCGGATCTATTTGTGGATGGGCGCAAACAAATTTTTATATGCCTGTATGAAACAGATAAAAGTCAATAATGATTCAGGTCTGAAGAATCGCGTTTGTATAGTAATACCTGTTTATAACCATGCAATGACCTTGCTTCAGGTGGTAATTGATGCTTGCAAGCTGGGTATGCCGGTAATTGTGGTGGATGATGGTTCTACAGAACCGTTGCCTGATGGACTTGATGATATAGGCGGGGTAACATTGTTGCGACACAAAAAAAACCTTGGAAAGGGGGCGGCTCTTTTGACAGGTATGGCCTATGCGGCCAGGACCTGTAATTGGGCAATTACCATGGATGCCGATGGGCAGCATCTTTCTGAGGATGTCATAAACTTGATGCACCCGATTCAGAACAAACATAAATTGTGTGAGTCTCTGGTAAATTGTGCAAATTTTCATAGGCATTGGGAGAAGAACAGTAATGACAGTCCGGATTCTTTCAGACCCATTGTTGTGGGAAAGAGAGTGGGAATGAAAGGAGCGGCTGTGCCCTGGACAAGCAGGTTTGGGCGACATTTTTCAAACTTCTGGGTACGAATTTCCGGGGGGCCCAAGGTTGGGGATTCTCAAAGTGGTTTTCGGATATATCCCCTTCCTGAAACTCTTGATCTTGATGTGAGGTCAAGGCGCTATCAATACGAAGTAGAGGTGTTGGTCAAGGCGTACAGAAATCATATTCCGGTAATAGAGGCGCCTGTTAATGTAGTTTATGATGAACATGGAAAAAGGATTTCGCATTTTCAACCGGTTACTGATTTCTTACGAAATTTTGCTACGTTTAGCCGTCTTATAGCAGAGCGTATGTTCTTTAAGTCTCATTAGGTTGTTGGCTGCCACTCTGGATTGGAAACTTTCTGGCGCCAGGGTTGATTTGTCGCTGATTTTGAAAATTTTTTGTTGACATTTTCATAATATGTCCTGTATTCAGAAAGGCGTAGATTGACAGGAACAATACTGACTGTTGTGCAGAAAGGTTTTTATTTGCTGTTTTTAACATTATATTGTGTATTGTTTTTATTGCTGCGCCTGTATGTTGTGTTTGAGCTGGATGTTCAAGATGTTCAATTGGCCTGTCAAAATTAGGTCTGTTCATGGAAGCAGTCTTTTTAAAGGTATTGTTTTTGGTGTCTTGGCATGCTGTTGCAAGGCAGGTTCTGTGGATAAACATCATCTGTATGGATGGAGTGGGTGTTAGAGAATGGAATTAGACATTAGCTTGTTGGTGCAGATTATAAATTTTCTGTTGTTGATCTTGTTTTTGAATGTTTGGCTTTATCGTCCTATTCGTGGCATTCTGGCCCGGCGTAAAGAGGAGTTTGGCTCTCTGTCAGATATGATAGAAAGTCTGAAGAAAGATGTGAAAGAAAGGCAGGTCTATATTGAGGAAGGCCTTAAGCAGGCCAGGCAGCAGGGGTTTGTTGAAAAGGAGATGATTAAGGGGCAGGGTGCAGAAGAAGAAAGGGGAATTGTGCAAAAGGCCACTTCTGTTGTTGAGGAAAAGATAAAAAAGGCAAAGGCAGAGATTGAAAAGAGTGTGGATGAAATCAGGAAAAATCTTGAAGGGGAGATATCTGCCTTTTCAGAGCAAGTTGCTGAAAAAATCCTTGGGAGGAGAATTCAATGAAGTTTTTCATCCGGCAAAAAGCTGTGCCCTGCTTGCCTGTAACGCTGATGCTTTTTTCTTTTGTGTCGGTTTTCCTGTGCGGGGGTAATTTTGTTTACGGTGCATCTGAGCCTTATGGGAGTGTTCCTGACAGCGTTGTTATAGATTTTGTTTACCGATGTATAAACTTTGCTGTTTTTATTGCTATCATAGCAGTTGTTGTTAAGAAGACTGCTGTGAAAGATTTTTTTTCAGCAAGGAGGGAATCTTTACAGCACGAGTTTGATGAGTTGAAAAGACAAAAAATGGAATTTGAATCTCGGTGTAAGGCCTTGGAAGAAGAATTAAAGGCATTTGAAGTGCAAAAAAAGGAAATTCTTGAGAGGTTCAGACAGGAAGGGGAGCAGGAAAAACAACGGATAATCGAAAAGGCTCAGTTGCGGGCAGAGCAGATAATTCAACAGGCTGATTTGACTATTGCAAGGGAAATAAATCAGGTTAAGCAAAGGTTGAAAGAGGAAGTAGTTGATCTTGCGGCTGTAAAGGCGCAGGAGATTATTTCCCGCTATATAAAAGATAGTGATCAGGATGTCCTTTTTAACGAATTCATAAAAGAAGTGGAGAATTTACACTGATGGACTCACGGGTTGCAAAGAGGTATGCCAAGGCTCTACTTTTGCTTGGTGTAGAAAATGGCAAATATAGGGAGTATGGAGAGGAACTGCAGGAGTTTTCCCGGTTTTGCATGGACAATGAGGAGTTTTTTGCTGTTGTGGCCAATCCTGTTTTTTCTCCTGAGGACAGGAAAGATGTTCTTGATTTTGTGCTTGAGAAGACATCTTTTTCTGATATGGTGAAAAACTTTTTGAGACTGCTTCTTGAAAAAAGAAGAATGGGGTTTGTTCCGGAAATTGCGTCATACTATTCAAGGCTTACCGATGAAATGTCTGGCGTGGTCAAGGTGCAGGTTATTTCTGCCCGATCTTTGAACAAAGGGGCTCTTGACAAGTTAAGGGTAGCACTGAAAAAGATAGTGTCTAACAAAGACATTGAGTTTGATCTCTCTGTTGATAAATCTATAATAGGTGGTGTTGTAGTAAGGATAGGCGATCTTGTAATAGATGGAAGTGTAACTGCCCAGCTTAGGGGGCTAAAAGAATCATTAAAGAGGGGTGAATATAACTAATGGAGATCAGAGCTGAGGAAATAAGTCAGATAATCCGTAATCAAATCAAGGATTATGAAAAAAAGGTTGAGGTGAGTGAGACAGGCACCATCCTGTCTGTTGGAGACAATATTGCCCGTGTGCATGGATTGCAAAATGCCATGGCTATGGAAATGGTCGAGTTTCCAGGCAATATTTTTGGCTTATGTCTGAACCTCGAGGAGGACAATGTCGGTGTGGCTATTATGGGGGACGACACACAGCTGAAGGAGGGTGACACTGTTAAAAGAACAGGCCGCATTGCCTCTATTCCGGTAGGTGACGCTGTTCTTGGAAGGGTTATAGATGCAGTTGGTAATCCGTTGGATGGTAAGGGGCCTATTGATACAAAAGAGACGCAGCGTATTGAAAGAGTTGCTCCGGGAGTTATTGCCCGCCAGCCAGTTAGCGAACCTATGTATACAGGTATAAAGGCTATTGATGCAATGACACCTATAGGCAGGGGACAGCGTGAGCTGATTATTGGTGACAGGCAAATAGGTAAAACGGCCATTGGTGTTGATGCTATCTTGAATCAAAAGGATACCGATATCTTTTGCATATATGTAGCAATTGGTCAGAAAAAGTCCACGGTTGCACAGGTTGTTGATGTGCTGGAGCGTTATGGCGCTATGGAATATACCACTGTGGTTGCTGCATGTGCAAGTGATCCTGCAACTCAGCAATTTATAGCTCCTTATGCAGGTTGTGCTATAGGGGAATACTACCGCGATAGTGGACGGCATGCTCTGATAGTTTATGATGATCTTTCAAAGCAGGCTGTTGCTTACAGGCAGATATCCCTTCTGCTCAGAAGGCCCCCTGGAAGGGAAGCTTATCCGGGAGATATTTTTTATAACCATTCCAGATTGCTGGAACGTGCTGCCAAGGTAAATGACGAGCTTGGTGCCGGTTCCCTTACTGCCCTGCCGATTATTGAGACCCAGGCAGGTGATGTGTCTGCCTATATTCCAACAAACGTAATTTCCATTACTGATGGCCAGGTTTATCTGGAACCTGGACTTTTTTTCGCTGGTATAAGGCCGGCTATTAATGTAGGTCTGTCAGTTTCCCGTGTTGGAGGAGCGGCACAGACCAAGGCAATGAAGAAGGTTGCCGGAACATTGCGGCTTGACATGGCTCAGTTTAGGGAACTGGAAGCCTTTGCACAGTTTGGAAGCGATCTGGATGAGGCGACCCAGCAGCAAATCAGACGAGGCCGCAGATTGGTCGCAATCCTTAAACAGCCTCAGTATCAACCCATGAGTGCGGTAAAAGAGGTTGTTATTTTGTTTGCCGGTGCAAATGGCTATCTTGATGAATGGCCAGAAGATGCTATTGCAGAATATGAAAAACAGATGCTTGAGTTTGCTGAAAGCAAATATCCTGAAATCTTTAAGGATATAGATAAAACAGATGATATCACTGCTGAAACTGATGCCAAGCTGAGAAAGATGCTTGATGAATTTAAGGGTATATTTCAACCCGCAGTATAGATTGTGAAAATGGTATTCAGACTGATATTTTTGAGTTTGTTTTAAAGATTGCAACACCTTGAGCCTTTACCAGAATATGGCGAGAGGTTGCAGTATAAAAAAACATAATACAAATAATACAAGAAGAGTATAAACAGATGCCAAATCTTAAGGATATTCAACGTAAAATAGCTGCTGTTGGAAAAACAAGACAGATTACAAAGGCAATGTATATGGTTGCCAGTTCCAAGTTGAGAGGTGTTCAGGCAAGGATGGAAGGTTTTAGACCTTATGCCAGCAAGTTTGCTGAGGTCCTTGGTAATCTGGCAAATGGCATTGAACCGGATATACATCCATTGCTGCAAAAAAAGGAGGATGTCAAACGAATTGATCTGCTTCATTTCTCTGCTGATCGTGGACTGTGCGGCAGTTTTAATTCGAATTTGATAATACAGGCCGCAAAATGGATTGAAGAACAAAAATCAAAAGGGATAGAGTGTTTTGTTACAGCTGTGGGGAAGAAGGGCTCAGGTTTTTTTGGTAAAGATAAATACAACCTCTTTAAAAGTTATTCCAACATTTACAAGGATGTTAATATATCTTTTGTTAATCAGATAACAAGGACCTTTATTGATCGTTATATGGATGATGAGGTTGATGAGGTCTATATGATGTACAGCAATTTTGTAAGTGTTGCGAAGTATGAACCGACTTTGGTGAAACTTGTTCCGGTTGAACCTCCAATGAAAGATGATAACGAGGTTGTTTCGGAATATTTATGTGAGCCTGATCCTGAATCATTGATGATAGAGCTTTTACCTAAACATATCAGTGTTCAGATATTGAATGCCTTTTTACAGACTGAAACAAGTGAGCATGCCGCTCGTATGGCGGCAATGGATAAAGCCGCTAAGAATTGCAGTGAAATGATAGATGAACTGACCTTGGCTTATAACAAGGCCAGGCAAGCGGCTATCACTGCTGAGCTTATGGATATTGTTGGTGGTGCTGAGGCCTTAAAAGCAGCATAATTTCTGATTATTATCTTTTTTCAAGGAGGTCTTAAGTTAACGATGAATGAGGGGAAACTGATTCAAGTAATTGGTCCGGTCATTGATGTGGAATTTGCTGATGGGGAGCTTCCGCCGATTTTAACTGCTCTTCTTTTAACAAACCCAGCCATTGATGATACCGAAGATAATCTTGTTATTGAGGTGGCTCAACATCTGGGTGATAATGTTGTCCGTTGTATAGCAATGGATGTAACCGATGGACTTGTCCGTGGTATGAAGGTCAAGAATACAGGCAAACAGATTCAGATGCCTGTTGGAGATCCGGGCTTAGGGAGGGTTTTGAATGTCGTAGGTAAACCGGTTGATGGACTTGGACCTGTTAATGCGACAGAATATTATCCTATTCATCGGCATGCTCCAGCCTTTGAAGATCAGGATACGACCGTAAATGTCCTGGAAACGGGTGTAAAGGTAATAGATCTTCTTGTCCCTTTTCCTCGCGGCGGAAAAATGGGTATGTTCGGGGGAGCTGGTGTTGGTAAAACCGTTATTATGATGGAAATGATTCATAATATTGCTATGCAGCACGGTGGAATCAGTGTCTTTGCAGGTGTTGGAGAGCGTACAAGAGAGGGAAATGATCTGTATCTTGAGATGAAGGAGTCCGGTGTCCTTGAGAAGGCTGCGCTTATTTATGGGCAGATGACTGAGCCTCCCGGGGCAAGGGCAAGAGTTGCTCTTTCAGCTCTTACCGCCGCTGAGTATTACAGGGATGAGAAGGGACAGGATGTCCTTTTGTTTATTGACAATATATTCAGGTTTACTCAGGCAGGTTCAGAGGTCTCGGCACTTTTGGGCCGTATACCATCTGCTGTGGGTTATCAGCCTACGCTCGGTACTGACCTTGGAGAGCTTCAGGAAAGGATCACATCAACAAAACGGGGGTCCATTACATCAGTACAGTGTGTTTATGTTCCTGCAGATGATTTGACTGACCCTGCTCCGGCTACCACCTTTGCTCATCTGGATGGCACGGTTGTTCTTGCAAGAAGTATTGCTGAGCTGGGTATTTATCCGGCAGTTGACCCGTTGGATTCCACCTCCAGAATACTTGATCCGAATGTTATTGGAGAAGAACATTACTCTGTTTCCAGACAGGTACAGCAAATCCTTCAGAAATACAAGGACCTTCAGGATATTATTGCGATTCTTGGTATTGATGAGCTTTCTGATGAAGACAAGTTGATAGTGGCACGTGCAAGAAAAATACAACGTTTTCTCTCTCAACCATTTCATGTTGCGGAAACATTTACAGGAACTCCCGGTAAATATGTTTCTATAAAAGATACAGTTCAAGGATTTAAGGCTATTATTGAAGGTCAGTATGATGATCTCCCTGAAGCAGCCTTCTATATGGTAGGTTCAATAGAGGAGGCAGAGGAAAAAGCTAAACAGATAGGTTCTGCAAAATAGAGGTGTTTTCATATGGGAAAACTGCAGTTGGAGATTGTAACCCCTGAAAAGGTAGTGTTAAGCAAGGAAGTTGATCTTGTTGTTATTCCTGGGGCAGAAGGTGAGTTTGGAGTCCTGGAAGATCATGTCTCCTTTCTCTCCGCGATTATTCCTGGAGACCTTCATTTTATTGCTGATAATAATACGGAGCATTTTGCGGTGAGTTATGGCTTTACCGAGATTTTTAATAACAAGGTTTCTGTGTTGGTAGATTCAGCGGAAGATGTTTCAAAGATAGACGTAGAGAGAGCGAGAAAGGCTATGGAAAGGGCTCAGGACAGACTTTCAAGGAGCAAGGAAACGGATAAAATTGACGTTGAAAGGGCGGAAGCTGCCTTGAGACGTGCACGTGCCCGCCTTAAAGCGGCAGAGGCTCAAAGCAATTAAAGGGTTTTTTTATTTTATCTGCTTTTTTTGTGATATATCTTTGCGGGAATATGCCGGGCAGCCCGCACTCAACTTTTACTCCTTGAAATATTTACAATATTTATGGCAGGATCATGTTAGCCTTTCTTTTGGGTGATGCAGGTCTTGCAGATCATAAGTTTGAACGTGAACAGGCAGTGAATAGATATTTCCTCTCATTTAATATTTTTCAAAATCAGATAGCAAGATTTTAAGTTTGACAAAAAACTTGGTGTTATTGGTGTTATGGGAAAGGGCAGCCGTTTTGGATGGTTGCCCTTTTTTGTTGACTTTTTATATCTTCAGGTTAAGATAAAAGTTGGTTTTATACTGTTTTTTAAGGTTTTTTGCTGGAATTTCAGGGTGTTATATATGCCTGCATATTGTGTTTTCAGATGTTTGTTTTTGTCTGCAGACTGATTTACCGTACAGACATACAGAGCCGTATTTAAGAAACAGACGGCGTTTTCATAACTACGGGTGTGGTATGCTTAAATTTGGTTATGCCGTTTGTCTGCTCTATTCTTTGAGTCTTGATATTACAAAAAGGGAGAACATAACAATGGATGTGTTTACTAATACAGATAATACAGAAGTCAATGTAGGTATCAACGAACAGAACGATCAGTTTCAGTTGTTAGAAGAAAAGGTTGATCGTCTTATCGAGAAGTTGAATTCTCTGAAAGAGGAAAGAAATTCATTGAGAGAAAAGGTTGAGCATTTGGAGTCACAGGTTGACAGTCTGACACATGAAACTGAATCTCTTAAAGAAAAGAAAGACCTTGCAAGACAGAAAATTAGTTCTATTTTGAATAAAATGGATCAGATTGATATCTAGGAGAACTGCTTTTGGAAAAGTTGATCAGGGTCAGAATTCTTGATCATGAATATGTAATAAAAAGTGATATTGCCGAAGTGGAACTTCAGGAGATCGCACGTTATGTAGACAATAAATTAAGGGAGATAAAATCAGAAACTAACGGTCTGTCAGAAAAACATATTGCCATATTGGCTGCATTTGACATTGCCAATGAATATTTTCAGGTGCAGAAAAAAGGTGTTGATACAGTAAGGAATATACAAAAACGGGCTGCATTGTTAAATAACCAGATAGATTCTATTGTAGGAGATTAAAATAAAGGATAACTATGTTAATAGATCCGAAAGATCAGGCACCGGGATTAAGCTCTGAGTCTGATATAGAGATCGGGCAAACAATGATCTTATGCAAATCTTTTGTGTAATATGATGTTTTGCCCTGGTAGACATGTATGCCTTGTTGCTGCAATGAAATTCTGTCTGTGCAATTTTTATGAAGAGCGTATTATTCAATGTAATGCAAGCTGTGTCCTGAATTAAAAAATTTTGTTGAACAGGTCGTTCAGGCAGTTTTTAAAATTTTTTATTAGATCCATTGTCGGACAGACAGAAGCTGTGTTGTTTATTAATGTAATCTTTTGGTTTGCCTATGTTGTAACTCCTTGACAGCTTTGTTATGTCTTGGCTGGATCTTTTGATGAGATGCTGTTTGAGAATAACAGTTTTTTCAGAAATAAACCTTTGTGAAAAAAATGACAGTTGGTTGCTTTCCATCTCCAAATAGTTGTTTTTTGCACGCTCTGAGCCTTTTCAGGCCGGGTGCGGTAGACAAAGCTTAAGGGATCAGTTGTAAAACATTTTGTGGTTCTGTAATCTCTTTATCTTCAAGATGTTATAATGAATATCCCGTTTTGGATCAGAAACTCTGAGTTGCCCTTAATTGATTTGCAGATGGATGGTAATTATATCCCGGATCGGGTAAACATAATATGTTCTGGATGTTTCTTGCAGGTCAGAAATTTCTGGCTCTGGAAACAACAGGCCAGGTTTGCCTGTTATGACAAAAGATTGTTGTTGGGCATATAAATGCAGGTTTTGAAAATATAGCTTCATATATGTATGATTTTTATATGTAATCAGCAATAGAAGCAACAGGTTTCTATCTTTGAATAATTTATCGTAAGGTTATACAGAAATGATGTCAAAATACAGACCCTGTTTTTATTCTTAGGGGACATTGAATTTATGCAGGGAGAGCTGAAAACACCATATTTTTATGCGTCAGGGACTATATTGAATCTGTTTTATTATACAGTATTGCCACCTCTGCTTTATTGTGGGGGCTGTATTTTTTTGTCCTAATCTAATATGATGTATTTATGTTTGTTTTTGATAGTAAGCGTATTTTCGAGACCTTTTTATCAAGTAACTGATATCCATCAATCAATTTTTGGGTCATTTTATGGCCTTCTGTCCATAAATGAGATTTTTTGTGCAAGATCGGAAACAAGAGGGGTTATTAACACAGAAGCACACAAGATGTCTGCCTGCAACTCTGTCTTGCCTTTAACGGTAAACAGATAATGCACAGACAGGTGAGACTAATCCCGCATATTAACCTGTCTGCCTATCTGTACAGGCAGGCTCAGAGGTTGTGCAAAAAGGCCATTTATGGATGGAAACCAACTGCCTGGTTCTCTTCTGTTGGGCGTCTCTCCTGATTTTCCTCTTTTTATGATACTGTCTTACGCAAGATCAATCTCTTGCATAAAAGAATATTATGTCAGGTCATTCATGCCTTTACTGTGACCTTGTGTTACTCGCAGGGATTATCCTTTAATATTAACTGGTTTCCATCCAGAAAAGGATCTTGGTCACTGTATGGTTTTTCTAACCCATAACTAAGCGTTTTTATACAGGATCAAGCCTCCGGTCCGCAGGACCTGCACCCCGGAGGAAAAATCAAGGGATTATGCAGAGGTGTACAGAAGTCTCTCACTGAATCCTGCAGATTGACACCAGAGATTGTGCAAAAAGGCCATTTATGGATGGAAACTGACTGGTTTGTTGTTGTTTTTCTTTCTGTCTCTTGATTTGGGAAAAGATACCTGTCCATGGAAATCCTGCAGAAAGATGCCTTTTTGAAATTATTTTCTGATTCTGAATCTTGAATCGGAATTTTAAGTATAATCCTAATCTTATGGGTCTGGAGTTTGGTAATCAGAGACATATAATCCAAGGCTGTATTCTGCAATTATGAGGTATTTTTTTGCATACGTTTTATTGTTTGCTTATTTCTTTATGATTTAGGTTTTAATTTAGGAGCTCATTTTATTATGAACATGATTTATACGGTATTGATTATCTTAATGGGCCTTGTTGCCGGCTTTATAGCAGGTTTTTTTGTTAGGAAGAGATTTCTTGAACACAGGATTGAATCCATTGAACAGTATTCTAGGAATATAATTGATCAGGCAAAAAAAGAGGCGTTGGCAACCAGAAAAGAGGCTGAACTCCAGGCAAAAGATGCTCTTTATCAGATGAAATTGGAATTTGAGAAAGAGACAAAACAAAAAAAAGAACATCTGTTGGCGCAGGAAAAGAGAATCTTCCACAAGGAAGAGAATTTGGATCGCAAGACATACCAGTTGGATGCAAGGGAGGAGCAGCTTTCTAAAAAAGACAGGTTTATTGAAGATAAGATGAAGGAGATCAGGCAAAAGGAAGAAGAACTTGACAGATTGATTGCCGAACAGAGGGAACAGCTTGAAAAACTTTCCGGTATGTCAAGTGAAGATGCAAAGGATCTTCTTTTGCAATCCATGGAAAGGGAGGCCAGAAACGAAGCGATTCAAACCATGCGGTCTATAGAAAGCGAAACAAGGGCAATGGCTGATCGTAAGGCAAAAGATATCCTTGCCCTTGCCGTGAAAAGATATGCCAGCGATTATGTGGCGGAGAATACGGTTTCAGTGGTTGCTCTGCCTAATGAGGAAATGAAGGGCCGGATTATTGGCAGGGAGGGCAGAAATATCCGGGCAATTGAAGCTGCCACAGGAATTGATGTTATTGTTGATGATACGCCTGAAGCGGTTATACTGTCGGGGTTCAATCCGGTCAGACGTGAAATCGCCAAAATCTCCTTGGAAAGATTGATATACGATGGAAGAATACATCCTGCCAGAATTGAAGATGTTGTTTCCAAGGTCAGGGAAGAGATAGAAGCATCAATAAAAAAGGCAGGAGAACAGGCGGCCTTTGATGTTGGTGTATATGGAATACATAAGGAGCTGATCAAGCTTATCGGCCGTTTGAAATATCGTTCAAGTTATGGACAGAATGTACTTCAGCATTCTAAGGAGGTGAGCTTTATCTGCGGTATTATGGCAGCAGAAATAGGCCTGAATATAAAACAGGCCAAAAGGGCAGGCTTGCTCCACGATATAGGAAAGGCTGTGGATCATGAAGTGGAAGGGACTCATGCACAAATAGGAGCAGATTTGGCCAGAAAATATGGTGAATCAAAGAAGATAGTACATGCAATTGCTGCACACCATGAAGAAATTCCTCCTGAATCTGTTCTGGATGTTCTGGTTCAGGCTGCAGATACCCTGTCAGGGGCCCGGCCAGGGGCGCGCCAGGAAATGCTGGAATCTTATGTTAAACGACTGGAAGACCTTGAAAAGATCGCAATGTCTTTTAAAGGTGTTACCAAATCATTTGCCATTCAGGCGGGCCGGGAGGTTCGTGTGATGGTTGAAGGTGGTCTTGTGGATGATGATCAGGCCTATATGTTATGCAAGGATATAGCAAAAAAAATAGAAAAGGAGCTTACCTATCCAGGTCAGATAAAAGTCATTGTAATTCGTGAAACCAGGGCAGTTGAATATGCAAAATAGTGTGTGATTTGCCTTGTGTCCATAATGCTGTTTTGTAAAGGGGCTTTTTCAATATGTTAAGAAAAATTGTTGTTGGTGCATATCAGGCCAACTGTTATATCTTGGGAGATAAAAGGACAGGAGAGGGAGTGGTGATTGATCCTGGAGATGAAGCCTTCAGGATTGTAAAAGAGATATCAGGATTGCAGCTTAAAATATCGTATATCCTTATTACACACGGCCATATCGATCATGTAGGTGCTGCAGGAGAATTAAAAAGGATAACAGGTGCACCTGTTATGATACACCCTCTTGATTCAGGAGGTCTGGGATTCCCTCCTGATGGAAGTCTTTTTGATGGTCAGGTTATTTCAGTTGGAATATATGAAATAAAGGTTATTCATACCCCTGGACATTCTGCGGGAGGAGTGTGCTTTTATGCTCCTGGCGCTGTTTTTACAGGAGACACCCTTTTTGCAGGTTCTGTAGGAAGAACAGATTTTCCCGGGGGGGATCATAATCTTTTGATTAGGGGGGTAAAACAAAAAATATTTCCGCTTGGTGATGATCTCAGGGTATATCCCGGGCATGGGCCAAACACTACTATTGGCAGAGAGCGGCTTTACAATCCCTTTTTTAGATGAGTCGGCATGACCTGTATCCAGACCGGTCTTTGTCTGCGGCTTGATTTTTTTCAGGGGCAGCCTGATATTACAGGTTGCTTTTAATCCCTGTTATTAAAAAGCTTGACATTTTTAACCCTTATCCTTTAAGGTTTTACAGTTATAATTGGTTTTGATTAGTTGAGAGCATGTTGAATTGTCACATAAAGTGTCTGCAAGTTTTTGTGGCTCTTCAGCACATGTTCACTTGGTTGTTAAATTTTTTAAATTTCTAATAAGGAGTTTTGTTATGGTAGCATTAGGTGGAGGTGTTGCAGCATTAGTTTTAGGTCTTATGGGAATTATTATATGGTGGAAGGAGTTTTTTATAGTATTGGCAGGGTCTATTCCTCTTATGCTAATTATGGGTGGGGCCTTGGCTGCATATCTGGGAATGGAAGAAATCAAGGATAAAAAAGAGGCTGAACCTTTTGAAAGCCAGGAAAGCAAACTGAAAGAAGAAGTTGAAACCCTTAAAAAAGAGATTGAAGAGCTTAAAGAGGAAAAGCAGGAAAAGCAGGAAAAATCAAAGAATAAAACAAAGTAAGATCTTTTTGCTTGATAGATATATTGGCCGGTTACAATGGTTTTTTAAGGAATATCTTGTTTTTTGCCAGGATTTAAGAACTGTAATGATTGAAAGACAGGGCGAAGATGCCTGTATTTATTAAAAGCATCTTGGCCCTGTCTTTTTTTCTGTCTGATGTTTACAGGATAAAGGTCTGTGTTTGATATGGTTGTAGCAGATTTAGCCCTTTACAGGATATTCAGTTTTGTTCAGCTTCAGGGAAGCTGAACAAATTAATGGCAGGTGGGTAGATACCATATACAAGGGCATGGGATAAAGGGCTAAATGTTTTTGCTGTCAGGATGATCAGTGGTCTTGGGACATGATTTCCAATTGGCTGAAAAAATAGCCTATTTCTGTTTCAGCGTTTTCTTTTGAATCTGATCCATGTACTATGTTTTTTTCAATGTCTGTTGCAAAGTCATGTCGTATGGTTCCAGGCAGGGCCTCTTTATAATTGGTTGCTCCCATAATGTCCCGGTATCGCTTGATTACGTTTTCTCCTTCAAGCACCATGACTATACAAGGGCCGGAGGACATGAAATCAGTAACGCTTTCAAAGAAAGGTTTTCCTTCATGCACCTTGTAAAAACCCTTGGCCTGTTTCTTGGTCATGTGGATCATTTTTATTGCTGTGATTTTTATTTCCTCTTTTTCCAATCTGCTGATAACTGTTCCTGTCAAATTTCTTGCTACACCATCTGGCTTGATAATTGATAAAGTTTTTTCTTTCATTATGATCCTCCTGTATCTTATAATATATGCACGTGAGGTGGCTTGATTTGCCGGTGGTTGTTTAAAAACTGTAACACCTTGCAGGTGTTATGGTCATGGCATACAATAAAATGTTGTGCTTTTGAAACTCGTGTCATAAAACCTTCCCTCATAATTTCATTGACGTAATTTGTTGTCCCCTGTTACTTTTCACATACTTGGATTGAATCCAGATTTGATGAAACAAAAAAATGGATAGCTGTTACAGTGAGGAATCAGAATTGTTTGTGAATTGTCTTGAACACAGGGTTTAATGTAAACAGACCATTATTGTCCCAATGGGTGCTGAAGGTAGTTTTTAGATTATATTTCAACCAGTTAATAATGTATGATGTCATTTACCTTATTAACAGATCAAAGTCAAAGGATTTTTAATGCCCTGTCATTATTAGGGGCTGTTGCAGAATTGGACAGTTGTAAGGAGCTTGATGTTTCTATTCACAATAACAGACACAAGGATTTTATAAATGGATAAGACAGAAAATCCGGTAAGGATGGATATAGGGGATATTTTTAGGTTTAACTGTATGCCTGGAGTGACTTGTTTTACTCAGTGCTGCCAGGATGTTACTATTATTCTGACACCATACGATGTTATGAGACTGAAGAATTCTTTAGAAATGTCGTCTGACAAATTTCTGGACAAATATACACTAATTTTTACAAATAAGAACAAATTGATTCCGTTAGTCATGCTGAAAATGAATGAAGATGACAAGAAGTGTCCCTTTGTTTCAGAAGATGGATGTCATATATATGATGATCGGCCCTGGCCCTGTCGTATGTTTCCGCTGGATATTAATGACGACGGAACATTCCGTTACATTACAGATAGATCTCGATGTAAAGGTCTGTCTGAAGATGTATCCTGGCGTATATCTGACTGGTTGGTTGAACAGGGGATTCCGATATATGAGGAGGTTAATGAACTTTTTTCCGAAGTGATAAATCCTCTTCGCGCCCAGTCTCTTGATATTGATAATCCCAAGATTTACAAGATGGTATTCATGGCCCTTTACAATCTGGATAAATTCAGGGAATTTGTGTTTAACAGTTCCTTTTTATCCAAATTTGAAGTGGATTCTGCTACCATAGAAAAGATTAAAAGAAACGATTTGGATCTTTTGAAATTTTCTTTTGATTGGATCAAATTTGGCATACTTGGACAAAAGACATTCCAGGTAAGACCTGAAGCTGTTCCTGAGGAGGATAGCCTGCAAGATAGTTGATGCCTGACGCCCGGGCATGCTGTGTTCAGGATGGGACATTAAAAAAGGGGATAATGGTAATGACAGATAACAGGCATGATATCTTCAGGGCATTTGAGGGGAATTCTTTCAGGTTCAACTGTTATAAGGGTATTTCATGTTTCACTAAGTGTTGTGCAAGACTTCAGCTCGTTTTAACACCATACGATGTGATTCGTGTCAAAAACAGGCTCGGATTTCATTCCCAGGAATTTCTTGAAAGGTATACTGATACAATCTTAAAAGACAGGATGAAATTTCCGGTAGTAATCCTTAAAATGAATGATGATAAGGAGAAAAGATGTCCTTTTGTCAGCCCTGATGGTTGTGTTATTTATGATGATCGTCCGGGAGCATGCCGATTGTATCCTTTGGCCAGGGCATCTACTATGGCCAATCTGAAAGCGGGAATACAGGAGAAGTTTTTTATGGTAAAAGAACCCCATTGTATGGGGTTTAAGGAGAACAGGCTCTGGTCTCTGGATGAATGGCTCAACCATGAGGGATTGAAGCAGTACAGTGAGATGAACAACAAATGGATAGAAATTGTTACTTCAGACAAAGACCTTGGATCGGATGTGGATGTTACAAAAAAAATACAGATGTTCTTTATGGCATCATATAATCTGGACAGGTTCAGGGAGTTTGTGTTTCATAGCAGTTTTTTTTCTCACTTTTTTGAAGACAGCAAAAAAATTGACAGGTTAAAGTATGATGATGTGGAGCTTATGCTGTTTGCATTTGACTGGTTAAAATTCAGCCTCTACGGTGAGCCTACAATGACTCCCATGTAAAAAAGTATCAAAGGTTATGTCATACTGGAAGCATTTTTCCTTTATGTTTTAAAACATGTCTCGCTTTTTGAATATATACGATGTGAGTCTCTGTGATAATATTTGAGAGGTTTCAACCTGAATATTTTCATGAACAATGGAGGAGATTATGAAAGGTTTCAAAAAGATATTGTTTCCAGTTGATTTTTCGGAAGTTTCTCCTATGATCGTGCCTTGGGTAGTAACAATGGTGGAGAAGTTCAAATCTGAGATTCATCTGATATTTGTTGTTCGCAGTCTTTTACCTCTCACATCTTTTGATGTTACCGAGACATCAATTATATCGTTTGAGGGTGAGGTCCTGAAGGCTGGAGAAAAGAGTATGGATGAGTTTGTAAAAAAATATTTCAAAAGATATCCTGCCTGTAAAACGCAGGTATTGATAGGTGATCCGGCTGAAAAGATATTGAACTATATAAAGACCGAGAATATGGATATTGTTATCATGGGTACACATGGCAGAAAGGGCCTTGACAGGATTCTTTTTGGAAGTGTGGCTGCGCATGTGATAAAGGAATCAAGCGTGCCGGTTATGAGTATAAACCCGTATAGATTAGATCTTGATAAAAACAAACACTATGATAATCAGGAGGGTTGACTGTTATGACAAGTGGTGGATGCAGTATGAACAAGAATGATAAATATGATGAGCAGGATAATGAAATAAAAAAACGTTTGGGTAAGGTAAAAAACAAGTTGCTTGTTATGAGTGGCAAGGGAGGTGTTGGAAAAAGCAGTGTTGCTGCCTACCTTGCCATTGCTTTGGCCAAAGCTGGCTACAAGACCGGCCTTATAGATGTAGATCTTCACGGTCCCAGCATACCAAGACTTCTCGGTATAAAGGGTAAGATTCAGCCTGCAGGTACTCCTGGCAAGATATTTCCTGTTGCAGGTATCCCTAATCTCAGTGTTATTTCCATTGAATTTCTGATGGGTGATGATAGGGACAGGGCAACCATATGGAGGGGGCCTATCAAGATAGGTGTTATACGGCAATTTATTGCGGATATAGAGTGGCCAGAGCTTGACTTCCTCATAGTGGATTCTCCTCCGGGAACAGGGGATGAGCCTTTAACTGTGGCTCAGACCATCCCTGATGCCAAGGCCATTATAGTAACTACGCCTCAGGAAATATCTTTGGCTGATGTAAGAAAATCCATTAATTTCTGCCGTCAGGTTAAGATGGATATATTGGGTATCATAGAAAATATGAGTGGTTTGATATGCCCTGGCTGTGGGAAAAAGATAGATCTGTTTAAGTCTCATGGGGGTGAATCCGTAGCCAAAAAGGAGGGGTTGACGTTTTTGGGAAGATTGCCTATTGAACCGGAAGTTGTTTTGGCTGGCGATGAAGGCAGGCTGGCAGACATAAAGGATAAACCTTTGGCCTTTACAGAAGAATTTGAGAAGATTATTGACTATATCTCAAATACTGCAAAAAAATAAATATGTGTTTTGTATGAATTCAAGGAGAGATAGTTATGGAAAAAGTGGTTATTGTTGCATGCGGTTCTTACATGGATAGTGGCTATGGATGCCCTGGAGAATGGCGGTGTCTTAAGGCTGCAGCTATGGGAGATGGGCATTTTGAAGGGCCTTCCCAGGTTATAGCCTTTGTTAAATGTGAATGTCCTGGTCGGACACTTGCTTCTAACACAGGCATGGCTATCAAATTATCCGAAATAAAACCGGACAAGATATATATGAGTAGCTGTATGGCAAATGCCAAGCCGGACTGCCCGTATACAGATGCCAAAAACATGGCTGAGATACTGGAAAAAAAGACGGGGATCAAAGTGATATTGGGTACCCATGATTATTCCTGATGACTAACAAAGTGAATTTTGTTGTATAAAATCTCGATAAAAAGGCGGTAAAAGGATCTTTCGGCAGAATATCTGCTGTAAGGGCAGATATTCCTGCAACAGAACAGGGGAAATATCCTTTTACCGTTGGCATTATACCAGGCACTGTTTTGGTTTTATAAGATAGCCACATTCCGCAATCCAGGGGCGCCTTGATGTGTCAGGCCAGGCACAGGGGAGCACTCAGAGATTACGGAAAAACAGGCTGTTAATATTATAAGGCTACAGGAGGATGTGATATATTTCTTCTACCTGTTGCCATTCCTCTGTGCCGGGATTTTTCAATTCCGGCTTGATAGCTTTAAAAACTTTGGCCAGGCTGACTGTTATACCTCCAACAAGTTCAGGTATCTTTTTCTCCAGCATATCAGAGATTCCCAGTTTGAGTGGCGGTAATTTTGCCTGTTGTTCCAGGATAGGAGAGAGAGATAATTCTTCATTATATCCTTTGAAATCACGAATTGCCTGTTGCAATCCTGCCGTAATTGGGATGTCCTGATAATCTATGATATCCCGTCCATTTATACTGGCTGTTACCTGGCCAAGAACAAGAAGATTATGTAACTGTTTGCTCACGAAATCACTGAGCCGTTTTATGTCATTTTTGTCTATGTTAAGTTTAGCTGCCTCACGGAACAGTTTCTGAAACTGTTTAATGCCCATCACCATAATGATAATATCCTCCTTTTTTAGATAGTTTTCATGTCTTGGTGTCAATCTGCGGGATATTTGCACGCCTTCACGTAATAGCTTGGTTTGCTTGACCTTGCAAAAATCTCATTTATTGATTGTCAACTTATTAGTGCCCACGGTCTGTTTTGTTGCGGTCAAGCTTGCGGACAGCAATGGCTGTAAATGTCAGCATCCAGCCATACATGATAAGTTCAATGCTGACAAATAATCCTATTACCCATAGACCTGAAATCGGCCAGCTCAGACCAATAACAACAGCAAAAATAATATCTGCAAGGCCTATAAATATTGGCATTAGCCATTTCCATCCAAGTTTGCGCAGGCGAAATCCATAAACTATACGAATAATACCCATAGCAAGGAATGTTCCTGATAGAAACAGGGTGAGAATGAGCGAGGCTGCAACCGGATTGATGAGTATTAATACGCCGGATGTTATATAGAGTATTGCCAGTAGTACATGCACAATGCGGCCATGCCATTTTTCTTCTTTGTCAGCAATTGTCTGGATAAGTGAGCATGTTCCATTGGCAAGGATGATAATTCCAAAGAAGACCACAGTTGCCAGTGTCATAATAACACTCATGAACAGACCGATACTGCCGGTCAGCAACATAAGAATGCCAAGGGCCAAGAGCCATTTCCATTTATGGGGCAGTTCTTCCAGATCTACCATGACACCGGTAATTGTTTTTTCATTATTCATATTGTTCATGATTTGTTCTCCTGAAACAGATAATTGGCAGGGTTACTGATCTGTAATGCATCTGTTGGGTAGTGCATGATTTTTCAGATCCCCAAGAACCTTTGGCCAGGGTTAAGTTCGTCCGTATGTAAAGGATTGTTTTGCCCGGATTGGTAGTATGCTCCTGCCTTAATCTTTGAAATATCCCAACACGTTTTTGGGCTTAAAAGTTCAGGATGCCTTGATTTTGAACAGGGTGTCTCATTTGCAGATAGGACCTGTCTGAGAAGGCATCATATGAAAGTTTGCAAGAGATTGGATCTCTTTATCGTCATGTTTCATGTCTGAAACAGACAGGGCAGGAGATTCTTTCCCTATCTGTTCCAGTATTGTCAATTATGCCTGCTTGTGTCTCTGCTTACCTGTTCTCGGGTTTTATTGTGTTGAAAATTTTTTCCTTGAATGTTTTTAAAGATGCCTTCAGCTTGTCCATAAAGCCCTTGCCAAATTTTCCGTTAGCAGTTTTTTCCTCGATTTCGTCGATCTGTTTGTAAAATTTCTTGTATTCCTTTTTGCTTCCGTAACCGAGTGCTTCGGAAATTTCAAGCTGTGTCCTGGTATCTGCAAGAAGACGTTTTAACTTTTTGTTTTCTTCTTTGGTACGGTTCTTTTTTGTAGCGAGTTTCTCTGCCCTTTTGAGCATTCTTTCAGCCCTGAGTATGGGAAGAGGTATTATGTTTCGCGTTATTATCAACGTTGAAAGCAGATCGTATAACTTGTCTTTGGCTTCCTTGTATTTTTCCTGATCTACCAGTTTTGCCACATCCTTGATGCCGGCAGAGTAAGTGGCCAAGGGAATGGATGTGACAATAATATCTATCTCTGAAACCATTCCCATTAACAGTTCCCGTGCTTCTTGAACTTTGCCGTCGTCAAGTAGCTCCTTTGCTGTTTTAATGGTTTTCTTGATGGTATCTACTGAACTTATCAGATCATATGTTTCAACCCTTACATCTATTGGAGCTTTAGCAAGATCAGGCTTCCGGGCTATTACAATGTCCAGTTTTCCTGTAACCATTGCCAGGGCATCAAGGGCCTGTTGCTTGTTTTTTTTGTTCAGCGCCTCAATAGCCTTTTTTGTCTGAAGAAGTGCTGCCACTGCTTCCTTTACAATTGTTTCCTGTTTTTTTACTGCTTCCTTGCGGATGTCTTTTTTGACACCTTTTGCTATTTTCTCAATATTGTCAGCAGGTCTGTTTTTTGTTTTATTTACAGCCAGAACAGGGTTGGTAAAGAGCAGGCCTCCTGCTGCCAGCAAACATAATATGGTCGTCCGGTACGTTTTTTTGTAGTAAATCATATGGTAACCTCCTTAGGATTATTATGGTTTTATAAAAAGTTCATTTCTTTTGCATATGAAACTGCCTGAAATATTATTGGTAAAAATGATTATTTGTGAAAGTGTGACAATGATACAGCAAGATGTGTGCCTGGTTATGTAAGGATAGTAAAATCAGGAAGATAGCTTGATATGTTGGACGCAGCCAGCAACGTGTGCGGCCATTTAGGCCGTTATCTGCTTGTTTGGGCGGCCAGAAACGGGAGATTTATACGTTTTTATTTGTTGTTAAGTTTTCTTCGCAGGGTGCGTTCACCAATTCCCAGTTGTCTGGCGGCCTTTTTTCGATTGAAGTTTGCACGTTTGAGAGCCTCATCAATCAGTATTTGTTCTGCCTGGGCAAGGGTAGCGTTTGCTGGTATGCAGATATAATCACCGTTATCATCTGAACACCCTTTATCTATATCAATGTCTGGCAGGATTGTTTTCATTAATTGAGGTGATATTTCCTTGATGTTTTTGGGAAGACGTACTGCCAGGCGGGTCATGGCATTGCGCAATTCCCGAATATTTCCAGGCCATGAATGGTCAAGCAACATTGCCTCAGCCTCAGGAGTAAAAAACGGAACTTCCGTATTTTGTCCCATTTCTTCAATGGTTCTAAGTAAAAAATGATGGGCCAGCAAGATGATATCCTGTCTGCGTTTTTTTAGTGACGGCAGTTGTATTTGCAGGACATCCAGTCGGTAGAAAAGATCCTGGCGAAACAGACCGGCATTGACACGCTCGTGGAGATTGCGATTGGTAGCAGCTACAATACGGATATCTATAGGTATGGGAACTTCTCCGCCAATACGCTGAATGGTCCGTTCTTCCAGTACTCGCAATAATCTGATCTGGGCCTGAAGAGGCATTTCTCCTATTTCATCGAGAAACAGTGTGCCTCCTGATGCCTGTTCAAACCTGCCCCGATGCAATGAATTTGCCCCTGTAAATGCTCCCCGTTCATGGCCGAACAGCTCGCTTTCTATCATTGATTCAGGAATTGCCCCGCAGTTTACAGCTACAAATGGACCATTGCCCCGGGGACTGATCTTGTGTATGGCTATTGCTACCAACTCCTTTCCGGTTCCTGTTTCCCCATAGATCAGGACAGGTTCATCCAGGGCTGCGAATCTCGGAATATCTGCCAGAGCCTCTTTCATGATAGGATCCCGGAAAAGCAAATATGGATTTAGGCGATTTTCCAGGCAGAACGAGGTGCGGGCTGGAAGGTCACATTGCATACGACGGGCAAGGGCAACCGGATCAACCGATTTGTGAATATAGTTTTTGACTCCTTGCTGTATGGCCAGTATCGCACTGGTGATTGCATTGTGACCGGTGATAAGATAACAGAGACTGTTTGGATAGTGTTTCTGGAATTCCGGTAAAAGATCAAGACCTGTGCCTTCTTTAAGTTTAAGGTTGGCAAGCATGACATCAAATGAAGTGGATTCAAGCATGGATTTTGCTTCTTGAAGTCCATTTGCAATGGCAACCCTTCCTCCCATAGTCTGCATTGATACGGCAAGAGTGTTTTTACTTGCTGGATTATCATCCAGCAGCAGAATTTTTATGCCATTAAGATCCGGCAGGTTGTTTTTTTCTTTCATAAGAACTGTATTCCTTTAATTTCAGTTGAAAATCCGGTTTGTTGTGTGGCCTGATTGGTTTACTGCCTTTGCCATAACCTTTTGGCCTGTTTGACACTGCCCTGAAATTCTACCCTGCCATGTTTCAGGAGAACCACTGTATGGGCGATACTGAATGCCTCCTGCAGGTTATGGGTTACATAAAGGAGTGTGAAACCTAGGTTTTCCTGCAGCTCGACTATCTTTGTACGCAGCCGTATGTTCAAATCCTCATCAAGACTGGAAAGAGGCTCATCCATCAATATAATATCAGGGTTCAGAATCAGAGCACGTGCCAAAGCTACCCGTTGTTGCTGTCCCCCCGAAAGTTCTGATGGCTTGCGTTGTGCGAGCCTGGACAAGCCTACCAGTTTCAGCATATTGTAAATGCGTTTTTCCCGTTCTTTTTCCGGGACGGCCTGTGCCTTTAATCCAAAGGCCAGATTACCATGTACAGAAAGGTGAGGCCAAAGGGCCAGATTCTGAAAGACCATACCGATGTTTCGTTTTTCTGGTGGCACCAGAATCTTGTTGTTTGCTGAAACCTGCTGTCCGTTTAAACGGATACTTCCGGTTTCCGGTGCAATGAATCCTGCGATTAATCTCAGGATGGTTGTCTTTCCACACCCGGATGCCCCCAAGATTACAACCCGTTTTTCCTGTACAATATTCAGCGAACAGTTGTCTATGGCAATATGGTTATTGTAGGATTTTGATACGGAATTCAGTTCAATAACTTTAATGTCCATACATGGTGCCTGTTCACGGATCAGTTTCTGGAAATCATTCAGGTCTTTTCAGCAGGGCCGGCAGTGATATGATTCCCAAGGGCAACAGGGTTGCCAGAACAAGTATGATGCAAAGGGAGGCAATCATTTCCGGAGATCCATTGGCCATCAGTGTGAAGATACGCACAGGCAGTGTGTCGTGTCCGGCCGGATAGACCATCATGGTAATACTTGTATCCCTTAGTGAGAAAACATAACCGGTTAGCCAGGCAACAATAAGCCCCTGTCGGGACAGAGGAATGATAATAAATATCATGCGGCGAAGCCATGTGGCTCCGGCCACCTGAGCTGCCTCTTCCATGGATGGTGAGATCTTGGCCAGCTGGTTAACAGAGATTCTGCTGGTAATGGCTGTGTATTTGGCCAGGTATCCCAGCAAGATAATAAGTGGAGATGCATAGATAAAATTTGTCCAGGAAGTATTCCATAAACTGATCAATCCTATACCAATTACTGTTCCGGGTAAAGCAAAGAGAAAAATGGTCAGGGAATCAATGGTGCGCCATATCTTAAGCGCACGGGTCTGGATCAGGTATCCTGTAAGAAGGCCTAAAACAGTAAGGAGTGTTGCAGATATCCCGGCATAGGTTATACTGCGGAGCAAACTGTTTCCAGCCTTGTTTATGGCCTGTGCATAAATTGCCGGATCGGCTGATTTGATAATCAACGTAAAAACAGGTACGATTGTAATGAACAGTGCCATAAGGCCTGCGGCAATAGTAAGTGGAATATGGGAGCGCTGCAGATAGATAACCGGTATTTGTCTGTTGTCTTGCGCAGTCTGAATTTGACAGGTTTGTTTGCGTAAGAGGTATGTTTCAATCAGCAGGGCAAGAAACGTAATAACTGCCATTGGCATGCTTGTTGCCGTGGCAGCCTGAAAATTGTAAAAGGCGGAAAATTGAATAAAACTCTCTACTGGAAAGACATCATATCTCAAGAAGTTTGGAACGCCAAACTCACCAAAGGTCAGGAGAAAAACCAGCAGGGCGGAAAACAGAATACCTGGCATAATCATAGGAAGCGTAATTCCTTTGAGCACCTTCCCCCAACTGGCGGCAAGCCGTGCTGCCTCTTCCATGTGTGGATTGACAGTACGGAGGAAGGCAATGGTTAGAACAACCGGAATGGGCAAAAAGGCGGAAAACAGAACAAGTGTACATCCGGGCAGGCCAAAAAGCCATTGGCTGGTATGATGTATAAATACCTCCCCAAGCAGAGGCATAAGCAGGCCTTCTTGTCCCAGTAAATCAGAATAGGAGACTGCTATGATGTATGGGGGCAGCAGTAATGGTACAGTAAGTACAATCAAAAAGAATTTGCGCAAGGGGATATTGGTTTTACCAAGTAAAATGCCTGTTGGCACACCAATAACTGTGGTAAGGATCATTACCAGTGTGGCAAGGGTCAGGCTGTGTTTGAGCAGGATCCATTGCCGTTTTGAACTCATTAGTCCATGATATGCTTCAAGACTGAAATGTCCATCCATGATGACGCTTTTAAGCACCATGGAAATAACAGGGAGCAGTCCGATCGCCACTATCAGTCCTGCTGTTAGGATCAAGACAATACGTTTTTGCATTACAACCCGACCCAGGATTTAAGAAATGGTTGAATCTCAATCATTTTTTTTGCTATCCGGGCATAATCAACCCGCATTATTCTGATGCTGGAAAGGGGTTTCATTTCAGGTGGTATCCTGACTCCCTGGTGCAGAGGGATTTGTGCGCAGTCGGCAAAGGCGAGTTTGCTTTCGGTTTGCGGGGAAAGCAGAAAGTCAATAAACTTTTTTGCCATTTCAGGATGAGGTGCACCTTTGATCAGTACAGCAGCATTGGGTACCACAAAGCAGCCTATGCCTCCGGGTTGCTGGTCAGGATAAACCATGGCTACCGGTTTGTTTTGGCGCAACCGGTTTGTTGCGTCATCACTGTCGACCAGACTGAATGCATACCGTCCTGCAGCCACAAAATCGGCACTTTCTCCGTTGCTGGTAGAAATAGCAACCATGTTTTTTTTCATGCCCATCATAAAGGCTTTGGCCCGTTTGTCTCCCCAAACAGTAAACAAGGCGGCAATCTCTGATGTGGTAGTTCCAAACAGGGGATTGGCTATAACAGTCTTGCCTTTCCAGCGCGGGTCAAGATAATCGGAAATGGATAAGGGTTTGTTTTTGTTTTGTGTGTTTACAATAAAGACCCGCACACGGGCAGAAAATCCCGTCCAGTAGCCCTGGGGGTCCTTGAACATGGAGGGAATGTTTTTGGCTTCTGGAGAAACGTAGTGAGCGGAGATTGCCTTTTGTTTCAGGATTTCAGCGCGGATAGGTTCATTTGCCCAATATACATCGGCCTGCGGGTTGTCTTTTTCGGCAATCAGCCTGTTCATTGCCCCTGTACTTTTGGTTTCTTCTGTATCATAAACTGCCTTGATCTTGATACCAGTCTGGTTTTCAAAGTCCTGCAGGATGGGTTCTGAAAATACCTGATCTTCCGAGACATACACGGTAAGAGTTTTGATCTCCTGATTGTTTCTGGCACACGCGGGGAGCAGCAAGGGTATTGTTGGAATTGCGATTAACAACAGAAGACGAAAAATATCTTTTATTGCAGTTGTATTACAGGACATGAGAATCGGTTTCTCCCGGGTTTAGGGAAAGCTTGTATGTTGGGTGGAACTGAAGTGATTTGTACGTTATCCTTATCGTGTTGCATCAGTTTTCATGGTTCTGTGATTACCTTGAAATCATCAAATGAGGTGGCAGCATCCGCCTTTGTCCATAGACCCACGCCTCCAGGCCGATTGAATACACTGCTGGTTATACTCAACAGCCTCTTGCTGTTCAGATAACATTCAAATCTTTTGCCATTAACAACAATTTTCATTGAATGCCAGCGTTTGGCATCTAAGGCAATATGTGCACTGGCCAGCATACGGCGTACTCCGTTTTTGACGTAGTACATCCGGAAGTTGTCTTCTAAGGGATTGAACCTGGCAACATAGTAATTATCGGGGTCCTGGGCTCGCCATATAATACCGCCACCTTCGTCTTCGTCTCCCCTGTTGGCCTTGAATTTTACGGAGATAATTCCGTTCATAAAAGAAATGTTTTTTGTCCAGCACAGATTGTATGTGTTGCCAAAAGAATGACCTGTATCTGTCAGGGCAAGCACTTTGTTGCCAGAAGGAGCGGAGGTGTCTTCAATGACTTGCCAGACAGCGGGTTCGTCTGTTGGATTGGTAGATGCTGTGTTCCAGCCATCAGGGATATGATCAGGCAGCACATCTTCAAAATCGAGATATGCTGTTGTTTTGTCAGTGATATCTGGGTTTGTGGCGTTTGAGAAGCCTGCCATGAAAAATAAAACAGAAACAGAGGATAACAGCATTATACATGTGTCAAATGCCCACTTTTGCCAGATGTCTGTGTGTGTCCGTCCTGTCTGGTGCCATAACAGTAGAGCCTTAATCCTTAATCCTTGCAATATCCAGCATATCCTTTTGGTTAAAGGCGTTGTTTTTTTTGATCCTGAACAGGAACAGGTATTTTGCAAGGTTTTTGGACTTGTGTTTGCCATCTTTTGCCTCCTTGGTCTATACGCATGATTTATATGCATATGTATGTTTCTTTTTTTGCCTTGGCGTATTTTGTTTATATGAAAGCCCTTCATACATACGGGTCTGTATTACCGGGTACAGTATGTTTTCATTGTTTGCCGAGGCTGGTAAAACAAATCCGGCAATGCTGGTTTTAGACAGGTGAGGACCCTCTTTTCATTAGTAGTACCCGAATTTTTTGTTGGGCAGGGCCTTGAAAAAATTGCAGCACATTTTTTTAAGATATCTCTCTTTTTTGATTGGGTTTTTGTCTTTTTTGAGATGCCATGTATAATGAGGCCATGGTGTTTGGAGAAATACCGAGGTAACACCCCGCCATGATAGTCAGATTTATCAATGTTGTCTTGGTTATCCCAATCTGCTGCCACCGTCTGCCGGATGTAACGGCATATGCCTGTGTTGTTCTGATTTGTCCGTATTTTTTAAGGCTCCGGACAATGAGCAAGTCTTCTGCAATGGAAACATTTGGAAATCCGCCTACTCTGTTAAACATGGCCTTTTTCATAAACAGAGCCTGATCTCCGTAAGGCAACTGGAACAGGCATGACCGGATATTTGTCATCCATTCAATGGCATTCATGAATGGTATGTGGGAGTCTGTCCTGAATCGGAATGCGCCTGCTGCTGTTCTTTTTGGCATGAGTGTTTCAAAAACATGGTTCACATAGTGTGCCGGGAGCAGTGTGTCTGCATGCAGGAAAAGAAGCACTTTTCCTTTTGCTGATGCTGCCCCTGTGTTCTGCTGTAAGGAGCGTCCCTTTTTTGTGACAAGGACCGTTGCACCTGCCTCTTCAGCAACTGTTCGGGTATGATCCGTGCTTCCTCCATCCACCACAATAATTTCTGCATCCCTGTTATTGGCAGTAATTATGGTCTTTTTGATATTTCTCTCTTCGTTTATGGCAGGAATGATAACCGACAGATACGGTTGGTCCTGTTCCAGCCCGTGATTCCATTTTCTGAGATCTTCTAAGGTGTCAATATCTGCAATATGTTCCAGAAGGTGATACGCAAGTTTTCTTTTTCTGATCTTTCTCAGGGTTTGATCAAGTACGGACCGGGTTCCCCATGCTATATCCCCGAATATGTCCATGGGCCGGTTCATGCCGACAAGCCAGTATCCTCCGTCTGTGCTGGGACCGATAACCACGTCGTTTTTCAGAAGCATATCAAATGCCTCTTGCATGTGGCTGGTTGTTATGCCGGGGATATCCGTACCTACAAGTACCACATGTTTACATCCCTTGTGGAAGGCCCTTTTAAAGGCAGTATGCATGCGTTTTCCGAGATCTCCCTTTTCTTGCCGGGAAAAGAGAATATCATGCCCTAACCATTTGCCTGCTTTGTTTTTGCTTCCCCCATCGCAACAGAATTCCATATTTGTTTTACAATCGGAAGTCAGTTTTTTGAGGGTGTTTATGGTGATTTCTGTAAGCTCACGTTGCAGGTCTGCAGCCCCTGCAGGCCCAAGGTGAGGAATCAGACGTGTTTTTGCTTTTCCTGGAAGCGGATACCTTCCAAAGACAATAATTCTTTTTTCTTTACAGTGAAGGCTCATATGCAGGTTGTGTTTTGATATTCTGGAGATTGTTGAATTGAAAGCTGTTAATTGTGCCGTGCCATTTCTTCTGCATATATTGCTGCCCCTATCAGGGGAGCCCTGCTGTCAAGGATGACTTTTACAGGTATTTTTTTAAGAAGTTTGCTGAATCTTCCCTTGTTTGTAAATGCCTTCATGAAAATATCCTTTTTCAGATATGGAAGGATTTTGGGCGGAATACCTCCGGCAAGATAAATTCCTCCTGTAGCCATGACTGTCAGGGCCAGATTTCCGCATACGGCTCCAAGTATTGAGATAAAATGATCGAGGGCAAGGGTGCACAGAGAAGGGCCGTTTGCCAAAGCTGCCTTTGTGATAACTTCTGCAGGGTCCATGGTTTCCATGTCTCGTTTTAACCATTCCGGTTCATGATACCTTTCTGTGCCTTTAAGCCATTGATATATATTAACCATACCCTGCCCGGAGACTGCCCGTTCCACGCTGACATGTCCGAACTGTCTGTGCAGATAATGCCACAGAGAAATCTGTTTTCTGGTTGTTGGAGCAAAATCAACATGTCCCCCTTCAGAAGGAACAGGTACATACTTATTATTGTGATAAACCAGCGACGCCTCTCCCAATCCGGTTCCTGAGGCAACAATACCTATGGTGCCGTGTTTTTCCGTTTTTGCCTGATTTAGGGAACATATCTGATTGTTGTCAAGAAAAGGGACAGACATGGCTGTTGCTGTCAGGTCGTTAACAAGAGCTACCCTGTTCCACCCGAAGTGATTTTTGATCGTTGCCTCTGAAACCACCCACGGAAGATTTGTTGTCCTGGATTGCCCGTTTATAACCGGTCCTGCAATGCCAAACGCAGCACTTGCAGGAGTGAAACTGTGTTCCTTGACAAAATGTTTCAGTATTTCTTCAAGCCCCCTTGCCTTTTTGCTGGCATAGGTCTGCATGGTTACAAGGTGTGGCCCTGTTTTTCCAGGTACAAAAAGGCCGATGTTTGTCTTTGTGCCTCCTATATCTCCGGCAAGCAGGGTTGTTTTGTCGAGGTTTTTGTGCACTGGCCGTTCCCTTTTACGTGTTTCAGGATATGTTTGTTTGTAAATCAGTTTTTGTGCACTTTACGGTTTCATTCCATGAACGTTTTTTATGCGGGATCATGCCTCTGCCCTTGCTTCTACAGTCCGGAAGATAAATCAAGAGGTTACGAGGAGGCATGCAGGCGCATATATTGTGAAAACATACCATTTGCTTATGGATGGGCATTGGATTGTTATGGCTGTGTTTTTTGGATGTTAAGTACATAAATGAAACGGAGTCTGACCTGCTGGATGATCCTCTTTACGTCCCGGGACTCCATTTCCCTGATTTCTGCGATTTCCTCTATGCTCAGGCCTCCGGCAACATGCAGGTCGATAATGGCGCTGGTTATGGCAGGAAGATCCTGATAAACACGGGCCAGCATTGCACTTGTCTCTGGTGTATGTGTGTAACTCCCTGTCAGGTCCAGGGTCTCGATAAGATCATTTTCAAAGCCTGGTTCGAGCAGATAAATGGTTTTCTGTTCCCGTTCATATTGATAGGAAATATCGTCAAATTCTTCATATAGTACGATATCGCCATCCGCCTCTATGCTGTATTTTTCCTCCAGACCTTTCATCTCTTCGGCCAGGATTTCTTCAATGGCGACATCCTTTGTGTGTCCTGTTTCTTCGTTTATGATGCGGGTCAATGTTGCATCTGCCAGTTTGAACATGGCTGTTTTGATGTCTTTTGCTGACAGATGGCCTGTATTCCACTCCTCTTTAAGGTGGATGAATACCTCGTTGGAGATGTCTTCGGGACTATATTTGCGTGGGCCTATAATGCCGTTTGTTACAGCCATGCGAAGCTGGTTTGCTACATATCGCTTCAGCCGCGGCAAGATTTTTGATACCTCGCTGTTAAACTGTTCCTTATCATGTTGTTTATTCATGTCGGATTCCTCCCTCGTGGATAACGGTATGTCTTTACTGTTTGTAAGTACTCTTGTCCCTGATTAATATTAAACGTCCGGGATTCTGCCAACCCAGGCCGCTTGAATGGCAACAAGAGGATTGATTCCATGGTTCAGCATGGCTTGCAAATAGGGTAGCGTAAAATATCTTGTACAAATTCTGAGAGGGGTAGAAAAAAGGTGCTTTTCCTTTAAAAGGGTTTTAATGACAAATCCAGACAGAAAGGAGAAGCACCCATGAATATGGAATTAAGCGTACCTGAAGTTATGGAGATTTTCAAGGAAAATCAGGAACAACCGAAACAGACTTTTGAGATGATTTGTGGAGAGAGCAAAGAAAATACATGACCATACCTGTCCAGGCTGATGGCAATGGAGCTTGCCCGATTTCTTGGCCGTAGAGGGTATGAACCGGGGCCAGGGAGAGATAAATTATCGCAATGGCTTGTATGCCGCTTTGCATTGAAGGAGATTTTACAGACCCTTCTTGAAGTCCCTCAGGATAGAAATGGTAGATACAGGGCCAAAGTCATTTCCAAAAGCAAACAGTATGAAGATAAGATCAGGGAAAATCCGGGTTTTCTGTTTATGAGGGGAACAAACGCCCAAAGCTTATCCACGATCTCTGTGAAGCTGTCAGGCTGAATAATATCCCCTGCCAGGATCAGTTGCGACAGAGGAATAAAAGACCAGGGATTTGTCTGAAGAACCGATCAGGCGCCTCTTTCTCTATAGTGGTAGCATTAAATATACGCATATACATAAAGCATCAGGAAAGTCCTGGTGCTTTTATGGTACCAACAGGGGTAACAGAAGATGGCCAGAGGCGTGTTTAAGGGTTTCAGTTGGGGAACAGGTAAGTTAAACGAAGAACAAGATCCATGAAAATAGTAGCGGAGAAAATGCCTGCTGTGTATTACCGGCTTTTATAAGTCTGAAGATGGAACTTTATTGGCGGTCAAACCCTGTCTGAAAGAAGTGTAACAATCTGCCCTTCTTTCAGAATTTTGCCATGGATAAATTTACACAAAATTTCTGACACTACCCTTCCCGTAATCTTTACCAGTTGTTCAGATCGTCAACACCGTATACTCTTTTGCGTTCCGCAATCAGGTGGTTCAGCGGCAGATCATGATAATGGCCACGCTCTTTTTCATATTCAATATGTAGGTTCCCATCACGGTTATACTTGTGCATGAGGGCATGGTTAATACCATCAAAATCTACTGGAACTATCCTGTTTTTTTTGCATGTTATCCTGTCAAAGGCAACTACGGCCTTTACCCATCTGTCATTGATGTAAAGTTCGTCATAACCATGATAGACAAAGAGGTTTATCCCTTGTCTTTGCTCCAGCAGGGGTTTGGGAACAAGATAGTTCCTTATGTCTGAAAATTTCAGACGGGCAGGAATCCCTGCTGCCCTTGCAAGAGCGGCCAATAACACGGCCTTCTGAACACAATATCCTTCCCCTCTTTTAAGCGTTACGCTGGCCTTGTTGTCCGTTACAGTAAGCTTGGGCAGATATATATTGTATCGGATT
Source organism: uncultured Desulfobacterales bacterium (assembly GCA_964457545.1). GTDB lineage: Bacteria > Desulfobacterota > DSM-4660 > Desulfatiglandales > Desulfatiglandaceae > JAGGTJ01. Next base: position 278,150 of record CAYWEN010000016.1, on the reverse strand, counting down.
TCATCCCTTACAAAATAGAAAAGGGCCTTTGCTCTGTCCGGATCATTTTCCTTGTCTTCTGTCAGATGCCTTGCTGTTTCAATTATGATTTGATTATCACAATCAATGGTTACTGTTGGCTCAAGATATTTTCTCATCATTTTTTTTGCTGTTAAATACCGGGGTCTGCATTTTCAGGTGCCATACCGGTTTGGATCTCATATTTACGGTTTCAGATCTGATAGCAGATGATTTTCCCCATGGAAAGGGTGAGTCGAAAGGTTCTGAATCTGCAGAAATGCTCTATTGAAGAAATGGAAAAGACTGAAGAATTGCAAAACTCCCGCTTCCACTTATTGCCATGGCCACGGCACGTACCCAGTGCTGCCGCGAAAAGGGGAGGAATGCCCCTTTGTTCAGGTTTCGCACATAATCGAGCATTATATCAAGCTGGTCAATGCCTGTATGGTTACTTAATCCTGCCTGTGTAATCTTCTCTTCCTGGAATTTCTGCAGGAGTTTGGAGCGCAATCTTTCTGCAGATTGTCTGATCTTGGCCGGCCAGTAGAATACCTGTATCATGGTGACAACAATAACCAATGCCAGACCAAAGGGCATATCCCATCTGTCAAAGAACCTAAGTCTTGAAGCAAGCATTATAACCATTACAACCACGGGCAGGTATACGAGGTGAGATATGGCGTCAGTATGCTCAGCAACAAGCCTGATGTTAAACCAGCTTCCAATGCATGAAGCAGGGACTTTCAGATCATTGGAAAGCTGTTTGATGGTTTCATCATTCCACCCATGCATCTTTTCTGATTGGTTTGCAAAAGCTGTTATGAATCTGCTGGTCGTTTTTGCGATATCCATAACCCACATGATCAGAAACAGCATTGCCGGAATCGTCACAAAAATGGTCAGTTTGTCCATAATGGCCGAAATAGTTCCTCTGAACGGAACAAACGGCTTGTCCATATGCACCATCAGGAAACATAGAATGAAATAGAGCAGTGTAATGATCAGTACACGTTTTGAGCGAGCAGCAGGAGTGTTCATGGTAATATATTCTTTCCATAACATGAGGTTGTTCTGGTACCCTTGAGCACTTTTACCATTTTTACCATGGGAGGATATGATAAACGTTTCCGATATCATCCGGATGTTTTTCTTCATGGTATAGATGCATACAAACACTGAAAACACAGACACACCGGCCGCTGCCATCCTGAGAAACAGGGATGGCCAGATACTTACGCCATCAAACATAAGAAGCGGTTCCTCTCCGATTGGCCGGCAGGAAGCCACAATCCATATAAACACAGCGCACAGTGCCAGGTACAATAAAAGTGCCTTCCAGTAAAAAGCTGGCACTCCGTCAACGTTACAAGACTGGTGCAGGGACGTATTGAACGCAGGATTGTTTTTTTTCAATCTGACCGGAAATCTCTTTGCCAGTGCATAAAGTGCTGATATCCCACCTGCCACAGCAATGATCAGCATGATTGCAAGGGGCCTTTGTTTAGGTTTGTTCAGTGGGTGGACATCCTTGCCGCTATACTCCATGCTCAGGTCAACGGCCCCATGCCTTCCCACCTCGAATATCCTTGGTCTGCCGAGCATAATGTTCATCTGTTTCTGGTCAATCAGATGCCTGACGTGTCCAAGTGCGGTCTGCACCGCAAGGAAAAGCGATGTCTGATAAACACTCCTGAAGGGTGGAATACCCTTTTGATATTTTTCATCAAGGGACAGGCCTAAGCTTGAAACCACGACAAGATTGCGGGTCCATTCTATATTTGCCGGGTGCAGGAGACGGGCATCAAGATCAGTGGTAAAAAAGACTGCATTGGGAAAAATACCGTGAAGGGCCTCCATAACAAGCAACTTGTCATATACGTCGCTCCCAAGTATGCCGAACGCTTTAAAAGCATTGTCGCATCCAAAGAGAGCCCGGGCCTGTCCATTTATATCAGATTCGGAACAACTTTCAATACTGTTGTCACTTTTTGGTATTTGATAGCCCCATAATATCCCTAATCGTTTTTGCAGACCGAACAGGTCGGCATTGTGTTTGAAAATCCTGTTCTTTTCACGGAGCATGACTCCAAGTCTTCTCAAGTAATCGAACTGGCTTCTGCCAACCGGGCGTTCTATCTCTTCGCTTGATTTTTTCTCTTTGTTATTATCAGCACCGTTTCCCTTGATGCTGCCCTTTCCTGGAACTATACCATCGATACCCCGCATGTATGTATACTGGTATATATTGTTGCATGCTCTGCAACCAGAGTATCTTTTTACCGCATTCATAAAACTTGCAGGAAGCTCTCTTCCGTAAAAAGTATCCCATTCAGAGATGAGAGCGATATGGGCTGTGGCAGGATCTATCCCGCGTCTTTTAAGCTCCTGAACAAGCTCCCTGCAAAGCATATCATCTGAATGTATGGTTCTCAGCAAACGAATATGAGGAATTTCAGGTTTTGGTGTATCAATGCCGAGAACGGTCTGACTTGCGGTGGCAAAGGGCGAATATATGCTGGTTCCTTCAAGACTTTTCCAATATGGATTTTGACTGTTTTCCCGGACCTCTTTCAGCATGGCCCTGAGATTTGTAGATCCTCCCGGGCCTATGATGATGAAATCAGTGTCCTTTTTCATCAGACCATCTTGCAATAGCCTTTTTTTAAGGACTGCAATGGATTTAAGCGGCTTGGGTCTGAATGCGTCATCGTTTAACCAGAGCACAAGCACTCTCCCTGCTGATTTGCTATCCTGCCCGCATGATTCTTGCTCAAACCATTCATAGGGCACTGTCCTGGGAAGTTTGGCATCATTGTTTTCTTCCCCTGTTCCATCTGAATCATTGAACCTGATAAAAGATAGATGCTCAGGGTCTTCCGGCACATACGAAAGACTGCCGAGGGCAGAGAGTGCTGCATAACGGCACCTTGTACGCCATTCTATATTTTCAAAATATGAGCCTCCAAACACCATAATGCCGAGAACAGTGGTCCTGTTTCCTGTACGTTTGCCTTTAATGCCTGCTTTGGGGACACCGGATCTGTGATGATGCGGAAGGCTGATTTTATATTGTTTCTTTTGGATGGCGGTGAAGGGATCTTCCCAGAGACGGGCATTTACATAGTTATGATCAACGGACGAGTCAATATCCTTTGTATCAACAGAAGGTCGCTGTCCATGAAAGGGATGCTGTGCAATAAACAGAGCTCCAAATATCAAGGTAATAAGGAGCAAACTGCCTGAGGCAGGAAAACCGGGCCCACCGGACTGTTTTTGGTCCATCTCCGTATACCCTTTATTTATTAATGACAGCAAGATAGAGGAAGACAGCTGACAAATATTCATATGAAATGGATAAACTTCATGTTATCTTAATGTGTTTTGTTTTGCCATGTCAAGAAAACTTCCTTGTCTGTAAGATCAATATAGGCACTATGGCCATCATCTGAAAAGATTGTTTTTTAGCAGGTATCCAGGCATCACAGCATGCAGGTACAAACCGGGATGGCTGACTGCAGCCGTTACCTCTCATGCGTAAACACAGGGATGTTGTTCCTTTGAATCTCTGTCATCTGCATAAAGTCCCCGAACAGGCCTTGGAGGATTGTAAGGGAGGGGGGGAAGGTATGCTGGAAAACACATAGACTAATGACTTGCACAAAACCGGTTTCAGATTTTGAAATTTGCCGTGTCTCTTTATTTTTGATATGATTCTGCATGTTTGTTGTTAATGGTATCTGACAAGGTAAATCCATAGTATGTGCAAAAGCTGTAAAATTGCCCTCCACTTGTATCAGGAAACAGGGTTGCTGTGATTTTTGACAAATATATCCCCATCTTCCATTGACGGGTTTGATGGCTCCATAAGAAAGGTAAGGGAAGGATACAAAAAAAGATTGTAAATGAAAATGGATGCTGATTATGCTGTCAAAGGTGTTAAGTAGCGCTGTTATTGGTATTGATGCATATATCTTAGAGGTGGAAGTGGATATATCCCATGGCCTTCCGTCTTTTACAACTGTAGGCCTTGCTGAAGGTGCTGTACGGGAAAGCAAGGAAAGGGTAAAGGCAGCGATCAAAAACTCTGGTTACACCTTTCCGTCTGACCGTATTACAGTTAATCTGGCCCCTGCAGATATCAAAAAGGAAGGTTCAGCTTTTGATCTGCCCATAGCAGTAGGAATCCTTGGGGCATCCGGGTTGATAGAAGAGTCTGTTTATACAAACAATTATGTTTTTATTGGTGAATTGGCCCTGGATGGTCTTATCAGACCTGTAAAAGGTGCTTTGCCCATAGCTGTTGAGGTCAAAAAGGCAGGATTTGAGGGGATATTTCTCCCATGTGAAAATGCTCCGGAAGTTGCGGTTGTGGATGGCCTTTCTGTTTGTCCTGCCAAAACCTTGTCGCAGGTTGTGGACATAATGAAAGGTCTTTGCGATCCTGAACCAGTCCTTTCAGTGATGCAAGACAGGGCACCGCTCTCATGTCATGATCCGGATTTCAGGGATGTTCGTGGGCAGGAAAATGCAAAACGGGCATTGGAGATTGCCGCCTCTGGAGGACATAATGTTATTATGATAGGTCCTCCCGGGTCAGGCAAGACCATGCTGGCCAAAAGACTTCCGTCAATCCTTCCTGCACTGACTGTTGAAGAATCTATAGAAACATCCAAGGTCTTCAGCGTTATGGGCCTTATGCCCAAAAACCATGGTCTTATATCAACACGTCCCTTTCGTGCCCCTCATCATACCATATCTGATGCAGGTCTTATAGGTGGGGGGCAGAACCCAAGGCCGGGAGAGGTAAGCATGGCTCATAACGGGGTCCTTTTTCTGGATGAACTTCCGGAGTTCAGAAGAAATGTTATAGAGGTATTGAGACAACCAATAGAAGACGGTTTTGTAACCATTTCACGGGCATCGTCAAAGGTTACCTATCCTGCCAATTTTATGCTTGTGGCAGCAATGAACCCATGTCCCTGTGGCTTTTTCGGGGATCCCAAAAGGGAGTGTGTATGCTCTGTTCCTCAGATACAAAGATACAGGGCAAAGGTATCAGGGCCGCTCATGGACAGAATAGACATTCAGATTGAGGTGCCTTCTGTGCAATACAGGGATTTGTCTTCGCTGAAAGAAGGTGAATCGTCCAGTCAGATTCTTGAGCGTGTTATGCGGGCGAGAGAGATCCAGAACAGGCGGTTCCGGGACATGGATATTCATGTAAATGCAGGACTGGACAGTTATCATACAAGAAAATTTTGCAAAATTGATAAAGACTCGAGTGTGCTTCTTGAAAACGCTATGGAAAGGTTCGGTTTTAGTGCCAGGGCACATGAACGCATTCTGAAAATTGCCCGTACTATTGCTGATCTGGCAGATAGCGGGGATATACAGAGGGTGCATGTAGCTGAGGCTATTGGTTATCGATCTCTTGACAGAAAGATATCGTTATAACACATGGTTTAACATGTCGAATATTCTATGTTTATACTGGTCCTGGAAGGACGTCTTAAGATCATTTCAGTATCCCTTGAGGCTTGTGCACAGCCTTGATCAATATGCTGCATTTCACAGAAGGCCTTTTCCCCTGATATCTATGCCTTTCGCATATTGCCATGGACGAGCAAGTACAGACAGATGCAACCCGTTTGTTTGTCTGCTGCACACAATACCCTGCCTTATGGATGATTCACTGCTTTTTTTGCTCTTGCACAAATGCCACTGTTTGTTGACCGGAAAATCTGCTGTTTTTCAAACCTGATTTATGGATAAAAGCTCATTATGAAAAAATTCAATGTGATAGTTCTTGCAGGAGAGCGATCTCCAAATGATTTGATGGTGCGGGCTGCCGGGGTAGCATGCAAGGCCTTTCTTCCCGTAAATGGCAGGGCCATGATATTACGGGTTTTGGATGCCCTTGAAGCTGCAAGAAGTGTGAATTCGTGTATTGTGTGCGGCCCTGAAAAAAGGCTCTTGTCTCTGGAGCCCGAACTGGACCGGTTAATAAAATCAGGTAAAACAAGATGGGTAGAAAACAAACCTACTCCAAGTACCAGTGTATACCATGCTCTGAAGCTGTTCAAAGACGAACTTCCAATGCTGGTTACAACTGCAGACCATGCCCTGTTGACCCCTGAAATTACAGATTTTTTTTGTCATGAAGCCTTGCAGTCAGACCATGATGTTGTTGCCGGGCTTGTCAGGCATTCATTAGTTGCTGACATGTTTCCTGAAACATCAAGGACAGTGATAAAACTTAGGGATGGTAACTTTTGTTCCTGCAACCTGTTTGCATTCCTGACTCCTGATGCATGCAAGGCAGCCGGTTTTTGGCGCACATGTGAACAGGCCAGAAAAAAACCGTGGCAGCAGGTAAGGGTAATGGGGTGGACAAACGTGTTTCTGTATCTGACAAGGCTTATGTCTTTGCATCAGGCTGTTCAGAGATTGTCATCAGTTATGGGCATACAGGCGGATATAGTGCTGTTGCCGTTCCCTGAAGCTGCAATAGATGTAGACAGGATCAGTGATTGGCATCTTGCTGAAAAGGTTATTGTGGACAGGGAAAACAATAGAGGCATGACTATTTCATGACCCGGTGTTCAGGTATTGTCAAAACCGGCCTTGTCTTCCCTGAAGATTTAAACACGGGACCGTGTTTGAATTTTCAGGGACAGTCAGTATACTGCTGGTCCGGCTACGCTGGTTTGGGCAATGGAATTTTCATGCTTTTCTCTTTGACAAAACAATCTGTTTCTGGTGAATATAACCTTACAGACAGCACCATTTGCCATTTGTGACCGTTTTGTATCAGGCGGCATACATGATATCGTGCTCTGCGATCATCTCTGATATCGGCTGCAGATGCAGAGGGAGCACCAAGAACAGGTATTTCTCCCCGGGATGTATGCAGGTATTTCAGAAGGTGACGATGGGTATGGCCGTGAAGAATTAATTCAGCGCCCTCATGCCTTAATACGGAGGTGAAAGTCTTTGCGTCTGTAAGAGACCTCCTCCAGTTTACAACTCCGGAAACGGGAGGGTGATGAATCAGTATTACTCTCACCAAATGTCTTGTGCTGGCAAGAATTTCTTCAACCTTATCTGTCTGTGCCTTTCCAAGTCTTCCTGTAGCAAGAAAAGGCCATGTTGTCTGAGCGCTTGACAACCCTATTATTGCAATGTTGCCGCGTATCCGTAACAAGGGAAAAAAGTATGACAGTTGGTATCTGTTCCCGGTTGATGCAGTATGCTGTTTTTTTTCAGACAGCATGTAATCTGTCCACAGGCTGAATGTTGTATCCCACGGAGTTCTGGTATATATGTCGTGGTTGCCCGGAACTACTGTTATATTGGAAGGACTTCCCAAAGATGTCAGCATGTCAAGAGATATGTCAAATTCTTCAGGCAGTCCAAGGTGAGTCAGATCTCCTGTGATTGCGATATGATCATACTTGAGGGAACGAATATCATTCAACAAGGCCCTTAATACCTTTTGGCTGTGTTTTTTCTTTCTGCTTGCACTCCATGAAAGGCGCCCAAGGACTCTTTTGTTCATGATATCTTTGAAGTGTACTGTTGGTGCAGCTATGTGAGGGTCTGAAAAATGGGCAATGGTAAAGGTTTTGTGTATATCTGAATCAGACTGTCTGTTATCCCTGTTTCGAGTCTTTTGCAGTCCGTCATGATTTTCAGATTTCATACATGTAACCATGTTATACTATGGATGAAAAATAGAGTGGCAAGGTGTGCTGAATCTGTGGATCTTGTTGTCCGTACGCAAGGCTTCAAAGTGCAGCGGACCAGTCTTTACGAATTTGTTTTTTTTCATATGCATCTTGCATATATTCAACCTGGAATCTTGACGAGGTGGCAGCTTTCCAAGGCCCATGCAGCCTATGATTGACAATAATAATATCTGTAACACATCCTGCCTTGATATTTCAAGGTACGGCCAGGTTAATCTTTTAAAAAAACCGGTTATTGGAATAATAAGCAACCCGTTGAGTGGAGGCAACAAAAAGGGACTCTGTTATCTGCGGGAGGTTGTTCAAAAACGGCCTGAGGCATACTATGTGGAGGCAGATACCTTTCCCGGTATTGAATCTGCGCTTTCCGGGTTTTTGGACAGGCATGTGGATATATTGGTTATTAACGGGGGTGACGGCACGGTTCATGGGGTGCTTACAGCACTGTTCCGTCTGTTTCCGGCAGGCGGAATGCCGCTGCTTGCTGTTTTGCGGTCAGGAACAGCAAGCATGACGGCAAGGGACATAGGTCTTAAAGGGAACAAAAGCAGGGCTATCTCCAGATTATTTGAATGGGTTGACTTGTGCAGGCCTGCGTTTGTGAAAAGGCGTTCTGTAGTAAGGGTGGAGCGCTTTTCAGCAAGACCTTTGTACGGAATGTTTTTCGGGGCAATAGCTATATGTCAGGGGATAGATTTTTGCCATTCCCACATATACGATAAGGGTATATATGGCGAGGTGGCAGAAGGAATGACACTGTTTCGTTTTATGCTTGCAACATTAACAGGAAATGATAAATTAGTATCATCAGCATCTGTGCAGGTATCTCTTGATTCGGGTCCATCTGAACGAAACAATTTGCTGTTGCTTTTTATTACCTCTCTTGAGCGACTGTTTTTAGGGCTCAGGCCTTTTTGGGGCAGTGAAACAGCTCCTCTGCATTATACGGCACTGGGAGTCAATCCTGGGCATATGTTATGCGCCTTGCCAGGGCTGTTGTTTGGCCGTAAAAATTCTTTCAGCAAGCCCTGCTATGGTTATTTCAGTCATAATATACATGAGGCAAGAATAACCCTTGATGACGGGTTTACTGTTGACGGGGAGTTATACAAACTGCGGCAGGCAGAATCTGTTACTGTTAAAGACGGGGGAAGTGCATTATTTCTTCAAATATAACGATACCATATGTTGCGGCCGAAGCTGTTTCGCTTATATCGGAACAGGTGTCAGAGGCTGTGCCTGTCCGTATCCATGTATTGGCACAGAAACTGTGTGAACGTTATGGAAGCGCTGTCCTCGGGATTGTTTTTTATGGTTCGTGTCTTAGAAATCCTGATGATATTGAAGGAATTGCCGATCTGTATGTTATTGTTGACAGCTATTGTCATGTATATAACAATCCTTGTCTTGCCGGCTTTAACAAGTTGCTGCCTCCCAATGTCTTTTACATGGAAATTCCGTGGCATAACACCATCCTGCGTTGCAAGTACGGAATATTTTCCCTTGAAGATCTTCATGCAGGTACATCGACTGTCTGGTTTCATTCCTATTTATGGGGCAGGTTGTCCCAGCCTGTAAGGCTGGTTTACGCAAAAAACAATGAGATCAAAGATGATATATGCAATGCCCTTGCACGTGCTGTTTTTACCTTTATCTCCCGCACACTGCCTGTTATGCGTGGGAGATTTACCTGTCGGGAACTATGGCAAAAAGGGCTTTCTCTTAGCTATAATGCAGAGTTGCGTCCTGAAAGGCAAAACAGGGCTGTCAGCTTGTTTGACTACGGATCAGACTATTACGAAAAAATAACATATATTATATTGACTATGCCATTGTTTCCGGTAAAGGTAATATCTACATCCCATGGGCTGGTATATGAAGCAGAAATCTCTGCTTCAGGTTATTTTTATAACCGGTTTTTATGGACGGTACGTTTTTTTCAGGGCAAGGTGCTGTCACTTCTCAGACTCTTGAAAGGTTTTTTTACCTTTGAAAACGGTCTGGAGTATATTCTTTGGAAAATTGAACGGCATTCAGGAGTCAGGCCTGAAGTCCCTTCGAGGTTAAAAAGGATACCTGTTGTGGGAATAATATATGTTTTCTGGCACTTGTACAGGCGTGGCGCCTTTAACTGACAACACTTCTGTAAACAGGGGTTTTTCCTGAACCGAACGGTTCGGTGCCTGTCCATAAACAAAAATTTTTCAGATAAATTATTAAACCATGCTGTTTTTAAACAGCTTTTTTTTATATTATGACTTTTAATAAAAGGCTGTAACAGCTTTACATAGGTAGATAAATTGTGTAAACTGTTCAAAATGCCTGTTTGCAAGTTAGCCGGCTTTCATGCATAAATGGCCTGTTTGCACAGTCTCGGTGTTGATCTGCGGGATTCGTTGTGCAGTGCACTACAGTACACCTCTGCATAATTCCTTGACTTTTTTGATCTTGTCCGGAAAATCTCATTTATGGACTGGAACTCAATATTGCCCAAGCCTGTTTATGGATGGGCACGAACTGTTAATTCACAGGCTTATGTATGCTGCCTGCCCATAGCCGGCTGTTTTTCTGCATTGTTATACGTGAATTTTAATTATCGAAATACCGGTTGAGATTTTCGCCGTATTAACCTCAAACATACTATGTACGTATGAACACAGCCTTCTTTTATCTGCCCCAGACACAAGGTTCAGACTTTAACTTCAGATTGCTCGATTTTTTTTGAGGCCAAGGTCCTTCTTGCTCCTGGCCATTGGCAAAGACAGACCGTTTCACAGTTTTTTGCAGTTGTGTCTGACAGAATGTCATTCAGTAACAGTGGCTTTTCCAAAACAAGGGCCTGTAAGAAACAGTGCAGACAACGGGCTGATTTTACAAGAATAATACTTTTGGTTTGATGCAGTGTTTGAAAGGGTGTTTTCTGACACCCTGCCATGTATATGAACAAAAGTGTATATATTAGGGAATTCGTCAGAAGACTCATGGGGTTATCTTTAATATGAAAGATAAAGTTTCAATGCAAGTTACGCCTACCAATAATACACTGAAATTGCGGCTTGCTGATTTTTCCAATCTGTCTGAGGCTCTTGATTATGCAGCAAAGGGGGTAACAGGCTGTAATTTTTATCGGAGAGGCAGGCTTTCTTTTGTGCTTCCCTACAAAAAATTGCGTGAAGATTCCATATCCATTGCACAACGGCTGTGTGGCCTTGGCCTTGAACGCGGAAGCAGGGTAGCCCTTGTAGCTGATACTGACCCTGATTTTCTGCGTTTCTTCTTTGCCTGTCAGTATGCTGGCCTGATTCCTGTTCCTATGCCTGCTTTTGTTAATATGGGGGGACATGAGGCCTATGTTTCCCAGTTGAACAGGCTTATTTCCATTTGCGGTGCTTCTGTAGCTATAGCCCCTAAGGTCTTTTCCTCCTTTCTTGCGGAAGCTGTAAAGACATTGACGCTTGCCTTTACAGGAACACCTTCTGATTTTTTAGAATTATCTGAAAGCAAGGAAGACCTTAAACCTCTTGATGGTTCTGAACCTGCATACATCCAGTACACTTCAGGAAGTACCAGATTCCCGAGAGGAGCGGTAATTTCTCAGGCATCGGTTATAAGCAACCTCATTGAAATCGGGACATATGGTTTGGAGATAGAACAGGCAGACCGCAGTGTATCCTGGCTGCCTTTTTACCATGATATGGGCTTGGTTGGTTTTGTGCTGGGACCTGTGGCTTTTCAGCGTTCTGTAGATTATCTGAGCACTTATGATTTTGCCGTCAGACCGCGTCAGTGGTTAACAATAATAAGTGAGAATCGTGCAACTCTTTCCATTAGCCCTCCTTTTGGTTATGAACTGAGCGCACGCTGTATCAAAGAAGATGATGTTGCATCTCTGGATTTGAGCAGTTGGCGTTGTGCCGGTATCGGGGCAGAGATGATACGGGCAGAAAAGATGGAGGAATTTGCAAGGATATTTGCCCCTTGTGGTTTCAAAAAAACTGCTTTTGTTGCGTGTTATGGTATGGCAGAGTGTTCTCTTGCGGTAAGTTTTTCAGCCCTGAACCGTGGTTTGGAGTTGGATTGTATTGATGCAGATGAACTGAGCCTTGAAAACAGAGCCGTTCCCTGCGATTCCGCACAAAAAGCAGGAGATTGCAATATCAAGACCTTTATCAAATGTGGGAAGCCATTACCTCAATATGAGGTTGAAGTAAGGGATTCTACAGGAAGCGTGTTGCCTGAACGACACTGTGGTACCCTTTTTCTGAAAAGTCCGAGCATCATGTTGGGGTATTTTGGTGATCCTGAAACCACAGCAGAAATCTTGTCTCCTGATGGCTGGTTAAACACCGGGGATCTTGCCTATCTAACGCCTGATGGCAATATTGTTATTACAGGCCGCCAAAAAGATATTATTATTATCAAGGGCCGTAATATATGGCCACAGGATCTCGAATATCTGGCACAGCTTCAGCCCGAGGTCAGATCAGGAGGCGTCGCAGCCTTTTCTGTTCCTGGTCCTGATGGAGGTGAAATGGCGGCTATGATGGTAGAGTGTCGTCAGCCAGAAAAGGAAAAACGACACAAGATAAAAGAACGCTTGAAAAAAATGGTGTTTGAAGAGTTTGGTATAGATTGTGTGATATGTCTTGTGTCCCGTAATGTTTTGCCAAGGACTACTTCCGGAAAGCTTTCCCGGTCAGAGGCACAAAAAAGATTTCTTGACAGGGTAGGTACAACATATCTGACCAAAACGGATGTAGATCTCTATAAGCAGGCTATATAATAACATGGGCGTAAAACCTAATTATCAGGATATACTGAACAAGCTTTATGAGATAGTAACCCCGTTTATTGATGAAGACATTGATCTGGAACTGAATGAAAATACGGAACTTGGTCCTGATCTTGGCCTCGATTCATTAAAGGTTATGAAACTTCTTCTGATTGTTGAAGACAGTTTTGATGTGTCCATTCCTCTCAATATCCTGCCTGATGTTCGTACTATCAAGGATTTTGCAAAACAGCTTGAGGTGTTATTGCAGGAGGAGCTATGACACGGCTTTTTAATAAGTTTGAGCCTATTAAAGATGCACTGCAATCCATTACAGGCTATGGCCTTGAGTCAATTAATGTTGTTATGGAACGGGTGCTTTCTCCTACAGAGGCACTAATCAATGGCCGTCGTACTATTCTTGCCGGTACAAACAACTATCTCGGCATTACCTTTGATCCGGAATGTATTGAAGCTGCATGCAGGGCATTAAGGGAAGAAGGTACAGGAACAACAGGATCCAGAATGGCCAACGGTACATATGCTGGCCACATTGCCCTGGAACAGGAACTGGCAGATTTTTTTGACAAGAAGTTCTGCATAGTGTTTTCAACAGGATTTACTGCCAATCTGGCCATATTGGGGACATTGGCAGGCCATGATGATGTTATATTGCTGGATTCAGACTGTCATGCCAGCATCTATGACGGGTGTCGTCTTAGTGGTGCACAGTTTATGCTTTTCAGGCACAACAATGTGGACAACCTTGAAAAACGCTTGAAACGGTTGGGGGACAAATCAAAAAACACCCTCATTGTTATTGAGGGACTGTACAGTATGCGGGGAGACCGTGCCGTTCTTAGGGATATTGTTGACATAAAAAATCAATACGGTGCCTGTCTGATGGTAGATGAGGCACATTCTCTCGGTGTACTTGGAAAATATGGTCGGGGCCTTGCCGAGGAGATCTGTCTTGAAGACCATGTTGATTTTGTTGTTGGCACCTTTAGCAAAAGTCTGGGTTCAATAGGCGGATTCTGTGTCAGCAATCATCAGGAACTGGATCTTCTTCGGTACGCAAGCAGACCATACATATTTACTGCTTCACCCTCTCCTGCAGTTATAGCTTCCACACGGGTAGCGCTTAAACTTTTACGGACAAGGCCTGAATTGCGTGACAGACTGTGGGAGAATTCACGAACCCTGTATCAACGGCTGCATGACATGAACTTTTCCTTGGGTCCGGAACCAGGCCCAATAATTGCGGTGTACATGAAAGACAAGGAACAGGCACTTACAGTATGGAGTGGACTTTTGAAACGCGGGGTATATGTGAACATGGTTTTGCCTCCTGCAACACCAGATGAGCACCCTCTGCTTCGATGCAGTATGAGTGCTGCCCATACCCCTGAGCAGGTAGATATAATATGTGAATCCTTTTCCGCTTTTAAGGAACTGGCAACTGCATGATATAGGATCATTGACAGATATTGGATCTTGATGGATCCTTGAATCATATGAACCTTCTTCCGGTTTTCATCAATGGTCATATTGCTGATTTTCAAAAATCATCGTTTATGGCTTCACATCTGACTCCCTTCTATATTGGAAGCTCGAAAGTACATGGGGCTTGTTCCTGCCCCGGTGGTACGTTCGCTGTTATCCCCCTATTATTGAGCTGATACCCTTTTGCCAGGTTTTTGCGTGTCTGAACCTGATATATTCTGCGAGGGATTAATATTATTTGGATTATACAGGTGATATGCTGTATTGTCTTTTTTCTCAGGTCCTTTAATTCCCCACAGAGCATGTTTTGCGGAAAAAACTGTTTGATGCTGTCAATGTACTATCTGGTTTCCATCCGTAGATGGTATTTTTGTACAATTACGGTGTCAAGCTGCGGGATTTACTGATCTTGTCTGAAAATTCTCGCCTATGCATTGGAAACTCGCTGGTGCCAACGGTCGTTTCTGTATAGGCACTGTCTAAAGAATATTATAGAGAGGAGAGATTGGCGTTTGCAACGCTGATCAATCTTGTACTGAAGATGCGTTTGCTGATTACCCTTATTCGCGACTATCCATTGCGAAGTCTGTCAATGCTGGTCGCCTTGTTACTGGCCGGTCTTTTAGAGGGTGTCGGATTTTCAATGCTGCTGCCTCTGTTGGATCTTGTTGTAAACAGACAGCCTGCTGTTCATGCGGCGGCAGGTAATACCATGAATTCCGGTTCCAACCTTGAACGTATACTTGCAGGGCTGTTTTCTGCCTTGAATATTACACCTACCATTGGTATCCTGCTCTCAATTTTCATTGGCACTATTCTCCTTAAAAGTGTATTAATGTTTGTAGCCAAAAAGCAGACAGGCTACACTGTAGCAAGGGTTGCCACTGATCTGAGATTGGCGCTTTTACATGCCCTGATAGCAACACGATGGACCTATTATCTTAATCAGCCGGTAGGAACGCTTACAAATGCCATGGCAACAGAGGCTGGACGGGCATCAAAGGCATATCTGAATGCCATTTTGATGGCGGCTGAATTTTTCCAGGTTGCAGTTTATACAATATTGGCCTTCTTGGTTTCTTTCAAGGCTACTTTTGTTGCAATGGTGGCAGGCAGTATTATTGTATTTATCCTGAAGCACTTTGTCAGAAAAGCACGTCGTGCAGGAATCAAGCAGACAGATCTGCTCAAATCTCTGTTGGCCTTTATGACAGATCGTCTGCAGTCAATCAAACCCCTTAAGGCTATGGCCCGTGAAGATCTTGCTGATTTTGTCTTGAGAAAAAAGACAGCAGGTCTGAACAGGGCATTACAGAAGCAGGTTCTTAACAAGGAGCTACGACGGGCATTTCAGGAACCCCTGGCAATGGTTTTTCTGTCTGTCGGTCTTTATGTGATGCTGGAAAAGTTTCATATGCCATTATCCAACATGTTAGTGCTGGCTTTTCTGGTTTCACGCCTGCTATCAAAATTGAACAAGCTCCAGGAGCGCTATCAACTGGTGGCAATATTTGAAAGTGCATTCTGGTCAATGCGTGACACCATCAGGGAGACAGAACGCCATAAAGAGTCTCTGCTCGGAGATAGCATACCTTCTCTTGAAGATGCTATTTATATCAAGAATGTCAGTTTTGCCTATGATGATAAGGAAATTTTCAAGGATATTTCCCTCAGATTTCCTGCGGGCAGGATTACTACAATTGTTGGGCCGTCCGGGGCGGGTAAAACAACCATTATAGATCTGGTTACCGGACTTATAAGACCTCAGAAGGGTGAGGTCTGGATAGACGATATACCGTTGGCGCAGATAGATCTGATAGCCTGGAGAAGGATGATCGGTTATGTTCCGCAGGATTTTTTTTTGCTAAATGATACGATATTGATAAATGTTACACTCGGAGCCCAGAATCTTGATGAAATGGATGTCATTGATGCCTTGAAGGCTGCAGGCGCCTGGGAATTTGTACAGGCTCTCCCTTCCGGCCTGAATACCTCAGTTGGAGAACATGGAGGCAAGTTGTCCGGTGGACAACGGCAGCGGATTGCAATTGCCAGGGCATTGGTAAACAAACCAAGGCTTCTGATCCTTGATGAAGCTACGACAGGTCTGGATCCAAAAACAGAAAAGGCCAT
Organism: uncultured Desulfobacterales bacterium; assembly: GCA_964457545.1. Lineage (GTDB taxonomy): Bacteria > Desulfobacterota > DSM-4660 > Desulfatiglandales > Desulfatiglandaceae > JAGGTJ01. Next base: position 261,992 of record CAYWEN010000016.1, on the reverse strand, counting down.
ATGTGATACACTTGAAAAGCTTAGAGGCAGGCTGACAATTCTTACTGTTTCGCATCAGCAGGCATTGCTGGAAATAGCAGATAAGGCCTACAGAGTGAAGAATGGCTGTGTGTATAAGCTGAAAGACTTGCAGTCTGAAAACGGGATGAACATATAATAAACAGGGTTATTTCAACACTCGCCCTTTTTGATGTTTTTTTCGTACTTGAGGCTTGCCCCTTAACAGAGTTGACCTTTTCACAAAGGTTTTTATTTGTGAACATAGAACTTGCCGTGCCCATTGTCTGTGCGTGGATGGGTTTTTATCAGGAGATAAAAAAATGCGCAAACTTACAGTAGATAGAAAAACAATTAAAGATGATGGTGAATGTTACGTTATTGCTGAGATAGGACATAACCATCAGGGAAATATAGAAACAGCCAAGGAAATGTTTCGTGTTGCCAAGGAATGCGGGGCAGATGCAGTGAAGTTGCAAAAACGGAATAACAGGGAGGTCTTTACAGAGGCGCTGTATAACAAACCTTATGACAATCCTAACAGTTATGGTGCAACTTATGGTGAACACAGGGAGTTTCTGGAATTTGGTTATATGGAATATAAGGAATTGATGGATTATGCAGCGGAGATAGGCATTACCATGTTTGCAACGGCCTTTGATTTTTCCAGTGCCGATTTTTTGGCAAAACTCGATGTGCCTGCATTTAAAATAGCCTCAGGTGATTTAACGAATATTCCTCTGATTACATATATTGCCAAGTTCCAGAAACCGATATTCCTCAGTACGGGCGGGGGCACCATGGAGGATGTCAACAGGGCGTATGATGCCATAATGCCTATAAATCAGCAGCTATGCATATTGCAATGTACAGCTGGATATCCGGCGGACTTCAGTGAACTTAACTTGCGGGTTATAACTACGTTTCGTGAACGTTTCCCCAATACGGTAATAGGTCTATCATCCCATGACAATGGTATTGCCATGGCTGTAGCGGCCTACATGCTTGGGGCCAGGGTCATTGAAAAACATTTTACCCTGAATCACACCTGGAAGGGGACTGATCATGCCTTTTCTCTGGAACCAACCGGATTCCGTAAAATGGTACGTGACTTGAGAAGATTAAAGGTAGCAATGGGAGATGGCATAAAACGGACATATGAAAGTGAAAGGGCTCCTATTATGAAGATGGGCAAAAGGCTTGTGGCAGAGCGGGATCTGCCGGCCGGACATGCCATTCAGCGTGAGGATATTGCTATCAAGTCTGGTGGTAAGGGTTTGTTGCCTTATGAACTGGACAAGGTTATTGGCCGCATTACTCGGCAACCAGTCAAAAAAGATGATGATATCTCTTTTGATATATTGAACGGGAACGAACATTTACAGGAGGCAGCAAATTGAACAGTATGTTCAGTCTGAAGGGTAAGGTGGCTGTAGTTACAGGCGCCCAGGGAAACCTGGGACCTGTATGGACCGAAACCTTGCTTGATGCAGGTGCATCTGTTTTGGCAATTGATCTGCCTGGTGTTTCTTTTTCTGCCGGATTCAGGCGACTGCAGACCCTTTACAAGGAATCAAGGCTTAGATCCGGACAGGCTGATGTAAGAGACCGTGAGGCACTTGAGGCCCTGTGTGTTGATTGTATAAACTCTTTTGGAGTCCCTTCGATTCTGGTAAACAATGCAGGTATAGATCAGCCTCCATCTGACCTGCGTTCAGGATACCGCCTTGAAGAGATACCTTTTGAGGTCAACAGAGAGATTTTTGAAGTAAACACATTAGGGGCCTTTCTGGCAGCCCAGGTGTTTGGATCCCAAATGGTAAAATCAGGCAGGGGTTCCATTATAAACATAGGTTCCTTATACGCCAGCGTTGCACCGGATTCGCGATTTTACAACCATATTGATGTGGATCCTCCGTTTCTTAAACCCCCTGCATACGGCGCTTCCAAGGCCGCTCTGGTTAATCTGACCAGGTATCTTGCTACATTATGGGGTCCTTTTGACGTTAGGGTCAATACTCTTTCTCCAGGAGGGGTCCTTGGCAATCAGGATGAAAACTTTAAACGGAAATTCTGTGAACGGGTGCCTATGGGCAGAATGGCAACCTATGAGGATCTGAAGGGGGCCCTGATTTTTCTGGCCTCAGATGCATCATCCTATGTTACAGGAACTGAAATTGTAGTCGATGGTGGATTTACTGCATGGTAAGATGTTCTGTTGCTATGTGTCACGACAGGATTTTTTTGTTTTGTTCCAAACAGGGAGAATTAGACGCCTGACAGCTGCCAAGGGTCAGGAAATACTGCTGTACCCTGAATTTACTTGTGGATGAGTGTTAATGTGTTTCAGGAGATAATTATGGAAACTGTTCCAAAAATAATTCCCAACTGGATTAACGGAAAAGAGGTTTTGTCTGTTTCCGGACGAACATTCTCAAAGTTATCACCGCATAGCGGGCAACCGATATGTGAGGTTGCGCGGTCTGAAACCAGTGATATAGGCAATGCAGTTCACAAGGCCATACAGGCCCAGCCGAGGTGGGCGGATATGACGCCTGTTGCACGTGGTGACATGCTATATGAGATCACCTTGAATATGCGGAGACATAAAAGAGACATTGCAGAAATTGTGTCTTTGGAAACAGGAATGTCTTTTAATGCTGCGCTTGGAGAAACAGGAGGAGCTATTGCCCTTGGTGAATTTATGGCAGGTGAGGGACGCCGTTTCTACGGTCGAACCACTACCAGTGCAGTGCCTGACAAGTATGCCATGACAGTCCGCCAGCCTTTGGGCGTGGCAGGTTTGATCATTGCGGCAAACACACCTATTGCAAATGTGGCCTGGAAGGTCTTTCCTGCCTTGATATGCGGCAACTCTGTTGTTCTGAAGTCGGCGGAAGACACCCCGGCTACTGCCTGGTTTTTTGGAAAACTTGCCCATGAATCATCCCTTCCCGAGGGTGTGCTTAATATAGTGCAGGGTTATGGTAAAGAGGCAGGTGCCCCGCTTGTTGCCAACCCTGATGTCGCAGTGATCAGTTTTACAGGTTCTGCTGCTGTAGGACGCCAGATTGCTGAGGTTGCCGGTAAACGCCTCGCAAAGGTTTCATTGGAACTGGGTGGAAAGAATCCTCTTGTTATATGTGATGATGCAGACATAGACAATGCGGTCAAATGGGTGATACTGTCTGCATTTAGTAACGCTGGTCAAAGATGTGCGTCTGGCAGCCGTATCATTATATTTGATTCGATCTATGACAGGCTTAGGGATATGCTTGTTGAAGAAACAAAAAAGCTCAGGGTTGGCCCGGACAACGACGATGATTTTGGACCTGTGATTAATGAAAAACAGCTTGATAATATGCTTGCCTCAATAAAACAGGCACGTGACAAAGGTGCACGTATTCTGACAGGCGGCTATCGTTTGACAGATGTTTCCCATGCAGCAGGTTTTTACATGGCTCCTACTATTATTGAAGATGCAGCGCCTGAAGATGAAATATCAACTACTGAACTTTTCGGCCCTATTACATGCCTTTACCGTGTAAAGGACTTTCAGGAGGCATTGGATCTGGCCAATAATTCTCCCTATGGACTGACGGCATGTATTCATACCCGTAGCATTCACAGGGCAACAGAGTTTGCAAGAAAGGTCCAGGCAGGGGTGGTGGTTGTGAATGCCGGAACTTACGGCAGTGAACCTCACATGCCCTTTGGAGGCCTGAAACAGTCAGGGAACGGTACACGTGAACCAGGAACAGAGGCCCTTGATGTATATTCTGATCTGAAGGATGTTTATATAAATATTGATCCAAAGATGTTGTAAAAGGGCATAAAGGAGTTGTAATGTCTCATCGTTTGCCAAGAGTTATTGCCTTGATTCCTGCCAGATCGGGATCAAAACGCTTGCCGGATAAGAACATCCGCCCTCTTGCAGGGCATCCCCTGATTGCATATACTGTCTCAGCCGCACTTGCCAGCCATGTTTTTTCTGATGTGGTTATTTCTACTGATTCAGAAAAATACGCCGGAATTGCAGAGAATTATGGGGCAAGTGTCCCTTTTATGCGGCCAGCCAGGTTTGCAGAGGATTTTTCTCCGGATATTGAATGGGTGGAATACACATTGAGAAGGCTTGCAGATGAGGGACGGGAGTATGAATTTTTCAGCATACTTCGTCCAACAAGTCCTTTTCGTATGCCGGAGACAATACAACGGGCCTGGCAGGCATTTTCATCACAGGAAGGGGTTGATTCCTTAAGGGCAGTGGAAAGATGCAGCCAGCACCCCGGGAAGATGTGGGTGGTGCGTGGAAACCGGATGCTGCCACTTTTGCCTTTTGGCCCTCCCAAACAGCCGTGGCACAGCAGTCAGTATCCCTCATTACCAGAGGTGTATGTCCAGAATGCCAGTCTTGAAATCGCAAGGACTGCTGTTGTGTTTGAGGACGGGACAATAGCGGGAAATGTGATAATGCCTTTTTTTACAAAAGATTATGAAGGCTTTGATCTGAATACAGATTATGACTGGGGCCTTGCAGAACACCTTGTAAAAACGGGCAAGGCACGGTTGCCCGATATAAGGCATGCATCTGTTTAGGTCTTGTATCCTGTGTTTTTCAGGGACTGTCCTGTGTTTTTTTACGGTAGATTCTGTTTGCAGACAAGGACTGCTTGTTTATAGAAAGGATATGTTTTTTTGCATATCCGAAAATATGGTTGTATTGGAGCTGGACTGATTTGCATGAATCTCCCACAACAAGGAGCGTATGATAAAATGATGTTAGAAATAAGGCTTATCCCTGAGAAGGAATTTCAGCGTGTGCAAGAGGCTGATATTGACACATATCAGAAACTTGAGCTTTTGGCAGACATGTGCCGTGCCAATACACTTGCTACGGTAAAGCGTGCCGGTTCAGGTCATCTGGGTTCAAGTTTCAGTTCTCTTGATATTGTTACCTTTTTGTACAATCGTGAGATGAATACTGTCAGACTGGGGATCAATCATCCTGACAGGGACATATATTTTTCTTCAAAGGGACACGATGCTCCCGGTCACTATTCTGTCCTGTATTCGCTTGGAATTATCCCTGAGGAACAGTTCGTGAATTTAAGACGTATATGTGGGACACATGGCCATCCTGATGTGCACATACATGGTATTGAAGCCAATTCCGGGTCATTGGGCATGGGAATTTCCAAGGCAAGGGGAATAGCCGCGGCAAAGAAGATAAACGGTCATTCCGGCAGGGTCTTTGTAATGACAGGAGACGGTGAGCTTCAGGAAGGGCAGATATGGGAATCATTGCAGACCGCTGTTCATCATAGGGTGTCCAATCTGAATGTAATTGTTGATTTCAACAAGATCCAGTCAGACAAGCCCATTGGTCAGATAACAGATCTTGGTGATATTGAAAAAAAGTTTCAGGTTTTTGGCTGGTATGTGGAACGGTGCAATGGACATGATTTTGCTGCCCTTGAGGAGGTATTTAAAAGGTTTGATTCAGTAACAGACAGGCCAAAGGTTATGATAGCAGATACTGTAAAGGGGAAGGGCGTTTCATTTATGGAAGGCCCTGTCTCGCTTGAAAAGGGAAACGGCCTTTATGCCTGGCATGCCGGAGCTCCTGGAGATGATGATTTTGAAGCGGGCTATTCTGAAATTGTAGAGAGGATAAATGCAGGCTTCAGGAAACATGGGCTTGGCAGTGTGGATACCAGGGTAATTGAAAAACAGGAAAAATACCGTACACGTCTTAAGGATACTGCCGAGAAGGTGGTAAGCGCCTATGGTGATGCCCTTGTAGATATTGGCAAAGACAGAAAAGACATGATTGTGCTGGATGCTGATCTTGCCGCAGACTGTGGCTTGCGCCCGTTTGAGTATGCATACCCTGAACGTTTTATAGAAAACGGCATTGCTGAACAGGACATGGTGTCTGTGGCCGGAGGTCTGGCCCTGCAGGGGCTTTTACCTGTAGTAAATTCCTTTGGGGTGTTTCTGTCTTCAAGGGCAAATGAACAGATTTACACAAATGCTACGGAGCAGACAAAGATTATTTATGTATGTCATTATGCAGGTCTTATCCCTGCCGGGCCTGGAAAATCCCATCAAAGTCTCAGAGATATATCTCTTTTTGGCGCCTTGCCAAACTGTACCATCCTGGAGCCATGCAATGCTGTTGAAACAAGGGAAATCTTGAAGTGGTGCGTTTACAGGGCAGAGGAAAACTGCATGATACGTCTTGCCATTTCTCCGTCTCCAAGGACAATAATCCTTCCTGATGATTACAGGTTGTCTTTTTCAAGGGGAACTGTGTTGAGAGAAGGTGATGATGCGGTTATATTTGCTTATGGACCCGTGATGCTTAATGAGGTCCTTGGCGCTGCAGAGATATTGGATAAACAGGATTTTTCCCTGAAGGTCGTCAATCTTCCATGGTTAAACAGAATAGATATTCCCTGGCTTGAGGAGACTGTTGGGGAATGTAACACCTTGTTTTCTGTTGATAATCATTCACCGTATGGAGGATTGGGCGACTGTTTGCTAAATGTATTGATAGATTCTGATCTGCTCAGAAAAAAAAATCTGGTAAAGTTTGCTGTAGAGGGTTTTCCTGCCTGTGGTACACCGAAGGAAGTACTTGTTTATCACAGGCTGGATGCTCAGAATCTGGCCTTGCGTATTCTGGACAAAGCATAGAGATTAGTTTGCATCCATAAATGGCTGTTCTTCACAATATCAGCGTCAATCTGCCTGATCAGTGCGGTGTTGTAATACACCTTCTGTATGGTCCCTTGATTTTCTTGATCTTGTAAAAAAGAAATCTCATTTCTGGATGGGTATTAATAATTAGGAACTTGTAATGAATAAACAGTTGCTGTTGATGCCTGTGGAAAATCAGGTCAGAGAGCTGGATTCCAAGCTGTTGCTGGCGTGCATAGCTGCACGAAAGGGTTTTTCCTCTGTAATAGGTTCGCGTCGCGAACTGGAATTTAATATAGACATGTTCCCGCAGTCTGTATATCTGTCAAAAAGTATGACGGTTCGCAGTTTGTTGTTTTTCAGGGTTGCAAGACCCTTTGGTCATGAAATTGTCAGTTGGGATGAAGAAGCGTTGGTACATCTCCCTGCCGAGACATATTTTTCAAGACGGTTAGATCCCACCGCCATTAAATATGTGTCTCATCTGTTTGCATGGGGCGAGGACAATGCCGAGTTGTGGCGCAACTATCCTGCAATGCCAAAAGACATGCCGATTCACGTTACCGGGAACCCGAGAGGAGACCTGCTGAGGCCAGAGCTTCGCTCTTTTTATGAAAATGAGGCTGAATCAATTCGTAAAAGATATGGAAACTTCATATTAATCAATACCAATTTTAATCATGTAAATGCCTTTGGCCCTGACATGAATCTTTTTAAGCCTGTTAAAAGGCCGGAACAAACACCAAAGTTTGGCAGGGCCGCACGTGGTATGAGCAGGGAATATGCTGAGGGGTTACGGGATCACAAGCTGGCGGTTTTTAATGATTTTAAAGAGCTTGTGCCTTTTATTGACAAAAACTTTCCGGGATACAATATAATTGTAAGGCCTCATCCTACAGAAAATCATACCGTTTATCACGAAATTGCATCAAAATGCCGGCATGTGCATGTAACAAATGAAGGCAATGTTGTGCCTTGGTTGATGGCTGCAAAGGCACTTGTTCATAATGGATGCACTACAGGTGTAGAGGCATATGTTATCGGGCTTCCTGCTATCAGCTACAGAAAAACTGTTAATGAAAAGTATGATTATGGGTTTTACCGGCTGCCTAATGCCTTGAGTTATCAGTGTTTTGATTTGGCAGAACTGAAGGAAATGCTTGGCAGGGCACTTGCGGGAGAACTTGTGGCCCCTAAAGATGATGAACGTCAGGCAATTCTTAACAGATATCTTGCTGCCCAGGACGGATTGCTTGCCTGTGAAAGGATTGTCAACGTTCTTGTTGAAATAGTGGACAGCCGCAGGGAGCTTTCAGGTTCCAGGAGCAATACCCTGAAGCGTTGGCTGACTGTAAAAGGACTGCATATAGCAAGGCATATAAAAACCCGGCTGCCTGGTTCCCATAACAAGCCGGAGTTTCAGCATCACCGTTTTCCGCCCATTGCTATTGATGATATGCAGGAGCGTCTTCACAGGTTGCAGATTTTGCTTGGAGACAAAAAGGAGCTGCGGGTAAGCAGGATCTCCGATGTTATATTCAGGGTTGATGCCTGATTTTCCACACAAGCAACTGTTTTTGGCGGTTGGTGTTTGTACTCCTGACATAATATAATATCAAGGAATATTACGAGCATGTCATCGAAAATACCTCTTATAATTCCGGTAGAAAACCAGGTTCGCGAACTGGATCCGAAGGTCCTGCTTGCATGCATAGCCGCAAGACACGGTTTTACTTCTATTATTGGGTCACATAGAATAATTGATTTTCATATTGCCTCCCTGCCAAGAAGTGTATACCTGTGTAAAAGCTTCACTGTAATGAATCTTAAAATGTTTAAGATTATACATGCCCTGGGACACAAGATTGTAAGCTGGGATGAGGAGGCATTGGTGCATTTGCCATCAGCCATGTACTATTCAAGGCGTCTTTCTCCTCTGTCTTTGCAATATGTATCCCACCTGTTTGCATGGGGAGAGGACAATGCCGAATTGTGGCGCAACTATCCTGCAATGCCAAAAGACATGCCGATACATGTTACCGGCAACCCGAGAGGGGATCTGCTCAGACCTGAAATGCGCAGATTTTATGAAGACAAGGCCGGTGAAATAAGAAAGATCTTTGGAAAATTCATCCTGGTGAATACAAATTTTAATCATGTCAATGCCTTTTTTCCAAATCAGAACCTGTTCAGGCCGGTAAAAAAATCAGGGGAACAACCTGAATTTGGCAAGGCAGCCAAGGGAATGAACAGGGAGTTTGCCCAGAATCTCAGGAATTACAAACAGACGGTTTTTGAAGAATTTCAACGGCTGATCCCAAAGCTTGACAATGAATTTTCTGATTTTAATATTGTGGTGCGTCCCCATCCAACCGAGAATCAGGCTGTTTACCGTAAAATTGCATCTGGTTGCAGACGGGTCAAGGTAACCAATGAGGGAAATATTGTTCCGTGGCTTATGGCTGCCAGGGCGCTTGTCCATAATGGTTGTACTACCGGAGTGGAGGCATATGCCATGAGAGTTCCTGCAATCAGTTACAGAGTTGTGCTTAACGAGGAAATAGACAACGGGTTTTACTATCTTCCCCATCAGCTTAGTCATCAGTGCTTTAATTTTCAGGAACTTGAAGATACCTTACACAAAATCCTTGAAGGAAAACTTGGCGCTGCCAAGGGGGAAGAGAGAAAGACGCTTTTCAAACATTATGTTGCTGCCCAGGATGGTCCGCTTGCATGTGAACGAATTACAGACATAGTTGAGAACATTACATCAGCTATGAAATCCCTGTCACGCCCAAAGGTGAAAAACCAGTTTTACGGATTGGCGGCTTCAAATACCAGACGGATTGTAAAATGGCTTAAATCCTATTTCCCGGGTTCTCATGCCCCCCCGGAATTTCATAAACATCGCTATCCCGGTGTTACTGAGGATGAACTTCTTTGTCTTGTAACAAGGTTTCAGGATGTCATCGGTGATCATACAAAGATCAGAATAGAAAAAATTTTTGATCAGGTTTTTCGTATATTACCGATATGATCTTGCATGCTTTTACAGATAAATACGTTTCTGGTCAGATAACGTGTCAAATGTACAAGCCTGAGAAGACAAAACATTTACACCCCTTATGCAATAAATATTGATCTCTTTCAACAGGCGCTGTTTTATTGAGTCAATTGGCCTGTGGCACTTTAACAATTCAGGATGTTAAAAAGACCTCGCCTTCCACAGGTCAGTATTCATGGCAAATGCTCCGTTGCCTCCATAATGAAATATATCTTGTCGGGGCCTTTTGCTTTGCCATCTTGGGGTGTGCAGTCCAGTAAACGTTACTCACTGCCAACCTCATAGGTATGCAAAGGAACTTTCTTGACTGTAATACCAAAATGATTGGTTATGGTGAAGGGGTCTTGCCTGGATCTTGTTGGGAAATTCTCATTAATTATGTACGTTATGGCAGAAGTTTCCCTGCAGCTTTCACAAGCTGGAAAAGACCGGAATGTATTGCCTCCACCAGCTTTTCAGAAATGGCTTTTCATTTTCGGAAGCTTGCGGCCTCTGTTTCACATTGTTCGTTGATATTCACGTTGAAACCGGCTTATTGCCTTGCTATAATCCATGGTAACAGTTTCCAGGTTGCTGGCATGCTGTTTCAATCTCTTCAAAAATGGGAAAGTATCACTTTTGGATTTGCCTTTTTCAGCATGGATAACTTGTCCATCATGCAAATCTGCAGCTATGGTCATGCATCCATGGCCCTTTCTGATTGCAGATTTATCAATCCCAAGATATTTCACATCCTTAAATGTCTTCGATCTGTATATTGAGTTGAGCTTCATTTTATGGATATTCTCGATAATATCCCGTCCTGTTCCTCTAAAAACAGATTATATTCTGTATTGCACCTGATTTGAGCAAAAACCATTGTCTAAAGGGCAAATGACCTGACGAATGAATGCTCTTGTCAGACATTCAGTAAGATTGCGGCCACCATAAGTGACGACATTCTGTACGTTGCGCTCCTATGGAGCTGAAGGTGCAGAAGGCATTGTTTCTGCCTGCAGGCGGCATCAGGAATTCTTTGCATTTATTGCCTTTGAAAAGGTTTTCCATTATTGCGCAAGGGATATGATATATCCCGGATGACCATCTTGGCTTCAAACACGATGTATGCACCATCGGGAAGAATTATCTGCCCTCCTCGGACCAAATGTGCATAATGTAACACTGTTGTGGATATGGCATAGTCCTTATCCTTCTTGTATATTCATATGCCTGAAGAATCCGGTTGTTCAGGCAACAGGTATATGGAAAGGCCTGTAATGTGTACATGTAAATATCCCATATGGAAGCTGATTGTTATTGCTCTGTAACTGCAATGCAGGATAACAAAAGCGGGAAGTATAACCTGTACCTTAAAGAGGCAAGGCGATGTTTTTTGTTCGTCAGTTGATTAACCTTCAGCCAAAGGGGGAACACAATGGATCAAAAACAGAAAGAGAGGGAAAAAGGTATTCTTGAAGTTGTAATCAAACTGAAAGGTCTGGTGCAAACACAAGAAGAAAAATGGCCTAACTTTGCTGCCTATCTGTTTACGAGATCAGGTAGGTTTCTGGAAAAAACAGAACTGAAAAAAGACACCGAATCTCCATCAATAGGCCGCGGACGATTTCAAACTGCTCCTGAAGAAGAGATGCTTGTGGTAAAGGTTGCTCCGGATGTGGAAGATGTATATGATCTTAACCGTTATCAGCCTCTTGCCGCGAGAGTGGTTACAAAACCCGGCAGGTCGGTAACCATGCCGTTTCATGTGGATATGAAAAGATGGTTATGCTGGCTGCGTTATCCCTATGTTGTTACAGGCAATGTTGAAAAGGACCTTGGCGACCATAAAATTCCCGTCTGTCACGGTGATGTTGATATATACGAGGTGGATATCAACTGTATTTACCGCCTTGATCCCGGTATCATTGAAAAGATACGTGCTGCCATTATCGATATTATTGTTGATCCTCCCCCGATAAGAATTCCGAGAGAACCTGTATGGCCGGACTGGGAAGATGATGATTACTGCGGAACAGGCCCAAGACCTCCTGTTCCCCCAAAACACCTGGATATCCGGAGCAAACTTGTGAAACTTCCTCCGGACTGGTCCTTTGCCGTGGAGCGTCACGACAGATTGTCCACAGCGGAGGAACGGATGAATGCCTTTCTGAAAGAGATGGATATATCAGAAAAACAGGCATTCATCAGCTCGGAAGTTTTTGAAGGAGTCAAGGCTTCCAGCATTCTTTATTCCAATACCAGGCAATTCCAGGAACTGCTGGTGGAAAAATTCCAGGCATTCCGTTTCTGTCTGTGTTGGTATCCCTGGATATACTGGCTTTGGTGGCCCCACTGCTGGTACAGCCTGAACAAGATCGGTACCGCAGAGATCCAGCCGGATGGAAGCTTTACTGAGACGGTATGGATATCAGTATGCAATAGAGACACGCCTGACCTGTGGTTTGTGGTTAGACAGAAAATTGGCAGTATTGACCGGACGATTTACAAACGTTATCCCATACCCTGCAATACCTATTGGAATCATCCCAATGGCACTCCTGTCAGCCTGGTGGTTACTGATCCTGATGCAATTGCCTGCCAGCCTGATCCCGGAATCGATCTTTCCTCGACAGACATGTGGATTGTGCCCCTCGCAGTAGGGAATTATTCACTAAAAAGGATTTACGGTACCGGAGCAGGCATACTGCCCACTACCAACGCCGATCCCAAAACAGGCCTGTATGAATCGATCCATACAGGATTGGGCGGCTCCCTTTCCACTTTTCATGAAGGACCGTTTGGAGGAACGCTTGGTCTTCGATATCTGTTTTCAAAGGCCCTGGAAAGCGCTGGTGTGAAATATTACCGGATAAAATATCGTTCCAACGGGGCCGGGGACTGGATTCCCCTGAATCATGAAGTGGTACGGCATTATTCGGATTATGATCCGGTGTCGCACATCCTGAGTTTTCCTTCCTATAAACTGGGGCCAGGCAAGGTGGGGATCGAGGACGACCTTTTCGAGATTCCTCCCGAGACTCCCCCCAATGCGGCTGCAGATCCCACAGCAGCCTGGGTGGTTATCAATGCCGGTGTGGACCTGATGAACGGATACCTGGACACCACAAAAATTGCCGACGGGTTTGTCGATTTCAAGATGGAACTCTTTGATGGCAGCGGAAGCCGGGTGGATCCTGCTTCCTTTGGCGGCGGGATACTTTTCAGACTGCCTGCCAACGATGATATTTGGAACAATATCACCACTGCGGATCCGGCCGCAGTCAACTCCGATCTGCTGGGTCCTGATCCTGAGGCCCCCGCATTTCAGGCATTTATCTTCCGTCTGGTCATAGATAACCACAAACCGGTTGCGGTAATAGACGAACCAGTGGTGGCCCCCAGCGGAAACAGTACCGATACCTGTGGCATGACCCGTTACGAGGCAACGGACACATACTTGACAATGCCTTACCAGGCACGGCATCCTGAAAGATTTGCCCTGTACAGGTTCTGGCTCTATAAGGCGGCCAATAATATCCATACAATTGAAGGTCAGGCCGGGGATATGGGGGCGAGCGGGAGTTTTATCGTTGATCCTGCCCATACCGGCATAAGCCTTATTGTCAACCTCATGGGAGGATGTCCTGAGGCGGCCTTCAGTGAAAACCTCCATGTGTGGCACATGAATTTTAACGGGTGGCATCGGGTAGGTCCGGATGCTTCGGCGGTAAGGGCCTTTGCCTTGACACCACCCAGGCCGTAAGCAATCTTTTGAAGATAGTTGGCTGGATTAATCGGCTTAGCAAGGAGATCAGTATATGGAAAATTTTTTTTAAACTGTTTGAGGTCCTGAGCCTTGTCCGGATGTGGCCGACTATGCCGGTAATGCTTTGAGGCCACAGGAAACAGCAAGAGCTTATGACAGGCCAGCGGCCAATTGGTTACGGGGTGTCCGGGATACAATACGTCCCGGCACACCCGGACGAACAAGATAGTGTGGGGAGTACTGACTATTTCTGAGTACCATTCTTTATGTTCCAAAGTGTTCCCCTTTAAATTTTTATTCTTTGCAGCAGGCCCTGTGTTGTGAGAATGTCATTGACCTCGTTTTGATATTTTATATGTATGGCAGGTTCTGTTTGTAAGTGTTTGTTTCTGCAATACATATGACTGCCAAGACCAATACGGCATACAGATCAGTTTGCCTTTCTGTGCATTATGTCTCTCCCCTGTACAGACGTAACAGACAATCTGAGGTGTTCCTGTATACCTAATGCATTGCTTGATTCCCATGATGTTGTGCAAAACTTGACTTGTAGACGGGTTTTGTTTATGTTTTTTGTCTGATCAGATTGAGTATGGTGTGATTATTACAACTCTGTTAAAGTGTCCTGTTTCAACTTGCATGATTAGCAAGGATGGTTAATATGGATAAATTCCTGGAAAAGGGTCCCAAAAATCCAATCAAGATTCAAGATAATACATTCCGCGATGGTCATCAGTCGCTTCTTGCTACCAGGATGCGGACCGAAGATATGCTCCCTATAGCAGAGAAGATGGATAATGTTGGATTCTGGGCAATGGAGGTCTGGGGAGGAGCAACATTTGATACAATGCACCGGTTTTTGGGGGAAGATCCTTTTGACCGCTTGAGGATACTTAAACGGCATATTAAAAAGACACCTCTTTCCATGTTGTTACGGGGGCAGAACCTTGTAGGATACCGTAATTATCCGGATGATGTGGCACGACTCTTTGTAGATAAGACCTGTGAGGCAGGTATAGATGTCTTCAGAGTCTTTGATGCCCTTAATGATTTCAGAAACTTCCAGACAGTAGTTGAGAGAATAAAGGCCAATGGAAAGCATTTTCAGGGTACAATATGTTATTCCCTGACAGAGAGGCGAATGGGAGGAGATGTCTTCAATCTGGATTATTACTTGACCAAGGCCAGGGAAATTGAAGATATGGGAGCCGATACCCTTTGCCTTAAAGATATGGCCGGTATTATGGCTCCTTTTGATATTTCCAGACTTGTTGTTGAACTAAAGAAGGTTATATCCATTCCTGTTCACCTGCACACGCATTATACAAGCGGCATGGCATCCATGGTTTATCTTGAGGCTGTAAAGGCAGGCGTAGACATTATAGACACATGCCTTGCCCCCTTTGCCCTGAGAACATCCCAGCCTGCTGTGGAGCCTGTAATTGCGTCTCTGTATGGCACTGTAAGGGATCCTGGCCTTGATCTGAATGTTTTGCTTGACCTTGGTGAATACATGGAGAGTATCGCTCCCAAGTATCGGGATTACCTTGCCAAACACAGGATGTCTGTTATTGATACAGGTGTCCTTGCGCATCAGGTGCCAGGAGGGATGATTTCAAACCTTGTCAGCCAGCTAAAAGAGGCCAAGGCACTGGATCGTCTCCCTGAGGTTTACAGGGAAGTGGCTGTGACGCGGAAAGAACTTGGTACTCCTCCCCTGGTTACTCCAACAAGCCAGATCATCGGAGTTCAGTCTGTACTTAATGTCCTGTTTGGAAGGTATAAGATGGTAACCAATGAGGTTAAAGACCTGGTGTTTGGTTTATATGGCAGGACTCCTGCACCTGTGGATCCGGATGTCCGGAAAAAGATCCTCAAGGGTTATAAAAGGGGAGAAACTCCTGTTACAGGACGTGCAGCAGATTATCTTAAACCGGAGCTGGACAATGCAAGAAAAAAGGCAGGTGATTTGGTAAGGGACGATTTTGATCTTCTGATATATGCCCTTTATCCAACTACAGGTGAGCAGTTTCTGAAATGGAAATATGGTCTTGAAGAAAAACCAGCCGGGATACGGCCCAAGACAATGGATGAAATAGAGAGGGAAGATAAGGCGATAGCAAAGGCATTAAAGGCCGTTCATGAGGACAGATGATCTGTGTGGTTGCATTTTTTTGTGTAGCACTGCTTTGCAAATTCAACAGAAGAAAACTCTTCCGCGCCATGAGTTTGTTTGTAAACAGGGGTTGATTGGGTCTGAAACAGTTTTTTGCAGCCGGATCTTTATTTGTGTTCAGGAGAAATCGTTGTTTGTTACCTTTGAAGGTATAGAAGGCAGTGGCAAATCTACCCAGGCGGTTCGTTTTTATAGATATTTGAAAGATATGTCTGTTCCGGTCATACTGACCCGGGAGCCTGGAGGAACCAAGCAGGGAGAACGTATCAGGAGGATTCTTCTCGATTCTGATGCCAGCGATCTTGTTCCCTGTGCAGAACTTTTTTTGTATATTGCAGACAGGGCCCAGCATGTTAAAACGGTAATAATGCCTGCTCTTGACGATAAAAAGTGGGTTTTGTGCGACCGGTTTGCTGATGCTACTATTGCATATCAGGGATATGCCCGTGGCCTGGATATGGCTTTTATTGAAATGCTTAATCGCAAGGTCTGTTGTGGTGTATGGCCGGACATTACCTTTCTTTTTGATTTGCCTGCAGAAGTGGGCCTTGAAAGGGCCTTGAAAAGAAACAGGGAGATGGACCAGGAATCTGATGGCCGATTTGAACAGGAGGCCATTGTTTTCCATGAAGCAGTCAGAAATGGATACCGTATGCTTGCGGCTGCAGATCAGAAACGCTTTTTCATTGTCGATGCAATGCTTTCGGAGGAAGAAATAACAGCACGGCTGATTGAGCATATCAAAGATATTGCAAAACCTGCATTGCGGCAGGCTTGATACTTGATGGATATATGTTAGAATTATATTCTTTGGGCTGTTTTGAAAAAGCGTGTTTTTGAAAGCCCTTTTTTCAATGTTCCGGGTAATTTGTTACATCCTTGCCGTATTTTTAGTTATGTCAGTTTATTATGCTGTTTTCGCACATCATGGGCCAGGAAAGGGCCAAAAGATTTTTAAAAAAGGTCCTTGCAATGCAAAGGGTGCCCCATGCATATCTGTTTTGTGGCATATCAGGGGTAGGTAAAAAGTCCATGGCCAGGGCTGTTGCCATGGCCGTTAATTGTGATAATGCTGTCAATGGGAATGGATGCGGGGTTTGTCCCTCATGCCGAAGTCTTGTTGATGGCAATTCTCCCGATTTTTTGCTTGTCGGTTCTGAAACAAAAGATGCTTTTGCTGAAAGATCGAACAGGATCCTTATTGAACATATTCGTAATCTTAACCGTGCAGTCAGTTTTTCTCCTATTGGCAGATACAGGGTATGTGTGCTTGATCATGCACAGAACATGACAGTCGAGGCGGCCAATTCATTTCTCAAGATCCTTGAAGAACCCCCTCCAGGCAATATCTTTATCCTTAATTCAGTAGATCCCCTTGATCTGCTCCCTACCATTGTTTCCCGCTGTCAGAGGGTAGCGTTTCAGCCCTTGTCCATTAATAATATCAAAGAGTGGTTGTCCCGGGAGAGAGATGTGGGTGAGGAATCTGCCGAGATCTTATCCAGGGTCTGTTCAGGCAGCCTTGGCAAGGTTATTGACATGCTTGACAGCAATTATCTTGTGAAAAGAAAGGCATGGCTATCTTCTCTTGGTGAGCTGTTTTCTGTTTCTTGCACCAGGGCCTTTTTAATTGCCGTTGAGTATATGGATATATTGAAAGATGTCTCCAGGACAGGGCCTAAAGGCAGCAGAAATGATATCCTTGATATGTTTATGACGTGGAAATCCCTGTATCGTGATCTTGTTCTTATAAAAGAGAATGCCCCCTTGGATATGCTTATGAACATGGATTGTCTTCATGATCTTGAAAGATATGCGCAAACCTCTGATGTGCATGCCTTGTTGAAAGGTATTGATCTTCTGAATCGGGCAGAGCAGGATTTAACAGACAATATTAATCCGTCCCTGGTAATGGAACAGACGGTTATGGGCCTTTGGCATATTATCAGGGCATCCTGATGCTGTATCGTGCATGTTAAGACACCTTGGAAGAAAAACCTGTTTTAGGACAGCCGTACAGGGGAGACAGGCCGTCTGTTTTATATGGAGACAAGTTGAAAATGTCTAAAACCGTTGGCATAAAATTTAGGAACAGCCAAAGGATACAATGCCTGAATTCAGCCGGCTTTGTCCTTAGAAAGGGCGACAAGATAATAGTAATGACCGATAATGGCCCTGTAATGGGAGAAGTCTTTATTGAACCGAGGGAAATGCCTTTTTTTTCTTCACATGATCCTTCTATGGAGATCTTCCGATTGCCTCTTGAAGAGGAAATCGAAAGATATGAAAAGAATTGTATACTCGAAGAAAAGGTTTACAGGTTTTGTGAAAAAAAGATCAGAGACAGTCATCTGCCCATGTTTCTTTCATCTGTTGAACGGCTGTTTGATGAAACCAAGATAATTGTATCTTTTACTGCAGATGGCAGGGTTGATTTCCGGGAACTGTTAAAGGCCCTTATTGAAACATTCAATGTCAAGATAGAGATAAGACAGATTGGTGTACGTCAGAAGGCCAGTATGAAAGGAGGACTGGGGCCATGTGGCAGGCCTTTGTGCTGTTCGAGTTTTCTGAACGATTTTGTTCCGGTGACCATCAAGATGGCCAAGATACAGAATGTGTCACTAAATCCAGGCAAGATATCGGGAATGTGTGGCAGGCTTATGTGCTGTCTTAGTTATGAATATGAATATTATGAGAAAACCAAAAAAGAATTTCCTGCACTGGGCAGCAAGGTAGAGACAAAAAAGGGTATTGGCAAGGTGGTCCGGCAAAATGCCCTTAAGGGTATGATAACTGTTATGCTGGAATCCGGAGAGCTGTTTGATGTTATTGCTGAACAAGATATTGTTGATAATAATGTGCAAGTAAAAAAAGCCACTTCAAAACGCAAGAAAAAGAGAAGAAAAACAAAAAGAGGTAAAAACAGTTGAAAAACAAATTTTATGTGACAACACCCATATATTATGTGAATGCCAATCCTCATATTGGCCATGCTTATTCTACAATTGTAGCAGATGTGGTTAACCGTTTTTATCGTCTTTGCGGGTATGATACCTTTTTTCAGACCGGCACTGATGAACACGGGGAAAAGATTGTTACTGCTGCCGAGGTCATGGGTCAGACTCCTGAAGAGTATGTAAATATAATAAGTGACAAATTCAGATCTTTGTGGCCAAAACTGAGAATAGAATATGATAATTTTATACGAACTACGGATCCCCTGCATAAAAAGACGGTTGAATTGGTCTTGAATCGTGTGAATGACAAGGGAGATATATATTTTAGCGAGTATGAAGGCCTGTACTGCGTCGGGTGTGAGCGGTTTTATACAAAACGGGAGCTTGTAAACGGCAAATGTCCGGATCATAAAACAGCACCTGAACCGGTAAGGGAGTCCAATTATTTTTTTCGTATGAGCAATTATCAGGACTGGCTGATTGATCATATAAAGAAAAATCCGGATTTCATAAGGCCGGAAAGGTATAGAAACGAGGTCCTGGCCTTTTTAAGAGAACCTCTTGATGATCTGTGTATCTCAAGACCCAAATCCAGGCTTGTATGGGGGATAACCCTGCCTTTTGATGAGAATTTTGTGACCTATGTCTGGTTTGATGCCCTTATTAACTATATCTCGGGGTTAGGTTATCCGGATGGACAGAGGTTTGAGGATTTCTGGCCCTCTGCCCAGCATATAATTGCCAAGGATATCCTGAAACCACATGGGATTTATTGGCCGTGTATGCTCAGATCCGCCGGTATTGAACCGTATCAGCATCTTAATGTGCACGGATACTGGAACGTAAACAGGGGGAAGATGTCAAAGTCCATTGGTAATGTCATTAATCCCCTTGATTTGGTAAAACGTTACGGTATCGATGCATTCAGGTATTTTGTTATGCGTGATATGGTATTTGGCCTGGATTCGGAGTTCAGTGAAGATGCCTTTATAGAAAGAGTCAATGCAGATCTGGCAAATGATCTTGGAAATCTGGTCAGTCGTACTCTTGCAATGGTGCACAAGTACTTTAAAGGGCTTTTGCCTGAGCCGGGATATTTCCTTCAGATTGATGATGAACTGAAACAAAAATCCCTTGACCTGATAGATCATTATGAGACTTGCATGAGGGATTTTGCTTTTCATAAGGCATTGATGTCAATATGGGAATTGATAGGTGATCTGAACAGGTACATTGACAGGACATCTCCATGGGTATTGGCAAAATCAGATACTGAACGTCTTTCTGCGGTATTATTCTGTGCAGTGGAAACCATTAAGATTATATCTGTGTTGATATGGCCGTTTATGCCGGATTCCAGTGAAAAGATAGAGGCACAGCTTGGTCTTGATCGGAGGGGGAGTCAGCTTACCCTTGACAGTATCAGGGCGTGGGGTAAGGCAAAGCCTGTAAAACCAATGCATCGGCTTCCATCCTTGTTTCCGAGGATTGATGTCAAAAAAAGGGTAAAAGAGGATACTGGATGTAAACAGAAAAAGGAAATCAGCGGGGAGGAGAATACAATATCCTTTGACGATTTCCAGAAGATTGATCTGAGGATAGGGACAATAAAAGAGGCGTCTGCTATACCCAAGGCCAGAAAACTTATAAGGCTCACCGTTGATATCGGTGAAGAAAGAACTGTAGTGGCAGGTATTGCGGGTTATTATGATCCTGCGGACCTTTTAGGAAAGCAGGTGTTGATTGTGGCTAATCTTGCGCCCGTTAAGCTTATGGGGATAAAGTCATATGGGATGGTAATTGCCGCAAAAGATGATTCAGGTCTGCACCTTTTATCTCCTGATACCGAAGTTACACCCGGTAGCAAGGCCAGTTAGTGACTGTCCGGAAACAGATCCTATTCATTACCTGGGTTCAGTCCGGGGACTGAAACAGGGGGGTAGACGTGATTTTGCTGATTCAGCAATAAAAGGAAAACCTGGAGGCAGAATCTTTGTTGATTTTTACAGGATATGTGTCTGTAAATATGTTCAGGATGAGAAATGACGGTATTGTTTTTTTATGATCTGGATTTGAAGGGGGAGCATATACGTTGCTTGATGCGCTGATCAGGACAGCCGGTTTGTTATACCAGCCAGGGATTTTGGAGGATTCCCTGTCTGTGGGTGACATAAGTGCTGTTAGAATATCCCTGTGCATTACAATGATATTTTTTAGTGGAGACAAAATATGGGAGATAAAGATAGTTTTGATGAAAAAGAGGGCGCCTTTCTTATAGATGTAGCACGCAAGACCATTGAAAATGAACTGTTTAACAAAAACCAGGGTATACTGCCTGATCATGATTTGCATGAAAAGTTTCTTAAGAAAAGAGGCACCTTTGTTACCCTTACAAGGAATGGTAATCTCAGAGGGTGTATTGGGCATATTGTTCCCCATGAGCCTTTGATAGAGAGCATTAAAAACAATGCTGTTGCTGCTGCCTTTAGAGATCCCAGGTTTCCCCCTCTGCAACGGGATGAATGGAAAGACGTGGATATTGAGGTTAGTGTGCTGACAGATCCTCAGCCTCTTTCATATTCTGATGCGGAGGATCTCTTGCAGAAATTGCGCCCGGGAATCGACGGTGTAATAATACAAAAAGGCTATCATTCTGCGACCTTCCTTCCCCAGGTATGGAAGCAGCTTCCGGATAAGGAGACCTTTTTAAACCACCTTTGTATGAAGGCAGGACTGCCTGCAGATGCGTGGAAAAACGGGGATCTTGCGGTTCTTACATATCAGGTGCAGGCATTTGAAGAGTAAGTCCCTCCCAGGTATTATGGCAAAGCATGCACCTGATGTTTTGCGTATGCCAGATACGGGGAACATAAGTAACCCGGGTATAAAGGAGACGGTATATGGATTATACAGCCCTTTGGATTTGCCCGGATCTTATGAAAATACTTGTCCTGTTTTTATTACCCTTATTTCCCAGGGGTTGATATTTGGCAGCATAAATACTGTCCTGATTATTTCATCCGGCTTCAAACCGGCTTCATGGCTATGCCTCAAAACCAGTTCCGCTTGGTTTTTTGAGACAATGTTTATTGACTGAACCTGCCTTTTTATATCAATTTCTTTTTTTCTTTTTTTTGTCTGTTTTTCTGCAAGCCATGTGTCAGCATCATTGAACCTTTTTAACCTGTCCTTTTGTGTCAAAAGATCTTCACCTTCAATGTTGATAAGATAATGCACGCTTATCAGTGTTGGCTTTTTTCTTCCTGAAGGTAGACCTGTTGCCGAGGTTACAGAAATGCCTTCAGGAAGCTCACGGTTTATGCGGTCCTTTAACGAATGGATTGATATGGGATTCAGGATAGTTATATCTGCTGTTTCACACATGCTTTCAGTTCCAACCGGCAAGGCAGAGAGAAAAGATATCTTTGGCATGGGATGAAAACCGTGAGAATATGCCAGATGTATGCCTGAACGTTTAAATGCCCTTAAAAACACCTTGATAACTTCCAGATGACTGAGGTATCTGGCCCTGTCAAGCTTTGTATAGGTCAGACGGTAAAAAACCGGAAGATTTGCTGTGGAAGATGTTTTGCCAGACGGCTTGGTGCCAGAAACGGCCTTTGTTTTTCTGCTGTTTACAATAACAGGCGCAATTTTTTCTTGGTCACACACTCCACAGCCGATACACCCTTGTCTGCAATCCTTGGTGAATTTACGCTGCCTGGCTTTTTCAAGCTCCTGTTTCAGAAACTTTTTGCTTACCCCTGTCTTTATATGATCCCATGGCAGGGTCTCATCAATGTCCCTTTTCCTGTGCAGATAAAGCTTTGGATCCAGACATGTGTGTCCAAAGGCTTCATCCCATATGTCTTTTCTGAATTGATCTGACCATGCATCAAATCTGGCTCCGAGTTTCCATGCCTGAAAAACGGCATTGCCCAGGACCCTGTCTCCCCTTGAAAAGACACCTTCAAGCCAGCTTGTTTCAGGTTCGTTCCATTTTACACGGACATGTGTGCCCCTAAGACTCTCTCTTATAAGGTTTATACGTCTTGTGCTTTCCTGCAGGGATAATTGTGGTTCCCACATGAACGGTGTGTGAGCCTTGGGCACAAAGGTGGAAACACTGATGTTTAATTTAAAGCCTTTTTTCCCTTTACCGGAAAGTTTCACTACCTGCCTGGCCAGATCAACAATATCATAGATATCCTTTTCTTTTTCAAAAGGCAGGCCGATCATGAAGTACAGTTTGACAAGTTTCCATCCTGCCCTGTACACGGCCTGTGCTGTTTCAAGTATATCCTGTTGTGTCAGGCCCTTGTTGATAACCTTTCGCAGATCTTCATTACCTGCCTCCACGGCAATGGTAAAGCCGGTCTTTCTTACTCTTTTTATCTGCTCCATTAGTAACGGGTTAAGGGTATCAACCCTGAGAGAAGGGAGACTTACAGCGACCTTTTCCTCTGAAAAGGTGTTCATCAGGGAAATCAGCATGGGTTCAATGCATGAGTAGTCACCTGAGCTCAATGATAAAAGGGACAATTCATCATAACCGGTTGCAGCGATGGCATCCCGGGCAATACAAAATATTGATTCAGGATTGCGTTCCCGCACAGGCCTGTATATCATGCCTGCCTGACAAAAACGACATCCCCGTGTACATCCCCGTGCAATCTCTATGGCTATCCTGTCATGGACAAGTTCGGTGAAGGGAACTACCTGCTTTGTTGGGAATGGATGTTTGTTTATATCATCAACAATGGCCTTTTCTACAAAGGGGTAATCCGGAAATTTTGGCTCAATACTGTCTATTGTGCCCTTGTCCGTATAATGGATGGCAAACATGGATGGGACATAAACGCCACGGATGTGCATAAGCTCATGTAACAGCCGGTTTCTGTCCCTCGTGCCGGATGTTTTGGCCTCTTTTAGAGTTCGGCATATCTTGACAAGGGCCTCTTCACCATCTCCTATGAGAAAAAGATCGAAAAAATCGGCAACAGGTTCAGGGTTGAAACATGCAGGCCCCCCTCCAATAATCAGAGGATCTGTGTCTTTTCTGCTCCGGGCAAACAGAGGTATACCTGAAAGGTCCAGCATGGTCAGTACATTTGTATAGCACAGTTCGTGCTGAAGGCTGAATCCCACAGTATCAAAGGAGGATAGGGGCCTGTCCGATTCAAGGCTTGTGAGGCATACATTGTGTGCCCTCATTTCCTGTTCAAGGTCTGTCCATGGACAAAAGGCCCTTTCTGCTGCTATCCAGGATTTTTTGTTGAGTATATGGTAAAGTATTTTAAAGCCAAGATGGGACATGCCTACATCGTAGACATCGGGAAAGGCAAGGACAATGGTTACATCTATGTTTGAAAGATCTTTTTTTATACTGTTGACTTCACCGCCTATGTAACGGCTTGGACGTTTGATTTTTGAAAACCAGGGATAGTCATATAAGGTCATGTGTACCGTTGTTTAAAGGGTTTGTGATGCTACACTCCGTTTGTGGGTGGAGCATGGAATTTTCAGTTTGTCTGATGATAATTTTTGTGCAAGTTCGGGCTGCCGGCCTTGTTTATGACATGAAGAACTTGTGGGTCGGGAATGCAGGGGCTGTTGTGCCCTGGAGGATAAATCAGGGTGCTTTTTGGGTATGCATACAAAAGATTCCACCTGTCTGAGCACCTGCCTGTTTCAGATCTTACCCGGGCGGATCTTTCAAAGGATTATGGGATTGACTGATTTTTTTGAAAATGGTCATTAACCCATGGATGGTCAAAAATTTTTCCACAGTATTTATTGTCTCTGACAAATCAGAAAATATATGGGCCAGTCCTCCAGTGGCAATTACCATGGGATCAGAATCCATCTCTTTTTTCATGCGTTTGACTATACCATCTACCAACCCTGTATAGCCGTATAAAATACCGGCCTTGATACTGTTGACAGTATCCTGTGCAATGATATCTTTCGGAGGAGTAAAGATATTTACTTTTGGGAGCTGGGATGTGCTGTTGAAAAGGGCCTCGGAAGCAATAACGGCGCCTGGTGCAATAACACCTCCCATGAACTCTCCGTTTATGGAAACGCAGTCAAAGGTGGTTGCTGTTCCAAAATCGATTATAATCATGGATGTATGATATTTTTCATATGCCCCTGCTGCATTCACTATCCTGTCTGCTCCTACAGTTGCGGGATTGATACATTTTATGGGCATCCCGATGTCTGTAGATGAATTTGCAATAACAGGTGATATGTTAAAATAATTGACTGCAAGTTCCTTGATTATGTTCGTAACAGGAGGCACTACAGAGGAAACCACAATTGCACTTACGCTGTCAGAGCTCAGTTTTGCAATCTTGAACAGGGTGAAAATTGTTACATACAGTTCATCAGCCGTTATTCTGCTGTCTGTTCTGATCCTCCAGTCATGAATAATGTTGTCTGTGTCGGTTAGACATAATACGGTATGTGTATTGCCTACGTCTATGCAAAATATCATTGAGATACAATATCCGGTTAAGATGTTTGTGAGATATGCATGCTTGTTGTTCAGTAAACCTTCGGTTTTTCCCGTTCTTATGCGTATGATGCCATCTTTATTGCATCGGCCATCTTTACTACAGGCAAGGCTGTTTTGACGTTGTGTACCCGTACGATATTGGCACCGGACATGATTCCACAGGCAATGGTGACCATGGTTCCTGTTTCTCTGTTATTATCTCCAAGCACACGTCCTATAAAGGCCTTGTTGGATGTGCCAAGCAGTATGGGCCTGTTGAGGGACCGGAAGCAAGAGAGGTTCCGTATAATGGTGAGATTGTGTTCCATGGTTTTTCCAAATCCGATGCCAGGGTCTATGATGATATTTTCTTCCTTGATCCCGAAACTTTTGGCATGTTTAATGGCTTCACTGAAAAAAATTTTTATGTCTGTCAAAAGATTGTCATAATGGGGATTGTCCTGCATTGTTTCAGGAGTTCCCTGCATGTGCATGAGAATTACAGGCACCTGTGAGCTGGCTGCCACCTGCCCCATATCAGAATCAAACCTGAGTGCGCTTATATCATTGATGATGGATGCGCCTGCCTTGATTGCCTCATGCGCTACAGCGCTTTTGCAGGTGTCTATGCTGATCGGGATGTCAATCTGTCTGCTCAGTTCCTCAATAACAGGGATAACCCTGTCCATTTCCTCGGCAGTTGATACCCTTTTTGAATACGGACGTGTGGATTCACCTCCGATATCGATTATATCTGCCCCGTTTTTAACCATGTCAAGGCCATGCTTGACGGCCCTGTGTTTTTCAATATATTTTCCCCCATCTGAAAATGAATCTGGTGTAACATTCAATATCCCCATGATCAGGGTGCGATCTGCAGGCCTTAGCACATATTTTTTATGTTTCATGCGAAGATTCAAGAAGTTGCGTCTCCATTCCGGGAGTCAGGGGTATCGTCTTTGGGTATGAATTCTGATATGATCTCGTCTATATCATTGCTGTCAAGGGTCTCTTTTTCCAGCAGGGACTGTGCGATTTTTTCCAGAATCTCCAGATTGTCAGACAGGATCTTGTGGGCTCTGTCATAGCTTTCAGTGATGATCCTGTTTACCTCTTCGTCAATTTTTTGGGCCGTCAACTCACTGTAGTCCCTGTGTTGGGATATTTCTTTTCCAAGAAATATCTGTTCTTCCTGTTTGCCAAAGGTCATGGGCCCTAATTTATCGCTCATACCATAAACACACACCATCTTGCGGGCAAGATCGGATGCCCTCTCAATATCGTTGCCTGCCCCGGTTGTCTGTGCCTTTAATATAATCTCTTCTGCAACCCTTCCACCCATAAATATGGTCATATTGTTCAAAAGATATTCTTTTGGGTATGTATGTTTCTCGTCTATGGGAAGCTGCTGTGTGAGGCCAAGCGCCCGTCCTCTTGGTATAATGGTTACCTTGTGGATGGGGTCTGTGTTCGGGAGAAGCTTTGCAACCAGTACATGTCCGGCCTCATGATATGCCGTAATCCTTTTTTCCTCCTCGGTTATGAGCATGCTTTTCCGTTCCACACCCATCAATACCTTGTCTTTGGCATCTTCGAGATCTTCCATCTCAATTTTGTCCTTTCCACGTCTTGCAGCAAGAAGGGCGGCCTCATTGACCATGTTTTCAATATCTGCTCCTGTGAATCCCGGCGTTCCCCTGGCAAGTATGGACAGATCTATGTCTTTGCTCAGCATCTTGTTTTTCATGTGTACCTTGAATATTCCCTCTCTGCCCTTTATATCCGGAGTCGGCACTACGACCTGACGGTCAAAGCGGCCTGGCCTGAGAAGGGCAGGGTCAAGAACATCGGGCCTGTTGGTAGCAGAAATCAATATAACGCCTTCATTGGATTCAAAACCGTCCATTTCCACAAGGAGTTGGTTAAGTGTCTGTTCCCTTTCATCGTGTCCTCCGCCCAGACCAGCACCTCTGTGTCTGCCAACCGCATCGATTTCATCAATGAATATGATACAGGGCGCATTCTTTTTTCCCTGTACAAAAAGGTCTCTTACCCTGGAGGCGCCAACACCTACAAACATCTCTACAAAATCCGATCCGCTTATACTGAAAAACGGCACATTTGCTTCTCCTGCAATGGCCCTGGATAAAAGGGTCTTTCCTGTGCCGGGGGCGCCTACCAGAAGCACCCCCTTTGGGATACGGCCTCCAAGCCGGGTAAATCTTTTGGGATCCCTTAAAAATTCTACAATTTCCTGTAGTTCCTCTTTTGCCTCATCAATGCCTGCCACATCGTCAAAGGTGACCTTTTCCTGATCATTGGTCATCATCCTTGCGCGGCTTTTTCCAAAAGACAGCGCTTTCCCCCCCCCTGACTGCATTTGGCGCATGAAAAATATCCATACAGCAATCAGTAAAAGCATGGGCACCCACGACAGGAAGACCTGGAACCAGGAAGATGTTTCTATGGGTTTTGCAAGGATTTTAACCCCTTTTGCCCTCAGGAGTTTGATCATTTCAGGATCCTTGGGCGCATAGGTTTTAAAGAGTCCCTGTGCTGATATGCCGGTAATATTGTTTCCCTGAATGGTAACCTGAGATACATTGCCGGTTTCCACCATATTTAGAAAATCACTGTAACTTATAGTGGATATGGCGTTGTTGGGATGTCTGAATACCTGAAACAACATCACCATCATCAAACTGATAACAAGCCAAAGGGCCAGATTTTTGTAGAATTGATTCAATTTGAAATGACCTCCTGTGCCGTGTTTTTTTAGGTGTTACACGTAGTTCCTTAACCTGGACTCTGCAGGCAGAGGGTTTGTGGAAGTGGTTTGAAACTGTTTTTATGTTCAAGGGATGGCCATGATGTCTTGAGTCCGGCCATGCCTGTTTCAGGCTTGGCCGAATTGAGCAGTTTGATGAAATCCTGGAATTCAGACCTTATAAATCCTGATTGTTTTCAAGCAAGATCGTCTATGTATTCTTTTGTTTCTGACGAATGATAGATCTTCCGTCAAACAGGTAAGATTTTCAGGTAATCCTGCAGAAACGATCATCAAAAGCTGCAATGCTCTGTTTGACTCAAGAATACATTATATGTAATACGGTGGCATTTTTCAATGTTTTCTGTATGGCATCCCTGCAGAAACTGATCTTTTTGCCCGGTTATTGTCTTGTAACTGTAACATAGCGGCAAGGATACAGGAGAACATAGCGCCAGGGTCTTGGGATGAAAGAGGTGGCTGATGATGCTTTTTTTTGCAGTTATGGGCAATCTGGCACGATCATTGCTGTCAACTTGAGATGGATTTGGGGCAATGGCAGGTTTCCGGTATGGAACCAATATGTCTTTTACAGGACCAAGGAGACCATGGCCTGCCAAAGGATGAAGACGTCTATGCACCAAGGGCGCAGACAAGTGATGGGATCATGGGAAGTAACTGTTTACGGATGAAACAGTATTGCTTTGGAAGATATGTGAGTCAAAATACTTGCATGTCTTACAATACAGGAGGTGAAAAATGGCACAGATTGATGCCTTTTTTAAGCTTATGCATGAACAGGGAGCATCAGATTTGCATCTTTTGTCAGGACAGCAACCTGTTTTAAGAATAGATGGTGACCTTGAAAGGGTCAAGTACAAGGTTCTGGACGATGATTCCTTGCGTTCCATGCTCTATGAAATAGCTCCTGAACATAAACTGAAGGTGTTTGAGGATACAGGAGATGTAGATTTTGCTTATGAAATTGCTGGGTTGGCGAGATACCGCGCCAATTTTTTCCAGCAAAAATATGGGATAGGTGCAGTATTCAGGGAAATTCCATCTGCAATCCTTACCTGTGATGAGCTTGGTCTTCCATCAGTAGTCAAACGTCTTGCAGGTTTGCCAAGAGGTCTGGTTTTGGTTACCGGTCCAACCGGTTCCGGAAAATCCACTACATTGGCGGCAATTATAGATGAGGCAAACAAGACCCGAAAGGACCATATACTTACCATTGAAGATCCGATTGAGTTTGTGCATAAAAGTCTTATGGCGGTTGTTAATCATAGGGAGGTAGGTGTACATACCAAATCGTTTGCAACTGCCTTGAGAGGGGCTCTTAGAGAAGACCCTGATATTATTCTGGTCGGGGAGTTGCGTGACCTTGAGACCATTTCTCTTGCTATTGAGGCATCAGCCACCGGGCATCTGGTGTTTGGTACGCTTCATACATCAAGCGCTGCCAAGACGGTTGACAGGATAATAGAGGTATTCCCTGTCAGTCAGCAGGATCAGATAAGAAGCACTCTCTCTGAAAGTCTGAGGGCCGTTGTTGCCCAGACCCTGTTCAAACGTATTGATAAAAGAGGGAGGGTTGCAGCGCTTGAAATAATGGTTGCAACGCCGGCAGTAAGGAATCTTATCCGTGAGGCAAAGACCTATCAGATTCCGTCAATGCTTCAGACAGGAAGAAAATATGGCATGCAGACACTTGACGATACCATAATGGGCCTTCTTAACAAAAAGATCATCAGTCCGGATGAGGCATATTCCAAATGTAACGACAAACCAAAATTTTTACCGTTTCTTAAAAATCCTCCGGTTGATTTTACTGATGTTGTTTAGGCTGTGTTGTAAAAACCGTCCGGAATTATTTGTGCAGGGAGGAGGAATTATCCAGTTTATACGGATCTTGTCTTGTTTGTCTTTCCAAAGGGAGCACTGCAATGCGACAACAACAAATTGATTATATACTGACAACCATGCTGGAGTCTTATGAAGGTGTATCGGACCTTAATATAACTGTGGGCAAACCGTTTCAGGTAGAGTCATCAGGTGAACTTAAGCCGGTGGATCTAAGTCCGTCAATTTCGCGCATATCACCCTTTCAGGCAGAAACCCTTGCCCTTAACATTATCAATGGGGATCGACGTTTAACAAGGGAGCTGCTATCTAAGGGATCATGTGACCTCTCCTACAATCTGGCAGGAAAGGCTCGTTTCAGGGTAAACGTGTTTTCCCGACAGGGTACCTATTCAACTGTAATGAGGCAGCTGGCTACAAGGGTGCCAACTATTGATGATTTGAAACTGCCAGAGGTGTTTCATGAAATTGCCAAGGAAAGGAATGGGATAGTGCTTTTTACCGGTGCTACCGGATCAGGGAAGAGCACCTCTCTTGCTGCTATCCTCGACGATATTAACAGCAATTTTTCTGTACATGTAGTGACACTTGAGGATCCTGTAGAGTATGTGCATCCGCAAAAGAAGGCCACATTTAATCAAAGGGAACTGGGTACAGATTTTGATACGTTTGCCTCTGGTTTCAGGGCTGCTTTGAGACAGGCCCCAAAGGTGATACTTGTTGGTGAAATGAGGGACAGGGAGACCATGGAAATCGCCTTGAGTGCTGCAGAGACCGGCCATCTTGTGTTAAGTACCCTTCATACGGTTGATGCGGGACAGACAGTTAACAGAATTGTGGGAATGTTTGATTTGGAGGAGGAGAAACTGATTCGTACCCGTCTTGCTGATACGGTCAGATGGATTGTGTGTCAGCGTCTGTTGCCTATGGTAGACGGAAGGAGGGTTGCTGCCATTGAAATTATGAAATCTGATATAAGGGTGAAGGATAATATAGTGAACGGAGAGACCGAGGAAAGAACATTTTATGACATCATTGAATCAGGGCGGGCATTTGGAATGAGAACGTTTGATCAGGCTATTGCAGACCTGTTTGAGAGAGGCCTTATTACTGAAGAAGTTGCTATGAGTTATGCCTCCAGAAAATCAGTGGTTGGTAGAAGTATTGATTCAGTCAAGGCGGCAAGGGGAGAAAAAACCACTAATATTGAAGGGTTGTCTGTTGACGTAGAGTATGGAAAAGAAAAACGCAACAGAGATTTCTGGTAAGTCTGGATTTCCGGTTTGATGTGTCTGGATGGTGCATACAAATGCTGCAGATGAGGCCATCATGTTTGATGTTAAGGAGATAAACCAATGCAAGTTCAATGTAATAAATGTGGGAAAAAACTGGTCATTGCCGATAAAAAGATTCCTGTAAATACCCCTGTGGCCATATCATGCCCTCAGTGCAAAAACAGGATAGTTCTCTCTGTTGATAAGGAGGACAAGCCTGCAAAGGAGTTTGAATCTGTTTCCTCAAACAGGGCTTCTGGGCAAAAGGCATCAGATATGGATATATGCAGACATGATTGTAACGACAATGTGTTTGATCTGTACGAAGAGGGGATGTCATCAGCCATAATAATTGTTGATGACAATGGCCTTGCAGAAAGAACAGGACGTGCCCTTGAGGCATTGAAATACAAAAGTGTTTTTGCACTTACCTCGAGAGATGCGATAGACAAGCTCAGGCTTCACCGGTTTGACCTGTTGATTATGGATGATGATTTTGAGAATATGCCCCTTGCAAACAACCCGATAATAAAGTATATCAACCATCTTTCTATGTCTGTCAGAAGGCAGATGTTTGTAACACTTATAAGCGAAGAAGTCAAAACCATGGATAAAATGATGGCATTTGCATGGAGCGTTGATCTGATAATAAACATGAAGGATATAGAAAAAATTTCTGTTGTCTTGAAACACGCAATTTCTGAGCATGAAAGATTTTACAAGGTGTTTACTGATACCCTGGCGGAAATTGGTTATGCATGAAAACATCTGAAATATACAATCAGGTTTGCATTTATGCAGCGCATCTTGTCTTTACATCGTGAAAAACAGCCTCTTGTAAAAGAAAAACAGTTTGTGAAACAATAAAAGAACCTTTCCTGTCAGCCAAAATATATGAAAGTGGTCTGCATATATCTCTTGCATCTTGTTTTTTGCAGACTTCTGCATATATGGTGTCATATCTTTATTTACATTCGATTAAATCAATCATATTATCAAATCTGAGACAGGCCGGAACACCTTAATCTAAACGGTTTCCGGCAAAATTTCTGGATACTGTAGCATCTGGTCCATGCACAGGGTTTTTTGTGCAGGACCAGGCATCCTGTCCTGTTTCCCGTCCGGAAGGCAGGGTCTGTCTGCTTAAGTTTTTCCTTCCTTGATGAACAATACTCTTTCAATGTTGCAATATCTGATGGGGCATTAGTATGTTTTTATGGGCAGAGAAGAAATGATTCTGTTGTTTGAGGCAGCTATAAAATATCCTGATGATGTGGCCATAGTTACACCGGATGCAGATATAACCTACAGTCAGTATTTATGCGCCATTATTAATACCTCTGTTCGCCTTTATGTTGCAGGAATCAGGCGTGGAGACCGTGTTGCTGTGTTGGCTCCTGCTTCTCCCGAATATATTGTTCTGACCATGGCCCTGTGGCTTTTAGGGGCAGTTATGGTTCCTTTAAGTACGCGATTTCCTGAACAGGATACAAGGCGTTGCCTGCGTGATGTTTGCAGTGAAAAATTTGTTGTTTTGTCTGAAGCATCTTCAGCCCTGTCTTTTGAGCATGCCCTGTTTATTGAAGATATGGTTCGGTTTGCATGGCCTGATACAAAGCAGTGTGAATGGATTTTTTGCTGTAAACATGCAAACAGTGAGTGCAATAGTAAAAGACCTTCTTTATATGCCGCTATGACTGTGCCCCCTTTGGATACGGTTATGCCACCCTGTTTTGAAACATCTGTTGCTATTCCTGATGATATCAAAGCACTTTCGCTGTCGTCTGATCAGAATGCTACCATAATCTTTACATCCGGCAGTTCAGGGAGACGGAAGGCCGTCCTGCATTCCCTTGGTAATTACTACTACAGCGCATTGGGATCTAATTCCAACATTCCTCTTGCTCCTGGTGATCGTTGGGGGCTTGTTCTCCCTCTTTATCATGTCGGCGGGCTTGCTATTCCTGTTCGTGCCCTTTTATCCGGTGCTGCTGTTGCCATACCTCGCAAAGACATGACAATACCGGATGCAATAGAGCATATGGAGATTACCCACATCTCTATGGTACCAACCCAGCTTATACGCATTATGGATAACAGGGCAGGTTCCTGCCTTTCAGGTATGAAAGCGGTTTTGCTTGGGGGTGATTCTGTTCCGGCAGGTCTGATCACAAGGGCAATTGAAAAACATATTCCGCTGATTACCAGTTACGGCTCTACGGAAATGAGCTCACAGGTTACTGCAACAATGCCGGGAGACAGCCTGTCTCATATCTTTACCTCAGGAAAACTGCTTCCCTACAGAGAGCTTATGATAGATGATGATGGTGAAATTCTTGTTAGGGGCGCCACCCTTTTCAAGGGATATGTTAACGGGGAAGAGACAACAGAAGCAATAAATGGCAACTGGTTTCATACGGGTGATCTGGGTTTTTTGGACAAGGACGGTTATCTTACTGTAACGGGCAGGAAGGATAATATGTTTATCTCTGGTGGAGAAAACATACAGCCGGAGCAGGTGGAGAGGGAAATTTTAAGGCTTGGCAGGGTGGCGCAGACAATAGTGGTATCTGTTAAAGATTATGAATATGGGAATCGACCGGTTGCATTCATAATGATGAAAGACAACGCCTTGTTGGATCCTGTTCAGATAAGGGATGAATTGACAGGCAGGCTTCCGAAATTTATGATTCCTGTAAGTATTTATCCATGGCCGAATGAGTTTGAACAGAAAGGAATCAAGATAAAAAGGCAGTATTTTAAAAAATTGGCACAGAGATTGGCATCTTTATCTGCGGACAGATAGTTGGTGCCAATCCGCAAATTGATGTTGGCGCTGTGAAGTTGCTGGTCCGGAAATGAGGGTTTTGCGCAATATCAAAAAACAAGGTCTTCCCGCGGGGAGAGGCATCCGGTATGTTGTGCACAGGGAATACCTCAGATTGATGCATAGGCGGAATGTGTCCGTTTATGAACGGGAAGCAGTTAACCACATTGATGATCCTTTACTTGCTGTCCTTCTGTGTGATCCCTTGGAAAACAAATCTTGAGTCCTGCAGGTAACAATGGATTGCTGGAACCTGCTGGGATGCATTGTAATAAAGGAAAAATTTATGTTGAGCAAACACAAAATCAAGATAGGCAGGAATGATCTTTGCCCCTGTGGGAGTGGATTAAAGTATAAAAGATGCTGCATGAATAATAACAAATCGGTTTCCAACATCAATATAAAAGAAAAATATATGCAAAGATACAAAATTATCCTGAAGACAGAGGAAGATGTGGAGGGGATAAGAGAGGCAGGTCGCCTTGCCCTGGAGACGCTCAGGGTTGTTGAGGACAAGATACAGCCTGGTATTACAACGGATGAAATTAATTCCATGGTTCATGAATTCACTGTGAAAAACGGTGCAATTCCGGCTCCCTTGCACTATCATGGGTTTCCAAAAAGCGTGTGTACCTCTGTAAACGAGGTTATATGTCATGGTATTCCCGGAGACAGGGTTTTGGAAGATGGAGACATTGTCAATGTAGATGTTACCCCTATATTGAATGGATACTTTGCGGATGTAAACATGACCTTTTTTGTGGGTACTCCGACTGAAGATGCAAAAAAGATAGTTGCGGTTGCGAAGGAAAGCCTGAGAAGAGGTGTTTCAATGGTCAGGCCAGGCAACAGGGTCGGAGATATTGGTTGGGCAATCAGCCGTTATGCAGAGGGAGAGGGTTGTTCAGTGGTCAGGGAATTTGTAGGTCATGGGGTGGGACTGGAGTTTCATGAAGCTCCCCAGATACCCCATTACGGGAAAAGGGGTCACGGAATAGAACTGGTTCCGGGGATGGTGTTTACCATTGAGCCTATGATAAATATCGGCAGGGCTGCTATCAAGATACTGGAGGATAACTGGACGGCCGTTACTCTGGATGGTTCTCTTTCTGCACAATT
Organism: uncultured Desulfobacterales bacterium; assembly: GCA_964457545.1. Classification (GTDB taxonomy): domain Bacteria; phylum Desulfobacterota; class DSM-4660; order Desulfatiglandales; family Desulfatiglandaceae; genus JAGGTJ01. The sequence continues at coordinate 226,996 of CAYWEN010000016.1, read as the reverse complement.
TGAACAAACAATTCTTGTTACTGAAAACGGTTATGAAAGTCTTACTCCTTTTGATCTGGAAGAATAGGTCTGTCAGGCCTTTAAATCCTGTCATGCCGTTTGAAAAAGGGGTTTTTCTTTGGATATAGCCAGGGCATTGAAAAAAGAGGCCGGTAAACTGGGTTTTGTAGCCATAGGTTTTTCAAAATTGAACAGGCCTGTGTTTTTTGATAGGTTTTGTCTTTGGATAAGTAGCGGTAAAAATGGAAATATGACCTGGCTTAACAGGAATGTGGCTGTAAGAGAGGATCCGGAAAGACTTCTGCATGGCTGCAAGACAATTGTCAGTCTTGCCTATCCCTATTCAAGCAGAAAGCCAGGAACACCTGATGGATTTACCGCAGCAAGATATACTGAACCTGAAAAACGGGATTATCATCACAGACTCAGAAAGCTTGGGAAACGGATAATTTCCTTTCTTAAGACAATAGATCCATCGAGCAGGTCAAGGGTATGTGTGGACTCTGCTCCTGTTCTTGAACGGAGCTTTGCGTATACATCAGGCATAGGTTTTATTGGGAAAAACAATATGCTGATTGTGCCCGGAGTTGGATCGTATGTCTTTCTTGCAGAAATTTTGACTACCATTTCCATAGACTGTCTGGACACATCTCCTATGGAAAGCAGGTGCGGTTCCTGTACAAGGTGTATAGATGTGTGTCCTGCTGGGGCATTGGAGTCGCCATATTCCATTGATGCCAAAAAATGTCTGTCATATTTGACTATTGAAAACAACGATGCATTGTCTCCTGAAACTGCAGGGAAAATGGGGAACTGTTTCTTGGGGTGTGATGTGTGTCAGGAGGTATGTCCTTTTAACAGGGATTCATCATCCGTAGATGTTATCCTGCCTTCAGCGAGAGAAATCTTATGTATGGACAGTGAGGAGTTCAGGGTCAGGTTCGGCAAGACGGCCTTTGGTTATGCAGGCCTTGACAAGATCAGGAGGAACCTCTCTTTGCTGTATTCAAGGCCCCTTTGATTGGATCTTGTCTTTTCTTTACTGTTTTTTATATGAAAGTCTTTCATGACAAATTTGTGTTTGCCGCCCACAGCGCTTTCGTTGCTCGTTGTGGCTGGTAAAACAGATTCAGCAATGCTGGTTTGGACACTTATCCGGTTTTTTTAAGATATGGCGTTTATTGCCGGGTATGTGTTGCTTTCAAATAAAAACTTGACTTTTTTTGTTACAGGTTTTAAATAGAGCTAATTGATTTATTTTCATTAATATATGTTTTTTTCTTCAACATCTGATGTGTCTGTATGTGCCGAACAGACAGATCAGGCATAAGGACCATGCACGGGTCATTTTGTATCCCATGTATGATCTTTTGATTTTCTTCCGGGGGTGTCTGTATGCTGGAGGTTTAACGTTGTATGAAAATCTCATTTATGAACTGAAAATGTTATTGTGCCTGGAAATTGAGTGGTGGGCACTGATTGGTAGAGTTATGGATTACAAATAAACTTAAGGAGGTAAGTATAATGCCACAAGCAGTAGTTCCGACACTTAGATGGGAAGATTTGTGGGTAGGTTGGGGGTTCCCCGAGTATTATTGGGCCACCACACCTAATGAACTGATGATGTTTGCCCAGGTTATAGGTGCAACAGATCCGATTTATTTTGATGATGCAGCCGCCAAGGCTGCGGGACTTGAAACCATATGCGCACACGGTGGTTATCTGAATCTTTTTCATTTTGAAAAGGTTTTGGTGACGGCCGCAAATACAAACCCTGTTTTTCCGACCATGCACAATCGGTCAACTATCGATTTTTTTGCTCCAATTTATCCCGGCGATATTTTGACTATCAAATCAAGGATAGCGGACAAGGTGCAATCTTCCAAGGGTAAGAAATTTGCTGCTTTTGAGATTGAGATATACAATCAGAAAGGTGAGAAGGTAGCGCGGAAGATTCACAGTTCACAGTGGCTCAGTGAATGGCCTGGAACAAAATCTGGCCCAAGGCCTTTGTATTAAATGCGAGAAAAGGGGGTAAAAAATGAGTGAAAAATTGACCTTTGACAGTATAAATGTCGGTGATGAAATGACACCCTATGTCAGGAAATATACCCAGGAAATGGTAAATGTCATTATGGACGTTATTGGTTCGGTTCCGAACTGGCACGTTGACCCTGATCAGGCTAAGAACGTATCTGACTGGGATATCAAGGAAGATTCAACAGCTCTGCCTGGAGTTATGACAGAGATGGGAATTTCCGAGTTTATGATTAACTGGCTGGGAAGTCCTCTTCCGTGGTATTGTGGCGGTGGATTGAATATAAAACTTATCGCACCTGTTCAGATTCATGTGAAAGATGGTGGAGAAATAACTTACAAGGGCAAGGTAACCGGCAAGAAGGAAGAAGACGGCAAGAAAATAGTTGAATGTGATATTTATGGCGAACATGGCGGTGGCAAAGTAATGGTGGGCACTGCAAGGGCAGTGTTTTCTTAGACTTGTCCAACATCTGTAAGATTTTTTAAAAAAACCGGCGTTACCGTAATTTGGGCGTCGGTTTTTTTTATTGTAAAAGATGCCTTTTGTGCTAACCGCTCGCTTCCCTGTTTATTGAGCTGATATCGTATTTTTTATATATGAGCTGTCATCCGTAATATGTCAATCTTCTGATTGGAGGTTCCCCTGATGGATATTATCCGTATTGCTCAGGCACAAGTTAATGTAACTGTGGGCGATTTTTCATCAAATACCAGAAAAATAATAGATTTTATTGAAGATGCCCGCAATCAAGATGTGGATATAATAACATTCCCTGAACTTGCTGTCTGTGGATATCCCCCTGAAGATCTTCTTTTCAGACCATGTTTTATTGAGGACAACCTGAAGGCGATTGAAACCATAAAAAGGCATACCAGGGATATTACAGCCATTGTGGGATATGTAACATCGGATAATGACAAGACATACAGCAGTGCCGCTGTTATTGCAAATCAGAAGTTTTTGTCAGTATATCACAAGATAGAACTTCCCAATTATGGCGTATTTGATGAAAAACGCTATTTTGCAAGAGGTAGCAGGGCGTTGATCCTTTTGTCAGGCAAAAGCAGGCTTACTGTTAATATATGTGAAGATATATGGGTGAAAGATGGGGAACCGCAAAGATTTGTTATCGCAAATAATATTGGTATTGTGTTGAATATTTCCGCATCGCCGTTTCATGCCAGCAAGATTGCAAAACGCATGGAAGTTGCCCGGCAGTTTGCTGCAGCCACACGGTCTTATGTGTGCTTGAACAACCTTGTCGGAGGGCAAGACGAGCTGGTATTTGATGGTGGAAGTTTTGTTTTAGGGCCGGATGGTGATATGGTTTCCAGGGCAAACCGGTTTCAGGAAGAACTTCTTGTTACAGATATTCCAGCGTATTGTATTGCAGATATTCCTTCAGCACAGTACACTGATATCCCTGCAGAAACACTTGTCCTTAATGATTCTTGTCATGATCGTGATCAACGTCCTGCCACTATTGCCGGTGAGATAGGCCTGTTAGCAGAAATATACCAGGCATTGGTCCTTGGCACGAGGGATTATGTAATAAAAAACGGGTTTCAAAAAGTGGTAATTGGCCTTAGTGGAGGTATTGATTCTTCGCTTACTGCGGTTATTGCGGCAGATGCCCTTGGATCAGATAATGTGGTTGGTGTAACCATGCCCTCCATATACACATCGAATGAAACATTGTCGGATGCAGTCCTTTTTGCCAACAGGCTGGGGGTTGAACTGATCACTATACCGATTAAAAAACTGCATTCCTCTTATATGAACGTGTTAAAAGATATTGTAGGCAGTCATGGACGCGGATTTGTATATGAAAATATTCAGGCCCGTATACGGGGAAACTTGTTGATGGCGCTTTCCAATCACTTTGGCTGGCTGGTGCTTGCAACAGGCAACAAAAGTGAACTTGCTGTGGGATATTGTACCCTGTATGGCGATATGGCAGGAGGTTTTGCAACTATAAAAGATGTCCCGAAAACAATGGTTTTTGAGTTGGCCGAGTATGTTAATAGTGTTTACAAACGGGAGGTTATACCTCAAAGTATCATAAAAAGGTTTCCATCAGCGGAATTGAGGCCTGACCAGAAGGATGAAGATACCCTGCCTCCCTATCCCGTACTTGATGGTATTTTACATGCGTATGTGGAAGAAGAGATGTCTGTTGATGATATAATAAAGTCAGGTTATGATTCTGATACAGTAAATAAGGTTGTGCGTATGGTTGACCTGAATGAATATAAAAGACGTCAGGCTCCTCCGGGTGTCAAGATAACCCCAAAGGCATTTGGCAAGGACAGAAGGCTTCCCATTACCAACAGGTATTGGCAAATAATGCCGTTGTCCTCATAGATATGATGTGCTCTGTGAAAATGTAACGGAAGCAAAAGATGGTGTATACGCTGCAGGTTGTTCTGTGGGGTATTGGTTTGTCAAAAAAGGCGAGGTGGCAGCTTGTTTGACCAAGAAATTTTATGTTTTTATGCATAAGAAAAGGCTGGTCAGCAAAGAATGCCCTGGTGATTCAGAAGAAGTAATAAAACAAGACATGTCTTGTTTTATACCTTGAAGTGCTATAAATGGTATGTGAGTGGCAGCTGTTTGGTAATATGATGCCAAAATGGTGCAATGTATCCTTGTATAAATTATGAAAGGGCGCTTTTACCTGTAAAAGGGTTTTTTATAAGATCCAGATGGATAATGAGAATCGCCCGGGAACGTGGAAACAGGTGTATCTCACATTGGGGATTTTCAGGGGGAGCCGGGAACAACCAAAACAGATTTTTCGAGATGATTCAGGGAAAGGTCAAAGGGAACAGGCCAAAACCGCTGTCCGGTTTGGGATCCTGTTCCCTCTTTTTCAATGCATTTTTTGTTTTTTTGGCCTTTAGTTTCCCAGGTATCTTGTGCCTGGTGTTGTATTGAGATTTTCCATGTCATTTTTTGCGTTTTGGCACTTTGGCGGTCAGGCTGTCAGTTTCTTTTCATATCTGCGTAAAACATCTCTGAACCGGGGAAAAGATACTGAGTAAAACAACCTGTAAATTCTGATATTGCCAGGTGTTTGCCTGAATCTGTTTTTGCAAGAAAATCCCTATATGTCTTAAGCATGTTATAAAGGCAGGCTTAATATCTTTTCATTCTTTTGCGTCGTCTTTTTGCCGCCTTTGCCTGCTTTTTCTTTTTCTGGACACTTGGTTTGTCATAAAATCGTCTTTCCTTTATTTCTGAAAAAAAACCTTCCTTGGTCAGTTTTCTTTTTAAATCCCTGATTGCCTTTTCTATCTGATTGTCATGAACAATTACTTTCATATTTGATTCACCTCAACATCATATTTTTATTATAAATTTGGAGTTGGTTTTCATCCATAAACGGTCTTTCACAATCTCGGTGTTGATCTGCGGGATTCCTTATGCGGTGTCTGTGGGCCTGTACATAATCCCTTGACCTCCTTAGATATTGCGGAAGAATTCTTGTTTATAGACCGGAAATTCACTATTGCCCACGGTCTGTTTCCGGATGGGCACGAGTTATGTTTGTATGGAACCGATCATTATGCTGTAACAGTAATGCTTGAAACATATATAAGGCAATACCTTTGCAAGCAGTGTTCAGGCATAAACAGATTTCGGATGCCGGCAATTTTCAACCCATGACCAGTCTGGATCGTCTGAAATCAATACATACAAAAATCTTGATTACATAAACGTGTTTTCATGATTGTTTGCAGACGGAAAGCAAACAGGCCTTAAAGCAACAGTTTTGAACATGGATCAACAAAAAAGGCACCCCAAAAACATGAGATGCCCTTTTTCCCATATAAAAATTGTCAGGTTTTTTGATGTTGTTATCAAGACACTGCAAGAATCATGCCATTGATTGCCTCCTGATAGTTTTTAATGGATTGAAGGGCCCTTTTGCAGTAAGGGTGATTAGAGACATTGCTCCAAACAAGCTTGTCTTTCTGTACACTTTACTGAAACAATATCTTTCTGACAAAATTCATCACCCCCTTTTTACAGTTTGTTTACAGGCAAACATTAACTATATTATATTGCATACGTTTGTCAATTCTTTTTCCTGACAAGTTTTATGATATTGATGTATCAGTGAAAAAACTGTCGATTTTTCATGAAACAACAAGGAGTTCTCCTTTATGCCCAAAGGATATATACAAATAAGAGGCGCAAGGCAGCACAATTTGAAAAACATTTCGCTTGATATTCCCAGAAACCATCTCGTTGTAATAACAGGGCTTTCGGGATCAGGCAAGTCATCTCTGGCTTTTGACACCATATATGCAGAAGGCCAGAGACGTTATGTGGAGTCTTTGTCTGCCTATGCAAGGCAGTTTTTGGACAAGATGGACAAGCCCGAAGTGGATTCTATCGAGGGGCTTTCGCCAGCCATAGCCATAAGACAGCGTTCAGCAAGTAAGAATCCCCGTTCCACTGTAGGAACTATTACAGAGATATATGATTATCTGAGGGTACTTTTTGCAAGAATAGGCAAGCCTCATTGTCCTGAATGCAACCTTGAGATAACCTCTCAGACACCTCAGCAGATTGTCGGGCAAATCATGAACCTTCCTGAGGGAACAAGAATCCAGATACTGGCTCCGTTAATTGAAGGACGTAAGGGCAGACATTTTCAGCTTTTGAATCGTTTGAGAAGAGACGGGTTTACACGCATTCGTATAGACGGGCAGACAAGGCTTCTTGATGAAGATATTATCGTAGATAAAAACCAAAAGCACAAAATAGATGTTGTTATAGACCGGTTGGTTGTAAAAGAGGAAATCAGGGGCAGATTGACAGATAGTGTTGAGCTTGCCCTCTCCCTTGCTGATGGTAAGGTCGTGGTTGACGTGGTTGATCCGGAGGAGAAGGAAATATTCTTCAGTGAAAATGCTGTTTGTCCGAAATGTGGTTTCAGTGTTCCTGATATGACTCCTCAGATGTTTTCCTTTAATAATCCCCGGGGGGCATGTCCTGAATGTAATGGATTGGGTACAAAAAGATATTTTGATCCGGATCTTATCGTCCCTGACAGTTCTTTGTCATTAAGAGACGGTGCTGTGTTACCGTGGGCAAACAGGCATTCGGTTCACTTTCAGGAGATGCTGGAATCTTTATGCAGGCACTATGGGATTAGCGAGGATATTCCTTTTAAAAGGCTTCCTGCAAAGGTCAAAAAGGTGATCCTGTATGGATCAGGCAAAGAAAAGATCAGGTTTTACTTTAACACGGGTGATGGAAAAAGACATTTTCACAGTCATCCCTTTGAGGGGATTATTACAAACCTTGAAAGAAGGTACCATGAAACCTCATCATACCAGATCAGGGAAGAAATAGAAAAATTTATGAACATAAGGCCCTGTCCTGCCTGCGGGGGAGCACGATTGAGACCCGTAAGCCTTGCTGTTCTGGTTGGAGGCAAATCCATTTATGATATTAGCAGAATGTCTGTCAAAGAGGCCTTTGATTTCTTTGAGAATCTTCATCTTGCACAGACAGAAGAAATAATAAGCAACAAGGTTTTAAAGGAAATCAGAAACCGTTTAACGTTCTTGTTAAGCGTTGGCCTTTATTATCTGACAGGAGACAGGGCCACTGCGACTCTGTCCGGTGGAGAAGAACAGCGAATACATCTTGCTACACAGATAAGTTCCGGTCTGGCAGGTGTCCTGTATGTCCTGGATGAACCCAGCATAGGTCTGCACCAGAGGGATAATCAGCGTCTTTTGAACAATCTGAAAAATCTGAAGGATCTTGACAATACCGTTATAGTTGTGGAACATGACGCAGAAACCATGTTATCTGCTGACCATATTATAGATATGGGACCTGGAGCAGGAGTGCATGGCGGAGAAATCATATTTCAGGGGCCGCCGAATCTTTTGCTTGAAAAAAACGATTCTCTGACAGGTCAATATTTGTCAGGGAAAAAACAGATTCCTGTCCCTGTATCAAGAAGGAAAGGAAATGGCAGGATTATAGAAATCAGGGGGGCAAAAGAGAATAACCTGAAAGACATAACAGTAAAACTCCCTTTGGGTACCCTGATATGTATTACAGGGGTTTCAGGTTCGGGAAAAAGCAGTCTTGTAAACGCTATTCTCTATCCGGCCTTATGCAAAAGGCTGTATAATGCAAAGGCAAGGGTTGGGCTTGTGGATCAGATCAAGGGCGTTGAACACATAGATAAGGTGATCAATATAGATCAAGGCCCGATAGGCAGGACACCAAGATCGAATCCTGCGACTTACACAGGTGTTTTCACTCATATCCGTGAGGTATTTTCACGGTTGCCTGAGTCCAGAGTCAGGGGATATAAGCCTGGCAGGTTCAGCTTTAATGTGAAAGGAGGAAGATGTGAGGTATGCAGGGGCGATGGCATATTGAAGATCGAAATGCATTTTCTGCCTGATGTGTATGTAAAATGTGATGCATGCAATGGCATGAGATACAACCGGGATACTCTGGAAATAAAATACAGAGGATACACAATAGCAGATATCTTGGGTATGACAGTTGATCAGGCATTCTCTTTTTTTGATTCAATCCCTGCAATTAGGGCAAAGCTCAAGACATTGATAGACGTTGGACTTGGATATATTACCCTTGGACAGCAGGCCACCACTCTTTCCGGCGGTGAGGCACAGAGAATAAAGTTGTCGAGGGAATTGAGCAAAAGGGATACAGGCAAGACCCTTTACCTGCTTGATGAACCAACCACTGGACTGCATTTTGACGATATCAGGAAACTTCTTGAGGTCTTAAATCGCCTGGTAGAATTAAAAAACACGGTTGTTATTATAGAACACAATATCGACGTGATAAAGGCATGTGATTATATAATTGATCTTGGCCCTGAGGGAGGAGATGAAGGTGGAAATGTGGTAGGGACAGGAACACCGGAAGAAATTGCACGGACAGAAGGTTCATATACAGGTCATTTTTTAAGGGAAGTTTTAGGGATATGATACAAAATGGAAACAGATGCTTACTGCAGGAAAATATGTCTTTCTGCAACAAATCCCTTATGTGTTGCAAACAGGACCACCAACAACCCTGTTTCTGCCCTGTTCTTTTGCTTCATATAGATACTTGTCAACGGTGGTTATAACCAATTCCGGTGTAATTGTTTTTTTGGATGGATCTTCTGATTTAAAACCTGTTACCCCAAAACTGGCTGTTACATCAATTTGATAATCATCCACATTAAAGGGCCTTTTTGCAATACCTGTTCGCAGTCTTTCGGCCTGATGAATGGCGCCCTCCAGATCAGTTACCGGCAAAACCACGACAAATTCCTCACCGCCATACCGTGCCATCCAGTCAACATCAAAACGAATCAGTCCTGTAATGACTTGGACGAACTGCTTTAGGACCTGATCTCCCACAATATGTCCATATGTATCATTTATTCTTTTGAAATGATCAATATCACACATAATTATGGAAAGTGAATGCCCATATCTTGCAGCCCTTTTTATTTCCTGAGGGATTCTTTCCGTTAAATAGCCGCGATTATAGATGCCTGTCAGGGGATCAGTAATTGAAAGAATTGTGATCTCGGCATTTGCCTTTTCCAGTGCAACATGCTTTTTTCTCAGCTTGTCATATAGCAGTGCATTTTCTGTTACAAGGGCATATTGTTTTGCAAGCATAGTCAAGAGCCTGATATTTTCCTGTGTTATAGAACTCTGCTCTATGGAGGTTGCCACCATGATTGCCCCAAGAGTTCTTTTAACGGTGCACAGGGGCAGTATAATGACTGTATTTTTTTCGTTCAGGGCCATTGGCAGAACAACTGCGGGCTGACCTCTGTTTATTATCCAGGAAAAGGTGCCACATTCTATCTGAAAATCAAGTTCTTTCTGACATGTAATTTTGTCTTCTGCAGGTGAAACCTTTTGCAGGACGAACTCATGTGAATCTTCATCCACCAGGAACAGGGCACAGGTTTCAACATCGATCAAATTGGGTATATATTCAAGAAATACTGTCCATATATCCGCAATATTGGAAGTAATATCGATTTTGTTCTGTAACTGGGTCAATTGCTCTATCTGGTTTATAAAGTCAAGGATTTCGTAAAAATTCTTTTGCAGTATATCCATGCGGTTTTTATCTGTCGTGCTGTTCTTGTTCATCACCTTACCGTTACAAAAGTTGACAGGCCTGTAAAAACCCCGTATACAGGGCCTGATAAATCATTACAAAAGCGCAAGGGCCCTTTAATTCATAAACAGATCTTTTTGTAATAGTTACCCTGCCTGTGCCCAAAACAGGCAAACATCTGGCAGGAAACTGTCCTGGGGAACAGTAATACTTGCACAATAAGAGCTTGATAAGACCTTGCAAAAAAATTATCATGTACACGTGTCTGATTTGGCAAAGATCATATAAATACAGCATTTGAAAAAAAGGGCCTTCTTGGACATTCCTGCATTTGGGGCAACAGTTGGTATAAGGAGGGTAAATATTATGTTTGGTATCGGAATGCCAGAGCTGATTATTATATTGATAATCGTTCTGATTATTTTTGGTGCGGGCAAACTTCCAGAAATCGGGAGTGGCATTGGAAAAGGAATAAAAAATTTCAAACAGGCCACCAAAGATACAAAGAAAATTGAACCATCTTCAACAGATACAGACGACAAGACAACAAACGATCAGGACATTAAGGGATGAATTTTGCGATGATTGAAAATTCATCCGCATAGTCGTCCGTTACACTGAAGATGCCTTGTATGCAAGGTGTCTGTTGTTCAGAATCTGCACCGCACGCTCAGAGTGCAGATGCCGTGTATTTGCAAGAAGTTGTTACACAGTATGCAACACTTAAAATGGAGGTTCATCCTCTGTGATGACAGGAGGTTCCTCAGGTGCAAACTGTTTCGAGGGTATGGTGGAACTGTCTGTTTTGGAAACATTCCCCAGCATTTGCATGTTTTGTGCAACTATCTCTGTTGTGTAGCGAGTATTGCTGTCTCCATCTTCCCATGATCGTGTTTGAAGCCTGCCCTCAATATATACCTGGCTGCCTTTATGAAGATATTCACCGCATATCTCTCCAAGACGTCTCCATGCTACAATCCTGTGCCACTCGGTCCGTTCCTGTTTCTGCCCTGTGTTTTTATCCGTCCATTCATCTGATGTGGCAATCGTGAAATTTGCCACTGCAACACCGCTCGGAGTATACCGTACCTCAGGATCTCTTCCTAACCGTCCAATCAATATCACTTTGTTTACACCTGCCATGTTATCTTTCTCCAGTCATTAAAGGGTTCATAAAAAAAACCGGTCTGTGCCTGCGTTGTTCATGTTAAAATTCTTGCATGTTTTGCTCTTGAACAGATTTATTATTAATGGACACAGGCTCTTTTTTTAAAAAGCTGTCAAGAACACTAACACATCGAAAAGATGTAAATCAAGACGGGATAAAACAAGAGAAAAATAAAAAAGCGTCCAGTCACGGATCAGTTTTGGGAGTATAATCGTTTTTGGCTGTTGAGCCTAACTTTCTGGAAACAGGGTTCCATGTTTGTTTAATTTGCAGGATATCCAGAATATTTGCCCTGAAAGGCAAAACTTGCAGAAAATCTTGCCAACCCTGATTGATGACAGTATAATATCTAAATTTTCATTTATAAACCAGTTTTTTTGTTTCAGCATATTGTTTTCCAGAGGTATGCCTGATTTGTTCATCTGGGGTTGGCTTTGGGGAACAGCAATGCAGATTTTGTCCTGAGGCCGGAAAAACCGGTTTTGGGAGGATTGAGGTGGTGTTGTTTTTCCATAACAATAATTTATTTTACAGCCTTTTTGGGCTTAAGGGCACTATATAATATGGCTAAGATTGATGATTACAGGGAAGCTGTTAAACGGGCAGTAACAGACCTGAGGGAGAGAAAACCGGCAGATATTGCACAGGCAAGCGGGGCAGATTTTAAGAATGATACTGACGGTTCTCCTGTTATGACACTCAGGTTCTTGAACAGGGACATCGTCATAAGATGTTCTGATTTCGGATGCATGTATCAGGATTCCGGAGAAGATGTATCTATCCAGCAGCAAATACTGATTTTGCACTATCTGAAAGGGGCAAAGGGAAATAATGTAACAGAAAAATGGATAGCGTATCAGGAGATTCCTGAGGGTATGTTTTATCTTGATGCCTTTTTGCGCAGGGCAAAAACACCAATGGTGCAGGCATTTGGCAGCAGACCGGAGCGTTTGTCTGAACTTGCAAAAAACCTTTATGCTGCAGAACCCTTTGAACATGGAGATGTTTCTATAGTTGTTCAGGCATTTCCATATGTTCCTGTTGTCCTGATACTGTGGAAAGGAGACGATGAGTTTCCTCCTGAAGGAAATCTGCTGTTCGATAAAAGTATAGCTGAAATCTTTTCAGCAGAAGATATCGCATGGCTGGCCGGGATGATCATATATCCCCTTATAGGGATGCTGAATCAAGGATAGAACAATGACTTCAAAAGAATCGTTAGTGTCTGTAATAATGGGCAGTGTGTCTGATGCCGATATTGTAAGAGGCTGCACCGGTATCCTGACAGAATTTGATGTTCCCTATGACGTAAAGATCCTTTCCGCACACAGAACCCCTGATCTTACAAGAGAATATGTATTGTCTTTGAATGACAGCAAGACAGAGGTTATAATTGCAGCAGCAGGATGGGCAGCTCATCTCGCGGGTTTTATTGCGGGGATGACTGTTTTACCGGTTATAGGGATACCGGTTGATTCATCTCCATTGAATGGGATGGATGCTCTCCTTGCCACAGTCCAGATGCCTCCAGGCATACCTGTTGCTACTGTGGCTGTTGGAAGCGGAGGAGCCAAGAACGCAGCAATACTGGCATTGCAGATACTGGCCCTGAACCGGCCAGTACTGAAAGATCAGCTCCTTTCCTATCGCAGGAAGCTTGCAGAAAAGATAGAAGCGCAAAATCTTGCAGGCATATTATAAAAAAACAGATATGGCAAAATCCGTACGTGGCCTTGACAATATACTGGAAAAAGGGAAGGCTTTTATATTGTCCGGCAAAATAATTTCTTTTCCTACGGAATCATTTTACGCTCTGGGAGCAGATGCAACAAATGAGGCGGCTGTTCAAAGGCTGTTTACATTAAAAAACAGGCAGTATAATGCGCCTGTTCTTGTTCTTATAGGGTCCAGAGAGCAGTTTTGTTTATATGCAAGAGATATCCCCGATTATACTGATGCCCTGATTGATGCCTTCTGGCCGGGAGGGTTAACCCTGATTTTTAAGGCAAGAAAATCCGTGTCTCCTTTACTCACGGCAGGCACAGGAAAAATTGGCATCAGGCTTTCCTCTCATCCCGTACCTTGCGCCCTGATAAGGATGTCAGGAGTACCACTTACAGGGACAAGCGCCAACCTGTCCGGCAATCCGCCCTGCAAAACCGCTCAAGAGGTTATACAGGTGTTTGGCAGCAGGGTGGACATGGTTGTTGATGATGGCCAGACCGAGGGAAAGGCCCCTTCAACCGTGTTGGATCTTACGGTTTACCCTCCGCAAGTACTAAGACATGGCATGGTTACGGAAGACAGGATTAAAGCAGTGCTTGCATAAGGCTATGTTATGCTGCTTTGATTCGTTTTGGCAAAACCTTGCAATTTTATCATACTTTTTATGGATAGCAGGAATCAGTTTGCAACCCTGCTATCCGTTTTTTCGGAGATTGAACGACATGAAAGAATTTAACAGAATGAGCAGATTGCCACCCTATGTTTTTTCCATTGTAAACAAGATAAAAATGGATGCAAGACACAAAGGAGAGGACATTATTGACCTGGGTATGGGAAACCCGGATATTCCCACACCAAAACATATAGTAGACAAACTGATTGAAGCTGCACAAAAGGGTCATAATCACAGATATTCTGCCTCTATGGGGATTACCAGGCTGCGGGATGCCATATGTAAGTGGTATAAAAGGCGCTTTGATGTGGACCTGGATCCTGATGAAGAGGCTATAGTGACCATAGGGGCAAAGGAAGGTCTGTCCCATCTGGTCCTTGCCGTTATCAGCCCTGGAGATGTGGTTTTTGCCCCTAATCCGACATACCCAATTCATCCGTATTCCGTTATTATTGCAGGAGGTGACCTTCGATCCATACCAATAGGTCCTGACAGGGATTTTTTTGAAGATCTGTTCAATGCTACAAAACAGACATGGCCAAGTCCCAAGATGCTGATTCTGTCCTATCCCCACAACCCTACAACAGAAGTGGTGGACATGGCTTTTTTTGAAAAGATAGTTGCGTTTTGCAAAGAACACGACATCATGGTTGTACATGACTTTGCCTATGCAGATCTGGTGTTTGATGGCTACAGGCCGCCGAGTTTCTTGCAGGTGCCGGGAGCAAAAGATATAGGTGTGGAGTTGTTCAGTCTGTCCAAAAGTTATTCCATGCCTGGATGGCGTGTAGGTTTTTGCGTAGGTAATCCTGTAATAGTAAGTGCCCTTAGAAGGATAAAAAGCTATCTTGATTATGGTGTTTTCCAGCCTATACAGATTGCAGCAATAATAGCCCTTAATGGCCCGTATGACTGTGTTGAAGAAATAGTAGGTATATACAGGGAACGACGTGATGTGCTGGTAGAGGGTTTGAATCGTATTGGATGGGAAATAGAAAAACCAAAGGCGACCATGTTTGTTTGGGCAAAAATACCTGAGCAGTACATTAAAATGGGGTCCTTGAAATTTTCTGAGATGCTTATAAGGGAAGCCAAGGTGGCGGTTTCTCCTGGAATAGGTTTTGGTGATTACGGAGACAACTATATACGTTTTGCCCTGGTGGAAAATCCGCACAGGATAAGACAGGCAATCAGAGGTATCAGGCATATACTGTAAACCGGTATAGATGGAAACGGAGGTAATATTGAAACCTGTTAATGTTGGAATAATAGGGTTTGGTACGGTAGGAGCAGGAACAGTTGAGCTTCTTCTGTCTAACAAGGAAACAATAAGAAACCGAACTGGTACTGATATTGCCATAAAAAAGATTGCCGACCTTGATATTGAATCAGACAGGGGGGTTGATGTTGACAGATCATTGATGACCGTCAATGCAATGGACCTGATCAATGACCCTGACATTGATGTTATAGTGGAACTGGTAGGTGGACTTGTAAAGGCAAAGCAATTTGTTACAGGTGCCCTTGAAAACAGGAAACATGTGGTTACTGCAAACAAGGCCTTGCTTGCAGAATATGGAAAAGAACTGTATGAAACTGCATTCAGCAACGGTGTGTCTCTGTCATTTGAGGCAAGTGTATGCGGAGCTGTTCCCATAATAGGGGCATTGAAAAACGGTCTTGCTCCAAACCGTATCAGTGTTGTAAAGGGTATCCTGAACGGAACCTCAAACTACATTCTGACACGAATGACAAAAGAAGGACTTGCCTATGATCAGGTAGTGCAAAAGGCGGTAGAGATGGGATTTGCCGAGGATCCTCCGACCCTGGATGTGAATGGAACAGATGCCGTTCACAAGCTTGCCATACTCATATCCCTTTTGCTGGGATATCCTGTTGCCTTGCAATCTATATACAGAGAGGGAATTGTTAACCTGACTCCCGATGATATACGTTTTGCGGATGAATTTGGGTACAGGGTAAAACTGCTTGCAATAGCCCGGCAGCGTGACAATGGCATAGAGGCCCGGGTTCATCCTGCCATGATTCCAAAAAATTCCATCCTTGCAAGGGTTGATGATGAATTTAATGCTATTTATCTGGAAGGGGATTTTGTGGGGCCGAGCCTGTTTTACGGCCTGGGTGCAGGCAGGAGGCCTACGGCCAGCGCTGTAGTCTCTGATATCATGGGTGTGGCCAGGGCCATATGTCTTGGAAACAAAGCTTTTATGCCTCCGCTTGCCCATTTTTTCTTTCAAAGGGAGATAGCGGTTCATTCTATGGAAGAGTTGCGCAGCGCTTATTATTTCAGGTTTTCAGCTTTTGACAGTCCGGGTGTTCTGTCTACGATTGCGGGTGTGCTGGGAGAGCACGACATCAGTATATCCTCGGTCATTCAGAAAGGAAGAGAGCAGAACAGTTCGGTTCCTATTGTAATGTTAACGCACGAGGCCAGAGAAAAGGACGTGATTGAGGCGGTTTCAAAGATAGACAAATTGGATATGGTAAGCGGACCAACAGTAATGGTACGTGTGGAAGAGGACTGATTCAGTAATGTTCCGACATTCAGAAACAACAAAATATGTGGTGATAATTGGCGATGGCATGGCAGATTATCCTGTTGAATGCATTGGAGGAAAAACCCCCCTTGAAGCTGCCAGGACACCAAACATGGACAGGATAGCAATGTGCCATACGGGCCTTGTGCGCAGCATACCTGAAGGAATGGAACCGGGGAGTGATGTGGCAAACCTCTCCTTTATGGGGTACGATCCTCTTGTCTGTCACACGGGCAGGGCTCCTTTTGAGGCAGCAAGTATGGGGATAGTTCTCGAATCATCTGATGTTGCCTTCAGGATGAATCTTGTCTGTCTGAAAAAAGGATCTGATGGTAAAATCATTATGAAAAGTCACAGCGCCGGAGATATTACAACTCCGGAGGCAACACAGATCATAAAGGATCTCAGGCGGAAGATGAGATTGCCATCAGGGATAAACATGTATCAGGGTGTGGCCTACAGGCACCTCCTTGTATGGAAAGACGGGCCGGAATCCGCACATACCATTCCCCCCCATGATGTTCTTGATCAGGATATGTCGTTCTATCTCAGCAGAAAAGAGCATGACACGATTGTTGAACTGATACGAAGCTCATGGCAATATCTTGAAAATCATCCTGTAAATCTTGTCAGAAGGGCCAACCGTCTTCCTGAAGCGAACTCTATCTGGCTATGGGGCCAGGGCCGGGCGCCGAGGCTTCAGGATTTCCATGAAAAATTTGGGCTTAAAGGTGGCATTATTTCTGCTGTTGATCTGCTGAAGGGAATCGGTATATGTGCGGGCCTTGGACCTATACATGTGGAAGGGGCAACAGGATATATAGATACCAATTACAGGGGCAAGGCAGAGGCGGCTGTCAGGGCGCTGGAACAGCTTGATTATGTGTTTGTCCATATAGAGGCGCCGGATGAGGCAGGTCATAGCGGCAATGCATATGAAAAGATAAAGGCCATCGAGGCGGTGGACAGGGAGGTTGTTGGAAATATTCTTACGGGACTTGCTGCTTTTGATGATTACAGGATCATGGTTGCAAGCGATCACTTTACACCGGTTTCAAAACGTACCCATACAGATGAACCGACCATCTTTGCCTGGGCAGACAAAAAACAGCTTGAAACAGGTGAAGGGGAAAACGGCAATAATAAAAAAAAGATAACAGGCTTTACAGAAAAGGCAGCCCTTCAGTCAGGGCTGTTTTTTGAACATGGCTGTAGCCTTGCTGAAGTCTTTCTGAAACTGTAAGCAGGACCCCTTGTTTTCACAAACATTTATTACTGCAGGGAGTTGAAGAAACGATGAAGATAGCAACTGTATCTGAAATGAGACGACTGGATAAAACTGCAAGTGAGCAGTTTGGCATAAAAGAGGAGCTTCTTATGGAAAATGCAGGGGAAGCTGCATATTTTGTCCTGTCTCAGCATATGAAAATACAGGGACATAGATTTGTCGTTTTTTGCGGAGGAGGTAATAACGGAGGAGACGGCTTTGTAGTGGCAAGAAAGATACATTCCTCTGCAGGGAATGTGTCTGTGTGCCTGCTTGGAAACAGAACCGGATATAAAGGTGCGGCAGCCATGAACCTGGATATTCTTCTGAAATCCGGCATAGAAGTAATTGATATGGATTCTGCCATACAGGCAAAAGATATTTTGTCAGGGTGCGATGCCATTGTGGATGCCATATTTGGGACCGGTCTTGCCCGTGATGTAACCGGGACCTACAATGATGTGATCAGTCTGATAAACAGAAGCAGGAAGCCGGTTTTAAGCCTTGACATACCTTCCGGTGTGGCAGGAGATACAGGAAAAATCATGGGTGCTGCTGTTAAGGCGGATTTTACAGTAACCTTTGGCCTTCCAAAGCTGGGAAATATCTTCTTTCCCGGAAACAGACTCGCAGGCAAACTCTATGTGACCCATATATCATTTCCTCCCCTGATTTATGATATGGCAGGGCCGATTAACATTGAAACCAATGAACTGATTCCCCTGCCTGCAAGAAAAACAACAGGACATAAAGGAGATTTTGGCGATATCCTCTTTATTGCAGGTGCATCAACCTATTTTGGTGCCCCCTGTTTTGCAGCATTGTCATTCCTGAAGGCAGGCGGGGGATATGCACGACTTGCTACGCCAAAATCCATTGTACCGTTCATAGCCGCAAATGGACACGAGATTGTATTTGTACCCCAGGAAGAGACGGCAGAGGGTTCAATATCAATAAAAAATACAGAGTTTCTGTTAAATGCCTCAGAAAGGGCAGATATGGTGGTACTTGGGCCAGGACTCTCCCTGAACAGGGAGACAGGAGAACTTGCAAGGCAGCTTGCCTCCGAGATACAGAAGCCCCTTTTAATAGATGGAGACGGGATAACTGCTGTTAGTGAACAGACTGATATAATTAAATACCGGAAAAATGACACCATACTTACCCCGCATCTTGGGGAGATGTCCAGAATAACAGGACTTCCTGTTGCTGAAATTGAGAACAACAGGATAGAGGTATTAAAGGATACTGTGAAAAAACTGGGGGCATTCATTGTCCTTAAGGGCTTCCATTCCCTTGTAGGTTGTCCTGATGGAAAGATTTTCATAAATCTGACAGGCAATTCAGGTATGGCCAGTGCGGGCTCAGGAGATGTTCTTACAGGCACGATAGCTGCCATGTATGGGCTGGGTTTGCCTGTTGAAGGTGCGGTAAGAAACGGTGTCTTTATTCATGGGTTGGCAGGAGACATGGCCGCAGAAACAAAGGGAGAGGACGGGATAACAGCACGTGATATTATGGAATTTTTGCCTCATGCCCTTAAAACTGTACGGAAAGACAACGGAAAGGAACTGTACGGACGTTACTGTGGCGCAACAATAATATGACCGTGTCTTTATCATGGCAATGATGTTGGGATTATTCCACAGAATAGTGATCAGTGACAAGAGAAAATAATGTGCAGACAATACTTGTGATTGCCGGCTCTGATTCCTTTGGGGGGGCAGGTATACAGGCGGACATAAAAACAGGGTTGAGTCTTAATGTCCATGTGACAACGGCCATTACTGCTATAACCGCCCAGAATTCCACTACAGTCAATGCTATTTATGAGGTTCCGGCGGAGTTTGTTGCCTGTCAGATAGAAACGATTATAGAAGATATCGTTCCTATGGCAGTCAAAATAGGGATGCTTTATTCTGCCTCGGTTATAACCGAATTGGAACACATTATTCAGCATCATCATCTTAACAATATAGTTATAGACCCTGTATTACATGCATCTACCGGCAGATCTCTTTTGCAGCCGGAAGGAATCCGTCTCCTGAAAAGACTGTTTCGTTTTGCCAGTGTAATTACTCCAAATATTGATGAGGCCATGGCAATAACAGGATATAAAATCCGGTCTGTTGATGATATGAAACACTGTGCAAAAATACTGAAATCAATGGGTCCGGACGTCATTATTACTGGTGGCCATATGGAAAGGGAATGTACGGACATTCTGTATGATGCAAAACAATATTACAAGTTCAGCAGTTCAAAAATATATACAAAACATACCCATGGAACCGGATGTGTTTTTTCAACTGCCCTGGCAGTATTTCTGGCCAAGGGATATGGGCTTTTAAAGGCCGTTGATCTTGCCCGTTCTTTTGTTAGACAGGCCATACAAAACAGTTACAAATGCGGTCATGGCAGCGGTTCTGTAAAGCCAGGGCCTTTTGCAGGTTCCTGCATTATTCCCTGATTTTTTTGATCTCGCGCAAAAACCCTTATGCCCGAAAATGGGAACCTGCTTTTAGACAGCGGGGTTGAGCGCCCGACAGGTACAGGGAATTAAAAAAACTCTTATAGTATCCAAAGTCTGGTTTGTGGGTGCTATGTAAAACCTTCCTCCACCATGAAAGGCCATAAGGTATGCCTTTCATCATTTCACGGCTTGCAACCTGTTTGCTTTTATTTGTTTAGGTCTTGATAAAACTGTCAAAAATATGGAGAGAATATGACTCAACTGGCAAAGGCAAGAAAGGGTGTTATAACACCTGAAATGGAAACTGTGGCACAGAGTGAAAGTGTAGATAAAATCTGGTTAAGGGATCAGATTGCCATGGGTAAGATTGTGATTCCCGCAAACAAGATGCATAAGGGTTTTACACCCTGTGGCATAGGGAACGGACTGACCGTAAAGGTAAATGCCAACATCGGAACATCTTCTGACAGGATATCCATAGACAGAGAGATAGAAAAACTGAATGCCGCTATAGAGGCCGGTGCAGATACTGTAATGGATTTGTCTACAGGCGGGAATGTGGATATATGCAGGAATAGGATCCTTGAGGCATCCAAGGTTCCGGTAGGCACTGTTCCCA
Organism: uncultured Desulfobacterales bacterium; assembly: GCA_964457545.1. Classification (GTDB taxonomy): domain Bacteria; phylum Desulfobacterota; class DSM-4660; order Desulfatiglandales; family Desulfatiglandaceae; genus JAGGTJ01. Next base: position 206,333 of record CAYWEN010000016.1, on the reverse strand, counting down.
TTTACCAGGCCGTGGTGGAAACCATAGAACAGTATGGTGGCTTGATTCATCTTTCCGTAGACAAGATGTTTGAAATCATAGAAAGGCAGGCAAAAGATGGCATTGACTTTATAACAGTTCACTGCGGTCTTACAAGGGCGGCTCTTGAGATGTTGAAACGGCAGGGAAGACTGACCGATGTTGTGAGCAGAGGCGGGGCATTTCTTATTACATGGATGCTTCACAATGACAGGGAAAATCCTCTGTATGAGCATTATGACAGGCTGCTTGATATTGCAGAGAGATATGATGTTACCCTGAGCCTTGGAGATGGTTTGCGTCCGGGCTGTCTTGCAGATGCGACCGATCGTGCTCAGATACACGAGCTGATGACCCTTGGTGACCTTACGACCCGGGCATGGGAACGCAACATACAGGTAATGATAGAAGGTCCGGGACATGTTCCCTTAAATCAGATAGAGATGAATATAATGCTGCAGAAGAGACTGTGTCAGGATGCGCCTTTTTATGTTCTGGGACCGCTTGTTACAGATATTGCGGCAGGTTATGACCATGTGGCCTGTGCTATTGGGGGTGCTGTAGCCGGAGCAGCAGGAGCAGATTTCCTATGTTATGTGACTCCGGCAGAACATCTGTCCCTGCCTGATCTGAACGATGTCAGGGAGGGGGTTATAGTAACAAAGATAGCTGCACATGCAGCAGATATAGCAAAAGGGCATAAGGGGGCTATTGAAAGAGACAGACAGATGGCCCTGGCAAGGAAGCGGTTGGACTGGGACAGACAGATGAAACTTGCTATAGACAGCAGGAAGGCAAAGCAGTATAGGCAGCAGAATCCCCCTTCAGAAAAGGATGTCTGTACCATGTGCGGAAAGTATTGCGCCATTAAACAGGTAAGGGAATACTTTCAGGAGTCCTGATAACCTGTTCTGCATTGTATCTGTGACAAACAGCAAGTATCCGGCCTGTCAGGTGCGTCCATACACATTCCGGTTTGTGGATTGGAACCGGACATATCAAAGCGTATCAGGCCTGATATTGCATATAACGGGGTATGAAGTGAAAAGCATTGAAGAAGCAAAAAAGGTTCTCGATATTGAGGCGCAAAGTATACTTGCCCTGAAAGAGAGGCTGGGAAAACAGTTTAATGATGCCGTTAATATTATTATGTCATCCAAGGGACGGGTAATTCTGACCGGTATGGGGAAGTCCGGTCTTATCGGCAGAAAGATAGCAGCCACTCTGAACAGCACAGGCACGCCAGCCCTGTTTCTTCATCCAGGTGAGGCAATACATGGTGACCTGGGTATGGTAACCTCAAAAGATGTGGTTTTGGCCATATCAAACGGGGGGCATACAACCGAAATCAACCGGATTCTGCCCATTGTTAAGGAGATGGGGGCAATTGTTATATCTTTTACCGGAAAGGTGGATTCTCCAATGGCCATGGCAAGTGATATTGTTATAGATGTAGGCGTTGAACGGGAGGCATGTCCAATGGGTCTTGCACCAACTGCAAGTACAACTGCTGCGCTTGCCATGGGAGATGCCCTTGCAGTGGCCCTTATACATTGCAGACATTTCAGCAGACAGGACTTTAAAAGGATTCATCCAGGAGGCAGCCTCGGTGAAAGACTTTCAGCCAAAGTCAGTGACGTCATGCTGACAGGTCATCAAATACCAATGGTATGTGAGGGTTCCCTGGTAAGGGATGCTGTAGATGAAATCAATGCAAAAAAGATCGGGGCAACACTTGTTAGGACAAAAAACGGTAAGCTGGCGGGTATAATATGTGATGGAGACCTAAGACGTGGGCTGATCGTTCATAAAGACATTCTTAACATGCAGGTCAATGAAATAATGACCCCTTCTCCCAAGACCATAGGCTTGGAGCGGAGTGCTGCAGATGCCCTGGCATTAATGGAACTTCATGGAATAACCCACTTGCCTGTTACAGACGGGGAACACAACATAAAGGGGATGTTGCATCTGCATGATCTCCTTGGAAGAGAACAGTTCAGGCTTAATGGGGAATGATTTGTCTTGACAAGCTTTTTAAAAAGGGCATGGATACCTGTTTTAAGATGACAGTCAGGATGCGTCTGGTATTCTCTTTCTATGTTTTTTGAAAAAACAGGAGGGAATATGGAATATGTACCAAGGCAGGAAATAAAGAAAAGGATAGACAATTTCCAGTCTCATCTCAGGGAACGGGATCTGGCCTGTGCCTTTATCTTCCAGAATGTGGATGTTTTTTACTTTGCCGGAACAATACAGACATCAGCCCTTTTTGTTCCTGTGGAAGGCGATCCTGTGCTTATGGTTCAGAAAAGTCTTGACCGTGCCCGGCAGGAATCTCCATTGGAGCGTATTGTTCCCCTGAAAAATTTGTACCATATACCCAGGACCCTTCATGATCTTGGCATATATCCTTCCGGTATTGCAGGGCTTGAGCTTGATGTTCTCCCTGCCTATCTTTATATCTGGTTTCAGGATGTCTTCAAACAGTGTCAGACAGAGGATGTTTCTGATTCTATCCGTAGATTGCGAATGATCAAATCTGCATATGAAACAGAACAGATAAAAAAGGCAAGCATTATTCTGCATACTGGTCTTACAGAGATTTCAGGCATTCTCAGGGAAGGTATGACCGAGCTGGAAGTTGATGGCTACATGGGGTATATAGCCCGCAGGGAAGGACATATGGGCATAATGAGAATGAGAGGCTGGAACCAGGAAATGACATATGTCCATGTACTGTCCGGTAAAAGCGGTTCTGTTCCTTCATTTCTTAACAGCCCTCAGGGAGGAGAAGGAACAACTCCGGCAATGGCTCAGGGCGCAGGATTCAAAAGAATCGCAAGAAACGAGCCTGTCGAGATTGATTATGGTGCAGCGGTTAACGGCTATATATCTGATCAGTCCAGAACTTATGTCATTGGACAGCTTCCTGAAATAATGGAAAAGGCCCATGAATGCTCAAAAAAGATCCTTATGCTTATGGAAAAAGAGGGCAGACCCGGGACACTATGTTCAGACCTGTATTATATGGCTGTTGAAGAGGCCAGGTCTAACGGGTTCGGGGATGTTTTTATGGGATATGGTGATAGTCAGGCAAAGTTTGTTGGTCATGGTGTTGGTTTGGAAATAGATGATTTGCCTCTTCTGTCACATAACTTTAAGAGCAGGCTTCAGCAAGGGATGGTTATTGCCATAGAGCCAAAATTTGTTTTTCCTGAACTGGGGGTAGTTGGACTGGAAGATGTGTATGAAGTTACTTCTTCCGGTCTGAACAGGCTTACATTAACAGACCAGAAAATAATATATATAACTCCAGAGGCAAATTGACTTTTGATGAAATGATGCCTTTCGGGATCGGGTTTTTAAATTTGATTTCCCGGGGATACCTCTTTCATGTAATGCAGGGTTCGGGAAAGAAAGGCCTTGACAAACGGGTTTCTGGTGATTGATGAGGTGTTTTTTGATATGGCGGTACAAACAGATCGTTTATCTGGCATACTGATTGTGGTTCCCAGCCTTGAGGCAACAAACAGTATGGTCAGCCAATTAAAAACACATTTGCCGGATAGTATAATATTTATATGCACCTATGAATGGACATTAGACATGGTCAGGGCTCATCAGCCTGATATTATTGTGTTTGTCATGGATAATGACAGTGATGCGTGTCTTGTATTTTTGCATAAGTTAAAGATGATGGGCACAGAGCAGCATATTTCCGTTATTGTTTACTGTAAAGAAAAAACAGGGTATGAAACGCATGTAAAGCTGTTCGAGGCCGGCGCTGCCATTGTTTCTGAAAACCATGACAATTACTACCTGCTTGCCCTTCAAATCAGGGCGCTGATAATAGAGATAACAGACAGCGCACCTATAACCAACATTAGAAATCAATACAATAATCTTAAACATGAATTTGATCAACGTATTAAGGAGTTGCAATGTCTGTATGGTATTGCGGCAGTCCGGGAGCGTCCCGGAACCTCACTGGATGAGATTCTGCAGGGGATTGTGAATCTTATTCCTCCTGCCTGCCAACACCCTGAAATTACCTGTGCCAGGATATCTATGGGATATCAGGAGTTCATAAGCCAGAATTTTAAGATAACGCCATGGAGATATGCGTGTGACATTCAGGTGAACGGTGAATGGGGAGGAACAATAGAGCTCTTTTATTTGGAACAGCCGGAAAATCATCGTGCATTTTTTCTTCAAAGAGAAATAAACCTGCTTAAGGTTATTGGAGAGAGGATAGGCAGGATTGCAGAACGTGTCCTTGCAGAGGAGTCTCTGCGCATTGAGGGCAAGGCCATAGTCAATATCCTTAAATCAATGGAGGATATGGTATGTAAGATAACAGATCATTACACAATAGAATATATCAATCCTTCCTTTGAAAAAGAATTCGGTTTGGTTAACAACAAGACATGTTATGAATATTTTTACAATCGGGATACTCCCTGTCCTTCATGTGGCCTTGAATATGTTCTGTCCGGTCATACTGTACACAGGGAATTGGATTTTCCATGGAATGGCAAGACATACGATATCCTTGAAACCCCTTTAAAGGAAAAGGATGGTACTGTTTCCAAGCTGTCTATTTTACGTGACTTAAGTGATTTGAAAACTGCTCAAAAAGATGTGGAAGAAAGGGAATTGCTGTATCGCAATCTTACTGAATCTGTGGCAGATGGTGTTGTGCTTGTTCAGGACAGAAAGATTGTTTTTGTCAACAATGCCTTTGTTCAGATATTTGCTTACGACAGTGCGGACAGACTTGTAGGAAGAGATGTGTCTGAACTTTTTGACAAGCATTTCAGGGAAATGGCTCTGAAGATATTTGATACGGAGTGCCAGGATCCTGATATGGATTCAATTCCCTGGCTTACAGCGGTAACCGGCGAAGGAAAAGAGATATGGCTTGCTGTAAACAGAAGCGTTATTCGTTTAAAATCCAAACCCGGCATTCTTGCTACCATAAGAGACGTTACGGATCAGGTCTTGTGGGAAAAAAGTATGCAGGAAGAAACTGAAAAGCTGAGAAAGGAGAATATAAAATTAAAGAACAGCATTAAAGAACGCTACAAATTCAGTGGTATTATAGGGAAAAGTCCTCCAATGCAGAAGGTGTATGAATTGATTCTGAAGGCAGCGGCCTCTGATGCCAATGTTCTTGTGCTTGGAGAATCGGGTACAGGCAAGGATTTGGTTGCCAGAGCCATTCACGACATGAGTGACAAGGCAGATAAACCGTTTGTGGTAATAAATTGCGGGGCAATTCCTGAAGACATAGCTGAAAGTGAATTTTTTGGTCATCGTAAGGGCTCGTTTACAGGGGCATATTCAGACAAGAGCGGTTTGCTTCATGCTGCCAACAAGGGCACGCTGTTTTTGGATGAGGTGGCTGAACTCAGTCTTAATATGCAGGTTAAATTTCTTCGGGCACTTGAGAGTGGCGAATATACTCCTGTTGGGGATACCAGGCTGTTTAAATCAAATTTTCGCGTAATTGCTGCAACCAACCGTAATTTTGCAAATATGGTTGCAGAAGGTCTGATCAGAGAAGATTTTTATTACAGAATCAGTGTGATTCCCATAACAATTGCTCCGTTGAGAGAGCGCAAAGAAGATATACCATTGCTTGTTGAACATTTTTTAAAACTTTATACAAAAGATAAAAAACCGGTCAGCATGCCTGCAAGATATATGGATATTTTAGTCAATTACAGGTGGCCAGGGAATGTGCGTGAGTTGCAGAGCGCACTGCAAAGATATCTTGCTGTAGGAAATCTGGACTTTTTAAACAGGGAAGATATTGAGATCGTAAACAATGGTACAGCAACGATAGACAATAATCTTGTTGATATTACAGAAACAAATCTGCAAAAAGCCATACAGGCATTTGAGAAACAGTTTATATTGAAGACCTTGAATGAGTGTCGCTGGCACAGAGGAAAGGTTGCAGCCAGATTGGGAATTAATCCGAAGACGCTGTATATCAAGATGAAAAAAACAGGGCTTTCATAACTTATTATCGGGCATTTTTGCCTTATATTAAATATTTTGTTTTTTTTCGCATAGTTATGTTGGCGCATGCCCGCCATATCGGGCGTTTTTGCCCGATATGGCGGGCATGCGCTGCATGATCTGACAGTTCTGTGCAGTACGCAAATTTACAGGGCATAAGGCCATACAAAATAATGTGAGCAATATTGAAAAAACAGTAAAATTGGTCACATAGATCGGTTGAAGCATTTTTATTGACTGACAGTCTCATAATCAGCTTTCATCCGGAAGTGGATTTTGCTTACTATCTGATTTCCCGTCCAAAAATGAGAATTTCTGAACAAGGTCAAGAAATCAGGATATTATGCGGAGATGTGCTGTATCATACCGCGCAAGGAATCCCGCAGATTGAAACCAAAGATTGTGCAAAAGGGCCATTGATGAATGGAAACTGATTAACCACAGAGACATATCCTGGCCGGGATTTTACAATAAACAACAGTTTTTCAAGCTATTGCATATTAATGGCAAAGTCCCTCCGTTTCTTGCTCCGTTTTTTCTGTTACACGCCTTTTAATGAAATTACTATAATCACTTACCCTGAATCATTCTCCTTGTTTTGTATTTTTTTTGTTAATGACCTGCAATATGTGTTTGCTGATTCATGGCATATTTATTGCTGAGAGTGTAGGAATTTGAAGGCTCGCTACCTTGTGTTCTTTGCGTATGTCAGGAATCCGGTTTCTAAAATGAGATGTTTTTATAAGATGTTAAGGACATCAAATTGCCCTGAATGATTTATCCTGGTAACACAGGTTTCATATATCACAGGGCCATAAACGGGTATTGTGGAAAAGGCTCATGTTATTGCGTGAAAAACAGATGCCTGAAGAGATGGTTTCATGCTGTTAATCATGTTTTTTCAGATTTGTTTTGCAGATAACAGATAAAAGTAAAACATAACAACATAAGAAGTTAAGGGGGAGTTTGTATGTCAGAAAAAGTGAAAGCAGTATATCAGGGTCCTATTGCACCACATGGTAAAGAAGAAAAACTTATGCCTTTGTTGTTGGAAGGTGAGGAGCTGAAACTTGAAACCGAAAAGGCACAGTCTCTCAAGCAAATCAGAATAACATCAAGAGAGACATCAGACCTTGTGATGTTAGGAATTGGGGCCTTTACACCTCTGAAGGGTTTTATGTCCAAGGCGGACTGGAAAGGTGTCTGCGATAATTTCACAATGGAGGATGGCACGTTTTGGCCTATCCCTATCACTGTGTCTACAGACGATGAGGACGTAAAGGAAGGTGATGAAATTGCCCTGGTAGATGATGAAACCGGTACTGCCATTGCCACAATGAAGGTGGAAGAAAAATACACCATAGACAAGGAATATGAATGCAAGGCCGTGTATACCACTACGGATGAAGAACATCCAGGTGTGCAAAAGGTAATGGCTCAGGGCAAATACAATCTTGCTGGTCCTGTGAAGGTCATAAGCGAGAGCTATTATCCTGAACGTTTTAAAGGCCTGTATCACAGACCGGCAGAAACAAGAAAGATGTTTGATGATTTGGGATGGAAACGTGTGGCCGCATTTCAGACACGAAATCCCATGCATCGTTCTCATGAGTATCTTGCCAAGATAGCAATTGAAACTATGGATGGTGTTTACATCCATCAGCTGGTTGGAAAGCTGAAACCGGGTGATATTCCGGCAGATGTCCGTGTAAAGGCTATTCAGGCCCTGGTTGACAACTACTTTGTCAAGGGTACTGTGCTTCAGGGTGGATATCCTATGGAGATGCGTTATGCTGGTCCCAGAGAAGCCTTGCTTCATGCTGTATTTCGTCAAAACTATGGTTGTACTCATATGATTATAGGGCGTGATCATGCTGGTGTAGGTGATTATTACGGACCATTTGATGCTCAAAAGATATTTGACCAAATTCCAGCCGGTGCTCTTAAATGCCAGAATATGAATATCGACTGGACCTTCTACTGCAACAAGTGTGATGGTATGGCTTCCATGAAAACATGTCCTCATGGTAAAGACGACAGGATACTTCTTTCTGGAACAATGGTAAGAAAGACCCTTTCCGAGGGCGGAAATATTTCCTCGAAATTTTCAAGACCTGAGGTGGTGGAGATATTAAAGGCATACTATCAGGGCATAGAAGACAAGGATAAGGTAGAGATAAAACTCCACGGAGCAGCAACAGGAGAGGTGAAGAAAAAATAAAACATGTAACGGTTTCAAGGGGTGTAAGTCCCCTTGAAACTTGCCAGAGGATGTGGATGAAATGAGTTCACAGATGCATTTGCCAGTGTCTGAAACAGATCTGCTCAGATCAGATCTTGTTGAACCCGAATCAAGGACATTTGCAAGGCAGATATCAATAATTAAAGGTACTCTCATTCACATTTGCGAATAATCCTTACAAAGGAGGTGATGCCGGATTAAAAGAGTCTGTTTTAAACTTGTTCATTTTTGTACAGATTCAATGAACAATAACCTTGTGGTTCAAAATCTATTGATGCCATTATTAAGGATGGGATTTTTGTTATGTTCCGAATAATAGGCAAAAATGGATGGGTTGAAATTGACTAAAGTCAAGATGTTATTAAAGCAGAAGTTGAATGCACCAAATTTTAGGAGGTATAACAATGCCGAGTTTTGTAATTGCTGAAAAATGCGATGGTTGCAAAGGGCAGGATAAGACTGCATGTATGTATATCTGCCCAAACGACTTAATGGTACTGGATAAGGAAAAGATGAAGGCTTATAACAGGGATCCTTCCTTATGCTGGGAGTGTCAGTGCTGTGTCAAGATTTGTCCTCAGCAGGCAATGGATGTTCGTGGTTACGCAGATTTTATTCCTCTTGGCGCAAGTTGCGTGCCTATGCGTGGGTCACAGGATATCATGTGGACGGTAAAATTCAGAGATGGCAGCATGAAGAGATTCAAATTCCCCATCAGGACAAATGAAGAAGGTTCTGCTGATCCGTTGGGTGGGTTTGCCACACATGATGATCTGGCCAGCGAGGCCCTTGCAACAGAGCCTGCGTCACTTGGTTTAGATGCAGTACCTACAATTTAGGTAAAGGAGGTATAAGAGATATGGCAAATTTTGAAACAGTAGAAGTCAACACTGATCTTCTGATTCTCGGTGGGGGTTTTTCTGCATGTGGAGCGGCTACAGAGGCAGCTTACTGGGCCAAGAAAAATGGTCTTAAGGTTACCCTTGTAGACAAGGCTGCTCTTGACAGAAGTGGTGCTGTAGCCATGGGCCTTTCGGCCATTAACCAGTATATTGGCATCAAAGACGGTGATAATACTGTTGAAGACTATGTCCGTTACGTTCGTCAGGACCTGATGGGAATATCCAGAGAGGATCTGGTCTTTAATATTGCACGTCATGTGGATTCATCTGTGCACCTGTTTGAAAAATGGGGCCTCAAGATATGGAAAGATGAAAACGGTAAATACGTACATGAGGGCCGTTGGCAGCTTATGATAAACGGTGAATCCTATAAAATCATTGTTGCGGAAGCTGCCAAGAATGCCATTGCTGATGCAGGTGGAGAGATCTTTGAAAGGGTCTTTATTGTAGAGCCTCTTATGGATGGAAACAGGTGTGTAGGGGCCCTGGGATTCAGTACAAGGGAAGAAAAATTTTACGTGTTCAAGGCAAAGGCAACTATAGCTACCATGGGAGGTGCAGTACATATCTTTCGTCCCAGGTCTATTGGTGAAGGTTTTGGACGATCCTGGTATCCTCCCTTTAATAGCGGTTCAAGTGCCTATTTTACAATCAAGGCTGGTGCAGAAATGACCTGTCAGGAAGTACGTTTTATCCCTGTAAGGTTTAAAGATGCATATGGACCGGTTGGTGCATGGTTCCTGCTGTTCAAGTCCAGGGCAATTAGTGCTGAAGGCGGAGAATACATGGCCGTAAGAAAGGATGAGCTTCAGAATTGGGCTCCTTATGGACTGGCCAAGCCAATTCCTGCCAACCTGAGAAATTACCTCGGTATGCTTGATGTTGATGCTGGATTGGGACCTCTGTACATGGAGACCCATGAAGCTATTCAAAAACTTGCCGATCAGTACAAAGATGACCCCAAGGCCTTCAAGAAAAAGATGAAGGAACTGGAATCCGAGGCATGGGAAGATTTTCTGGATATGACCATTTCCCAGGCACATCTGTGGGCAGCAATGAATGTAAAACCAGAGGAAAAGCATTCTGAGATTGCAGCATGCGAACCTTACTTTATTGGTTCCCATTCCGGCGCATCCGGTGCATGGGTAAGCGGACCTGAAGATATGGATACTCCCTATAAGTGGGGATATGCCAATATGACTACAGTTGATGGACTGTTTGCTGCAGGTGATGCATCTGGTGCATCCAGCCATAAATTCTCTTCCGGTTCTCATGCTGAAGGACGTATAGCAGGGAAGGCTGCTATCAAGTACATAGTGGAGAAGGGTTCAGAACCTAATGTTGATGGAGCTAAGGTTGAAGAATTGAAGGCAAAAATTCTTGCTCCTCTGGATACCTTTGCCGCTCATTGCAATGAAACCACAGCCGAAGAAATTAATCCTAACTATATCCTTCCCATGCAATTCATGCATCGTCTGCAAAAGATTATGGATGAGTACGCAGGTGGTGTTACTGCTGCATTCAAGACCAGCAAGGCCTTACTGGAAAGGGCTATGGAACTCTTTGTTTTTCTGAAAGAGGATGCAGAAAAACTGGGAGCAAAGGACATTTACCAGCTTGAAAGATGCTGGGAAAACGTTCACAGGATGATGCAGGCTGAAGCACATGTGCGTACCATGCTGTTCCGTACAGAGACGAGATGGCCAGGCTATTACTACAGGTCAGATACACCCAAGATGGATGAAGACAACTGGCATTGTTTTGCCAACTGTCGGTTTGATCCGGATAAGGGTGAATGGGAAATGATGAAACGGGATGTATGGAATATTCCCGGTGTTTAATACACTGATTCTGCTCGCTTCAATACCTTGAAGTAAAGGGACTTCCTCATGTGTTGTATGCATGAGGAAGTTTCTTCTTGATTGCAAAAAGATTGTCTGATAATTTCCCTTGCAGGACTTTACTGTCTGGACATGTAGTGTATCAATGCAGGGGTGCGGAGGGCATTTTAAGGCCTTTTGTGGCAAATCCTGGACTGTTTTGAAAGAGACAGGTTTTTTCTGCAGCTAAAATCTTTGCCTTCCTTGTTTGTGAATAGAGTCGAATATCCTGCACGATGTTTGTTCTTTTATGTTTTGGATTTTAAGAGAATGACTAACAATCTTATAGTCTTTTTCTTAAACTCTAAAACCTTGTGAACCAGCAAACGTCACAGTTATCTTGTTTTCTGCTCAATGAATGGCTGTTTTTCACGATGTTAAGAATCTGCTGTCTGACACAGAAGGCAGGTCAATTTTCGGACTTGCCCGATTCCTCTTGATATTGTCAGAATTATCTCGTTTCCATCCATAAAAGTCTTTTTTGCACAATCTTTTGTGTCAATCTGCGGGATTTTTTGTGGGATGTCTGTGTACCTCTGTGTAATTTCTTGATTCCCTTGATATTGCCCAGCAGTTCTCATTTATGAACTGGAAACCGGATAGTGCCCAGAACAGATTTGTATCTGTGAACTGATTTGTTTGCACATGGACATAGAAAAAACAGCAATTGCGAGAGATGATGAGTATATGTATCGAGCAAATTACTCAAAATTATAAAAATCATAACCTTGGAGGAAACAATGGCAGAAGTAGAGGCAACAAACCAGACTTTATTGGTGGTTGGCGGAGGCATGAGCGGAGTTACTGCTGCCCTGGAAGCAGCAGAAGCCGGTTATGATGTGGTATTAATTGAAAAAAACCCATATCTTGGAGGCAGGGTAACTCAATTATATCAATATTTTCCTAAACTATGCCCTCCAAACTGCGGCCTGGAAATTAATTTTCGTCGGATGAAATTAAATCCAAGAATACGTTTTTTTACCATGGCAGAAGTTGAAAAGATTTCCGGAGAAGAGGGAAATTACAATGTAACCGTAAAACTGAATCCCAGGTTTATAACAGAAAGATGTACATGCTGTGGTAAATGTGCGGATGTATGTGATACCGAGATAGACAATCCGTTTAATTTTGGAATGGATAAGATAAAGGCTGTTTATTTGCCTCATGAATTTGCATTTCCTATGAGATATGTGATGGACCCGTCGATTGCCGGTACAAATGAAGGTAAGAAATGCAAGGATGCCTGTGAATACGATGCTATTGACCTTGATATGACTGAAAACATTTTTGATCTGAATGTAGGCGCTATTGTCTGGGCATGTGGATGGACGCCCTATGATGCGTCCAGAATAGAATACTATGGGTTTGGGCGATACAAAAACGTAATAACCAATATGATGATGGAACGTCTTGCCTCACCTAATGGCCCGACAGGCGGAAAGATTTTACGCCCCTCTGATGGCAAGGAAGTCAAAAATGTGGCCTTTATTCAATGCGCAGGATCCAGAGATCAGAATTTTCTTCCGTACTGTTCCGGGGTATGCTGTCTTGCATCCATGAAGCAGTCTACATACTTAAGGGAGAAATGCCCTGATTGTGATATAACCATATTCTTTATTGATATCAGAGCATTGGACAGATTGGAGGACTTTTATACAAAAGTGAAGGAAGATGAAAAGGTCACGTTTATAAAGAGTAAAATAGCGAGCATCACAGAAGATGAGGCAACCGGGGACCTTTTGCTTGAGGGTGAGAATACCAATACAGGAGAGCCAATCCGTATGACATTTGATATGGTGGTGTTGGCCACTGGCATGGTACCAAACAGTTTTGATCTTGAATCAGCGCCCTCTGTTTCCAGAGATGAGTATGGATTTATGACTTTAGACCCCGATAATACCGGAATATACGGAGCAGGCTGTGTAAGAAAGCCAACAGATGTGGCGTCATCGGTACAGGATGCTACAGGTGCAGCCTTGAGGGCCATTCAATCAGTAACGAGGAGGTAGATTCGATGGAGAAAAAAGCAGCGCTATATATATGCACCGGGTGTGGAATAGGAGATGCCCTGGACATAGATCCTCTGAAAGAATTGGCTACAGACGATCTTGGTGTTCCCATATGTAAAGATCATGCCTTTTTGTGTAGTGCCGAGGGTGTTGATTTGATCAAAAAAGACATTCAGGATGAGGGAGTCAACACAATAATTATTGCGGCTTGTTCCGGCAGGGTTAATTATGACGTGTTTAATTTCGGATCGGATAAGATAGTAGAAAGAATAAACCTGAGGGAACAGGTGGCCTGGTGTCAGCCTCCAAAGGAGGAAGACACCCAGATGCTTGCAGAAGACTATTTAAGAATGGGGTGTTCCAGGGCTAATGATACGGAACTCTTGGAACCCTACATAGCAGAAGAAGAATATTCAAAGGATGTCCTCATAGTTGGTGGTGGTGTGGCAGGTATGACAGCAGCACTGGAGACTGCCAAGGCAGGACGAAAGGCTATTCTGGTAGAAAAAGAGGACAGGCTTGGCGGATTTTTGGGCAAAATGAAAAAGCTTGTTACCTTACCATATAAAGATCTTAGTGATACAGGCGCAGAAGATCTTATAAAAGAGGTAAATGAAAATGAAAATATAAAAGTTTACACTTCTGCTACAGTTGCAAAGATAAGTGGTGGTCCGGGGCTTTTTACAGCAGAGATCAGTGCTGGTGGCAGTTTGGAACAGGAAAGAGTGGGATCTGTAATCCAGGCAACTGGTTGGACACCCTATGATGCATCCAGGCTTGATTTGGGATATGGCAAGATAAAAGACGTTATTACCAATGTGGAAATGGAAGAGATGGCAGCGAGCGGTAAGATTACCCGTCCGTCTGATGGCAAGGAGGTCAATAACGTCCTGTTTGTCCAATGTGCAGGTTCCAGGGATCCCGAGCATCTTCCCTATTGTTCGTCTTACTGTTGCCTTGCATCTCTTAAACAGGCTACCTATGTCAAGGAACAAAACCCTGAAGCTGTTAACTATATTGTTTATAAGGATATGAGGACTGTTGGTCAGGCAGAGGATTTTTACCGTAAGGTGCAGGAAGACGGTAATGTTTTTATTCGGGGCAGTGTAGTAAATATCAATGAAAACGGTGGGAAGCTCTCTGTTGAAGCAGATGATGAACTGTTGGGTGAAAGGGTAAATATAGATGAGATAGATCTGGTTGTACTGGCAGTTGGAATGGTGCCGACCTCTCAACCGGATCAGATTCCCATGATACAGGCCCCTGAAGGTACAGAGGGGGCAGATGAAGAGGGGATGATTGAAGTACTGCCAGACTCGGGTTTTTTTGCAAAAAGCGCTCTTAATCTTGAATATCGTCAGGGTCCTGAATTGCCTACTTTGAAATATGGCTTTCCTGACTCCCATTTCATATGCTTCCCCTATGAAACAAGACGTACCGGTATTTATACGGCAGGTTGTGTAAGACGTCCCATGGAAGTTGCAAAGGCCAGGGAGGATGCCGCCGGTGCGGCAATGAAGGCCATTCAATGCTGTGAGGCAACTTCACAGGGCATTGCCCTGCACCCGAGGGCAGGAGATATAAGCTATCCTGAATTCAACATGCAAAGATGTACCCAGTGTAAACGATGTACCGAAGAGTGCCCGTTTGGTGCAATCAATGAAGATGAAAAGGGCAACCCGCTTCCAAATCCGACGCGATGCCGCAGATGTGGAGTTTGCATGGGCGCATGTCCGGAAAGGATTATTTCATTTAAGAACTATTCAGTCGGTATGATAGGCAATATGATAAAGGCTGTTGAAGTGCCTGAGGAAGATGAAGAAAAACCAAGGGTTATTGCATTTGTGTGTGAAAATGATGCATATCCTGCAGTTGATATGGCGGCCATAAAACGTATGCAATGGAGTCCATATATCAGATTTATTCCTGTCAGGTGTCTGGGATCCATAAATCTTGTATGGGTTGCTGATGCAATGTCCAAGGGTATTGATGGCCTTCTGTTTCTGGGATGTCGTCACGGTGATGATTATCAGTGCCATTTTATTAAGGGCAGTGAGCTTGCTGAAACAAGGCTTGGTAAGGTGTCTGAAACGCTGGATCGTCTGGCCCTTGAATCTGAGCGTGTCAAGTTTCTTGAGATAGGAATTACAGACTATGACAGGCTTCCGTCTATTATTAATGAATTTATGGAAACCATTGATGAGCTTGGTCCAAATCCCTATAAAGGATGGTAAAAGGCATCCTTACAGTGTTATGGCCTTGTACCGGTTTATGCTGCACTGCCGCAGAATGTTGGCACAGTAACCGTTGGTTTTTATAAACTCCTGGTCTTTTGTCAGAAACTTTTTATAAAAATCATTATTAAATGGCAGATTGGCACAGAACAGATCCAATGAGGTTCAATTTCTGTTTGCCATGTAACTGTTTTGCAGCGTGTTGCCATTTTTCAGAATCAAGGCAATAAAACTGGTAAAATCAAAGGGTTGTATATATGCATAGCAGTTTGGCCTGTCTGTTCGGTCTCTACGACAGACAGGCAGACTTTTGCATTGTAGAAAAAGAGCCATTTATGGATGCACTGACAGGTAATGTCAGTATATCACCTGAATCCTGCACGCCGATGCAAGGCAAACTGCTTTTTGAAAGTCAGAACGTTATGAACATATTCATATGAATGCGTGTTATACACGCACAATCTGCATAGCTTGTATAGACAAAAAGATGTTTCTTTCATTCTGAAAACAGTTTATGCAGGTCCCATGTATCAAATAGAGAGGTCCTTTATGGAAATCAATAAAAGTTATGATCCTTCTTTTACCCGGGAAGTGTTTGAAAACGTGGATTCCGGGAAAGAAATAAGGATGTGCATGCAGTGTGGAATGTGTGCTGCCTCATGTCCATTGAGAGAGCATATGGATTATCCTCCAAGGCAAATTTTTTCCATGATCAGGGCAGGCAAAAGAGATCTGGTTCTTAATGCTAATTCTATTATGATGTGCACATCCTGCTATACATGCCAGGTCCGATGTCCACGCGGGATACCGGTTATAGATGTGATGCATGGCCTGGCCCATTATGCCATAAGCAAGGGAATTCTTACAAGAAAGGATACAGCTACTTTTGGCAGGGAATTTTGGCAACAGATATATAAGACTGGACGTATTGATGAGAAGGATCTTTCGAGGCGTTATTTTTTTGCTGACGGTATCGTATCGGGCATTAAAAAAAGTCTTGAAATGGCAAGAATGGGGATCATTATGCTGCTTCATGGCCGCATGAAGATTTTGCCTGAAAGAAAGATCAAGGGAATCAGGTCGCTCAGGTCCATGATAGATAGAGCCATGCAAACAGGAAAAGGGGGTACTGGGGCATGAAATATTTTCTGTATTGGGGTTGCAGTCTTGAAGCAAGTGGAGTCAACTACTTGCGGTCTCTGAAGCCGGTGTCCGAGGCATTGGGAATGGAATTTGAAGAGATCCCGGATTGGAATTGCTGCGGTGCCAGTGTGTCATATGCAGGTGCAAACGATCTTGCCATCAAGGTGTTGAATGCAAGGAATTTGGCGCTTGCCGAAAAAAAGGCTGACTATGATATTATAGCTCCCTGCAGTTCCTGTTATATCCAGATGATCAAGGTTAATCATGAAATACAGGAAAGCGAATCTTTGCAGAAACAGGTGAACAGTATCCTTGCAGAAGACGGCCTTGTTTATAATGGTAGTATACGGGTACGGCATATACAGGATGTTTTCTTTAATGATGTTGGTATAGATCAAATCAGGAGTCGTGTAACCAAACCCTTGAATGGCCTGAAAGTGGCAGGATATGTTGGGTGTCAGTCTGTCCGGCCTTACGGCGAATATGACAGTGTGCACAATCCTGTGGTGCAGGACAGATTGCTTGAGGCCTTGGATGCAGAACCTGTTCCTTTTCCTAAAAAGATACAATGCTGTGGCTCAGGGATATTTTTGCCGGAAATGGATCTTTGTTTGGGGCTTGTCAGGGATATCCTCGATGATGCTGTTTTACACGGGGCGGAAATAATATCAACTGTTTGCCCCATGTGTGCAATGAATCTTGAAATGTATCAGGACAGAATAAATGAAACATATGGAACAGACTTTGATATACCAATTATATATCTGACACAGCTTATGGCTGTTGCCTTTGGTATGGATCTTAAAAAAGATGCAGCTTTGCATAACAATGTTATTCCACCGGAAAATATTTTAAAAGCAGCCATAGGTAATTAACCTTTATCCATAAACAGGCCGATAGCAAGTTTCCAATCTGTAAATGATATTGTTTGGACAAGTCAAGGATATGCAGCAGGTGTGCAAATCCTTGATTTCTGTTTGTCGTTATTTCGGGACATTAAGGTGCCGATCCTGAAAAATGGCTGTGTCCGGATAGAAGCTGTCTGAAAAGTACGTTTATGACAGTGACAATTTCAGATAAACATTTTATTGTAATGGATAGAACAGATGAATGTTTCAGAAAAACCTAATTGTCCCTATTGTGGACAGGAAATGAAAAAATGGCGGGTGCCTCCTGCCTCTACGTGGTCATGTTTTTTTCAGTGGGTGTGTTTTAACGATGAATGTCCGTATTTTGTAGGTGGATGGGATCATATCTTCAAAACCCAGAATGTCAAAGCTTCATATCGTCATCGGATTGACCCTGAAACCGGTGCCAGTGGTCCGCTTCCATGCTGGTCCTATGATGCACATAAAGATCAGATTATTGAAGAATGACGATCTTCAAGAAGGCCCATGGTTTATATAGTGTTTTGATTTGACATATGAAAAGCAAAATTAACGGTTGGTATATGAATTGCTGGATTTTATTGCAGTAATCAATTTTACTGTGTCATTTGGATGAAAACCCGTTGACAATGCCAGTGCGCTGAAAATGAGCGTATAACAGCCGCAAATATGAGGAAAAGACCGCGTTCAGGCCTTTGGACAGGTCTTTTTTTATGCATAATTCAGGAAGACTGTTACCCGGCGTTTTCTGTTTTCAAAAAAAGGCGCTCTGTTAACGCTCATCCTGTGAAAACTCTCCTGCTGTTTTTTGTTGATCTGTTAAACGAATCTTTGTTCTGCCAATCACCTCCCTTTTCATGGAGACGGCCTGTATTTTCCTGTACAATAATGACCTGAACAGGCAAATCAATTTTATATGTTTCCTTTCTTCCCTGTTGTGAATAATGTGCTGTGCCGATCAAATCGTTATTTTTCATACGGTATTTCCAGGAAGCAGTTGAATTTCCTTTTTATCCCAAGTAAGATTAAAATAGTCATTGTATTATAGCTATGTTTTGTCATAGCGACAAGTTGACATCCATTATGGATTGGAATCCAGGCAGTGCCCATGCTCTATCTCTGTATGGGTATCAGTTAGGTCTCATTTACGTATATATACGAGGTGCTTTCATTGAAAAAGATAGGAAGAAACGAACCATGTCCATGTGGTAGCGGGAAAAAATTTAAAAACTGTCACATGGGAAGAGAAGATGAATTGATTTTTGATGGCAAAAGCGAGGTCCCCTTTGAAACAAGTGCCAGGATAACAGGGTTGCCTGCTGTGTCGTATGGCCGTTCCAGGGAAATAGCAGACAGACTGGATATAGAGGATCTTACAGGCAGTCATATGGGGATTAAATTTATTGATTTAAAACAATATCATGACCTGGATATATCAGAAAAACAGGTTTCTGACAGCAACCTGACCGGAGGAGTTTTTGTGAATGTTTTAAAAACAAGGCCAAGTGATCCTGACAACGTGTATATTGCTATTTCTCCCAAAGTAAATGACAGCACTATTATACATGAGTTGGCACATGCCCTTACTTATCTGGATGGTTCAAATATGTTGCCTGCTATAGCAAAACCTTTGAGTCTGGAAGCCGGGATACCTGTAGAACATTGTGAGCATACCCATGAATTTGCTGCATGGTTTGATTACCTTAGGAACAAGTTTGAAATTCAGCCGGATGCTGAAGATACCATAATATGTTTCTTGTATGAAAATGGTATGTTAATAAAATCCGATGATATTATAAAACAGGATATTATTTTTCTTAGGTCAAGATCTGAACAGATATTGCAGTTTCTAAATCAGAACAGTGCAAAAATAGATGCACTTATACGGGAGCTCCCCGGGTATATAGGTTCTCGTATAAACATGGAAGATGCTTAGATCAGGATGTACAAGGTATGTTTTGAAAAGCAACATGTTTGAATCTGAAGGTATTTTCAGGAGATAATCCTTGGTAAATACCCGATAATCTCAGCTTACCTGTCATCCTGTTTAGTTTTTTTATTTTTCATCTATGAGTTATTATGCTTTATGATATATTTATTTTTTCTGCGATTGGTTTTGCCGGGTTGGACAGTGACAATTTCCGGTATCCATGATTTGTCTCTTTTGAGAGCAATACCCCTGCCTTTGAACAAGACATCGGATTGTTCAAACACGAACTGCCGATTGTTCCTGTCTTTATCAAATCCTCACAAAATTGCCATTTGTCAGTTGAATCAGGAATTTTGCCAACATCATCATGGGCGAAAAATGGAGGGTTATCAATAAGGAGTCAGAAGCTCTGTTCTCTTGTTATACAGCTGGTACAGCAACTGCAAAAAAGTGGGGCATACGTTTTTTTACGGAGAAACATATGACAAAGGTTTCAATAGCCCTTAGCGGAGGGGTAGATTCATCTGTAGCGGCTGCCATGCTTCTTGAAAAGGGTTACGAGGTTGTGGCTCTCTTTATGCAGTTGCATGACCCTGCTACCCGTATGGCAGATAAAACAGAATACCCGCAAAATAGCTGCTTTGGTTCTGATGTGCAGGATGGTTTTAATGATGCAGCCCGTGTCTGTGACATACTTGGCATAAAACTTTTCAAAATAGACCTGAGAAATGAATTCAGAAACAATGTGATAGAATATTTTAAAAAAGAATATATATGCGGAAAAACTCCAAATCCTTGTATAATATGTAACCGTACCGTAAAATTTGGCCTTTTGACAGAGAAGGCAAGGGCATCAGGAATTGACTTTGATATGTTTGCCACCGGGCATTATGCGCGTATATCAAGGTATAGGAACCGTTTCTTTTTAAAGAGGGGAAAAGATCCATTCAAAGACCAGTCATATTTTCTTTACACCTTAACAAATGATCAGTTATCCCGAATTATGTTTCCTGTAGGATCATGCACAAAGGAGCAAATCAGATCGATGGCAAGATCCATAGGTTTTGCAAATGCTGAGAAAAAAGACAGCCAGGATTTTATTGGTAAAGGGGGATATTCTGCTGTTTTTGATAAAGATGAGATTAAACCGGGTCAGGTTGTTGACAGGAAAGGGAATATTCTTGGAACCCACAGGGGAATTATACATTACACAATTGGCCAGAGAAAGGGATTGGGCATTGCATCAGGAAGACCGCTCTATATTATACAGATAGATGCAAAAGGTAACAGAATAGTGGTTGGAGAAAAAAAAGAACTCTTTTCAAGGGAACTTGTTGCAAAAGATGTCAACCTCATTGCCATAAACTGTCTGGTAAGGCCTGTAAAGGTCACAGCAAAGATACGATACCGGCATAAAGATGCCCGGGCCGTTATTAGCCCTGCTGAAGGAAACAGGGTGAGAGTGGTCTTTGATGAACCTCAATCTGCAATCACCCCTGGACAGGCAGTAGTATTTTACCAGCATGACACAGTGATAGGAGGAGGGACAATAGTATAAGTTTTTATTTGCAAACAGCTATGTGGTATTGCACCTGTGCGGCATTTTTCTGTATGCCCCTTTTATTGACCCGTTGATTTTCCCTCTGAGACCCTGATTCTGCAAACATCCCGTTTATTTAAACAGGAATCCCATGAAAGACACACTGGAATAAAGCAGTTGACATATGCAGGGAATTGGAAACAGCATCTTGCCTGGAATCTGTTTGTGGAAAAAATCACACCAGGATTCTCTTTTACACAGGAGGAAACATGAACAAGTCAAGACATTATACAGCCTTTCACCTTGAAAAAGATGCCCTGTCCAGCAAGGAACTGGATCTTGTTACAGAGGAATATCTTGCTGTAACGGTTGACAGTCAACCATGCTTTGAAACAAAGCGTACTCCTGGAGAGGAAGACAGCCTTGCAGCAGGCATATGTTTTACTAAGGGGATTGTCCAAAATTCACGGGATATTAAGACAATTGAATATCCTGCAAACGGTGATATAAACGTTGTTAACGTATGTCTTTCTGAAAGAAAACAGCAAACACAGGATTTGGCAACAGAGGACATATTGATGCGGTTTGCTCAAAAAGACAGATCAGTACAGACAGACATTGGAGAGGCGTTTACAGATGACATGAAGTTAACCTTTGAAGATCTGTTTTCATCTGTGGATCTTTTGAACCGGAATCAGGTGCTGCATAAAAAAACCAAAGGTGCCCACGCTGCCTTGCTCTTTGATGCAAATCTCGATATAGTAAGTTTCGCCGAGGATGTGGCTCGCCACAATGCCTTTGACAAGGCCATTGGCAAGGCTCTTCTGGTGGATAAACTGACAGATGTCATGATTGCAGTACTGTCATCCCGTATAAATCAGGAGCTTTTATTAAAGGCAATCTCTGCCCGTATACCTGTGGTAACAGGTATCTCCAGGCCTACTGCAGGCGTAGTGGATCTCGGTGTCAAATTGAACATGACCGTTGTATGCGCTGTAAAGGGAGGAGGCTTTTTTGTGTTTTGCGGTTTGGAAAGGTTTTGCATGCCCGAGTGCTGAAAGGTCGCTGACAATGACTGTTTCGGGGTAGTACCGCATACCTTTCTGTGAGCAGAACAGGTAACAGTTCAATAAAGGGCATTAAAAAGGTTTGTATGATGTGACTGTTGATAGGGGTCTGTTTATAGAATAAAGTTCTGCTGAACAGATTGAGATCTATTCTATGGAGAAAGAACAAATATGCCTTCAGTAAGAATTATTGGTACAGGATCATATGTGCCAGCAAAACGATTAACGAACTTTGATCTTCAGAAAATGGGGCTTGATACAAGTGATGAGTGGATTGTTTCTCGTACCGGCATAAAGGAAAGAAGAATTGCCGAACCTGATGTTGCAACCTCTGATCTGGCATGCGAGGCCGCCAAAAAGGCCCTCAATGTATCAGGTATGACGATAAAGGATATAGACCTTATTATTGTTGCTACCATTACCCCTGATACATGCTGTCCATCTTGTGCCAACTGGATAGAGGCAAAGCTTGATGCTTCTCATGCCGTTTCTTTTGATATTACTGCTGCCTGCTCAGGATTTGTATTTGCCTTGAATGTGGCCCAGCAGTATCTGCATGCAGGCATTTTCAGGCATGTCCTTGTAGTGGCCGCAGAAATCATGAGCAGAACCCTGGACTGGACAGACCGTTCTTCCTGTATCCTGTGGGGAGATGGGGCAGGTGCCGCCATTCTTGCTATGGACGATAAAGGTCCTGAACTTTTGTCTACAAGCATCCATACAGATGGAGCCAATGGCAAGGAACTTTTAATGCCAGGAGGTGGATCCATGACCACACCTATTTCGCATGAAAGTGTGGATAAAAAACTTCATACACTTCGAATGATTCAGGCTAATGCAAGTTTCAGGGTGGCAGTAAGACATTTTATCGAATCCATACAAGAGGCTGTTGAACAAAACAATATCACCATAGAAGACATAGATCTTTTTGTTCCTCATCAGGCTAATCTTAGAATGTTCCAGTCAATATCAAAGATTCTGGATATTCCTATGGATAAGTTCTATTTTACGTTGCAAAAATATGGTAATATATCTTCTGCATCATGCGCAATAGCCTTGGACGAGGCAATTCGGGACGGAAGCATAAGGCCTGGGCATATAGTATGTATGCCTGTTTTTGGGGGTGGGCTTACGTGGGGCAATGCCCTGATCAGGTTTTGAAGGATTCGGAAACATATAACGGTTTGATTAACACAGATACCCTGCGAAAGCAAAAAAAGATACCTTATTACCAGAAGCGGAGGGAAAATCCTCCGCTTTTTAATAACTTACTCCTTAACCCTTCTCAATTCCACTTTAACCCGGTTTGCAGCATTGGGACATTCCCAAACCATTACATCTGGATCTTCAGAAAGAGGAAATGTCCCTCCAAACTGCAAGGTTTTTATCCAGCCTATGATATTGTGATAAAAAAAACCGCAAAAATCTCCGCACTTGTGAAGACTTAATTCAAATTCATCTCCCGGCTTCATGCCAATAGAACAGTTCCCCTGGGTCTCGATTACTTTTGCAACAACCTTATTGCCAATCTTAGGATAACTTACCGCCATTTTTCCCTCCTGTTTTTTTATTTGGTTTGTTTTTATAGTGTTGTATCTTTTCCCTGTTCCGGTAGCAGTACAACACAACAGACAGATTCCTTACAAAGTTGTTTGCTTTTTTTGGTAGTCAGATAAGGCAAGATAAAGTGAACCGATTGCCAGTTCAGCACAGTGAATTTCGTTTGAAGGCAATGTTTCCAGGAAATCCACTACATCATCAACTGTCAGATTCCATGCCTGATCAACTGTTTTGCCTTCAGCCATTAAGCTCACTGTGTTAGCACATGCGTTTGTATTCAAACAGCCATCGGTGTCAAATATTACCTCCTTGATGCGTCCATTAACCACTGTCAAAAACATCTCTATTGTGTCTCCACACTCACCTGTTCTTTTTCCATACCCATCCGGATTTTCCAGCCGGCCTTTTTTGTCTTGCTGGTATGCCATTTCCAGGTAACGCATGGAATGATCTTGCCAGAAATCAAATTTTCTTTCCTTTTTGTCCACCATTTTCTTACCCTGTATTGAAATTTCCATATCAATTTGTATGGGGCTATCCAAAATTTCTGCCACAGCAACTGCCTGGCCCGGCACACCCTGCTGAATGTCCAGGCTCGGATCCGCAGCAGGTAGTATCTCCCGGGCCTGGTAATCTGTTTTTAACCGGACCAGAGATGGAGGAATGAGGTGAAAGCAATCTGGTCATATTTGTACTTCCACAAGACCTGCACTTAGGAGGATTATCTTTGTCAAACAAGATAACCTCATCTGTTTTTCCACAATCTTCGCATAAATACTCGAATATAGGCATTGTTGATTTCCTCATAGTTTGTTTTTGATCCAGTGAGGCTGGATGTTCAAGGGATGCAGAAAAATGGAAACTCGGTAGTGCCTGTCCATAACGGATTCCATCACTACCAAAGAAAGCCGCATCAGGCAGTTTGAGATTAATGAAGAAAATCTCCCGGTTTCAGCGGAGAATTGTTGCAACCAGTATGTCTGATTCATGGAATTCTGAGCTGTCTTGTACACAGAAAGGCCTTGGAGTGCAATGTTTACAAACAACCAAGGCCCTTCTTACATATGGGCCTCTGTATTTGCCGCATCAGTAAAGGAAAAACCACCCTTTTTAAAGGTTTCCACTGCCTCACGTACAGTTCCCTTTACATCTGTTACCACCTTTACCCCTGCAGTATCAAGGGTTTTAAAGGCATTTGGACCGCAAAAACCTGTAAGCAGCACCTTGGCGCCCTTGTTATGGACAATAACCCCTGCCTGAATTCCTGCACCTTTAAAGGCGTTTACGTTTTCAGAATTGTCTATTGCCTCAAACTCCAGGGTATCCGGATCAACTATAATAATATATGCTGCCCTGCCAAATCTGGGATCAACCTCGGAATCAAGATCTTTACCTTTTGATGTAACGGCTATTTTCATTTGTCTGTTTCCTCTCATACCCTTTGGATTTCACCTGAATGTTCTGTAAGGTATGCTACATCCTGCCACCGCCGCCACCACATACCTGGTTATCAGAAATTTCAGGCAGTTTGTCAGCGATAAGATCCTCTACTACCGGTCTTATCTGGGGCCTTTGATCATCATAGTAAACTTTTATCCCTACCTGTCTGAACCCCATAAGAGGACGCATCCCAATACCGCCTACTATCAGTGCGTTAACATTGTTTTGTGCAAGAAGATTGACAGGTACCATACAGCCACCCTGTTCGTGGGGTTGGTTTTTCAGTGTTGTTACCTCTTTTATTTGCCCGTTTTCAACGTCAACAAATGTAAAGGCATCACAGTGCCCAAAGTGCCCGGATCTTATACCATCCAGTCCTCCTTCTCCGTTCGAGGGAACCGCTATTCTTCCGTTTTCCATAGAACCTCCTTTAAGTGAACATTGTTTATACATGACATCCATAAACAGGACAGTCTGTTCGGGACAAAAACATTCAAAAATTCTGATTCCGGCAGCACGTCGGAATATATCAGGGATTGATATGCAAACATAACGACATTTATGGATTCACATCGTATTAATATAAACATTATAAACCAATATGCAACGGTATGCATATAATCTTAGAATAATATATACACAGGAAAGTGTTTTATACGGTATTGTGGAGACGATTTCTACATGAATGACCATAGCATGGACAGACAGGCTGTCTGTGCTATGAATCCATGCTGTATATCTTTTTTATGCGGGCAATGAGTCTTTCTCCATCCTCTGCATCAGGTGAAGGGTTAATTTCCATAAGTACCCCCAAGCCTTCGTAAGCCTCATGAAAATCTTCAGGAGAAAGAGAACTTACCGCTGCACAGTTTATCATGGGATTCATGGATACAACCTTTTTGATCAGTTCCAGGCCGCTCATATCACCCAATTGTTCATCAGTGAGCAGCAGATGAACAAATTTGTTTTCCAGTATGGAAAGTGCTGCCTTTCCGGATTCTGCCCATATAATTCCCATGTTGTTTTTTTTAAGAACTGATGCCAAGTTTGAGAAAGATGATTGATCCTGTGTTACCAATAATGCCAAAATCATTCTTTGTTACCTCGTTTTGTTTTACAGGAAAATTTTTTTCTGTTTTTTCGTTTTTCTCTATTGCATCTGCAGCCTGGCATAAAAAATTGCGAGGTAATATGCATGCCTTTTACGTAATTGTAAAGCACGTCATCAGATGTGCCAGAAATAAACGGAATCAGCTTTATGCTGCTGTTTTCAATGGCAGCAGCAGGAATTTCCGAAATAGCCCCGCATATAAACACGCTGACTCCCGACTCTACAAGTCTGTTTACCAGCAGAGAAGGCCTTTCAGGATCAAATGACTCATAATACCTGTTTACAACCTCTCCGTCCTGTATTTCAGCTACAAGAAACATAGTGGCTGCATCAAATACAGGAGAAATCCGGTTTTTCCATACAGTAAGTGCAACTTTCATCCCTGTGCCTCTTATATCCGATACCTATACAGAAATGCATACTGCCAGATCTTTAATCATGAAACAGGGGAGACTGTTATTACAGCCTGTTTTTAACCGTCACAAGACCTGGCCAGGCTTTTTCTTCATTGATCTGCCATCAATTTTAGGAAGTTTTATGCCCAGCCTCTTTACTTTTCTGAAAAGAGTAGTTTTATGTATTCCAAGGTCGTTGGCAGTTGCATTGCGATTGTAGTTATTACGTTTTAGGGCGTCTGTAATGACCTTCATTTCTGCAAGTCTGACAGGATCATTGATACTTTTGCGTTGATTTTCATCCTGTACAGGTGATTGCACAGACAGGTTTGAAGGCAGATGTTCCAAGCGAATTGTATCTTCAGAACACAGAACAAAGGCATACTCAATGATATTTTCCAATTCCCGGATATTCCCGGAAAATTCATGAAGCATCAATGTGTTAAGTGCCCTGCAATCAATACCTTTGATAGATTTCTTGCGAACCCTGTTCAGTTTGGAAATGAACCTGTCTACAAGAACAGGTATGTCTTCCATACGTTCTCTGAGAGGCGGAAGCCTTATTTGTATAACATTTATGCGGTAAAAAAGGTCCTGTCGAAATTCTCCCCTTTTGATCATGGTAAAGAGGTCTTTATTGGTGGCTGCAATAATCCTGACATCAGTCTTTATCTTTTTTTCTGCCCCAAGAGGCTGAAATTCGTGCTCGTGGAGAACTCTCAGCAGTTTGACCTGAAAGGCAGGGCTTGCATCTCCGATCTCGTCAAGCAGGATAGTACCTCCTTCAGCGCTGGCAAAATGCCCCTGCCTGTTTTTTAACGCACCTGTAAAGGCGCCGGCCTTGTAACCAAACAGTTCCGATTCAAGCAGGGTGTCTGGAAGTGCTCCACAGTTAACTGCAACAAAGGGCCTGTTTTTCCGGGGACTCAGGTTGTGTATTGCCCTTGCTATCAACTCCTTGCCAGTGCCGGTTTCCCCCTCTATCAATACGGAGCTGTCACTTTCAGCTATCTGGGGCAGAATTTTCAGTATCCTGCTCATAGCTTCACTGCGGCTGACTATGTCATCTAACTGAAACTGTGACAGCAGCTCTTTCCGTAGTTCCTCTTCAACACTTTTATCCCTGAAGGTTTCCACCCCTCCAAGCACATTGCCCTCTTTATCTTTTAAAAGGGCTGTGGACACAGTAACAGGGATACGTTTTTTGTTGCTGTCAACAATAAAACCGGATGCACTGATAAAGGTCTTCCCTTCTTTCATGGTTTTTTTCAGGGCGCAATCCCCTTCACACATGTTTGATCGGAATACCTCCCAGCAGTGTCTGTTGATTGCCTCTTTTCTGGGAACTCCTGTAATTTCTTCTGCGGCACGGTTAAAAGAAGTTATTTCCCACCTATGATTTACAGTGAACACACCATCCGATATACTTTCAAGAATAATATTGGTAGTATTTTTGTCCAGATTGTGTGATCTGCTCTCTTTTCTCATATCTGGATTCCATAACTTATAAAAAGACCTTTTTGCCGCACTATCTGTTAAAATTTCACGCCGCACGCTTTGATGCCTGACATTCCCATCCCTGTATTAAAGGTGTCTGTAATGCCATGTGCTGCCAGGTTTATCTGCGTTTCATATGACCTGACACCGGTATTGCATATCAAAATCAAGGTCTTGTCTTTTGGAATTTCATCAATGCGGTCTTGTAACTGGTCATGAGGTATATTTTTCCATATCTTGGGGAATCTCTCCTCGAACGGTTTTCCATCAGCACTTGCCCTGCAATCCAGAAAGAAATATTTGCCACTGTCCCGGGATTCCCAGCATTTGATAAATTCCTCTACACGTATAGGTCTGTGCAGTCCGTTAAGACAGTTATCTGTTGCATTGGCAACAGCATTTACAATATCCATTGCAGATGCAAACGGAGGAGAATAGGCAAGTTCCAGATTGCTGACATCTTCCACTTTTGCCTTTGCTGCAACAAGTGAGGCAACTGCATTTATTCTTCCTACCATCTCGCTCCCTTCACCGCCGACACCCTGAATACCCAGTACACGCCTTGTTTTTCTGTCTGTCACAAGCTCAAGGTAAATTATTTCTTTTTCAGGATAAAAATGTGCCCTGTCAAACTGGGCCACTTGTACGCTTATGGCATCAAAACCTTCCTTTTTTGCCCCTTCTACAGAGAGGCCGGCCCCGGCAATAGATCTGTCGAAGATTTTTATAACAAAGCTTCCTGCTGCCCCCTCAAACCTTGCGCTGCCTCCTGCCAGGTTTGTGCCTATGACACGACCCTGTCTGTTTGCCATGGATCCCAGGGGCAGATAAAAGGGTTTGTCCGTAACCATGTTCTTTATCTGTACACAGTCTCCACCTGCAAAGATGTCAGGATCAGATGTCTGCATCTTGTCGTTGACTATAATATGTCCTGTTTCGCTTGTTTTAATTCCTGCCTCTTTTGCAAGGACAGTATTGGGAATCACGCCTGCAGAGATGATTACCATATCTGCCTTTACTATCCCTTTGTTTGTCCTTACCGAGTTTACAAGGGTGTTTCCTTCTATGGCCTGAACCTCTTCATTCAGACGAAAATGCACCCCTTTTTCTTCCATAATGTGCTGTCCCATCATGGAAAAGGTCTTGCTGATAAAACCGGGCATAATCTGGTCAAAATATTCAATAACCGTGGTTTCAATTTCCCACATGTCAGCAAGGGCCTGTGCCATTTCAAGCCCGATAAAGCCTGCTCCTATAATAACGGCACTGTTAATGCTGCCCTCGGTTATCCTCTGTTTTATG
This sequence comes from uncultured Desulfobacterales bacterium, assembly GCA_964457545.1. Taxonomy (GTDB): domain Bacteria; phylum Desulfobacterota; class DSM-4660; order Desulfatiglandales; family Desulfatiglandaceae; genus JAGGTJ01. Next base: position 177,146 of record CAYWEN010000016.1, on the reverse strand, counting down.
GTTATGGCATCTTTTAGGCTGCTGACATTAAAAACATTGCCCAGTGAGGTTCCGGGAATATCAAGGTGTCGGGGTATGGATCCAGTAGCAATAACCAGTTTGTCATATGGAATATCATCTTCATTGCCATTCTTTTTCCTGACATGCACAGTCTTGTTTGTGCGGTCAATACGGGTTGCTTCTGTCCCTGCAAGTGCTGTTACACCTTTATCTTTCAGAAAAAAGGCCTCATCCCGTGTCATATGAAAACTGGTTGACCTCAGTTGGGTTTCATCGTTGACATCACCTGCCACATAAAAGGGTATGCCACAGCCTCCGTATGAGATATATTCATCCTTGTCTATCATTGTGACACTTGCGTTCTGTTGAAGACGTTTGTATCTGCATGCAGCCTTGGCCCCAACAGCCACTCCTCCAATAACAACTACTTTTTCCTGCATCCTTTAATGACCTCCCTATATATATGCCGCCTTGAGTACAATATCAGACGTGTTTACCCCAATATCGGTCGCCACAATATTACATTTTACCTTTAAAAGAAAAAAAACCGGCCTGTTTTCGTGGGAAAGTGCCTCATAATTGCCTTGTCCCTTGCTTATAACAAGCCTTGCATTATTGTACAAATTCCTGAACTCGGTATTGCATCTTTTAAGAATGGTTCCAGGACCATCCGTTCCTGAAGATATTATGGTTGCAACTTTGTCTATACCTGCCTGCATTGCATCTTTTCGGGTAGCGTCATTTATTACCGGTACATCTCTTACCGCATATGTAACAGGTTTGCCCATGGTTTCTATCAAAACCCTGTCAAAGACAGTCTCGCCGGCATTGTCTGCAAGATATAATACTTCATTGGTATTACTTAAAAGCTTTTTGAATTCCTTGTAATGGAATACAGCAAAATCTTTGTTCAGAATTTCATTGATGTCTTTTTCCAGGTCAAACTCAACATTGGCACCAAAGTCTATAACGTTTCCCGCAACGGCGATCCGGATTGCCATCAGAAGTCTGTCATCTGCCTGTTCAACCTGATCTTTCAGAAACGGATAAAGGGACAATGCCTTTTTGGTTGTTTCAGCCTTGATATGACTGTATGGATCCTGGTTGCCGGTAATCTCACGAACCTTGCTGTATATTAATATCCCCGTTTCAGGCGGGGAAGTGTCAAAGGGAATATCCTTTAACATCATCCCTACCTCGTCTATTACCTGCTTTATCTTTTCAGGATCATCGGTTGCTATCCTTGCAGCACGAAATGCCTGAGATACAAAGCAGGGAAAACATTCCAGATATGTCTTCATTGTGTTTAAACCTGTTCTCGCGTCATGGCTGTGCCGCATTTGGGGCATTTCATCTCATAACAGGGTATTCCACGCTGGTGAGCTGTCTTTTCACCACAGGCAGGACACACACAATATCCACCCGGTCCTGCGGCAAAGCCGCCGCCCAAACCTCTGCCTCCAGCGCCCCGGCCACGATTTGCACCGCCTTGTCCTCTTCCTGCTCCTTGTCCTTTCGGCATGTTGTTCTCCTTTTATCCGCAATTTTGTAAAAAAATATAGAATCTGTCTCAAAGTTCATATAATGCAACAGACAGTTTTTTCCATAACTCTGTGACTGCATCACAGGCCCTGGATGTGCTGTCATACTCTACTATGGTTTTACCCTGAACCATGGCCCTGGTAAAGGTCTGATCAAAGGGAATTCTGCCTATTATCGTAACACCTCTTTCCCTTCCAAATTCCTCCATTGCCTCTGCCGTATCGGGATTGAGGTCAAATTTATTGACACACATCATGGTAGGGATCTTGAAAAAGTTGCTCAACTCCACCACACGTTCCATATCGTGCTTACCGGAAACCGTGGGCTCGACTACAACAAGTACGGCTGACGCTCCCCCAAGGGCGGCAATAACAGGGCATCCGATTCCAGGGGGACCGTCGGTAATAATCAGGTCAATACCTTTTTCTTCGGCAATTTTTTTCCCCTCCTGCCGTACAAGGGTTACAAGTTTTCCGGAGTTTTCTTCAGCGATACCAAGGCGGGCATGTACAATGGGACCAAAACGACTGTCAGAGATGAACCATTTTCCACAGGTATTCAAAGGGAAACTGATCGCCTGTTCAGGGCAAAAATAGTAACATACACCACAGCCCTCACATTCAAGATCATCTACTACAAAATCTGTGCTGATGGCATCCCATCTGCACAGGTCACGACACAGACCGCATTCTGTGCACCTGTTCCGGTCAATGATTGCCTTGTGCCCTGATTGAAAATCACTCTCTTTTCTTGTTTCAGGATCCATTATAAGATGAAGGTCCGCTGCATCTACGTCTGTATCGCAAACAACCTTGTTTTCAGCCAATGAAGCCAGGGCCGCAACAAGACTGGTCTTTCCTGTTCCACCTTTACCGCTTATAACAACTAATTCTTTCATGTCAGCCTCTCAAAAACATCCCTTTTTCATATATGATTTGGTGCTATATCTGCAGGGATTCTTCTATCCTGTTGTATATGTCCCTGAATTTCTCTTTCCACTCAGGGTAAAGCTCCACAATCATCTCTCCACGCGAATATGCCTCTGCAATGCGCCTTTCAAAGGGAATTTCCATCAATATGGGTAATTTTTCCTTTTCAGCATATTGTCTTACCTGATCATTGCCGGTATCAGAGCGGTTAATAACCATTCCACACGGGATGCCAAGAATCCTTACAGCTCCTACTGCCAGTTTCAGGTCATTGAGGCCAAAAGGTGTCGGTTCTGTAACGAGCAGGATAAAATCTGCATTTTTCATGGAAGCGATAACAGGACACGAGGTGCCTGGAGGGGCATCTATAATGGTCAGCATATCCGCACGGGTATATTCCCGCACCTTTTTTATAAGAGGAGGAGACATGGCTTCACCGATCCGCAGCCTTCCGTGAACAAACTCCAGCGCATTTCTGTGTCCGTTCTCGATCACACCTAATTCCCTCTTTGTTTCGGTTATGGCCTGTTCCGGACACACCTCCATGCAACCCCCACAGCTGTGACACATTTCAGGAAAGGTCAGGACAGTGTCGGCAATAACTACAATAGCCTTGAACTGACATATATCTGCACATTTTCCGCACAGGGTGCATTTCTGTTTGTTGACCTCGGGCACAGGCGTGGTTATGATCCTGGTGCCTTCAATAGATGGTTTGATAAAAAGATGGGAATTCGGTTCTTCTACGTCACAGTCCAGAAGCTGTACGCCTGACTCAATGGAAACGGCCAGATTTGTAGCTACAGTTGTCTTTCCTGTTCCTCCCTTTCCACTTGCTATGCTGATAATCATGCCTTGCTCCTTCCTCCGCCTTTGCCCCGTCCCATACCCATCCCACGGCCCATGCCATGGTGCTCGCCAACATTAGGGGTATCTGTAGGCTTTATTTCTCCCCTTTTATACCTTTCGATAACATCTCTGACCGTTCCGGACTGTCCAACAAAGACCTTTATATTGGATGCATTGAGAGTGCGGACTGCATTGGGGCCGCAATTGCCTGTAATTACGGCCTCTGCACCCTTGGATGCCACAAATTGGGCCGCCTGAATTCCTGCCCCGCCACCCAATGCGAGAGATGAGTTGTCAAATGCCTCAAAACTCATGTCATCTGTGTTGACAATGATGAAATATGCACACCGGCCAAAACGTTGATCTACCTGTGAATCCAGGGTTTTTCCATTACTGCTGACAGCAATTTTCATGATTGTGCCCTCCGAACCGATTTTGGAAGTTGTCATTTTGAATCCTGCAGTTGTCTGTTAAATCATGCCCATAATCTATTCTGGCCTAAAGACAGCAAATGCTGTGCCATGTGCAGAAAAAGAGTTGTGTCCCGAGTTTTACATTGCATAAATATCATTGTTATCAGCATGTTATCGTCAAATATGCTTTTTTGGTGACATGCTTCAGTATAGCATTCAGGTAGCAATTATGCAATTGTATGACAACTGTGTGTAGTGTTTGTGCAACTATATGGCAATGGTATAGACCTTTCATGTGCAGACATCGCCTGGTTGGTGTCCATTAACAGATGTCTGCTTTTCACTATTCCTGCATCTGCCGGAACATGAAAAACAATGTTACAGAATCAGCATGGCATCACCATAGCTGTAAAATCTGTATGATTTTTCAACTGCATAGGCATAGGTTTCCATAATCATATCAATACCTGCAAATGCAGCAACAAGAAAAAGAAGAGAGCTTTTTGGCAAATGGAAGTTTGTAATCATTGCATCAACTGCCCTGAATTTGAAGCCCGGAGTAATCAAAAGTCCTGTAGAACCATTTCCGGCTGTAACAAACCCGTTATTATCCGACAATGTTTCAAGTGTCCTGACAACGGTGGTTCCCACTGCCACCACGCGGCCGCCCTGTTTTCTGGTTGTATTAATGGCCTGGGCAGTCTTGTGTGTTACATAAAAGAGTTCCTCGCCCAATTCATGTTTTCTGATATCTGTTGTACGAACCGGTCGGAAGGTGCCATACCCTACATGGAGGGTAATTGTAACAACAGAAATCCCTGCATGCCTAAGGGATGAAATAAGATCATCAGTAAAATGCAGACTGGCTGTAGGGGCTGCCACTGCACCACGCTGTCTGGAAAAAACGGTCTGATACCTTTCCCTGTCAAGGGCCGAAAGAGGATCTTTTTTTTGCCTTTTGATATAGGGAGGAAGAGGGAGGGTTCCTCTGTTATCGAGGAAAGAATCAATATCATCGTATCCTCTGAAGAGGATACGAACCAGACCATTTTTGCAAACCTCTGTAACCTCACCCTGCAGATCATCGTTAAAAAACAGTATCGTGCCGGTATGTGGTCTTTTTGCTGATTTCATCAGGCATAGCCGTGTGTTTTTATCTCCCTTTGACTGATCGTCCGAATTATACAGCACCAGGACTTCTACCTTTCCCCCGGTTTTTTTGTAACCGAACAACCTGGCAGGAATTACCCTGGTATCGTTTACAACAAGGAGATCTCCAGGCCTTAACAGCCTCGGCAGGTGATAGAAACAGCAGTCTGTTTTTGACCCATCTTTTCTTTTGAGTACCAGGAGACGTGAATGATCACGTTTTTCTGCTGGAACCTGGGCTATAAGTTTTGGAGGAAGATAATAGTCATATGTGCTTATGTCAAAGATTGATGGTCTCACAGAAGGTCCCTTGTTGTAAGGTTTTCAGAAAATGTAAGCATGTAATATCGATAAAGCTCACTGGCGGCAATGGAGCGCAGCGGAATTGCCGTCCAGTGCAGCGCCTTGTTATGTGATATTTTCATCATTTTACCATCTCTTCATAATGCTCTTTGTAGCCACTTTGTTCAAAAACCAAGCCAAGAGCTTCTTTAAATATTTCGTAATCAAATTCTTTATAATCAAAAATATTTTGCCCTAAAGAATGAGATTCACGATTGATATAACGGCAAAACGCTTGAAATTTATTGTCCTGCAATTCTGGTTTTTGAAAAACATTGTTTAAGTCTTTTTTCTCAATGAAATTGAAAAAATACTCAATAACATTACGCATACAATTTGCAATTAAAGCTGGAGGTTGCTTTTCATCTTTTATTATCTGCCAGTAAGACTGGTAGTCATTTTGAATTTCTTCATACTTCATATTAATAATATGACTGCCGTCACTGTTTTTAGTTATCCTGAACAACTTTTGATTCTCTTTTCTTCGATTGTGATTCGTATCTGTTAATTCATAAAAGAAGTAGAGGCTATGGGTGAGGACAAAGACCTGTTCGTAGGAATCAGAACTCAGGAACTCCTTTTTAATCAACTGGCCGATGTTGAAAATAAAGATATGGGATAAACTAGAAATGGGATCGTCAATGACAATAATTTTTCTTGTGCCAGTATCGTCTGCACCCCTTTTCCCTCTACACATTTCAACAAAGTAAAGAAAACTGATGATCATTTTTTCGCCCTCGCTTAGAGTTTGAAAAATATCAGCATCCTGTTCGCTTCTCTTTATTTTATAAAGATTGTCAGAATGTTTTTCGATGCTAAAATCATCCAGACCCAACCCAACTAAGCTGTTGTTAATAAAGGTGATGGACTGTTCAATATTGATAGTCTTTTTCTGCTGTTCGGCAATAATTTTTTTGTGTGTGCTTATAGACTTTTCAACTTCTTGCTCTGCTGTTTCCAGTTCACCGATTTTTTTCTCAATATCTGTTTTATCTTTAAGATAGGCCGAAATGGTCTGATCATAATCCCAGCGCATTAATGCCCAAAACTGACTTTTAATTTCAGCCAAGGCATTATCTTTGTTGTCTATTTTTTTATTGTGGACGGATATGGATTGGTTTATCTCTTCGATAAAATCATTAAATTTCTTAATAACAGTTGCCGAATCTGAAAGAGTAATCTTTTGGCTTGGTGTTTTTAATTTGGCTTCTAGCTGACTTTGGTTGTTTTCAAGTAGGTTATAAACAGCATTATAATAATTTTCAAAATCACTCTTCTTTTCAACTATGAATGGGTTTGTTTCAAATGTTTCTTTTTTAGGAAGTGTTGAAATAACGTTTTCATAGATAGACAGAAGTTTTTTTAACTCATTTATATCATTCTCATACGATTCATCAAAGAAACCTTTAATATCGTTAAGGAGTGATTGTGTTATTGTTTTGCTCTGACAAAAGGGGCAACTCTCGGCATTCTCTTCAATCGCTTCAGGAAGATATTGTAAACCGTCTTTTACCCAGTCTGAATTTTGTAACTGATTGATTAATGTGGACACTGAGCTGTTTTCATTTCCTACAATATTCTTTTCTAGAATTTGATTTGATTCTACCTCGTAAGCTGTGAAATTAATTACAGGAAGCAAGTCATATTTTTGTGCACTATCCCCTTTGATAGCCTCTACTTCCTTTTTTAACTCATCACTTGTCTTTGTCGGCTTTTCATCTGGTTTTTTGATCTTTGCTAAATTCTCAAACAATAAACTTTTATTCCCTTTGAGCCCTTCAAGACAATATTCTAGAACTCTATCGCCGCCAGCAAACTTTGTTTTTATTTGCCACGTTCTTTTTTCAGCATCCTGTTTCTTGTTTGATAACAAGGTTTCTTGTTGGGTTCTTTTGCTGACATTATCGTTTTTTTCAGTCTCTAATCGTTCAATCGCATCCTGTGCATCTTTAATCTTCTCCTCGGCTTCCTTGTTTTCTTTGGAGAGCGTGAATATTCCTTTTAAGTTGTCAGGTTGGTAGAAGTAGTCATGAATAAACCTCTGGTTATAGACTAATATATCTTCACCATTTAACCCTTCAATACTGCACTCAGAATAATCACTATGCTCTGTGTTATACAGGAAATTTGAAAGAGTAGTTTTGCCAGTTCCATTAAGACCATAAATAAGATTTACTTTTCTATCTGTTTCAAGGGTTGCACGCGTTTTGTAGCTTGCAACTTTGCTTATTGAAATCTTAGTGATCATAAAACGAGCAGTCCTTTTTTACACATAACAAAGAGAATGATATGCAATTAACAGCACAGGAAATAATGGTTCAAGATTATTCCACATAAATACCGGTGACGGGGTTGCAAAGGCCGTTAGTCGTATCAGCTCAATAACAGGGGGATAACAGCGAACGTACTACCGGAGCAGAAAAAAATCCTCCTGCCCCTATTTATTGAACTATTACCGTTGGTCTGATATTTTAAAGACAAGGCCCCAGGCGAACAGCAAGTATTATTATAGACCGGACAGGCCGGCCAACAGGTTTATAGCCTTTGTGTTTGATATACTGTGCTATTCAAAACCGGCATTTTTTAGCTGCACTTCTTCACCTTTAATCTTGAGGAGGAGGTCGGAAGTATAACATAAACCAGTTTGGGGGTTGACAGCCAGAGAGATCATGAGTTTTCCAGTACACTGTATTGAATCTGATGTATGCCTTGTGACAATCATTAAGATTATGGTCAAGGAGTGATGCAGGTGCTTTCCGGTTGTAGAACGTCCCATGTTAATTAGGGGTGGTTTATATTTCTGAGGTTTATTTTATTCATATATGCAATGTGTGGTTTGATCTTGATTCTGATCAATATTGATCAGGGATGTCCATTTGTAAATGAACGCCATAAGAGCTTACAGCTCTTTCCATAACTCTCCGCTCAAAGAAGGATCATAGCCGCCAAGCATTTTAATACGATTCCTGAATTTCTCTGATCTGATTGTTTCAAAGGCCGTTTGTATGTGTGGTTCATTTATTGAAGAAGAGGGGATAATCAGATCATATTGCTCTCTTACAATAGGCACAAAGTCAAGATCAAGGGCCTTTGCTGCTGCATATATACCCATTCCGCAGTCAAAAGAGCCTGTTAATACACCTGCTGCAACCGCCATGTGCGTAAATTCTTCGCAGTCATAGCCCCTTATGGAGTCAGGGGAAATACCTGCCTGTTCAAGTTTGTAGTCAAGCAGTACGCGTGTGCCGGACCCCGCCTGACGATTTATGAAACTGATGTCTTCCCTTTTCAGGTCCTCTATGCCTTGTATACCTTTTGGATTTCCTTTTTGGACTATCAATCCCTGATCTCTGAGGACAAGATGAAACAGACAGATTTTCATTCCTTTTAGATACCTTTTGACATAGGAAATATTGTATTTTCCTGTTGACGGATCCAGAAGATGACTCCCTGCCATATGGCAGGTCCCTTTTCTGATAGCCATAATTCCGCCCAGGCTTCCCACATTTGCCGAAGAAACCCTTATGTTGTTGCCCTGGCTCCTTATCTCATCTGCAAGTATGTCTATGGTAATGTCGTGGCTGCCAATAACCACAAGGGTGTTTTCAAGTTCTTTTCTGCTGACAAGAAGCTCTGCATCGATTTCATCATCACGGCAAATACCTTCTGAAAGCATTGGCACACGGATAATGCCCTCTGCCCTTGTCATGGTAGTTATAGAACCTGCGGCCCTTGCAAGCGGCGTGGCTACGTAATTATTGTTTACCCTGCCTATATTGACCCGCAAAAACTCCTCCAGACCTAACCTGGATGGAATATCACGTGTCGGCTTTACCCTGATTTTTTCACGTTCAGGAGGGGTTAAACCCTGTAGGGAAAAGAGCAGAGGCGTTACAAAATGTTCAAAGGATATACTTGCGGACACGGGATAACCCGGCAGCCCAATAACAGGCTTCCCCTTTACCATTCCAAGGACAGTGGGTTTGCCCGGCATTATGGCAACACCGTGGGCAATAAGAGTGCCGAGATCCTTTATTACATGCATTGTATAATCCCTGCTGCCTGCAGAGGATCCTGCATTTATGATTACAACATCCGCATCGGATTCGCATACACGGGATACGGTCTTGCGTATTTCATCCACAACATCAGGGACGATATCATGAACAAGCGGAATTCCACCTGCATCGCTGACAAGCCCGGATATCATTACAGAGTTGAACTCTATAATCTGTCCTTTTTTCAGGGGTATGCCCTGTTTTAACTCATGATAACTTATCAGCTCTGAACCGGAAGGGATAATGGCAACACGAGGTTTCTGCCATACCTTCACATCGTATACCCCTGCCGCAACAAGGGCGCCCATATCATATGGAGACAGCATATGGTTCTGGGGAAGAATCATCTCTGTTGCAACAATATCCTCTCCTACCTTTCGCACGTTGTTCCACGGATAGGAAGATGCCTTTATTTCCAGGTGTTCATTATCAATGACATGGATCTTTTCCACCATTATAACAGAGTCAAATATGTCAGGAAGGGGTTCACCGGTGTTTATCCAGACAGCATCTTTGCCAATAGTCAACACCTTTGGATTTCGTTCAGTGGCCCCGTAAGTGGTTTCGGCCTTTACTGCTATACCGTCCATTGCAGAGGCATGGTATGACGGAGAAGAAATTCTTGCAAAAACAGGTTCGGCAGTTACCCTCCCAAAAGAATCTTCTGTTCTGACTGTTTCGGACCGTGTACGTCTGTCCGTGCCAACTGCTGAAAAAAACATTTTCCTGGCCTCATCCAGCGGTTTCATGGCCAGATATGTCTGTCGTTTCATTGTAGCTCCTCAGCGCCCGACATTGATTTGCGGACGGGCGTTCCTTAATGATTTATGATATGTCCTGGTCTTCTGACATGGTTATATGTGTTGCAAAGTTGTTTTGAATGATACCTTCATGAGAAATTGCCCAGTCGTACCGGACAGGGTCATTTTTACAGAAAGCCTTCAGGTTTTCCGTTATCTCCCTTGCAACTGCAAAGGATGGGGCCCTTTTTGATGTAAGGCCGAGTTTTACGGCAGATTGAAATATGTGTGTGTCCAGAGGAACAATAAGTTCTGCCGGATCTATGAAACTCCATAGGCCAGTATCAATATTATCCCTTCTTACCATCCACCTGAAATACATAAACAGTCTTTTGCAGGCAGATGTTTTCATGGATGCAGGGACAAGAAATTTGATATCAGCATACTGCCTTGTGACAAGATCAACCAGTTTGAGAAAATTGCCTCTGTTGTAGTGATGTTTCATAAAAAAACCGATAGAACCGTAATCTTCTATCAATCTTTTTGTAATATGCAAAAACATGTGAATGTCCTGACCCGATACGAATCTGTATCTGAAAGACAGAAGATCAGGCTCAGGTTCTGTTCCCAGTGCCATAACATATTGAAGCGGGCTTTTTCCCATGATTTCGAGGAGTCTGTCTATTGCCCTGAATATCTGCGTTACCCTGCCAAAGGCAAGAGAAGATGCCATAAACCCCATCAATTCCTTCTCTTTTTCGTCCTTAAACAAATAGATATACCTTAAGGGGTCATACTGGATATACTCTCTGTTGTTATAGATATGATAAAGCTTATCCAAGCGCCTTTTCAGGGCTGTCTTGTTGTTGGCATAAAGCATGATTCTGTGTTCATCCGTGAGTGGCTGTTTTTTTGTTCAATTTCAAGGCAGTCAAACAGATATGCAAAACATGCAGACAGCAGTACAGTGTTCAGCCAATGCAGAATGGTACTATATGTTGATTGATGCATATCTTGCAGAAGACAGGCGGTAATGGTATTATGTCTGCCTTGACAGAGACAGGTATTAAGACTGTTTTCCCATAGGAACCATAGCATACAAAAGGGTATTGGCCGGATTACAAAAAAACATAACCCGGATTATATTGCAGACAACTGACCGGTATTGAGTCTGTTTTGCCAGCCACAACGAACAGTGAAGGCACTGTAGCCTGCGATACAGACGCATCTGTATAAAGTTATATAAATTTTACAGCCAACAGCTTGTGAAAATCAATATATTTTGTGTTATCCACAGATCAGCTTTTTGATGCTGTACGGTTTTAACTGCTTTTTACTCCCTGAAAGCATGACCGGAAAGACGCCTTTTACATATAGTAGCCGGTTAAACAAAACATGTCTGTTAACGGGCCGTTAAACAGGGACACATAACAATGGCAAATGATATCAGTTGGATCAAGACTCACTGTGCACGCATGGATCATGGTGGATGTTCTCTTGTTGTAGGTGTCAGGGATAATCGTATTGTAAAAATAAAGGGCGATCCTGACGGGCCTCTGAACAGAGGTTATACATGCATAAAGGCAAAGGCTTCGGTAGACAAGCTGTATCATCCTGACAGGCTCTTGTACCCGCTCAGGAGAGTTGGCAAAAGGGGGGAGGGTAAATGGAAAAGAATAACATGGAAGGAGGCCCTTTCTGAAATAGCCTCAAACCTTGATCGCATAAAAAGGGAGTACGGAGCCAGATCAGTTGCATTCTGCCAGGGAATGCCAAAGGGAATTGAACATTTTGTGATGATCCGTCTGTCAAACATCTTTGGCTCACCTAATGTGGTTGCTGTTCAGGATGTATGTCATGCCCCCCGTGAAATAGGCAGTTTCCATACATGCGGATTTTACCCTGTTGCAGATCTGCATTACGCAAGCGAGGTGATTATACTGTGGGGCAGTAATATTACTGCGACCAATGAGGAAGGCCTGGTATCAAGATTGCTGGTAAGTCAGATAAAAAGGGGAACGGATCTGATTGTTATAGACCCCAGACGTACAGCAATGGCCGACAGATCCAGTATTCATCTGAAGATTATACCCGGAACAGACAATGCCCTTGCCCTTGGATTTTTAAATGTAATTATAGAGGAGAATCTGTATGACAGGGAATTTGTAAAGAACTGGACAGCAGGTTTTGATGAGCTTGCGGCACATATCAGACAGTACCGTCCTGAGGTTGTATCAGAGATTACCGGTGTGTCAGCCAGCCTTATACGCAAGGCAGCAAGGCGGTATGCCATATCCAGTCCTGCTGCCATCCAGTGGGGAAATCCCATAGAGCAGAATGCCAACAATTTTGATACGGTCAGGGCAATTGTATCTCTTATGGCCATATGCGGCAATTTGGATATACCGGGTGGCAACGTTCAGGCAAATGAGCCGCATGTGCTTGGCCTTGGAAAATTTGTAAGGACAGATCTGATTCCATTAAAAAAGGAGGAGATGATCCACTGTTACCACAATACTGTGCCGGGACTTATGACAGTCCCTTCGGCGTTTTTCAGGAGTGCTGTTCTTGATGGAATACCTTATCCTGTCAGGGCATGCTATATCCAGTGCGCTAATCCGGTTATCAGTTATGCAGACAGCCGGCGGACAGTCAAGGCAATATCAGAACTGGACTTTGTTGCTGTCTCAGATATATTTATGACTCCAACCGTCATGCTTGCAGATATTGTCCTGCCTGCTGCCACCCAGTTTGAATTTGATGATATTGGACACTGGGGGCTTGGCCATGGATATGTGCTGGCACGGCCAAAGATAGTTGACCCGCCACAGGAATGCTGGCCTGACATCAAGATACTCAATGAATTGGGTAAAAGACTGACCCCGTCAGAGCTATGGTTTGAAGACCACAACAGTATGCTGGATGAGATCCTGAAGCCAGCCAAGATGACCTACAGGGAATTTGTCAAAAAAGGTTATCTCAAGGGGGATGATGCTTTCAGAAAATATATGTCAAAGGGCTTCAGAACCCCATCCGGCAAGGTTGAGCTCTGTCTGAGCCATGCAGACAGACTTGGAATGTCTTCATTGCCGCAGGCAACAACTTTATATGGTCAGGACAAGGCTTTTCCCCTTGTTCTGACCAGTGCAAAAAGCCCCTATTACCTGCATTCATCCTATCGTTGGCTCACACGCTTAAGAAGATTTGCGCCAAGACCAGAGGTAGAAATCAATTCGGCTACGGCCGCAATGTATGGCATAAAGGATGGCGATAAAATCATCATTGAAACAGCAAATGGCAGGATATGGCAATTTGCAAGGGTTACAGAAAAGATCAGAGACGGTGTGGTATCTGCATCTTATGGATGGTGGTTTGCATCATCAGGGGATGAGGGATGGAAAACATCCAATTTTAACATGCTTACATCTGTAAAGAAACTGGGAAAGGCCTTTGGCACACCAAATCTGAAAGGTATTCCCTGCAGGATAAAAAAGTCCTTGGACAGGCGGGTCTTGGAGTGACATCTGTCCACAGATAGAGATATTTGTTGCAGGATTATTCAGAAGACCAGGCGCATGAGGTCTTCTGCTACGATAATATGGCCATTGTAAACCTTGCTGCACGGGGTAACAAGGTCATGTTTGTCACAGTTGGGATACAGATGGGTGAGCAACAGCCGTTTTACCCCTGCATCCTGCGCAATCCTGCCGGCCTCGGAAGGGGTAAGGTGTCCGGGGATTTTAAGACCTTCAGGGGCAGAACATTCAGAAACCAAAAGGTCTGCATCCTGTGCAAGGTCTGTCAATGCAGTACAGAAATCGGTGTCTCCGGAAAAGACAACTGACTTCCCATCCGGTGTTTCAATACGATATGACAGACTCTGCGGTGTATGTACAGCCGGGGTGCTACGTACAGTAAGGGGAGGAAGCAGCATTGCTGATTCCACTCCAGCCGGCATTTCTTTAAAGACAACTGTACCCGGTTTTGGCTCTGCCCATTTTCCAAATGCATGTCTCAACCCTGCCCTGAACTCCCCGAACCCCTCACAGGCAATGATAGTGACAGGAGACACCCTGAAATATCCCGGATAATGTGTGGCAAAGACAAATGGTACAAACTCTCCTGTATGATCCGGGTGCATGTGTGTATACAGTATGGTATCAATACTGTCATAAGGTATACCTGCCACAGACAACTGCCTCAATGTTCCTGCTGCACTGTCTATGAGCAATGTCTGTTCACCTGTCTTCATACAAACGGCAGGACCTGCCCTCCTTATGTAAGGGACGCCTGTTCCTGAACCTATAATGATTACTTCTATCATGATTTTTTATGCGCATATGGTCTTTGAGCATATGCTGCACACTGCCTTTTTCCCGGTTTCCAGGTCTCTGCTCTGAGCAGCAAATAGCCATGATTTTTATCCATTGGATATTTTTTGCGCAGCCTTGGTGTCACTCTGCGGATTCCCTGCAGGAGGTCTGTACGGTTTTGCACCTTTGATTCCCTTGATCTTGTAAAAAGATATTTTATCTTTGGATTGAAACCGGATAGTGACCAGAATCTGTTTCTGAATGAGTACTAATCATGGATGAGGACTAATCCAGACCTTTTATGATTTCCTCTGCCGTATACTTTGACAGGACAAATGGATATTGGTTTTCAGAACTTACAGCAGGATAAAAGAATGCTTTTTTATCTGTGGGACCAAAGATGGAAAGGGTATATTCCTTGTCCCCTTTCAGGGTTATGGTGCAGATGGGATGCAAATAGTCTTTTTTGTCCTTGCCCTGTATGTATGACCGGCACTTCAGATCAGACAACTGCATAAGCAGCCTTTTTACCTTTTTCCGGTCAACGGTCTTTCCATTACTGTCGTCTTTCCATACATACACACTTCGACCGGTTTTGACAGCCTGTATATCCTTTTTTTTATGATTTTCATGTTCTTTGCTGTTTGTTTTCTGCCTTGACAGGTGCAGGGTTGTTACATCCTTTCCCTTTGCAATCTTGATCTCTTTTATGTTTGACATGTTAAAGGCAAAAACAGTCTTGTCTCTGAGATCATCAACCGTTGTGTCAAACACGCTTTTCAGATTTCCCTTTGCATGATACACATATTTGCTGTTGTTAAGCCTTACAAAGGTGTGGTGGTATGAAGGTGCTACACCGCCGATGTAAAAGGAGCGAATAACTTTGCCATTTTTCAGGACTGTCACATGAATCCTGTTGTCAGGGTCAAGAGAAAAAACAGGATCATCTCCCCTGTCTGACACAAGGGCTGTAAGAGACAGTGAACCTGCCGCATTGAGCATATCCGAAACCTTGTTTTTGTCTGCAGGATACATCTGCGGCATAATAACCCATCTGTTATCTTTTTTCTTCAGATCAACAGTTACATCTCCTTTTTTCACAGTAAGTTCAGTAACGTCAGAGACCGGCAGCTCAGGCAGATCCGGCAATCTGTAATGAGTTCCGTTGCCCTTTTTAAAAACAAGATACCCTGCAAGGAGAATTATTATAACAGCAAGGATAACATATTCTTTTGATATCTTCATATTATGCTCCTTTACTCTTATGCCTTTTTCCTGTTTCTATCCATGAACATGTCCTGAATGCGTTTTTTTCTGGCCCTGCGGCGCCACCACACAACAAGCCCTGCAAGAATAACGAGAACAGGGAGCCCTGCGATATTTATCAGCTTGACGAGTTCCTTTACAGAAGGGTCTATATCCTCGTTAAGGGGATTAAAGCGCTGAACCTTGCTGCGCATAACAGCAAGATCAGTGCGATGGTTCAGGGCATCAATAAGATTCAGAACGAACATTGAATTGGGTGACCTTCCCCCTGAATCTATCATGTTGTCTTTAAGGAGGGCATAAGAACCTATTACTGCCAGCATGGCAGGCCTGCCGTGGGAAATAAATGCGGCTTCGTTCTTTATCTTCAGGGGGGACTGTTTCTCTTTTCCCCCCTTACCCTTTTTGGCGGCCTTTTTACTGTCTGTGTTTTTGTCTTTCCCTGTCCTGGTGTCATGAGTTTTTTTCTCGGGTATAGGCTTTCCGTTAAAGTAACTCGTAAATTTGCCTTCAATCAGACAGGCAAGAGGCCTTTTAGCAAATCTGTCCTTTGACGCAGGAGGTTGTATGAACATTGGGTTCAGATTGATCATTTCCTTCACCTCCCATGACTCATCAGAGGATGAAAAGAGCGTATAATATTTCAGGCCGTTTTTTCTGACAGTCTTTTTGTCCACTGTGACAGGAGAATTTTTCAGGGTTATCAGGCCCTTGATGTTATGCATAAAAGGCAGTTCATGATTGATGTTTTTGTCCTTTATAATAGGGGCAAAATAGATAGGCCTTTCTCCTCCTCCGCTGTTCTGGGAAAGAGGCTGTTTATAACAGTTTTTATCCATCACATAGGACCTGTTGATATGTAGGCCATAATAATCCAGGAGCCTTTCAAGACCCGTGTCAAGGGGCCGATACTGTGATCCCATAAAGGCCTGCTGTCTGCTGGTTGGGCGTATCTCCTTAAAGGCATCTGTAAAAACCGCTATGTTTGTCCCCCGCATAAGGGCCTGATCAATCTGATACAGATCATAATCGCTGAATTTTTCGGTCGGATGCGCTATGACAAGACAGTTTAGGCCTGCGGGAATCCCCTTGTCGGTCAACTGTATACTGTTCAATGTATAGTTTTGGGACAGGAGGGTTCGGATATTGTTCATGCCTGCGTATAACGGTACAGTGCCATGGTCTGCCATGTATCCAAGATTCATGTTGATGCCGATCAGGGTGTCTGCCACTCCATTAATAAGATCCTGAATGGAGCTCAAGTCTGCAAGTTTGTACTGGGTTCCAAACAGGGGGATGCTGTATGCATTGAGTATGTTTATTGTCCGGCTTTTATTTTTGTAGGACACTGTTATACCTATCAGTCCCTCACCGGCAGAAATACCTTTTGAGGCGAGTTCCGGCCATTTGAGTGCCATAATCCTGTATTTTTTCCGCAGCTCTTGTATCTCTGAGGGTTTAGGGTCTACATACTCATATTTGAACTTGTTATAGTTTTTCCTGTTCATCTTTTCCACAATCTGTTTCATCTTTTCGGGAAGTCCGGGCAGATCGTTCAATCCAATGAGAGAAGATACCTTTACAAGAGATGATGACATAATCAGGCGGACATTGATTTTGTCATGCAGATTCAATAGCCGGCTTATCTTGTTGTTCAGTTTTTGAATCGTTGTTGTCAGTTTGTATTCAAGTCCGTCCGTGGATGTGACAGGCGAAAGTTTTTCTACAAGATTTCCGTGAATTATTACAAGCCCCATATAGGCCTTTTTAAATTTTACTTCATCCTGTTCCAGAACCTGTATCTGTACAGGTCTGATGCCATAGCTTTCGGCCAGTTTCCTGTTGTTTTCAGCCTCTTTTCCTCCGCCCTCTTCCATTGAACTGACATTATAAAACCGGTAATTGAAATATGGCTGTTTCGCATATATGCTGTATTCTTCAAGAAGATCCTTGAGGTAGCGTTTTGTGCCATTGTACGGGGCGGGAAGATTTTCTGAAAAAAAGAGATCAATAGTCAGGGGTTCAGAGAGGCTGGCTACTGCCTGTTTGCTGGCTTCAGACAGTGTGTATACATGATTATGGGTCAGATCTGCGCGAAAAAACAGGGAAACACCAACAATATTGATCAATATCACAACAACAATATAAAAAATGAATTTTATATAAGGCTCGGTTTGTTTTGTTCCCTTCATGCCGTATTCTCCTTATTTCTTATGTGCAAGTGACAGGCGTGTGGCATACAGGCTGATAAAGATTACACTGACAAAATATATAATATCACGGGAATCCAGAATCCCTTTTGATATATTACGAAAATGAAAACCGGCAGAAAGGTACTGAACAATATCTAATACCTGTGTCGGAAAGAAAAACAGCATTTCGTTTACAAGCGTTATGGAGATACAGATCAGGGTGCTGACAATAAAGGCAACTATCTGGTTTTTTGTCAATGATGATGCAAACAGGCCCACTGCCGAAAAGGTCCCTCCAAGTAACACAGCGCCCATATATCCGCCTATAACCGGTCCCCAGTCAAGGTCACCCATAAAACTTATGCTAACCGGATACGCTACGGTAGGAAGCAGCATGGCTACTGTCATTACTACAGCAGCGGCAAACTTGCCGACAATGATATCGCGATGTGTAAGAGGCAGGGTGACCAGGATCTCATAGGAGCCCTGATGCAGTTCCTCAGAAAAAAGGCGCATGGTGATAGCTGGCATTACAAATGAAAAGATAACAGGCAGCAGTGAAAAGAAATTTCTCATGGTAGCCTGATTAAACAGAAAGAAGGTGGAAAAAAACAGCCATCCTGTTACAAAAAGAAATATTACAATTACAATGTAGGCAATCGGAGAAAAAAAATAGTCTGCAAGCTCTTTTTTCAGGATAGATATAAACTGCTGCATATCAATTCTCCTTGCAAGGCTCCAGAGTCAAATTACGGAAAATTGACTCGAGCGTCTGTTTTTTCTGAAAAAAACTGAGGATGATCCAGTCCATGGATTTAATTTTAAGATAAACAGCTTTCCGCAAATCAATTGTTGCAGGGTATGTTATAACAACAGAAATGGCAGATTCATCTGTCTGTTTTTCAACCCGGACATTGTCAACCCCGTCAATCGTTTTCAACTCCTTGAATACATCCTCAGCATTTGCATTTGTCAGTGTCAGATGTATGGATGTTGTGTTTCCTGTTACCTCTTTTATTTCATCCTTTTTACCGTCAGCAACGATTTTTCCCTGGTTTATAATGATAATCCTGTTACAGGTAGCCTCTGCCTCGCTAAGGATATGGGTTGAAAAAATGATGGTCTTTTTTCTGCTGATCTTTTTGATCAGGTTGCGAATTTCTGCAATCTGGTTGGGGTCAAGACCCTGAGTAGGTTCATCCAGTATCAGGATTTCAGGGTCACTCATCATGGCATGTGCCAGACCAACACGCTGGTTAAGACCCTTTGACAGTTCCCCTATGGCCTTGTGCATAATTTCTGAAAGTCCGCACAGATCAGACAGATATTGAAGCCGATCAAATCTTTTGTCAGAAGGAATCCCCCTGATTTCTGAAACATACAAAAGATAATCATATACCAGCATATTATGGTAAAATGGGGATGATTCAGGAAGATAGCCAATCATCTTTTTGATCTCCAATGGCTTTTCACTCATACTGATATTCCTGATTCTTATATCTCCTTCTGTAGGAGAGAAATATCCGGTCAGCATTTTCAGTGTCGTGGTCTTGCCCGCCCCATTGGGTCCCAGAAGCCCTACAATTTCCCCCTTGTCAATATCGATATTGAGGTGATCTACTGCACAAAAGTCACGGTAGTATTTTGTGAGATTTTCAATATGGATCATGGCGGTCTCCTTCAGGTCTGAGTGTTGCCCTCACACAGATCAGTATCTCGATACTGTGCAGTTTTCAATGCCTGTTGCCTATCATGTGCCGGGTTTTGCTTTTTTGATTTCCGGCTTTCAGATGCACAAGATCTGTTACCGTATCAATTCCATGTGCCTTGGCCCTGCAGTAAGAGGGGGTGTGCAAAGGCATGCAGATGTCCTTTCTGCATATGTGTGTTGGCACCCGGACAGGTGACGGGATTATGAAAAATATCTGTGTATGGCAGAAAACAGACTTGTCCAACAGATTCTGACAAAAAAATGGCTATAAAAAATCATGGGGTTTGTAAAGGGTAAAGAGTTGGAAAATCACTCAAATAATGACAGTTACAGCGTATCTTGTTATCAATAGCATAATCAGATGCTTGAATACATTCAATTTTGCATTTTCACCTTAAAATGTGCTGTTGGCATCAATACTGTATTGTCTTGTTTCCATATATAGCACCGATAAATCGATTTGCAAACCGGTTAATGCCCGAAATTAAGTTTGGCATCCATGAAGTTTTTAATCCGGAAAAGGGGGATTTTACGCAAGATCAGAAAAATCAGGAGCACAGATATATATTCTGGCGCTTGTACAGGAAATGCGGAATGTGGCCATTTATGGATGGAAACTGATTATGTTTGCATATAATAATATGACGCTTTATAATGATCCATGTTGCACGTAACAGATTCTGAATGCGGTTTATGCCGCTTTGTGCAGTGCAGGGGCTTCAGGCCATTTTCAGACAGTCCCGAAAAAACATAGGAGGAGCCTTTCCATGTCCGGGCAATCAGGAAAGACAAAGGCAGAGCACAGGGCAAAAAAAGAACATAAACAGGGTATTCCCAAAGATAAAAAAGGTAATATTGTACAGGCTGATGTGGATACTGCCCGTATTATGATTGACCATATGTTCCAGTTTGTTGCTCTGCTGGCACCTGACGGGACACTCATAGATGTCAACAGGGCTGCTCTTGATTTTGTAGGGGCAGCAAAACCGGATGTAATAGGTAAACCGTTCTGGAAAACACCATGGTGGACACATTCTCCGGAGATTCAGCAGAAACTGCAGGAGGCCATAAAAACTGCTGCAACAGGAAAATTTGTGCGTTTTGAAGTCACCCATCCTGCTGTTGATGGTGATATAATTTGCGGGGATTTCTCTCTTAATCCTGTAAAAGATGAGTATGGACAGGTAACATTCCTTATACCTGAATCAAGGGATATAACAGAAAGAAAAAGGGTTGAAGAGGCATTACGCAACAGCGAACGGACTGCTATAGCCCTTTTGAACGCCCCGACAGAATCTGCCCTGCTTATAGATCCCAATTTTGCTATTCTTGCAATTAATGAAGAGGCCGCAAGACGGTTTAAGAAATCACCCAAGGAGCTTGTAGGAAAGAATATCTTTGATCTTCTTCCCCCTGAACTGAGAACATACCGTAAGGAAAAGGTTCTTGAAGCCATCAGGACAAAAAGGCAGGTGCGTTTTGAGGACCATTACAAGGGCAGGTACTATGATCATAATATTTTTCCTGCCTTTGATGATGAGGGGAACCTTACACAGGTTGCTATTTACAGTGGTGATATTACAGACTACAAACGGGCCCAGATACGGATTCAGGAACGTACGGAGGCACTTATTGAATCTGAAGAAAAGTACAGGACCCTGGTAGAAAATGTTCCGCTTGTGGTCTATCGTCTGGGACAAAATGGTAAAATCATATTTGTAAATGAGTTTGTAGAAGAAATATCAGGATACAGCCCTGTTGATTTTTTCAAGGATTCCGGGCTGTGGGTAAAAAGGATACATGATGAGGACCGTGAATGGGTTAGCAAGTTAAAGAAAAAAAGCCTCAAGGATGGAAAGGAAGTTGTTACCGAATACCGGATCAGACATAAAAAGGGACACCTTGTATATGTAATGGACCATGCAATACCCTTTCGTTCATCAAATATAACCGTTAGTGTGGATGGTATTATAATGGATGTTACAGACAGGGTAAAACTCCAGGAACAGCTGGTGCAGGCCGAAGGCCTGAAAACCGTGGCAGAAATTTCTGCCAGATTGGCCCATGAGATCAGAAATCCGTTGATGTCTGCAGGCGGTTTTGCCAGGCGGCTTTTAAGGTCAATGTCTCCATCTGATCCTAACCGGAACAAGGTGGAAATCATCATTCAGGAGATAGGCAGACTTGAAGCCATTCTGCGCATGATTCTGAGTTACATGCATCCGATAAAACTTGAAATGGCCCCTGCTGATCCCAACCAGCTGGTCAGGGAAACAATAGAGGCCATAAAAAAAGGAGGCCTGGAAAAAGATGTAAAAATAGTATCCCGGTTAACACCTGGTCTTCCTATGGTCTCTGTGGATTACGTGCAGCTGAAAGAGGGCCTTATAACCCTGTTTCAAAACGCAATCTATCAGATGGAAAGAGGTGCAACCCTGTCAGTTTATACCGGCAGGGAAGGCAGAAACTTCAAACTGACAATATCATATCCGGCTAAAAGCGTACCCCTCGACGATATCAAGGCCTGTTTTTATCCCTTTACTACCTCACCAATGATATTAGATACAGTTGACCTTTCTATTATGAAGGCCCTGATTAACAAACATGGAGGTACTATCAAGGCAGATCTTAATGAATGCAAAAGCATGGTTGAGTATGAGATTTCACTCCCTTTTGTTGAGAACAGCGAGACGTGATTTTCAATATATTCCTGCTTCACATCCTGCGGCAATTACCTTTCCGAGTTCCTCGCACCGGTCCAGCACTGTGTTGTCTGTCTCCCCTTTGGCAATTACAGGCTCATACACCTCCTTTAACCTGTATCCTTTAAGTATTCGCCTGATGGAATTCAGTGCCCCTGTCCCATCGTTTCCGGCGCTTATAAAAAGTACATATGGCTTTCTGAACATCTCTTTTTTGTCATGAGTGTCTTCATATGTTCTGTCAAACATGTCCTTGATCATGCCAGACATATATCCAAAATATTCTGGTGAACCTATTGCCAGACCGCTGCATCTTAACAGATCGTCAGGACCGGTTTCATTGGCCCTCTTCAGGGTGGTCTGTATCCCCTTTATTGAGCTGGCCCCGTTGAATACAGCCTGTGCCATTTTGTGTGTATGATTGGTTTGGGAATGATAAACAACAAGAATTTCTTTCAAGATCATATCCTCCACCCATAGAAAAACGAAATGTTTTTGCCTTATGATGCCACAACCTCTTCAGTGCGTTCAATACAAAAAACTGTTTGCATTGGTCCTGGAACTGTGTTCATTCTGGCACTTTTGAATGTTGCCAGTCAGTTGGTTTTATACTTCATGTTCTGGCTCTGTTTATCCGGACAGCCGTTTCAGGATCAGGTGCCTGGAGGTATCCCTCTCCTGAAACGTTGATGATTTTTTTAAAGCTGTTTGAAGAATCATTGAACGGTTTTTATGATTTGCCTTGCAAGTCTGTCATGTATGTTTACCTGTATCATTACTCTGGTATGGGCAGTGAAAAAGGGACCTGTTCGGGAAATTGGCCAGAATTGCATGTTTGACATTTGTTGTGTTTAGTGATATAAAACAAAGTTTGTCTTATTTGAAGGGTTGGTTTAAGGGCCTTTTCAGGAGAAAATAGCTTATGGCAAGAGTTACCATTGAAGACTGTTTGAAAAAAGTAAATAATCGGTTTGAGCTTATTCATTTGGCTGCAAAACGGGTTCGTCAGTTAAAAAAAGGTGAAAAACCTTTGGTGGAATGTGATAATAAAGATATTGTTGTTGCCTTGAGGGAAATTGCAGCAGGCAAGGTGTTTGTTCAGAACAAGGAGGAACAGGACACAAAAACCTTATCTGCAACATCCGCTGTTAGTCTGGATGAAAACACTGCAGCAGCGGATTTGTCTGAACCGCCCGAAGACCTGGTTGAAAGTCAGGCAGATCAGGAACAGACAGAATCATGATACAGCCGGTAGATAAGAAATGTTGACGTCTTTGTAGTATCTGTCCAGAACCATATAAACCATGAATTTGGTGCTTCAGTTTTTGATGAAAGATTTTTTATGTAATGTTAATCTGGTGCTTGTTCATAAATAAGATTTTGAGCACTGTTGAATTTCCATCCACAAAAGCTTTTTTGTTACATCCTTCCGGCTGTGTGCCTTTTTTTGTTTGATCATATATGAATATCCTGCTTTTTGATATGCAATCTGAGGGAATCCTTATAAATCCTTGTATAACGTTAATATGGCAAGAAACATTGAGCAAGGAACCGTTTTATAAAAAAACAGATATTAAGATATATCAGGACAACCGACAATGGAAAAAATAGATTACTATGAAATTTTAGGCATACATAAGACTGCAGGTGTAGAGGAGATTAAAAAAGCCTACCGAAAACTGGCACTGAAGTATCATCCGGACAGGAACCCGGGGAATCCTGAAGCAGAGGCCAAATTTAAAGAGGCCGCAGAAGCCTATGCTGTATTAAGTGACAGTGAAAAAAGACAGATTTATGATACCTTTGGTCATGAGGGCCTTGAGGGCAGAGGTTACAGAGGCTTTTCAGGATTTGAAGATGTTTTTTCCAATTTCGGGGATATATTTGAAGATTTTTTT
Organism: uncultured Desulfobacterales bacterium; assembly: GCA_964457545.1. Classification (GTDB taxonomy): domain Bacteria; phylum Desulfobacterota; class DSM-4660; order Desulfatiglandales; family Desulfatiglandaceae; genus JAGGTJ01. The sequence goes on along the minus strand of CAYWEN010000016.1, from coordinate 153,042 downwards.
GGTTTTGGCAGCAGGAGCAGCAGAAGACAACGGTCCCGTCAAGGACAGGATCTTAGATATGATATGAAAATCACACTGGAAGAGGCCTTCTACGGCAAAGAAGACCAGATTGTATTCCAAAGGCTTGAGCACTGTCATACATGCGGTGGTACCGGGCTTAAGCCTGGTACACGTCCTTTTACATGCCCAACATGTCAGGGCAGAGGTCAGGTGTACAGATCGCAGGGCTTTTTTCAGATCAGTTCAACATGCCCGAGATGTCATGGACAGGGGCAAATAATAACGGATCCATGCCCTGACTGTAATGGCGGGGGCAGGATCAGAGTAAAAAAAGAGATTGCTGTCAAGATACCGCCGGGAGTGGAAACAGGATCTCAATTGCGCCTGAGAGGAGAAGGGCAGCCTGGAGAACATGGGGGTCCCAATGGTGATCTGTATGTAGTTTTACACGTAGAACAGCACAGTTTCTTTAGCAGGGAGGGTAATAACCTTTTTTGTGAAATACCTGTATCCTTTGTTCAGGCAGCACTTGGTGATAAAATAGCCGTACCTTCTATTGAAGATCAAGAGCATGGGCATGAAATGGAAATACCTCAAGGAACCCAGCCCGGTGATGTTATAAAGATCGCAGGCAAGGGAATGCCGGACATCAGAAACAGGGATAAAAGAGGAGATCTGTTTGTAAAGGTGGATGTCAGGATTCCAAAAAAATTGACTCAGCGTCAAAAAGAGTTATTGTATGCATTTCGTGAAACAGAGAAGACAGGCAAGGGAAAAAAGAAAAAATCTCTGTGGAAAAAGATGATTTAACAGGAGACTCCAAAAGAAGATGTTGACAAAAAAGGACAAGGAATATTTTAAGGAACTGCTTACAAAGCGTATGGATGAGCTTTTGGATGAGGCCAATAAAACTGTAAGTATTATGACTGACGAGGAGCAGAAATTTCCTGATCCGACAGATAGGGCAACCCTTGAATCTGACAGAAATTTTGAGCTTAGAATCAGAGACAGAGAAAGAAAGCTTATAAAGAAAATCAAAGAGGCATTGCAAAGAATTGAAGATGGCACTTATGGTATCTGTGAACTATGCGGTGAAGATATTTCCAGACAGCGCTTGGATGCCAGGCCGGTTACTACTTTATGCATAGAGTGCAAAAAAAGACAGGAAACTGAAGAAAGGCTGAAAGGTCTGTAGAACATCGGTAACAGTCCAATAGAGGATGTCGGAAATTCTTCCTGGGAAAAGGGTGTGACTTTTTAAAAAAGTTGCGCATGTTTGTCCCGTTTTATTGGGCTCTGATACGAATGCCCCCTTTCCCTAATCAGTTTCTATTCATAAATGTCATGGCTCCGTAATCTCTGCGTCAATTTGCGGTATTCCTTGTGCAGTGTAACTGAAATACATGTTTGTGCCCTTGATTTTCCTGCTTTTGAGCAAAAATCCGTCTCTGGACCGGAAACTTCCAGGGTGCCAGAATTCCTCTGTGGATGGGCGCTGATTAATATGGTCAATTGGTCAATTTATGTGCTTGATGGCCTTGTAACCGGATAGGCCGGATCCAGAATTTTAATTGTTGCCTGTCTGCAAGGCGGTTCTGTCACTGTCAGGTCTCAGTAAACTGATCCGTGGATGGGCACTGTCTGATAATACAGTTACTTATGGAGAAAACAAATATCGCAGAAGAGCGATCCGGCAGAAACAGTGATACAGACACAGAAGAAGTAATCACTACCCACATTAATGCAGATTTTGATGCCCTGGCCTCCATGATTGCGGCAAAAAAACTGTACCCACGGGCAATGTTATCCTTCCCAGGCGCACAGGAAAAAGGTCTTAGAAACTTTTTCCTCCATTCAGCCTCTTACCTTTTTAATTTCACAAAGATAAAACATATCGACCTTGAAAAAATCAAAAGACTTATCATTGTAGATACCCGACAAAAAGGCAGAATAGGAAAATTTGCCGGGATTGTTGATAAAAAAGACGTTGAAATTCACATATATGACCATCATCCTGAATCACAGGATGACATTCATGGAGATGTGGAAATTGTACGCAAGACCGGATCAAACACGGCAATCCTTACAGGAATTATAAAAGACAGGGGACTTGAAGTCTCACCTTATGAAGCAACCATTATGTGCCTTGGTATTCATGAAGATACAGGATCGTTTACCTTTTCTTCTACAACACCCGAAGACTACATGGCTGCTGCCTGGCTTGCTGAACAGGGCGCAGATCATAATGTTGTGGCGGATATGCTTACCAGGGAAATGACGGCTGAACAGGTATGGCTTCTTAATGACATTACCAGGTCTGCCACCGCAAGGGTGATAAATGGCCTTGAAGTGGTAATCAGCAAGGTTATCAGAGATGAATACATTGGTGATCTTGCCCTTCTTGCACACAAATTCATGGATATGGAAAACCTTAATGTGGTTTTTATTGTCGCCCAAATGGCAGACCGTGTGTATCTTATCGCAAGGAGCAGAACCGATGATCTGAATGTGGCAGAAATAACAAGGGCCTTTGGCGGTGGGGGCCATCCATATGCGGCATCAGCTACTATAAAGGACAAGACGATTGTTCAGGTTGAAAAGATGCTGACAGATCTTTTAGAGAACCATATCAATGCCGACAAGCATGCCAGGGACATAATGTCTGCCCCTGTTATCAGGATATATACTGATGATACGATAAAAGAGGCGGACCGTCTTATAACAAGATACAATATAAATGTCCTTATAGTTACCGATAGGTCGGAGAGGATAAAAGGATATATTACCAGGCAGGTTATTGAAAAGGCGATATTTTTTGGTCTGGGAAATATCAAGGTAAGCGATTACATGAATATCGAATTTGTCACTGTTTCTCCTGAGGCAGGCATTAAGGAAGTGGAGGATCTGATCATCCGTAACAGATTACGTGTCTTGCCTGTGGTACAGGATGACAGGATTGCAGGTGTAATAACAAGGACAGACATACTGAACATACTCATAGGCAATTCTGTTTTACCGGAGACCCTGTATGATTCAAGACCCTCCTCACAGTTCAAACGCCAAAAGGATATGGCTGCCATTCTCAAAAGACAGCTTCCTGAAAGAATATTCGCCTTTCTGCAACAGGCAGGAAAAGTTGCAGACTCATTAAAATACAATGCCTATCTTGTGGGAGGCCCTGTCAGGGATGTGCTGCTGGGGCAGAACAATATGGATGTGGATATTGTGATTGAAGGCGATGGAATAAAATTTGCCCGCGCATTTGCAAAATATCATGATGTCAGGGTAACAACTCACAGCAAATTTCGTACTGCGGTACTTGTCTTTCCTGATGGTTTTAAGGTGGATGTGGCTACTGCCAGAATGGAATATTATGAATCCCCCGGTGCCCTCCCTATAGTAGAGAGCAGTTCACTAAAACTGGATCTTATGCGCAGGGATTTTACCATAAATACCCTTGCAATAAAACTGAATACAAAAGATTTCGGAGTATTGATCGACTATTTCGGAGGACAGAGGGACATCAGGGAAAAGGTTTTGAGGGTGTTGCACAATCTGAGTTTTGTTGAAGATCCTACCCGGGTATTCAGGGCAGTAAGATTTGAACAACGTTTTAATTTCAAGATAGGAAAATTCACTCTTGCATTGATAAAAAACGCTGTCCGGATAAATGCATTTAAAAATATTGAGGACAAGCGTTTATACAATGAACTGATTCTTATTCTGAAAGAACATGACCCGGTAATGGCCATTGAAAGAATGGATCAGCTTGATCTGCTCCCGTTTGTTTCTCCTGAAATAAAGTTTACAGAGGAAGTGAAATCTGTTTTGTTGGAGATAAGAAAGACCATTGCATGGTACAGACTTCTTTACCGTGAAGATCTTTTTGATCCATGGAAGGTATATTGGTATGGACTTACGCATCTGTGCAGTATGTCCACGTTAAGGGATTTGACAAACAAGCTGGGGCTGGGTGACAAGGAAACAGAAAAAACAATTGTTCAGAGAGAAGCCATAGACAGGGTTGTTGTCCAGCTTGAAAAATCCGCCATGGATAACTATAGGGTATATAAACTGTTTGAGACCTTTGATACAGAGGCCTTGCTGTATATGATGGCAAGGGTTGGAAAGGATTCCGTAAAACGGTTAATATCACATTATTTTACAAAGTTGAAAGATGTCAGGCTGCATATTACAGGCAAGGATCTGATATCCATAGGTTTAAAACCTGGGCCCAGGTTTAGTGAAATATTTCAAAAGGTTCTTGAGGCTAAACTGAACAATGAAATAGAGACCTGGGAAGATGAAATGAATTTTGTTAAGGAAAGACTGCAAACATTCAATCGGTAATCCATGCCAGGAGACATCTGGAAGGGCCGGGCTTAAACAGTACAGTCCGGTTCATCAACAGAAAAATGAAGCAGGGAGTAACACAATGAAGGAAAAACGAATTGTAAGCGGAATGCGTCCCACAGGAAAACTGCACCTGGGCCATCTTCACGGGGTGCTTTTGAACTGGAAAGAGCTGCAGTCCAGATATAGATGCTTTTTCTTTGTAGCTGACTGGCATGCGCTTACCAGCGAATACTCTCATCCAGAAATTATTCAGAAGAGTACCGATGGTATTGTTATGGACTGGATATCCACGGGTCTTGATCCGGAAAAAGCGACCCTGTTTATTCAGTCTGCTGTTAAGGAACACGCAGAACTGTACCTGATATTATCCATGATTACTCCTCTGCCATGGCTTGAAAGGAATCCGTCATATAAAGACCAGATTCGGGAACTTAAGCAAAAGGATCTGCGCACTTACGGTTTTCTTGGTTATCCTGTGCTGCAGGCTGCGGACATACTGATGTACAAGGCAAATGGTGTGCCTGTGGGGGAAGATCAGGCCCCTCATGTAGAGTTAACAAGAGAGATAGCAAGACGCTTCAATCATTTTTATGGAAAGGTGTTTCCTGTTCCGGATACCCTTCTTGCTCCTACGTCAAAGCTTTTGGGAATAGACAGAAGGAAAATGAGCAAGAGCTATGACAACTCTGTTTACCTGACAGATACAAACGAAGAAATCAGGCGTAAGGTGAGTCAGATGATAACAGATCCGCAAAGAGCACGCAAAACAGATCCTGGCAATCCGGAAATATGCAATGTGTTTTCGTTTCATGAGATGTACACAGATCCGGATACTGTTGAAGGTATCAAAAAGGACTGTCTTGCAGCAAAGATAGGATGTGTGGACTGTAAAAAGATGATGGCAGCAAACCTGCAGAAGGCCCTGGAACCTGTCAGGGAAAAACGAAGGGCGCTTGAATCTGATCCGGACAGGGTCAAAGATATCATTATACAAGGCAACCGGAAAGCAAGGGATATTGCGAAACAGACAATGGCAGAAGTGCGGGATGCTGCAGGGCTTTGAGCCTTGCCCGAAAGGTTTAATTGTATGTGCATGTTACAGGAAGGGTCATTTGCATTGCAAAAACATGTTAAGCCACAAAGACTGAACAGGATATTATCCCTGGCCGGACTGACATCCAGACGCAAGGCGGATGAGTGGATAAAGGCAGGTCGTGTCAGAGTAAACAATACCCTGGTAACACAGGCAGGATCCAGGGCGGTATGGGGCAGGGATACCATAACAGTTGACGGGAACAAGATACCTTGCCCGTTTGACAGGATATACTTGATGCTTAACAAGCCTTTTGGATACATATCTTCCCTGAGTGATCCTGCCAGCAGGCCTGTGGTTACAGACCTCGTCAGGGACATACCCCAACGGTTGTTTCCCGTGGGACGTCTTGATTTTGATTCAATGGGACTTCTGTTGCTTACCAATGATGGTGACCTGTGCTATCGTTTGACTCATCCCCGTTACAGGGTACCAAAGACATACAAGGTTATTGTGGCAGGCAGGATAACTCCGGATGCCGTCAACAGACTGCAGAAGGGAGTGTTGCTTGAAGACGGTCCAAGCGGTCGTTCAAAGGTCGCTGTTGTTGTGGCGAACGAAAAACAGAGTGTTTTGAGGATGACCATATACCAGGGTCGGACACGGCAGGTAAGACGTATGCTGGAAGCCGTGGGATACAGAGTTGTTCATCTGATTCGTATAGGATTTGGAACCCTTGAGCTTGGCAATCTGAAGGTAAGAGAGTACAGGCACCTTGAAACAGAAGAGATCAGGTCTTTAATGGCACAGACAGAAAAAAGACAGTGATAGCTCAATAAATGGGAACGGGAGAGAAATCCTCCTGCCCCGGTGCTACATTCGCTGTTATCCCCCTGTTATTGAGCTGATACAAAAGACAGGCTAAATCCGGAGGCAAATTGCCCGGTTTATGTTCCAGGTTTCACATACCTTGATATCAGCAACCTGTCTTGTTTGAGGACAGGTGCTGTATAACAGATCATGATTCAGACAGGAATCTTGAAGCTGTTTTCTTCCCGAAAAAACCTTTTGGAACGACCACAATGCCCCGTGGGCTTACGGTAAAGCGCTTTCTGTCCTCAACGGGGTTTATACCTATTTCTGTGTATGCCGGAATAATGTTGTCCTTGTCTATGATGGCCTTTCTGATTTTGCAGTTTCGCCCGATTTCAACCCTGTCCAGGATAACGGACTCATCTACTTCCGCCCAACTTTGTACAACCACATTATATGACAGTACACTGTTGCGTACCACACCGCTTACTATACATCCAGGGGCAACCAGTGAATCCATGGCCTTGCCTACCCTGTAACCTTCCTTGCGTTCTGTGGCGAAGATAAATTTGGCCGGTGGAGCCTCTATCGAATAGGTGTGTATGGACCAGTTAGATCCATACAGATTAAAGTATGGATCCACCCCTGTCAGATCCATATTGGCATTCCAGTATTCGTCAAGGGAACCCACATCCCTCCAGTATCCGGAATCCTTGGTGCAGGGATCCAGGCAGAGATTGCGCTGGCCGTCTTCAGAGGTTACATAGACATAATCTTCAATACAATTCCTGCTGCGGTATGGGTATCCGTACACCCTGTAAGAGGAAAGCATCCTGGGTATGATATCCCGTCCGAAATCGTTATATTTGCTGGACCGCAATATCTTGACAAGCACATCGGTTTTAAAAATATATATCCCCATGGATGCCAGGACATGATCAGGGTCTCCAGGTATGGTTTGTATGTCTTTTGCAGGTTTTTCCTGAAAGCCGATTATACGAAAATTTTTATTCACCTGGGCAATGCCGAATTTTCGGGCAGAATCAACCGTCATTTCCAGCAGGGCAATGGTCAGGTCTGCATCATTTTCCCTGTGATACTTGTAAAACAGACTGTAGTCCATCTTGTATATATGGTCTCCGGAAAGGAGCAGGCAGTCTTTTGGCTTGTAATCATATATCAGGAACAGATTCTGTCGGATAGAATCTGCGGTACCGCGGTACCAGTCCTTACCTACCCTCTGCTGCGGAGGAACAATCTTTAAAAAATGACCAATTCTGTGGCTGAATACATTCCATCCTGCATCAAGGTGGTCAGTCAGTGACTGTGATTTATACTGTGGAAGCACAACAATTCTGTATATCTGGGAATTGATACAGTTGCTCAACGGGAAATCAATAAGGCGATAGATGCCGCCAAAGGGGACTGCCGGCTTTGTTCTCTCCTTTGTAAGGGGCATGAGTCTTGTGCCTTTTCCTCCGGCCATAACAAATGCGATCAAATCTTTCATGGATTTTTTCTCCTGGATGACAGGATCTGAGGATCAGCGGATAATCAGGTGCAGAACATGACTTTTGCATCACTGAGCTTTTATGTTATGATTATAGTGAAAAATTGAGGTTTTTGCTAATAAAATAGTGTAACCAGTTTCAGCAGGCGGATAATATCTGGTGTACGGTCTGGAAACCAGGTGCTGACCATAACCTGTTTCCGGATGGACACTGACTGACGGGTCATACGGTCATCAAACCTGTCAGTGCCCATTATCTGTTTGCTGGCAGACAGTTGAGAGGGAGACTATGGCAGATTTTCATCAGGAAGGAATCATTACAACCCTGCATCCATTGTATGAGGCCTTTGATACAGAGGAATATCTCGTAAATCTCGAAAAAAAGCTGGAAGAATATTCACGCCATATCAATATAAGCCTGTTGCTCCCCAGCCTCTATTCAGAAATACAGGAAGGGGATGTTCTGAACAACATATTGAACCATATTGAACAGGTCAACTATATTCACAGTGTTGTGGTGGCCCTCGGTGGAACAACTGAAGAATCTGAATTCAAAAAGGCAAGGGATTTTTTTTCAAGACTGAAAACATCTGACAGGGATGTGAAAACAGTATGGGTTGAGGGGCCGCGGATACAGGAGATCTTTCGGAAAATCAAAGACGCAGAGATTTCCATAGGTGTCAGGGGAAAGGGACAGTCAGTATGGATTGCGCTGGGATATATGTTTGCAAAGGAAGATAGCGATGTAATAGCCCTCCATGATTGCGACATAAAAACCTATGACAGAATCCTCCTTGGAAGGCTGATAGAGCCAACGGCAAACCCTAACAACGACTTTGAGTTCTGCAAGGGCTACTACACACGAATCTCTCCTGCAGAAAGGGCCATGAAAGGCAGGGTTACCCGGCTGCTCGTGACCCCCTTTGCCGACACAATGACTCTTATAACCCGGAACATGGGCATGTATGAGTTGAGCCGTTTTTTCAGTTATCACCGTACATTCAATTATCCCCTTTCAGGAGAATTCAGCCTCACTTCCAGGCTGGCAAGAAACATCAATATAGCTTATGACTGGGGTTTGGAGGTCAGCACCCTTTCAGAGGTATTCAAGCGTGTAATGCCGCAGAAGATTGCCCAGATAGATTTGACCCCCAACTATGAACACAAGCATCAGGATATCTGTCTTGATGAACCTGAAAAGGGTCTGCACAGAATGGTCATGGATATTATAAAGTTCTATCTCAATTATGCCAGATCTCATGGTCTGCCTCTTGATGATGCATTTGTGGATATGATATCCCAATCCTACTATGAAACAGCCCTTTCTTTCATAAAGAGCTACAGCGATGATTCCGAGGTTAATGATCTTTATTATGACCGTTACAATGAAGAGCTGATGACAAAGCATTTCCGAGGCTTTTTATGGGATGCATGGAAACAGATAAAGGATATGCACAGCAGCACACTGATTCCATCATGGAACCGTGTTCTTTACGGAATACCGGGTATATATCCCCAAATCATAAAAGCCGTGGAAGAGGATAATCAATAGAGGGAAGGATTAAGAGCACAGCAAAAACCCGCAGGTTGGACAGCAAAGGTAAAGGGCATTTTATGCAGGGCATGCAATCTTCTGTAACCTCGTATAGTTGTTAAGCGTTTACATAGCATTTTCCTCTGCCGGTTTCTGTATCCTCCATACACACAGACAGATCAGATTCAAATTCCAAGCCTCTATCAACATGTTTTTGTGACCGGGATTTTTCTCTTCTCTGAATTTGGTCAGAATTGAACCTGTTGTAAAGATTTCACAGTATGGACATGAAAATACTTTTTATCTCACCGGAGGCTGTGCCTTTTGCAAAGACCGGTGGTCTTGCCGATGTTGCAGGCGCATTACCCGTAGCATTAAAGAAACTCGGGGTAGATGTACGTGTTGTCTTGCCTTTTTACCAGACCATCAGGGATAGATGTACGGACATATCTCCATTGTTGCACAAAATGTCTGTTCCCTTGGGAACGCAGTCAGACAGGGCGGATGTATTTGAAACCCGTATGCAGGAAAATGTGCCGGTCTATCTCGTAGGCCACAGGGCCTTTTATGACAGGCCGGGCCTTTACGGAGATGCCAGAGGCGATTATCAGGACAACCTGGAACGTTTTTCCTTTTTCTGCCATGCATCCCTGTGCATTGCCAATGCCCTTTCCTTCTCGCCGGATATTGTGCACTGCCATGACTGGCAGACGGGTATTGTTTCTGCCCTTGTCAAAGGCCCTTATAGGCAGGGTCCTTTGCAAAACACCATATCTGTCTTTACTGTTCACAATGTGGGATATCAGGGAATATTCCCCTCGGAAAAATTTTCTGTTACAGGTCTTTCTGCAGCCAATTTTTTTCACATCGAAGGGTTTGAGTACTGGGGCAGGATAAGTCTGTTAAAGGGAGGAATCATCTACTCCGATGCAATAACAACAGTAAGCCGGAAATATGCCGAAGAGATACTTACACCCGAATACGGGATGGGTATGGAAGGTGTCTTTATGAAAAGGAAGGATACACTTCATGGCATACTGAACGGTGTGGAATATGAATACTGGAATCCTGCAACAGACAGATTTATCCCTTCAAAGTACAATCATAAAGACATGAATGGCAAAAAAACCTGCAAACTCGACCTTGTCAGGGAAGCAGGTCTTAGTTATTCCCTGTTAAACAGGCCATTGCTCTCCATGGTCACAAGACTGGACAGCCAGAAGGGAATTGATCTTGTGATTGCGGCTGCGGACAAGATTGTGCAAATGGATACGGCATTGGTAATCCTGGGAACAGGTAATCAGGAGTTTCATAAACGCCTTCTGCAGATTGCGATGCGCCATCCGGACCGTATCAGGGTCAGGCTTGACTTCAATGAATTTCTTGCTCACAGGATCATAGCCGCCTCGGACATAATCCTGATTCCATCGCGATATGAACCCTGCGGACTTACCCAGATGTATGCATTAAAATATGGCACTGTTCCGGTGGTACGGGCTACAGGCGGCCTGGACGATACTGTCAGTGAGTTTGACATCAAAACAGGGCAGGGGAATGGATTCAAGTTTGTTCCATATCGTTCAGACGCCCTTGTCAGCGCTGTTAAAAGGGCGTGCAATCTTTTCAGTAATACATCCACGTGGCGTTGTATTATGCAAAACGGTATGAAGGCTGACTTTTCATGGGACAGGTCTGTGCAAAAATATATGAGGCTGTACAGGTCTCTTTTGTCAGGGCAGAATCCATGAGGCACCTGTTGTTGTCAAAGATACCATGAAAACAAGGCTGTTGGCATGGGGCCTGTCTATGATTGGAAAGCTGAAGGCTTTGCACTTTGCAGACAAGTTGATGGTACAGCAAGATTTTCAATATGGACGTAACCTGATCCGGGGAGAAACATGGGCAAACGAGGCAGCGGAATCCTTCTGCATATAACATCCCTACCATCTGTATATGGGATAGGTGATTTTGGACCTGATGCATATGATTTTTCGGATTTCCTTTGTAGTACAAGACAAAAATACTGGCAGATACTACCCCTGACCCCCACGGATATTGCACATGGGAATTCTCCGTATCACAGCAGTTCTGCCTTTGCCATGAATCCCATACTTGTAAGTCCGGAACTGCTTGTTAAAGATGGCTGGATCGGGCGCAAGGATACGGATATTCCATTGTCCGATCCTGACAGGGTAAATTATAATAATGTCAGCATATTTAAAGACAATATCCTGAAAAAGGCATATCAGACATTAAAGGCAGAAGGCCAGTTCAGGGATCTTGAAAAATTTTGTGAAGAGAATGCATTCTGGCTGAACGATTTTTCCCTGTTTATGGCGCTAAAGGCCCATTTTGGAGGCAAGCCATGGTTTCAATGGCCAACAGAATTTCGTGACCGGACTTTTGATGCCATTACGTGGGCAAGGCAGAAATTTGAGGACAGAATCGGGTTGATCAACTTTACCCAGTATCTTTTGTTTCATCAGTGGAGTGGCCTCAAGCAGTACTGTAATGAACGTGGCATAAAAATGTTTGGAGACATGCCTATCTATATGGTCCATGACAGTGCTGATGTATGGGTTCATCCTGAGATGTTCAATCTTGATGAAAACAGGATGCCTGTAACAGTGGCCGGTGTTCCTCCTGATTATTTCAGTGATACAGGCCAGTTATGGGGGAATCCTGTCTATCGTTGGGATGTGCTTGAACAGCATGGCTTTTATTGGTGGATGGAACGCATACGTCACAACCTTAAGCTGTACGATATGATAAGGATCGATCACTTCAGGGGTCTTGTTGCCTATTGGGAGGTTTCTGCTTCTGAAGAAAATGCAATAAATGGCCGGTGGGTTGAGGCTCCTGCCTGGAATTTTTTGAAAACGGTAAGGGAAAAATTTCCACATGCGTCCATTGTAGCAGAGGACCTTGGGGTTATCACATCTGATGTTGTTGAGGTGATAAGACATTTCGGGTTTCCCGGCATGAAGATACTGTTGTTTGCATTTGGTGATGATCTGCCTTCAAATCCTTATGCCCCTCACAATCTTGAACGAAACTGCATAGTGTACACAGGAACCCATGACAACAATACGGCAAGAGGCTGGTTTGAAAGGGAGGCCTCTGTGGAAACAAAAGCCAATCTCTGCAACTATCTCGGAAAGGATGTTTCACCTGAAAACATAGGTCAGGATCTTGTTCGTCTTTCCATGATGTCTGTTGCAGATACAAACATATTCCCGATCCAGGATATTTTGGGTTTGGGTGAAGATGCACGAATGAACCGTCCGGCTACTGCAAACGGAAACTGGGAATGGCGGCTTGAAAAGAAGATGTTAACGTCCGGTCTGACAGAGCGTCTGAAAGGAATGACAGAGATATACGGGAGGGCCTGATTGATGCTGAGAAAAAATCCGCACATCTATGAGATAAATCTTATGGGATGGCTTGCCGCCATAGGCCAGAGAGAAGGTGTTTCCGTTACCATCAGGGATATACCGGCCAGGGACTGGGATCACATAAAGGAAATAGGTATGGATGCTGTCTGGCTTATGGGGATGTGGTGCAGAAGTCCGTATTCCCGTAAAAAGGCACAGGCAGCGTCAGGTCTTGTCAAGGAATGTAAATCCATGATATCCGACTTTGATATAGAGGATATAGGAGGATCTCCCTATTCTGTTTACAGGTATATTCCCGACCCGTTGTTCGGGACAGTGACTGACCTTGTTGCCCTTAAAGAAAGGCTTCAGAAACATGGGCTATACCTGATTCTGGATTTTGTTCCCAATCATACCGCATGCGATCATCCATGGATCAGGACCCGTCCTGAATACTACATAAATTACACCAAAAAAGGATACCAGGCTTGCAGGGAGGGATATTTTCTTGCTGATACTGACAGATACAGGGCATGTATTGCCCACGGAAAAGACCCGTATTTCCCGCCGTGGACAGATACTGCCCAACTGGATTACACAGCAGGTAAAACCCAGGATGCGATGGCACGGACAATGTCCCGTATCTGTGAATACTGTCATGGAATGAGATGTGATATGGCCATGCTTGTGATACAGGATATATTTCGTCAGACATGGGGGGATGTGATCAAAGGAGATACTGACAGGGAATTCTGGCCCATGGCCATAGACAGGATAAAATCTGACGGAAGGGAATGCACGCTTGTTGCAGAGGCCTACTGGGGCAGGGAAACAGATCTTGTAAAATCCGGCTTTGATTATGTGTATGACAAGGTGCTCTATGACCTTATGGTCAGGGAAGATATACAGGGAATCAGGGAACACCTTGGCAGACCATTTCAGACCAACATGCTCCGTTTTCTGGAAAATCATGATGAGCCACGAGCCCTTTCGTGCTTTGGACCAGAGAGAATCAAATGTGTCATGGTTATACATGCAACCTTGCCAGGTATGCGTTTATGGCAGAGTGGACAGTTTGAAGGAGATACTGTTCATGTCCCTGTTCAACTCAGTCAACAGGGCTGGTTAAAGCTGATAAAGGCAGGATATGTGCATATGGACGTATCTGTAGCGGATATATTCTGCCATGCTGACAACAATGTCGGGAAAGATCTTTCCTCTGAAAGGGAGGTGAGGGAGGATATAGGGAGGTTTTCAGGGCAACTTCTTGAAGAAGTGAATCATCCTGTCTTTCATGAGGGAAAATGGGAAATATGTCATACTGAAGGCTGGCCGGATAATCAAAGTCACATGAATCTTTTGGCCTGGTGCTGGCATTACAGGGATGAAAGGCGGCTTATAATAGTCAATTTTTCTTCTTCGCCTGCCCAGGGCCATATAAGATTGCCGGACAGGTGGCTCCCTGAAGGGGATATGTTTGTTATGGAAGACCCCATCAATAAAGAGACTTACAGTCGTTTTGCAATGGATGTGACAGGTTCTGGATTATATGTAGGTTTGGATGCATATCATTTTCATTTTTTTAGAATTTTTTAGGAACAGGAAGATACAAACATGACACAGCCAATCAAGACATTGAATGTAAGGCCAAGATTCCCGGAAAAACTCCGGACCCTTCGTGATATATCAGATAATATCTATTTTGTCTGGAATTATGATGCCAACGAACTGTTTAAACGTATAGATCCGGACCTGTGGAAAGAAACAGGAAAAAACCCTGCAGAATTTCTTGGGCGTATTAGCCAGCAGGAGCTGAACAGGCTTGCCTGTGATGAGGGCTTTATTGCGCATATGGAGAGGGTAAAACAGGAGTTTGACCGTTATATGAATGAGGGCCATCCTCCATCCGTATTTAAAAAGGCAAAGCAGCCTTTTCAGGTTGCCTATTTTACGGCAGAATGTGGTTTGGCGAATTGTCTGCCAATCTATTCAGGAGGGCTGGGGATACTTTCCGGAGACCATCTTAAATCTGCAAGTGATATGAATCTGCCGATAATCGGTGTGTCATTGGCATATCAGAATGGATACTTCAAACAGTACCTGACCCATGATGGCTGGCAGATGGAAGAGTATCCTGTTAATGATTTCCACACAATGCCCATGAAGCTGGTAAAAGATTCCGGGGGCAATATTGTCAAGTCTTCTGTTGACTTGAAAGGTGAAAGGGTTTTTTTTCAGGCCTGGCGTGTTAATGTAGGCAGGACAAAGCTGTATCTGCTTGATACAAATCTTCCTGAGAACTCCGAATGGTCACGGAAAATCACTGGTCAGCTATACGGAGGTGACCGTGAAATGCGGATTCGTCAGGAGATCATACTGGGGATGGGTGGCGTAAAGATGCTGAAGGCCATTGGTATCACGCCTGCAGTTTACCATATGAACGAAGGTCATTCCGCCTTTGCAGTATTTGAAAGAATCAGGAGCCTTCGGGAGGAGGAGGGCTTAAGTTTTAATGAAGCAGTAGAACTTGTACGGGTAACAAATGTTTTTACAACCCATACCCCTGTGGCAGCAGGCAACGATACATTTCATCCTGATCTTGTCTGTGCATACTTTGATCAATGTGCAAAGTCCATTGGAATCAGTCTTGATGTCTTGCTTGGCTTTGGCAGGCAGAATCCGAGAGACAGGACTGAGGATTTCTGCATGACCGTGCTTGCATTAAGATTATCCAGCTATAACAATGGGGTCAGCAGACTTCATGCAAGTGTCAGCAGGCATATATGGCAACGTGTATGGCCAAAGACAATGGAAAGGGATTTGCCCATTGTACATGTTACCAACGGTATTCACATACCGTCATGGATATCAAAGGAAATGGCAGAAAACTATGCCAGATACCTCGGACCGCGCTGGATAGAGGATCCGGATAATAAAATGGTATGGGAAAAGGTTGACAGGATACCGGATACTGAACTGTGGAGAGCCCACGAAAAGGCAAGAGAGCATCTTATTGCCTTTGCACGGAACAAACTTAAGGAACAGCTCTCAAACAGGGGGGTATCCAACAGGGATCTGCACATTGCCAGTGAGGTGCTGAATTCCGAGGTACTTACCATTGGCTTTGCAAGGAGATTTGCGCCCTACAAAAGGGCAAATCTTATCCTGAAGGACATTGATCGTCTGGAACGAATACTTACAAACAAGCAGTTTCCCGTTCAGATCATATTTGCAGGAAAGGCCCATCCCCAGGACCAGATGGGCAAGGAGATGATCAAACAGGTGGTGCAGACTGTAAACAGGGAAACTTTGCGGAATCACATGATATTCATAGAAGATTATGATATGGAGGTTGCCAGACATATGGTGCAGGGGGTGGATGTATGGCTTAATACCCCGAGACGGCCATTTGAGGCATGCGGAACCAGCGGTATGAAGGCTGTGGCAAACGGTGTCATACACTTCAGCGTTCTTGATGGATGGTGGGATGAAGGATACAATCCTGATGTTGGATGGGCCATTGGCAACGGAGAAATCTATGATGACCCTGATTTTCAGGATTATGTGGAAAGCCGGGCTCTTTACGACATCATAGAAAAGGATATTGTCCCTTTGTTTTATGATATTGATTCTAATGGCATTCCAAGGAAGTGGATTTCTATGATGAAGGCATCAATGCATGAGCTGTCTCCAAAATTCAATACCCATCGCATGGTAACCGAATACTGGGACAGGTTCTATGTTCCATCCGCTGAGAGATATTTTCAGCTTGTTGACGACGGAAACAGGTCGCTTAAAGATCTTGCCCTGTGGCGGGAAAAGATTATGTATAATTGGTCAGGGGTTTCCATCAGGGAGATTCGTATGGAGGAACTGGACGAAATCCTGACCAATGTTCCTTACCATGTTGAGGCAGATATATCTCTTGGCGAACTGCTACCGGAAGATGTGGTAGTAGAGGCATACTACGGAAGGCTTAATTCCGAAAATCAGTTTGTTGACAGGTTTATATCAGAAATGAATCCTGTAAAGGAGCTGGAAGGGCATGTGTTCAGGTATGATTGCGATATCTGTTTTAAAGAGGTGGGGCATTTCGGCCTGAACATCCGTATTACACCCAATCATCCTGACCCTGAGAGCAGACATGCAATGGGCCTTGTAATATGGGGTTAAACGGAATCATGTCTTGCGGGATATTTGGTGTGTCTTTGGATCAACGGGCATTAGCCCCGTTTTTTTGGTGATCCCGCTCCAGATGAAAGTTGATCCATGAAGAAGTTCTGTCAAGTTCCCACATTCTTGGCGGGACATTGTCTGTCATAAATTTCTCAAGGTGATGTGCATGTTTCAATCGTTCATATGCCCTTACCCATATACATAGTTTTTCAGGATATACTTCACAGTGTCTGTCGAGACTGCCTCCGCATGGACCGTTTCTGGTATGTTTGGGACATCCTGATTCAGGGCATTGAAAGGCAATGTGCTGAATGGCACAGTCACCACAACTCTGACAGGATAGGAACAGTATCTTCAGCGGGTTTTCTATCCAGTATTTCAGAACCCGGACCTTGTTATATTTTTCCAGAAAAATGGCAAGCCTTTTATAAAAAGGTGCAAGTCTGGCATTCTTGTTAAAAAACATGCCATGGACAGCATTGAATATTTTGTAAGGGAGATGGTCTGTGAACATCTCTTTTAATCTCTCCGGCAGGGGCTGTTTTTTTGAGTATTCTCTGTTGGTATCAAATAGATAGTAGGTATCAGGGCTGTTTTCTTCAAATTCTTCCACGTATTCCTGCCATGTTCCTTCAAGTTCATCCATGCGATCAAGGATTGCCCTGACTGTTTTGAAGTTTCTGTGTACTCCTCCTATATGGATGCCCCGGTATCCCAGACCTTTTAATATTGCTCCAAGCCTTGCTGTTCTTTCAATGGAGGCCTTCAGACCCTGCACAGGTGTTTCCCATTCTGCAATAACCCTGTTGTACAGCTTGGCCGGAATGTGTGCTCCCGGAACCCTTTTTTTATACATGGCCCTTACTGATCTGCGGCTTAACATGTAAACAGAGGCTATCAGGGGTACATTGGGATGGTTAAGCTTGTGATACAGGATAAGTTCCTGGAATTTCTTTACATTATAGCCCAGTTGGGTGATCATAAATGAAGCTCCTGCATTGATTTTTTTGTCCAGTTTGTGATACTGAGCCTGACATTCAGCCTCGCTGTTTTTAAATGGAGATATTGCACACCCTGTAAAAAAGGGTTCAGGATCATCCCATCGGGCAAGTTTTTCACCAAGTTTTTTGAGCATTGCGCTTAAAAGCACAGAATCCAGGTCAAAGACCGGCGCTCCACGTCCCAGAAATCCTTTTCCGCTGTAATCTCCTGTGACAGCCAGGATGTTTTTTAATCCCAGTCGCGCCAATTGCAGTGCCCGGCTTTCCATTCCCATTCGATTCATGTCTCTGCATGAGAAATGAACTATAACGTCAAGACCGTATCTGAAGATTTCATAGCCCAGTATATCGGGACTCAATGAAGGATTCCCACCGGGATTGTCGGTAATGGACACTGCGGATATTCTGCCATCTTTAAATGCGTCTTTGGCTATTCCTATAAGGGTATCTGTGTTTTCTCCAAATGATTCCCGTCCCGGAACCAATTCCAGTGTAATCACAAAATTTTTGGGGTTCATGAGCTCATGACTGAAAATGCGCAGCATACAAATATCCTGTGTTCGGAAAGAAACGTCTTTGGACCGAAATGTTAAAATGTTTTCCTGTAAGAGATCGGAGCTTGTTTCGGTGTTGGGGAATCCGGCCTTCATGTGCGTATTTGCACGCGAACAGGTGTATTAGGGATAAAACAGAAAAATGTAAAAAGTCCGAAAAATTTCAGGGATTGAAACACGTTGTAAAAGTATGACAAACAGGAATATGATTTTTGTGCAGCTTCTTATGGATTTTCCCACACCTGACTACTCCTCATGCAGAGATAATCAGAAGTCTCTTTTTTGATGATAGGATATCGGAAAGGGACTTGGGTGTCAAAAGAAATGTGACTACATAATATTGGGGTAGAGATAAGCCTTGATATGGATTGGTGTAATCATGTGATGCGGGAAGGGCTGAGAACAGGGGAAAGCCAACTGATCACTGTGGAGCCACCCTGTTGCCGCCAATACCGTTGTTTTATTGCAATTCGTGGCACTCAATGATATATACATCAGGACGATCACGGTGACGATATCGACGCCTTTGACGAGCTTACGGTCTGGGCCGAGGTTATGCGTTTTATCTGGATCAGCAGGAAGGAGATCCTCGGCGGCAGCTACGGTCAGCATGCATTTCTGCCGATTCTTGATGTCAGTCCTGATTTCAAGAACAACCTGCCGGCCGGTCCCAGGCACAAGGACAGGTACAACGATACCGGCGTACCATATCTGATCTGTTGTCCCTTCATCCTGACGCACCATTTTCTGGGCGGGAAACTGCATACCGTCCTCTCATTGCCGGACATTTACATCCCTGCCGGCTACGACAAGGGCAACATGGCTGGTGTTGGACATAATTTTTGGGCCTTTAGCCGGTTTTTGCGGTTACCTGCCTGCCGACTCCGTTCCGGGAATTCTCTTTAAAGTTCATGTACGCTTTCAACACCAGACAGGACAATTTCCCGACGGTCTACGGTTTCAATGTTGAACCGGATCCCGGGTGACGAGTTTCATTTTGATTACAACGTTTCCTGCGCTTTCAGCAGGAGTTTTCGCCTTGGCCTGAACGGTTGCTGTTACTGGCAGACCACCGACGATGACTACAATATTGACGGCAGTATGCCTCTGCCGGTAAAAGCTGTGCTGAAGGAAGATGAAGGCAGGCACAGTCGGGTCTATGCCATTGGTCCCGGAATCTGGTACAATTGCAAGAACATGTTTTTTGAGCTGCGTACCCAGTCAAAAAACAGCTGAAGATCTTAAGACCTGATTCTGATTTGCCCACCCGTATTCATCATGGGAACGGGGGACAAACGAAAACATCAATGGTTTGATACGCCAATACTTCCCTGGGAATCAGGAGCTTTCAAAGATCACACATTCTCAGGTTGATCGGGCAATGTCACTGATAAATCACCGGCCCGGAAAACGGCTGGACTACAGAACTCCATATGAAGTATTCTTCAATGTCAAAACTTTTTTAACTGTTGCACTTAGGACTTGAATTTAAGGAAAGAAACAACCGCTTGCGAATAAAAAAGGTTAAACTCCCGAGGAGGAATAGTTGGAAATGTCAAAGGGAACTGCTAACAAGACTATTGCAGATATAAATCGCAGGATAAAAGAGGGAACAGTTGTAGTTGTAACTGCTGAAGAAATGAGCAGTATAGTCAAGAAGAAGGGACCAAAAAAGGCAGCCAGGGAAATTGACGTGGTAACTACAGGCACCTTTTCTCCAATGTGTTCTTCGGGGGCATTTATTAATTTTGGTCATAGCAAGCCCGGAATCAAGGCCTCCCGCGTATGGTTTAACAATGTGCCTGCTTATGCAGGTCTTGCTGCTGTGGACAGTTATCTTGGTGCCACAGAACCTGTTGAGGGTGACCCCCTGAACAAGATACATCCAGGTCAGTTCAATTATGGCGGAGGGCATGTTATACATGACCTGGTTGCAGGCAAAACAGTGGAACTGAAGGCAACAGCATATGGAACTGACTGTTATCCCAAGCGTGAAATAAAAAAACGTATAACCCTTTCCGAACTGCCTTCTGCAACCCTGTTGAATCCAAGGAATTCATATCAGAATTATAACTGTGCAATTAATATGACAAAAAGAACCAAATATACATATATGGGTGTGCTGAAGCCTAACGGTGCCAATGTGAACTATGCAACTGCCGGTCAGATCAGTCCCCTTATTAACGATCCCTATTACCGTACCATCGGGTTTGGGACAAAAATATTTCTTGGCGGTACCACGGGCCGTATTATTGGTCCTGGGACCCAGCATAATCCCAGTGTGAACAGGGCAGAAAACGGGATTCCAATGACAGCGGCAGGGACATTAATGGTTATGGGAGATCTGAAGGCAATGGATCCAAGATGGCTCGTCGGGGTCAGTATCCTTGGTTACGGTGTTTCTCTTGCCGTTGGTATTGGTGTGCCTATCCCTGTTATGGATGAAGAAATGGCCGCCTGTACAGGTGTCTCTGATGAGGATATATTTACCTGCATAATTGATTACGGGAAGGATTATCCAAAGGGAAATGCCGTTAGTCTGGGACAGGTGAGTTATGCAGAACTGAAGAGCGGTCAGATCAGGTTTAGAGGGGAGGATATTCCCTCCGTTCCTGTATCGTCATACAGCAGGGCCCTGGAGGTTGCCCAAATCCTGAAAGGACAGATAGAAAGAGGAGAGTTTTTTTTGTCAGAACCGTATGAGACATTGCCGTCATAAGGCAGGCTTATGAAAACATTCCGATTGTCTGATACAAGAAAATTAACAGGTATTGTGATTGTACTTGTCCTGTTTTTTTTCCTGTGCTGTGTTGTTCCGGTATCGGGAAAGACATTCAGGATAGCGACCTACAATGTGGAGAATCTCTTTGACATGGTCAGGGATGGCACTGAATATCCCGAGTATTGTCCTCACAGCGTTTATGGGTGGAACAGGCATGTTGCAAACATCAAGTACCGCAATATTGCCAGAGTCATAAAAGATCTTGGGCCAGATGTGATTGCCCTTCAGGAAATCGAATCGAAAAGGGCTCTCACCTGTCTGCAGCAATATCTGATAAGGATGGGAGTAAGATATCCATGGTTTGCAATTGCCTCATCAAAACCTACACCGGTAAAATGTGCTGTCCTGTCCATGTTTCCGATTGTCAAAAAGGAAGAGATATGGGTTGGCGATGTTGCTGCCCGGAATATACTTGAGGTGACTTTAAACATAGATGGAGTGCCGCTTGTCATTTTTGTCAACCATTGGAAATCAAAATCAGGGCCTGAAAGCATGAGGATTGTTTATGCAAAGGCATTGAAAAGGACGATTCGCAGGCTTAACAGGGATGCAGATTTTATAGTTCTCGGTGATTTTAATTCCAACTATAATGAGTTCAAGACCTTCAGATATTCCGGAAAATTAAACGACACCCATGGCATTACAGGAATTAATCATGTCTTGGGGACCGTTAAAGGCCATGAAATGGTTGATGAAAGGATTCTTGCAGGGCAGAAATCTAACAGATACATGTATAACCTGTGGCTTGAATTGAGCAAACCTGCCCGTTGGTCATATCTGTTTTTCAGGCACAGGGAGACGCCGGACAGCATTATTGTGCCCAAGAGCCTTTATGATGACAAAGGCATATCTTATATTGACAATTCGTTTGGCAAATTTAAACCACGCTACCTGTTCAGGGGGAAAGAACTTTTTCGCTGGCAAAGGGCCTGGAAGGGAACGGGCAGGCATTTGGGCAAGGGATATTCAGATCACCTGCCGATTTATGCATGTTTTTCCACAGAACCATTTGTGTATGGTCAGGGCAAGATGAACCGTAGAAACCCTGGGCCGTTGAAATACAGGTATGATCTGAATACTGCCAGCAAAAAAGAGCTGATGTCCATAAAGGGAATAGGCCCTGTCCTTGCAGCAAGGATAATAGACAACCGTCCCTACATAACAGCAGATGATTTGCTCAGTGTAAAAGGTATTGGTCCTGCAATGCTTGAAAAGATTTGTCCTTATATTGTTACAGGCGGTTCCTGTCCATAGCTTGCTGTTTTCGCATCGGTATTTGCCATGCCGGATAAGGATTGCAAGACCTGGCAATCTGTCACCTGTGCAAAGATATGTCTTTGTACAGGTGATGATATTATGCAAGAATTCCTGTTTATGGCCTTGTGGGCTGATATTGCCCATGTTGCCCATAAGTCAGCAGGCCCTTGTCAGAGGGGCCTTGTTTTATGAGCCATTGCCCAGTTTTTTTACCAGTGATGCCACTCTCTGTCCAAGCTTGCGGCCGTTTTCAAGGGTCTTTTCATCAGGTGCGCCTGCACAGGCCACACCATAATGTCCAGAGGCAGACATGGGATCACCAACAATGATCATCCCGTAAATCAGCATGACCTGTATTATGGACATCATGGTAGTTTCTTTTCCTCCTGTTATATCTCCTGATGTGGCAAAGGCAGCTCCGATCTTGCCTTCCATCTTTTTACGCAGGCTGACAAACTCGTCAAATACCTGCTTGAGATTTGCGGACATCACCCCGAAATAGACAGGTGAGCCTGCAATGATCCCATCAGAATTCAGAAAATCTTCCCTGGTTACCTCGTCTGTTTTTTTCAGTATGACATTTACCCCTTCCACATCCCTGACGCCTTCTGAAATGGCCTCTGCCAGTTTTTTTGTGTTTCCGCCCTTTGAGAAATAAATGACAAGTACCTGCATTGTATTACCTCCTGTGTTTGATGAATTCTCAGCCTGGAAGCCGATTTTATAATATGCTGTTCATGGTACCCGTGATAACTGTACCAGATCGGTTGCTGGAAACTGCCATTTTGTTTTAAGTAAAAGACCGGAAGAATATGTTTTGCAGAGCAGGCATATTGTTTCCCGTCATATACCGGATAGGAACCGGAATCTGTTCCCGGATGGGCACTATTTATGAAACCTTGAGATAATGTAATACAGTATGCTAAACAACACGCTTAATATTATTGATGTTGCAAGAGGGAAATAAAAGGTGAAATTCTTTTTGTGAATAACAATGTCGCCGGGAAGCCTGCCAAAGGGAATACCGATTTTCGATATGGCCATTACAAGCAATCCTATAATGGCGATAAACAGACCTGCAACAACAAGAATACGTCCAATATTTTCCATTAACATGCCTGGGTAAAACTGATTAGATCCTGAAGTTTTTTTATTGCGGCCCCGCTGTCTATAGAATATTTCGCCCGTTCAATTCCCTCTTTCAGGTCTTTTGCAATGCCTGCCAGCACAAATGCTGCGGCAGCATTAAAGACAACAATATCCCGTGGTGCTCCCCTTTTGCCATGCAGGATGTTTTTTATGATAAGTGCATTTTCACGGATATTACCGCCTGCAATGTCTTGGGGCCTTGCAGTATCAAGACCATAGTCCTGTGGGCATATCTCGAACGTTGTTACCTGATTGTTTTTCAGGTGAGAAACCTTTGTAGGACCGCATATGCTTATTTCATCAAATTTCCTTTCCCCGCATACAACAAAGGCAGCGTCAATTCCAAGCCTGCACAGAACATGGGCAATTTTTTCGGTAAGTGATGGATCATAAACCCCAAGGACCTGAATATTGGCTCCTGCAGGATTGGTGAGTGGCCCCAAAAGATTAAATATGGTTCTTATGCCGATTTCCTGTCTCGGAGCTGCAGCGTATTTCATTGCTTCATGGAATATGGGCGCAAACAGAAAACCTATCCCTGTCTCCTTTATACATTCTTCAACCTGGTGGCTTGTTATGTCAAGCCTTACTCCCATGGCCTCCAGTACATCTGCACTGCCGCATTTGCTTGATACTGCACGGTTTCCATGTTTTGCGACCCTTATTCCTCCTCCGGCGGCAACAAAGGCCGAAGCAGTGGACACATTAAAGGTGTTTGAGCTGTCTCCACCTGTACCGCAGGTATCAAGCAGGGGTCTGCCAATATTGTCTGTACATAAGATTACAGCCCTGTTTCTCATTGCCCTTGCGGCTCCTGTTATCTCATCAATGGTCTCTCCTTTAAGACGCAAGGCCGTGATAAAAACACCGATCTGGGTTGGTGTTGCCTGACCTGTCATGATCTCTGTCATTGCCCCTTCCATTTCCAGGGTTGTCAGGTCTTCTCTGTCCACAAGTCTTGATATAAGATCCCTGATCATGTAAGCCGTCTCCATGTATATCGAACTGTAAGATCTTTGTTTGATGTCTTTTTTTGCCGGGTTTTTATGTTGGCTTCAGACCTTGGGTGCCAGGGTGTTCAACGTATCAGCTCAATAACAGGGGGATAACAGCGAACGTACCACCGGTGCAGGAGGATTTTTCTTTTGCTTTTGGGCTGGTCTCTTTAATGACTTGTCTGCGGGGGACACTTGCCCCTTTTGCATTCCCGAGTTTGTCGAGCTGCGGCTTTCCCCACTGATAAGTCACGAAGACACGGCGCCCTCCCGGCAGTTGCGTCAGAAAAACCCTCCTGCCCCTGTTTATTGAGCTGTTACCATTCAACCCTGCTGTTAAGGTTTAGCATTTTTGTTCAGGTTTAATACCTGAACCTTGATCAGATCTGGTATCTTGCAGGCATGCCTTGAGTCGTTATATGAATGGAAACCGGTCAGGAAACCGGAATGTTCAGACGCCGGTGTGTTTGTATGGCAAAATTATGCAGTAGCTTCGGGCCGTTTTTGGTCAGTATGGATTCAGGATGAAACTGTACTCCCTCAATCGGGTATTCTTTATGCCTCAGTCCCATGATCTCTTCTGCGTCTGTCCATGCGGTTATTTCAAAACAATCCGGCAATGTGGACCTGTCAACGATCAGAGAATGATATCTTATTGCCTCAAATGGATTGGGCAGGCCTCTGTATATCTGTTTTCCATCGTGATAGACAAGGGAAGTTTTTCCGTGCATGATCCGTTTTGCCCGCACAATTTTTGCTCCAAAGGCTTCCCCAACGGCCTGATGTCCAAGACAAACCCCGAGGACAGGAAGAGCAGGACCAAAATGTCTTATTACTTCAACAGATATTCCTGCCTGTGATGGAGTGCCAGGGCCTGGAGATATCATGATCAAAGAGGGGGCCCTGGCTTCAATCTCAGGGATTGTTATCTGATCATTTCTGACAACCCATACATCCTGTCCAAGTCCTTCCAAGACCTGTGCCAGATTATATGTGAAAGAGTCATAATTATCTATTAAAAGAATCATCTGCCATTACCTTTTCTATTGTCTTGAACATGGCCCGTCCCTTTTTCATGGTTTCATTGTATTCTCCTTCAGGAGATGAATCTGCTACAATACCGGCGCCTACCTGGATAAAAAGCCTGTTTTTTATAACAGCAATGGTACGGATGGTAATGCAGAAATCCATATTGCCGTTAAATGCAAAATATCCCACGGCCCCTGCATATGGTCCCCGCGGAGAACCCTCTAATTCGTTTATTATTTCCATTGCCCTGATTTTGGGGGCACCGGAAACCGTGCCTGCCGGAAAGGCAGACATAAATACGTCAAAGCTGTCAATGCCTGGTTTAATAAGGCCTTCTACATTGGATACAATATGCATTACATGGGAATACCTTTCTATCTCCATAAGTCTTGGAACCGTAACAGACCCTGGCTGTGCAATTTTTCCCACATCGTTCCTTCCAAGGTCTACCAGCATGATATGCTCGGCCCTTTCTTTGGGGTCAGAGATAAGTTCCCTTTCAAGGGCCTTGTCTGCCTCTACAGTTTTCCCCCTTGGTCTTGTGCCTGCTATTGGACGAACTTCAATCTTTCCGTCTGTGAGGCGTACCAGTATTTCAGGTGAGGCCCCGATTAACCTGATATCTCCAAAGTTCAGATAAAACATGTAAGGTGAGGGATTTATACTTCTCAAGTGTCTGTAAATCTCGAAGTCTTCTCCCTTGAAACTTGCAGAGAATCTTTGTGAAAGGACTGTCTGGATAATGTCTCCTGCAAAAATATGTTCCTTGGCCTTTCTGACTGCTTCCTCAAAGGCCTCTTTTTCAAAGTTGGATTTTATCCGGGAAATAACAGGCCGATTTTCGGAGCATATATCTGGAAGGGGACTTTTCAGTTCCCTGATGGTTGTATCTATCTCATGGCATGCCTCGTCATATATGAGCTTGAGATCCCTGTTATCGGTTATATATGCAAAGGCCACAACCTTGATTGTATATGTATGGTGGTCAAATACAATCATGCGTCTTGAGGCACAGAACAGGACCTCTGGCAGATCCGGTGATGCAGCTTGTGTACCTGGAAGACGTTCCCATTTTCTTATGACATCGTAGTTTACATACCCTACGAATCCGCCCTTAAATGGCGGCAGTCCTTCCATGATTACCGGTCTGAAGTCCTTGCTCAATTCCTTCAGCACATCAAGTGGATTGTCAATATCTTTAACAACCTTTACATGCCCGTCCTTTTCTACATGGGTTTCATTGTCATAGCCCTTTACTATGATATAGGGCTTGTATCCTATAAAACTGTAGCGTCCCCATTCTCCACCCATCTCGGCACTTTCAAGAAGATATGAAAATGACTTGTCGGATATCTTGAAATAGGCGGAAACAGGAGTTTCAATATCACCAAGAAACTCCCTGTAGACAGGGATGACATTGCCCTGTCTGGCCATTGAACTGAATTCGGAAAAAGAGGGGGTTACTTCCACTTTACGACTCCATGTTTACGGGTTCAAAACGGGCAGTAAAGTGCCTGAGCACCGGAGGATCATAAATTACCCTCAGACCGGAGATCTGATCCCGTTTCCTGTAAAGTTCGGCAATGTTGCAGATTACAAAATCCATATGGCTGTTTGTATATACCCTTCTTGGAATGGTCAGCCTGACAAATTCCAGTTCGGGATACACCATCTTGCCGCTGTTCTCGTCCCTGTAGGCAAATGCGGTGCTGCCAAGAGCCGCGACCCTTATACCGGATTCCAGATAAAGGGCGGTGGCAAAGGCATTGTCAGGGAACAGATCCTGTCCCAGATGTGGAAAAAAGCGTTTTATATCTATGTAAACTGCATGGCCTCCCACAGGCCTGCTCAGGGGTATGCCCTGTTCAAGGAGTTTGTCCCCGAGATATTTCACCTGTCCTACACGCCATGAAAGATATTCCTCCTGAACAACTTCGTTCAGGCCTATGCTCAAGGCCTCGAGATCACGGCCGGACAAGCCGCCATAGGTAGGAAAGCCCTCCATAAGTATTAAAAGCTGCTTTGCCCTTTCATAGAGATTTTTGTCTCTTACGGCAAGAAGACCGCCCATGTTTACAAGTCCGTCCTTTTTGCAGCTCATGGTAAATCCGTCAGCATATCCCATCATTTCAAAAACAATCTCTTTTACAGAACGGTTTTTGTACCCTTCTTCTCTTTCTTTTATAAACCAGGCATTTTCTGCAAAACGGGCTGCATCAAAAAACAGCGGGATTTTATGTGCATCGGCGATTGATTTTATCTCACGGATATTTGCCATTGATACAGGCTGTCCCCCTCCGGTATTGTTGGTTATTGTGATCATGATCAGGGGGATATGCTCCTTGCCCTTTTCCTTTATAAACTGTTTTAGCTTGTCCGGATCCATGTTGCCCTTGAAGGGATGGTACAGGTCAGGATTGTATGCCTCGTTGATTACGAGATCCACCGGTATTCCGCCTTTATCTATAACATGTGCCCGTGTGGAATCAAAATGCATGTTGTTGGGCACATAATCCCCCTCTTTTAAGGTAAGCTGAAACAGTATGTTTTCTGAAGGTCTTCCCTGATGGGTAGGGACAAAATATTCGAATCCAAACAGGGCGTTTACAGTGTCTGAAAGATGATAGAAGTTTCTGCAGCCGGCGTAGGATTCATCTCCCTGCATCATTCCTGCCCACTGATTCTGGGACATGGCATTGGTTCCGCTGTCAGTAAGGAGGTCGATATATATATCTTCCGCTTTTACCATAAACATGTTATATCCCGCTTTGGCAAGGATAGCCTTTCTCTGTTCGCGGGTGGTCATTTTTATGGGTTCTACAACCTTGATGCGGTAAGGTTCTGATAACATAATGTTCTCCTTGCTTGTAAAAAATATCGGCCATGCCCGATGGGGGAAATCAGTTTGAAAAATGGGGAAGGGAAATAGACGGCGGTCTTTTCAGCCGTTGTGCCATAACGCCCTTTTATCTCCTTTTATTGAGCTGTTAATATTGAGGCACAGATATTGTAGAAAAGGCCGTTTATATACAAAAACTATTTTTTATAATAGGCATAAACATAATCCATTGGTACAATGAACTTGTCACCTTCTGCGTTTACACCCATGTAGTTTTTTATGTCTTCAAACACCTCGTCCCGGGACTGTTTAAGGGCATGCACAAGCTGATAAAAATCACCAACCTCTTTTTCAGAGGAAAATATAAATGGCACATCAACACGTTCAGAATAAAAATCACTGAATTGGCATATTCTGCCTATGTTGACCATCCTGGAGACGGTCAGGAAGAGACCTTTATGTCCTGTAGCGGTATGGTTGTCGATTACCTCATCAAAATATTTTTGTGTTTGGGAACAGTCGGCAAAATCGCCTACTACAAGTATTCCCCCAGGTTTCAGCGCCCTGTATACATTTTGAATGACCCTGACCTGATCATAGATATGATGGAAACCGCCAAGGCACACTGATTTGTCGAAAGAAGCATCCTTTATTTGCGGCCAGTGAGGGTCGGGTTCAAGGTAATATTTTATGTTGGCCAGGTTCTGTTGTTTTGCCTTTCTCTTTGAGATTTCAAGCATAACTGAAGATATGTCCTGTGCTACCACCTCTTTTGCCTGTTTTGCCAACATGAGTGTCAGATATCCTGAACCTGCCGTGAATTCCAGGACTCTGTCATCAGGCCCAAGATTGAGTTTTTCCAAAAGCCACTGTTCATCAGTACGTGCAGCAGGACATCTGTTAATGGCTTCTTCATATGATGCTGCAATAATGTCAAATCTGCTTTTTTTCATGGCTATCTCCCTGTATATCAGTGAAATTTGTTGATGGAGACGAGGTAAGCTCAATATGAGATCGAAATAACTTGCATGAGTTTAATCTAATCTGTAAGTTATTTCAACCTTGATCTGGTTTTTGCCCCGAATAGCTTTGTGTGCTTGTACGATAAAAATTGTTTGCTTAATACGGATTTTCAGTCTGTGTGTTGTATGAGAACCATTTGGTTGTACTGGTCAGAAATATGCCCAAGAAGCTTAATCTTGCCTTTGCCTTGTTTGAATATGTGCCCTTTGGCGGAATGCAAAAGGATCTTTTGCGTATAGCGAGGGAGTGCCTTGCCCGAGGTCATCTTGTTAAAATATATGCGGGCCTCTGGGAGGGAAAACAGCCACCTAATATCAGTGTAACTGTCATTCCTGTAAAGGGAATTGCCAATCACAGGCGTTGCAAGTCATTTAGCGACCGCTTTATGAGGCTATGTGCGTCAATGAAATATGATCTGGTTGTCGGTTTTAACAAGATGCCCGGTCTTGATGTGTACTTTTGTGCAGACACCTGTTTTGCGGCAAAGGCCCGTTGCCGTTTCCCTTTGTACAGGTTTACATCACGATGCAGAACATATCTTGATCTTGAACGGTCAGTCTTCAGGCGCAATCATAAAACATGGATACTGATGCTGTCCGAACGGGAACGGGATGTTTACAAACAATATTATGATACAGATGATGACAGGTTCTTTCTTATACCTCCCGGGATATCAAAGGACTGTATATTGCCGGACAATGCCCATGAGATAAGGAGACGTCTCAGAAAAACAATAGGCATATCAGAAGAGATGTTCATGATTCTAATGGTAGGATCGCATTTCAGAACCAAGGGTGTGGACCGGTCCATACGTGCTCTTGCCTCACTGCCGACTGAATGCAGAGAACGCAGTATTCTTGTTGTTGTTGGAGATGACAGGCAGAGGCCGTTTGAACGTCTCGCAAACAGATACAATGTCAAGAACAGGCTTCTTTTTATGGGGGGAAAAGAGAATGTGAATGAGTTTTTTTTTGCTGCTGATCTTTTGCTCCACCCGTCGTATCGTGAAAATACCGGCGCTGTTCTTGTAGAAGCAATGGCAGCAGGGCTGCCTGTACTTGCAACAGATGTCTGCGGCTATGGAAGTCATGTAATGGCCGCGAGGGCAGGAAGACTTATTCCCTCACCTTTCAGACAAAAAACCATGAATGAAATGTTAGCGCAGATGCTTTTATCTGACAGCCTTGGGACCTGGAGTGAAAACGGCCGGAAATATGTTCATGAGGTTGATGTTTTCAGCCTTCCCCAAGCGGCTGCAAATGTAATAGAACAGGCGGCCGTATATGCAGGCCGTTAATTCCTGTTACAGGGTGTGTGGATGTAGCAGCTCAACAAACAGGAGCCGGAACGGAATAAAAATCCTCCTGCCCCGGCGGCAGGTTCGTTGTTATCCTTCTGTTATTGATCTGACAGGTGTGGATGTTATGTCAAAGCTGTGCGGCCGGGCGAAGGATCCCGGCTTCCCACTGAATATATAGAGATACAGCCTGATGTTCAGGCACGGTTTTATGTCTTTTTACGGTAAACCTGAATCAGGATCAATAATGCCGACTATTTTGACCATACCGCAGGAATGGAGAAGTTTATGGAAACATGGGGATGCCTTTGATTCCTTGCTCAATATGGATGGTCAGGTTTACAGAAAGGTAAAGGGCCGTACAACTCTCAGGTTCGAGCTCAATAGTAAAACATACTTTATAAAGATTCATCTTGGTACGACGTGGAAAGAAATCATAAAAGATATTGTATGCTTCAAACAGCCTGTGCTTGGGGCAGAAAATGAGTGGAAGGCGATCAGGCACTTGAAGGGACTTGGGATCAATACGCCTGAACTTGTTGCTTACGGGAAACGGGGCAGGAATCCATCCAGGATACAATCCTTTGTTATCACAAGAGAATTGACAGGGGTGGAAAGTCTGGAAGATGTCTGTCGTCACTGGAAGGTGTCGCCTCCTGCTTACAGGTTCAAGTGTAAGCTGATCACAGAAGTTGCAAGGATAACAAGAATTCTTCATGAAAACGGAATTTGTCACAGGGACTTTTACCTGTGTCATTTCCTTCTTGCCTTACCTGATGGCAGGGATAATCCTGATCCGGAAAACATCTGCCTGTATCTTATTGATCTTCACAGGGTGCATTTCAGCAGGAAACTTTCAAGACGATGGCAGCTTAAGGATATAGCTGCCCTGTATTTCTCTGCCATGGATGCAGGTCTGTCAAGGCAGGATATCTTTCGGTTTATTGAAGTGTATACAGGCATGCCATGGCAGGACGCTGTCAGGAAGCAAAGATTGTTCTGGAGACGTGTTGAAAAAAGGGCGGGAAGGCTTTACAGGAAATTTCAACGGCATATGGACAGACAAAACCGGAACTGAAAAATAACAGGGGAATGGAGATGTTCACAAAGACACAGATTGGACGGTATGCAGATGTACTGTTATGGGGTCTTGAGACGGCACGTACAGAAAACTTTCATAAGGGAGATATTGTTTCAGTCAATTTTGATCTTGCGGCGATGAAACTTGCTGAATCCCTTCATGCAAGGTTGCTTGACAGAGGAATGAATCCGGTCATGCGTCTTGTCTTGACATCTGTCATGGAACATAATCTGTTCAGGCACGGCAGTATGGAACAGATAGTTTTCATTCCTCCCGGGGAGGAGGAACTGACCAATAACCTTAATGGTACCATTCATCTCCGGGCGCCTGCCTCTATTACGCATCTGAAGGATATTGATCCAGGGGCCATAGGAAAAAGGCTTGTGTCACGGAAACCCCTTAGGGATATATTGAACAGGCGGGAAGAAACAGGTCTGTATGGATGGACACTTTGCACCTTTACCACTGAGGAACTTGCCAAAAAGGCAGGAATTACTGTAAGACAGTACAGTAATCAGATCATCAGGGCATGTTATCTTGACAAGCCCGATCCTGTCAGGGAATGGCAATCCATCCATGAAAATGCCACCTCAATCAAGGAGTGGCTGAATTCGATGAGAGTGAACAGATTCCACGTGGAATCTGTTCATGTTGATCTTTATATTGTTCCTGGTGAAAGACGTAAATGGGCAGGTGTATCAGGACATAATATACCAAGTTTTGAGCTCTTTATATCTCCTGACTGGAGAGGTACAGAAGGTATATATTATGCGAATCAGCCTTCGTTCAGAAGCGGAAACTATGTAGAGGATGTCAGGCTGACATTTGTTAAAGGCAAGGCTGTTAGGGTAACGGCAAAAAAAGGAAAACGGTTTTTGATTAAACAGCTTGCTCTGGATCAGGGTGCAGCGAGGGTAGGTGAGTTTTCACTTACAGATAAACGCTTTTCACGTATAAACAGATTTATGGCAGATACCCTGTTTGATGAAAATTTTGGCGGCCGTTACGGCAACTGTCATATTGCTGTAGGGGCATCCTATTCCGATACCTATAACGGGAATCCGGAAGATCTGACCGGAGAAATGAAGGAAAAACTCGGTTTTAATGACTCTGCACTTCACTGGGACCTTGTAAATACCGAAAAAAAGAGGGTCACCGCATTTCTTGCAGGCGGAGGCAAACAGGTTGTTTATGAAAATGGAATCTTCCTTTATTAGTTTTCATCCATAAAATGACCTTTTTCTGCAAACCCTGATTTTGCAAAAACCTATATGATTATGTGAGGGTGGCAATGATGTTTGTATCTTGGGACATGCCATCCACATATCCCTTTTCAGGGAGGAAAGAAAGGCGACAGGATGAATGAGGGTAGAATAATAGAATACATAGATCAATCCAGATTTGTCTGTTCCCTGTGTCTTAAGGATAAAGGGAGCAAACTCCATCTGCTGACGCTGACAAACCGTGAGGTAAACCTGTCTTTTAAACGGGCCCTGTTGATTTCAGATTCTGTAATAGATATCTCCATGCCAAGGGAAGACATGTTGGAATGTCTGAAACAGGAGGAACATGCAAGAAATTCATACAAAGATCAGGTCAATGTAAAGGATCTGTGGGAGTTGATCAAGGATGAGGATGAGAGCTTTGATCACAGGTATCTGACTCATCTTGTGTTTGGCGAATCCATTTCTGATGAGCATATATCTGCCCTGGTACGGGCATTGTTTGAGAACCGTCTGTTTTTTAAAATGAAGGACGGCCGTTTCCTTCCCAACTCTGAAGAGAGGGTTGAACAGATTATAAGACAGAGGGAAGAGGATGCATTAAGAGAAGAAAGACTGGTCAATGGAGCAAATTGGATTGCAGATGTTCTGAAGGGCAAACAGCCCCCCCCTCCTGCATGCAAGGACTATGTAATTGACCTTTTGACCCAGATGGCTCTATATGGCAGGGAAGCGCAGGAATTCAAACATGGAAAGGAGCTTCTTTCGCGGGCCGGTACCAATACATCCCGTGCAAGGGAGATACTGATTAGGCTCGGGGTATGGGAAGAGGATGAAAATATAGATCTTTTACGTCTTGGTTTTTCTGTGTTATTCGGTAAAAAGGTGCTTGAGGAAGCAGGCAGCTTGAAGAACAGACCCTTGCCCCTCGGTGGTCGTGAAGACCTGAGAGATCTTTTTACGGTTACGATAGATAGCGCTGAAACACGTGATTTTGATGACGCAGTGAGCCTTATGTTTCTTGAAAACGGATACAGCTTGTGTATACACATTGCTGATGTTGCGCAGATGATCGAGGTTGGCGGTCCCATAGACGATGAGGCAAAAACAAGGGCGCAATCCATTTATCTTCCCCGCAGACAGATACCAATGATGCCTCCGGAGATATCGGAAGATCTTCTCAGCCTTACCGCAGGCAAGGACCGGCTTGCAGTATCGTTGTTTGTAAATATGGACAGGTCATGTAATATTCTTGATTATCGGTTCACTCAGAGCATTATCAGGGTGGATCGTCGGATGACCTATAATGAGGTCGATGAGATATTGAACCGGCTGAATCCGGCCCAGGCCGGTTCTGATACCGTTCCAGGTGAAGGCATAGCTGATGATTTGTCTGAAGGTGATGAAATCTTTCCAGATAAGGAACAGGTAAATCTGTTTCATGAAATGTACCGGATAGCCATTTTGCTGCAGAAAAAGAGGATGGATATGGGGGCCTTGAATCTGTCACTTCCTGATTTGCAGGTCAGGTTTGACAATGATCCGGAAAAAAGAGGGAAGTTTACCCTTGCATTGGTGCCGCAGGATACGCCTGCCAGGACAATAATAGCGGAATTTATGATTCTTTATAACTGTCTTGCAGGCAGACTATGCAGGGATAATGACATTCCTGC
This sequence comes from uncultured Desulfobacterales bacterium, assembly GCA_964457545.1. GTDB lineage: Bacteria > Desulfobacterota > DSM-4660 > Desulfatiglandales > Desulfatiglandaceae > JAGGTJ01. The sequence continues at coordinate 118,343 of CAYWEN010000016.1, read as the reverse complement.
CCTTTTCAGGGCCCAGGCAGAACCGAACGAGTTGCTTTCACAGGACAAGAAGGGGCATGTCTTTTATGTATTTCAGCAGAGGCAGAAGCTGAGTCCCCTGCAAATAACCACTACCTCTGCACCCCACAGCGGCCTTGGTGTTGATTCGTATGTTCAGGCCTCTTCGCCCTTGCGACGGGAACTTGACCTTGTTGCACAACATCAGATAAAAAGTTTTCTTGATAAAACAGAGGCTGTTTATACACATAAGGAGCTTAATGAAATAAAACAGTCTGTTCTCCCAACAATAAAGGCAGGACAGATGTTGAGCAGGAATCGTCAAAGATACTGGACTGTCAAATTTCTGAGTCAGCATATTGACAAACAGTATAAAGCCGTTGTCATACATGAGATGAGAAACATGTACCGTGTTGTATTAACAGATTTCCTGCTGGTAACAGAGGTTAAACGCAAAAATGGCGTGCTCCTTAATCTGGGTGATGAAATATGGGTTGCGGTAAAGAAGGCAGATCCATGGGAAGGCCTGCTTGTTATAGACTATGTCGGAAAAAACAGGGATGTTGAAGAGGCATAAGTAAATTGTGGATGGAAACCGTATAGTGACCAGAATCTGTTTATGGATGGGAACAGGTTGCAGGTTTTTGTCTTTGAGCAGGAACAGTTATCTGATGCGCAGATGTGGGAGAAAATTATTTCTGATGAAATTTTTGACCCCGTTATACCGGTTTGATATGCAGATGAGGTGTGCATTGTTTTTGATACTGTACTGCCTGATGCTGCCCGTGTATGGTTCTGGATCTGATATGCGGTTCCGGAAAAACAGTGTGGATATTATCAGATCAACCCTGTCGGAAGAAAAACAAAAATTCAGGAGGTATCATTCTCATGAAAGGGATATGCTTGGCCAATTGTCCCTGCTTGAAAAAGAGGTGGCACGGGAAAAGAAGCTGGTAGAAAAGTGCAGGAATAGACTTGTTAGTGGAAACAGACGAATTCTGGCCATGAAATGCAAACTTGAAGGCATAGAAAAATCAATAGAAGATTTTGAAACAAAGATGGCCAAAAGACTCGTATCCATGTATAAATATGCCAGAAGCTCCTATGCTGCGGTTTTGCTTAACACCAATGACTCTGATGAGATGTGGAAGCGCTTCAAATATTTGAAGTATGTGGTGAAAGAAGATATCAATACCCTGTCTTCCCTTGCCAGGGAAAAGGCCCTTCAGGAAAACAGGCTTGTTGCTGTGAGATCTGTGTTGAAACATGTTCAGGATGCCACCAGGATTGAGGCAGAGCGTCTTTCTGCCCTGAAAAAGGATTTGGAAAAAAAGGTCATTCGGCTTGTGGATATTCATAGGAAAAAGGAGTTTTATGAAACAGCCGTTACTGAACTTGAGATATCATCACCAACCCTGAAAAAGGCAATGCAGCAGATAGAAAAAAAGGAAACATATCATGCAATTTCTGCTGTCAGATTTGAAACCCTCAAGGGAAAATTGCCCCTGCCTGTGGAAGGTGGAGAGGTAGTCATGATGCCGCTTGCAGCAGGAACCTCTTCCTGTAAGGGGGTGTTTATTCAGTGTGCCTTGGGATCGGACGGCGCCGTAAGGACAGTAGCTTCGGGGCGGGTTGATTTTTCAGGCAGGCTGAAAGGCTATGGCAATGTTATTATCATAAATCATGGTGCACGTTATTATACCGTGTTTGCGCATCTTTCTGAAAGATACAGGGCTGCAGGGGATAAAATCAGGCAGGGAGATGTTATTGGTCTTGCAGAAAGATTCAGCCCGTCAGGAACTGCAAGAATTTATTTTGAAATCAGGAAAGGCAGAAACGGGCTCAACCCTTTAACATGGCTGAAGGATTCCAGACAATGTATGAACTTAAGATAATTTCCCACTTTGCTGCAGCCCACAGGTTGCGGGAATTCAATGGAGAATGCGAAAACCTTCATGGACACAACTGGAAGGTGGAGGTCTTTATTGAGGGAGAAACCCTGAATGACCAAGGTCTGTTATGTGATTTCAAGTTAATAAAAAAATACACCTCGGATGTCCTGCAACAACTTGATCATAAATATTTAAATGAGCTTGCCCCGTTTAAGGATCAGAACCCATCATCAGAAAATATTGCCCGCTATGTCTTTCAGCTCCTTGACAGGGACCTGAAAGGAGAAAACTTCAGGGTCAGCAAGGTTACTGCATGGGAATCTGATACGGCATGCGCAACTTACAGGCCGATTTGAAAATGAGAATATTTGCCTTTATACCTGCACGGTTTGCCTCACACAGATTTCCGGGGAAGCCTCTTGCACCTATTTCCGGCCGGCCCATGATTCAGCATGTATATATGCGTGCCATGGCATGTCAGGAATTTACGGATGTCTTTGTTGCAACAGATGATACAAGGATAGCAGACTGTGTCAGTCAGTTTGGCGGACATGCTGTGATGACAGGGAAAGAACACCGGTCAGGTACAGACAGGATTTATGAGGCGGCTGTGAAAACCGGTGTTGCTGAAGAAGATATAATAATCAATATTCAGGGAGACCAGCCTTTATTTGATCCATCTATTGTTTCAGATCTTGTAAGGCCGTTAAAGGAAGATCCATCTGTGTCTGTCAGCACACTGAAATGGAAAATCAAAAACCAGGCAGATATCTGCAACCCTAATCACGTAAAGGTGGTTACAGACAAAAACGGATATGCTCTTTACTTTTCTCGTGCGCCTGTCCCTTATTTCAGGGACGAAGATACGGAAAAAACATACTATAAGCACCTTGGTTTTTACGGCTACAGTATGGGTTTTCTTGCTTTGTTTACCAGGCTTTCAGAAGGTGTGCTTGAAGCATCTGAAAGGCTTGAGCAATTAAGGGTTCTGGAACACGGTTACAGGATAAAGGTCATTGAAACGGCATTGAATTCCATTGAGGTCGATGTTCCCGGAGATATTGCCGTTGTTGAACATGCCCTTTCATCAATGTCTGGTTCCCTGTTTTGCTGAGCCATGCTGATAATCTGTGAAAAGAAAGACCTGTTTTTACGATTCAAAGCCTGCTGTGTTTTTTTATGCAACATGTTGTGATTTGTATGTTATCATAGTGCATAACAACATGCTGTCATATTGTTGTGCATGTGTTTTTTATACGGAGTACAGTCAGCCTTTCATCACGGCGAGGGGCCTTAACCTGGCCACCTTGTTGGCAAGACCTGCCCCACAAACCACATCAATGACCTGGGATATATCCTTGTAGGCCTCGGGCATTTCCTCTTTAAGCGTTCTTTTACCCTTTGCACAGACAAGTATGCCTATATCTTCCATCTCCAGGCCTATGGAACGGCCTTTTGCCTTTTTTATGGCCTGATTGCGGCTCAGGATGCGGCCTGCCCCATGACAGGAGGAACAGAAACTGTGTTCCCTTGCCCCTTTGGTGCCTGAAAGTATGTATGAAGCTGTTCCCATATCGCCGGGAACAAGTACTGGCTGACCTGTATCACGGTATATTTCAGGTAACAGGCTATGTCCTGGAGGAAGTGCACGGGTTGCACCTTTTCTGTGAACACACACGGTTGTTTCATGCCCGTTAACAGTATGTTTTTCCATCTTGGCTATGTTATGGCAAACGTCATATAACAGATTCATTCCCAGATCTTTCGGTCCTATTGACAGTTCCCTCATGAGGATTTCCTCTGTCATGCCCATGAGAATTTGCCGGTTGGCCCATGCATAGTTTGCTGCACATGCCATTGCAGCAATGTAGTTTTTGGCGAGATCAGACTTTAACATGGCATAAACCAACTGTCTGTCGGGCAGCTCCGGTATGTCTTTGGTTGCCTGTTTTGTCATCTGTTTAATAAAGTCATCGCATATCTGGTATCCAAAACCCCTTGAGCCTGTATGGATCAGAATGGTTACCTGACCTTCAAACAGCCTGTATGCCTTTGCTGTTTCTTCATTGTAAATACGGTCTACTACCTGGATTTCCAGAAAATGATTGCCTGAACCAAGGGTGCCAAGCTGATCCAGCCCTCTTTTTACAGCCCGATCGCTCAATATGGAAGGATCTGCACCCTGCATACAGCCTCTGTCTTCTGTTGTTTGCAGGTCCTCTAATGATCCGAACCCCCTTTTAATGGCCCATTGTGCTCCTTTTACTGCAACTTCTGCCTCATCTGACCTGGACAGATGTATAAGACCTTTTGAGCCTACTCCGGAAGGGATATCCTTGAACAGGCCGGTAATCATTCTTTTTAATAATGGCCTGATTTCACTTGCTAGGAGCAGGGTGGTCATCAAACGGCATCCACAGTTGATGTCATAACCAACACCGCCGGGAGAGACTATGCCGTCATCTGTATCAAAGGCTGCCACACCACCTATGGGGAAACCATATCCCCAGTGTATGTCCGGCATGGCAAGTGAATAATTTACTATTCCCGGCAATGTTGCAACGTTTGTGACCTGGACAAGGCTCTGATCATTTCTGATGTCCTCTATCATATTGCTGTTTGAAAATATCAGACCTGGAACCCGCATACGACCGGTTTTTGGGATTAGCCAGCGGAATTCATCAAGTCTTTCAAGTTTGATTGTCATATGTCTGCTCCAGGGGCGTATTTTTGTAATAGCTCAATAAATAGGGCCAACAGCATTTATCTCTGCACCGGTTTTTGAGTAATGCCGTGGTTGAAAAATGTACAGGTGAAAAGGGGGGGTTAATGAATAAAGGCTATACATCAAAAATAACCCTTGCCTCCCAGTGACTGTCCTTTTTTTCTACTTTTATTTCATGGTAGGTAACGGCTTTTATTTCACAAAGGATAGACGATGGATCAACAGGAACAGTCCGGATTTTTGCTTCAAGCCGAACAGGAGAGACAGATTTGATTTTAATTGCACAGGGCGCAATGTCTTCTGTCACTGATAGAAACAGGATCTCTCCCAGCCAGCATACCATCAGATCGGAAAGATCAGTTCCTGTAACGGAGATGTTCATGTTTGCAGACGTACTGCTGAATTCCGGCATCTCCCCAAATATGATTGTGAGCATTGCTGACGCAGCATTCTGAAAAAGTTCCTCAAGATTTGCACCGTAAATGACGACACCTAAATCAGAGGTATGATCTATAAATCTGAATCTTGGGCCGGCTGTTTTTTCCATAAAACAAAATTAAACATTGTTGTCTGAAATGTCAAAGCTGTTGATAAGTGCTTGAAAGCCCTGTTATTCAGTCTGGCGGCATTTTGCGGACAACAGCATCCATCAGTTGTTGCACTATGGTGGTCTGGGGGTAACAATTTGGTGGTATCAAAATATTATTGACATGCATCAACCGCAACTTCATTAAAATAAAGGAGACCTGAAAATGCAATGTGCTTTTTGCAAAAAAACATTTAAAATGGAGGGCAAAATAGGTATGGCAGATACCTGTCCAAGATGCGGGAGGGATTTGCACTGTTGTCGACAGTGCAAATTTTTTGACCCCAATTCCTATAATGAATGCAAGGAGATTTCTGCTGAACGTGTTCTTGATAAGGAGAGGGCAAATTTTTGTGATTTCTTTCTGCCTAAGGGTTCAGCAATAAAAAGAAGTAACAAGGTCAGGGATGCAAAGGCAGCGCTGGAGGCACTTTTCAAGACATAAATTGTTGGCGGGGATTTGGACTGAATTGAAAAGACGGTTTTTTCATTAATGATCACAGGTTTGAGGATGCAGGAATCTGACCGGTTGTGACGGTTACAGGATGCGGGATAATACGAGGATCATTCATGATATAAATAATGATGAAAAAAGACCGTAACTGTTTTTTATATTGATCATATGACAAGGTGTTTATATAAGACAGAATATACAAAAAGCATTTTGCTGACAGGTTGTTTACGGATATTTTCGGATTGTTAAAATCATACAGGATTAAAATACATGTATTTTATTGCTGATTTTCATATACATTCCCGCTTCTCCAGGGCCACTGCAAAAAATCTCACACCTGAAAATCTGGATATCTGGGCACAGAAAAAGGGAATTACGGTTCTTGGAACAGGGGACTGTACTCATCCGTTATGGCTGTCAGAGCTGAAGGAAAAACTTGTTGAAAAAGAACAGGGGCTTTACGGCCTGAAGCATAAAACAGATATCCCTTTATCAGGGGCAAGACCTGTCCTGTTTGTACTTTCAGGTGAAATCAGTTGCATTTACAAAAAAAATGGCCGCGTTCGCAAGTTGCATCATATTGTTCTCATGCCTGATTTTGCAGCAGTGGATCGGCTTAACAAACGCCTGAAACAGATAGGCAACATTTCCTCTGACGGGAGGCCCATGCTTGGGCTTGATTCAAGGCATTTGCTTGAAACCGTACTTGAGGCAGATGATCAGGCATGTTTTATCCCTGCACATATATGGACCCCATGGTTTTCCCTGTTTGGTTCCAGGTCAGGGTTTGACAGTATTGAAGAATGCTTTGAAGACCTTACGTGTTATATCCATGCCCTTGAAACAGGCCTGTCTTCTGATCCCCCAATGAACAGGATAGTATCCCAGTTAGACAATTATCTTCTTGTATCAAATTCCGATGCACATTCACTCCCCAAATTAGGCAGAGAGGCAAATCTGTTTGATACTGATCTGTCGTATAACAGTATAATAAATTCCCTGAATACAGGTAATGGATTTGAAGGAACAGTTGAATTCTTTCCGGAGGAGGGAAAGTATTATCTTGATGGTCATCGCAAATGTAATGTCTGCCTTGACCCCGAGGAAACACGAAGGCTTGATAATATATGTCCTGTTTGTGGAGCCCCCCTTACAGTTGGTGTCCTGAACAGAATCTATAGCCTTGCAGATCGTAAAAGGCCTCTGTTGTCCAAAAAATTTGTCAGTATGATACCATTGCATGAGATTATCTCCCAGGTTATTGGTGTTGGACCTTCATCAAAAAGGGTGGGCAGGTTTTATGAAAGGCTTTTGTCGGATTTAGGTCCGGAATTGGATATACTCATGCATGTTCCGCTTGATGACATAGATATGGCTGCAGGTCCTCTGTTTAAACAGGCATTACAAAAGATACGTAAGGGGGATGTTATAAAAAGGGGTGGATATGATGGGAAATATGGGACCATACAACTCTTTGATGGAGCAGAAAAGGATGCATTATCCGGTCAGATGTCCCTGTTTGGCCCCTGTTAACAAGCTCTGGCAGCAAATAAATTCAGGGTACAACAGAGGTGTACAGACACTCGGCATATATGCAGTCTTTCTCTGAAACATACCTCGTGTTTCACAGGCCAGGGTGCCGGGGTTGTGAGAACAGCTGCTTATGAATGAAAACTAATTGCTTATGAATTCCAGCTTTCCTCCGCCAGGGGGCAGGGTTACATCCCCCTGGATATTGATTTCAACGCCGTATCTTGTTTCAAGGTCATACAGTTCTTTTCTCTTGTTGTTTTGCAGATAGTTGGCTACAGCAAGGGGAAGCACACCTTTGATACTATGTTTGTTTTTTTGTGATGCGCCTACCCATATCTGACGTAAAAATGATACTGCTGCTGATTCTACTGACAGAACAAGGCCGCGTCCCTGACAGTAGTGACATGGTTCATAGGACCTTGATTCAATAGAGGGATGCAACCGTTGTCTGGAAAGTTCAAGGAGTCCGAACTTGGATATGTGGGCAATACTTATTTTGGCCCGGTCAGGCTTTGTGCTTTCTCTGAAAACCTTTTCTATCTCCCTGATATGGTTTTTATCTTTCATATCAATGAAGTCTATTACAATAAGGCCTCCCATATCCCTTAAACGCAACTGTCTTGCTATTTCTGCAGCGGCCTCCAGATTTGTTTTGTACGCCGTATTTTCTATGTTTTTCTCACTTCTGCCACGTCCGGAATTAACATCAATGGAAACCAGCGCCTCGGTTGGTTCTATGATAATGGATCCTCCAGATTTCAGTGAAACCTTGTTGGCATATATGGCATCAATCTGTTTTTCCAGGGAAAAATGGGCAAAGATCGGTTTCTCTCCCTTGTATAGCTTGACCCTCCTTTGATGTCTTGGAGAAACAATCTTCATGTAGTCCTTAACCTTGGCATAAATTTCCTTGTTATCCACCAGCACCTCGGTTATTTCACTTGAGAAGTGGTCCCTGAGTGCCCTTAAACAAATATCCTGTTCTTTATGTATAAGGGATGGAACCGGCGCCTCTTTTACCTCTTTTTTGATCTTTTTCCACATTCTTACAAGACGGTTAAGGTCTTTTGACAGTTCTTTCTTGCTTTTTTTGTATGCTGCCGTCCTGACAATAACAGATACCCCTTCAGGTAATTTCAGATGATTGATCAGGGATTTAAGCCTCTCCCTTTCCTCTTCATCCTCTATCTTTTTTGAAACACCTCCCGTCCCTCCGGGCACAAGTACAAGATATCTGCTTGCAAAGGAAAGATATGTTGTCAACTGGGCGCCTTTGCGACCAGGCATTTCCTTTGTAACCTGGACAAGGAGCTCTTGTCCTTTATTTAATATCTTTTGTATGGGAGGCAGAGCTGCCCCCTCTTTTTTGTCGTACCCATCCTTGTAATATTCGGGATGTATTTCATTAACGGGCAGAAATCCGTTTTTGTTGCTTCCAAAATTGACAAAACAGGCCTGCAGGCTGGGTTCTATTCGTTCCACAACGGCCTTGTACACGTTGCCTATCTTTTCTTCTTGTGCTGCAGTTTCAATATAAAAACCTTCAAGCACATCACCATTAACCAAAGCAACTCTGTATTCTTCCTTTTCAATGGCATTGATCAACATCTTTGTTGCCATGCATAACTCCTTGTTTGTTTTATAATATCATATGAATATTGACTGTCTGAAGGCCAGTTTTTCTGTTGCTGCCAGGTCTTCAATCTTTTTGTGCCTGCTGATGTTGTCCACCGCATGGGAACGGGTTTCCATGTTCAGGAAAGGAGACATCTGTTGCGAACTCAGGGAAGCCGTAGATAAATCAGGGGGTGTTCATAGCCTCCACGGTTATGTAGATTTAAACCGAGATTGTCCATAAATGCCATTTATGAATGTAAACTGATCATGTTTGTATTTTTTTTATGTTGATGGGCCTGATACATAAATGTCCTTATATCTGATTCTCTTCCAGGCTGCGATGTCGCATCGTATGGGGTGTCAAGATACGGAATCTTTGCCCTGTGCATGACCGGCCTTACAATAGCAGATGTAATGGTGCTTGGCATGCAGGTCAAGGGATATACATTTACCACACCATCAAACCCGTGACGCGCATACTCTATTGCAGCAGGAATGCTGAGACATGCCTCTGTGCCTATATCGAACGAAAAGAGATCCTCCTTTGTGAGTATCTCTTCCATATGTCCTGTTGCATGATCTTCTGTTATCCCGATCAGTTTCCTTGCGCGCCTGTAAACATGTTTTTGTATCCTTTCCTGATAAAAAAACACCAGGCCGAATCGGATAATCTCTTTTAGACAAAATAAGATATTGTCATAATCATGCTCTTTTAAGTTCCTGATGAAATCTGTTTTGGCCTTTTTTAGGGCATCATAGGCAGTGTAGTTGACCCATTCTGTAATGGAGGCATTTACAACCTCTGCTCCGTATGCCTCGAGCATTTTTATAAGATTCTGATTTGCAACGGTATGGGATCTCAGATATATTTCACCGACAATGCCTATTTTTGGCTTGGGAGGGATATCCGGATCCATTATCAGCCTGCCTTCCTCTATAATCGTGTCAAGTCTTTTTAGGACGCCATTAATGTTTCTGTCAGACCCGTATCCTTCAAAGGCCCTTTCCATGGAGCAGATGGCCTTGTCTATAAATTTGTCAGCCATGCCTGAAGATCTTTCGTATGGTCTTATTTTCCAGAGCAGTCTGTCAAGGATGTCTCCTGTTACCACAGACAGAAAACCGATCTTTCTGACCTGCAGTATATCTCTTTTGTCAATTACGCCTGCAAGTGAGTAGCCATCGTCAGAGGAAAGAGAGGTGATCTCTGTCTTTGTGAAAGAGGGAATAGAGTCAAGGACCATCCTATGGTACTGGTTGTACATGCCAAAACGGCAGGGACCGGAGGCAGCAGGCATAAAATATGTATAATCTTCCGGATTAAAGTTGTTGCCAAGGCGTTTTTTTTCATCATATAAAAATGAGAGTATGTCTCCGATTGTTATGATGCAGGGATAACACTCTTTGCCTGATGTATACTCCTTTCCCAAATCAAGTCCCTTGCCGGTGGGAATGACTCTGGCATCCACATTAAAACCCCTGAAACTTGCGGCAAGAAGACGGCATCCTGTACGGTTCATTTCAGGGATCAGAAGGGTTTTTCCATGCCTGCCCTCTCCATTGTCTTTCAATGACTTGAAATCAGGCATGTTATTGTTTGCCATAAGAATATCCTTGGATCGGGCATATCTGGTATCAGTTCAATAATCAGGGGTATAACAGCGAACGTACTGCCGGAGCAGGAGGATTTTTCTGACGCGACTGTCCCTGTTTACCGGGCTGTTACCAGATATGCTCTATGCATGTTTTTGCATGAAATAATCAAATATACCGTGTGCCTGTATGGTTTGCAATGACGTTTTTATATGCCTCTATCCTTGTTATGGCGCCGGCAACAGCACTGTGTTCGTCCAGTTCTAAGATAAGATACGGCTTTTGTGACATGATCTGTTTGTAAAAATGTTCTATAAAGGAATCTGCACCACAGCCAAAATTGGTTATATGGATGCCAAACAAATCAGGGTTGTTTTTGATAAACCTGGCCGTCCTGAGTACCTGGGCGCCAAATCCCCAGTACATGGTCTGAAAATCGGAAAGATCTACGGATGATACATCTATGAAATCCATTGGCAATGCAGAGATGCCTGTTTTGGCCAGATTTTTGCCGAGTCTCAGGTTAAGCCGTTCATCATAAAGGTTATATGGTCTTCCTGTAACAATTACAAGAGGTTCGTTTCTGCCTTTTTCCTCTATGATCTTGCGGCCTGTTTCGTAAAGCCTGTTTTCAAACTCATGCTGTTTTGACAGGGCATACTCGAGGGCATTTTTTGTTTCCTGTCTGTTTACGCCAAGCCTGTGCCCGAGTTGCTTCCATAATTCCGCGGTTAATGCCTTCGGATTGTATTTCATGTGGATGACCGGGCTTAGTACCCTGTATGGCTCCAGGGCAAGTGCGGCACGAACCATGTATGAATTGCTTTGAACCATGGGACAGTAAAAACCGGGTTCATATGGATGAGGGGTAGGCATATTGATAAGAGCAGGAATAAAAAGATATGCTGTTTTATCCATAAGTTCTCTGATATGTCCGTGAGAGACCTTTACCGGATAGCATGTCTCGGCTGTTACTGATTCAATCCCTAATTCGGAAATGTGTGGATTGGTAGGCGGGCTTGTTACAAGCCTGAACCCCAGCCTGTCAAAAAAATTGGCCCACAAGATGCCTGTTTGATGTCCGTACAGGGCCCTTTGCATACCAATGGTGCGCCTGCCATCCACCTCGAACAGGGGGCTGTCTCCCAGTTCTTCGCAAATACCGGAAAGGTATGACTGATATATGTCGTCCCTTAGCTCAAAAAAATTATCCTTTTTCTTTTCTCCTGTCCCTGTTATCTCATATCTTCCACACTCTCCGCCCCATACACTTTTGCGACCGTCAAAGTTGTATATCTTCAGTTTGCACCGGTTAAAACATCTGTGATCTGCATGACAGACCTTTTCTGTATATACCATCCGGTCCTGTACAGCTTTTAAAAATCCTCTGAAACTGCTGTGTGTTCCGGTTCTGTCAGTCATGTGCTTACGGACAAGGAGTGCAGCTCCATAGGCTCCAAGCACTTCCCGATGTTCAGGCACTGATATGCTGCGGTTCAGAACATTTTCAAATGCTGCTACTACTGCCCGGTTCAAAGAAGGTCCTCCCAAAAACATTATCCGCTGTCCGATTTTCCTCTTGCCTACGACCCTGTTCAGGTAGTTGTGGACAATGGCATAGCATAATCCTGCCATGAGGTCTCTCTTGCTTGATCCTTTTTGATAGTAATATACCAGATCTGATTCCATAAATACCGTACATCTTTCGGACAGTTTGACCGGTGTATCTGATGAAAGTGCAATCTCCTGGAATTCATCAACTATGTTGATTCCGTATTTATTGCTGAGTTCATGCAGAAAGCTCCCTGTGCCGGCTGCACAAACCTTGTTCATGTCAAAGTCAAGGGGATATTTGTCTTGTATGTAAATATACTTGGAATCCTGACCTCCGATCTCGAATATGGTATCAACATCTCTGTCTATGTATACTGCGCCCTGTGCATGCGCAGTGATCTCATCAACCGTGATATCTGCATCAAGAAAATCACCCACCACATTCCTGCCTGATCCTGTGGCTGCAACTCCGAGTATTTCAATTTTGTCTTTCATGTCCTTGCCGGAAATGCCAGCCCTGTTCCTGCCTGAAGGAGATGATGGTAATGATGTCTGTCCTGTTTTCATGCCCGGAGATATCTGTTCCAAAAGGTCATTGAACAGTGATTGAACCGTCTCGATTGGTCTGCCACGTGTTGGGACATACCGTTTGTAAAGGATATGGCAGGTATCATCCATAAGCACATATTTGGTAGTGGTCGAGCCTATGTCGAGTCCGAGATAGGCCTTGATACCTTTGCGCATCTTACATGGGTTAATCTCCATATCGTTTGATTTTGTAAAGGATGTCTTTTTTAACTCCAGTTTTGCTGCCCTTGGTATGGAGGATATCGAACTGTTATGATCGATGGAATCAAGGAGCGCCGGATTAACAGGAGAGACTGGAAAACAGGACGGATCTTTTTTGAGCGTCAGATCCAGGGCCTGCAATGCAACCCCAAGTGCACCAAGAGATGTGTTTAAGGGGGGGACTGTCAAACCGGGGAAATGTTCTTTAAAGACCTTGACCTGAAGGCGGTTAAGGGACAGGCCGCCGATAAAGACAATCGGTTTTTCGAGAATACGGTTAGAGACCATGGTGCTTATGTAATTTCTGGCATTTCCTGTGTGAAGACCTGATATAATGTCTTCGAGTCTTTCTCCCCTGTTCTGGAGATGAATCATGTCCGATTTTGTAAAAACCGTACAGCGGCAGGCAACATTGGCAGGTTTTTTGCTTTTCAGGCCAAGCTCAATAAAGTCAGAGAGGATTATGTCTGTCTGATTCGGGGACACAGAGGTTTTTTTGGAGTACATGTCTGCAAATAGCCGCTGGGCCTGCTGGTCTATGAATGATCCTGTCCCTGAGGCACATGGCCCGTTTGTGTTGAAATACTCCAACTGCCATATGCCGTGCCCGGTATGGGATATTTGAAACAGGGCGGTATTCTGTCCGCCCATACTGATTATTGTATGTGCATCCGGACATACAAACAGTGTTCCTGTTACTTCGCTTATTGTTTCAAACTCGTAAAAGGTGCCAAAATGTTCGCTGAGTCTTTTTCCATGGTTTCCTGTAAACGATATTGATTCAATCTGTTCCTGGCCAAACCTGGAGTACAGGTCTCTTATGAGTGAGACAATTCCTGTTGTTATTTTCCCGAAATGACGTTTGTAAGGGGCTTCATATACAATCTGCCTGTCCTGTGTGATAACAACACAGTTGATACTTACAGAGCCAGCATCTATGCCTGCATGAAATCTGTCAGTATAGGTGTGATTATCCATGGTAATCACCATGTCGGCCTTTCCTGTGTCAATACAGGAGGTTTCAGGTTCAAGATATACTAATGCGCTTCATCCCAGTTGGGCCCGACGTTAATATCTACCTTTAATGGAACAATCAGCTTGTGTACCCCTTCCATCTTTTTGCGAATAATGGGGATAATAATCTCGAGTTCGTTGTCAGGGACTTCAAATACCAGCTCATCGTGCACCTGAAGCAGCATCTTGGTTTTGAATTTTTCCTTTGCAAGATGTTGGTGTATATGGATCATTGCCTTTTTGATAAGATCAGCCGCAGTACCCTGGATAGGGGTGTTTATGGCCATTCTTTCTGATTCTGCTGCTATTCTCTTGTTGCTGCTGTTAATATCCGGCAGGTACCGGCGTCTGTTAAAAAGCGTGGAAACATAACCTTTTTTACGCGCCATATTTATCATCTCTTCTTTGTACCTTAATACACCTGAATACTTGGTATAATAGGCGTGTATATAGTCTTTGGCTGTTTTTTGGTCAATGTTCAGCTCTTCAGCAAGCCTTCTTGGTCCCATGCCATAGATAATACCGAAATTTATTGCCTTTGCTATTTGCCTCATTTCGTTAGTAACATTTTCAGGATTGCCGGATAGTATCTCGGAAGCTGTACGTCTGTGTATGTCTTCGTTTTGTCTGAAGGCATCTATAAATGCCTGATCGCCTGAGTAATGCGCCATTATTCTTAATTCAATCTGGCTGTAATCTGCTGATACAAGATGACATCCCTTTTCTGCTACAAATGCCTTCCTTATTTTTCGCCCCTCCTCTGTCCTTGCAGGTATATTCTGCAGGTTTGGATTGCTGCTGCTGAGCCTTCCTGTGGATGTTACTGTCTGATTGTATGATGTGTGAATCCTTTTTGTAACAGGATTCACTTCCCTGACAAGAGAATCAAGATAGGTTGATTTCAGTTTTGACAGTGTTCTGTAACGCAAGATAAGTTTGGGAATCGGGCTGGGGTATGCGCAGAGTTTTTTCAGGACATTAACATCTGTTGAAAACCTGTTTGTCTTGGCAGTTTTTCTCTGGACAGGCAGTTTCAGCTTCTCAAAGAGAACAAAAGCCAACTGTTGGGAAGAGTTCAGGTTGAATTCCATACCGGCCTCTTTAAAGATCTTGGCCTTAATAGATTTCAACTGCTCTTCAAACTGGTTTGACATCTGTATTAGCAATTCGGTATCCAGCCTGATTCCGGTCAGTTCCATGTCCATCAGGACCGGCAGCAGGGCCATCTCTATTTCATGGAAGAGTGGCTTGTTTCCATCTTCTTCAAGCTGTTTGTCCAGTATGTGCATCAGTCTTAAGGTTATATCTGCATCTTCACAGGAATAGTGCATGGCAGTATTGAGTTCTACCCTGGAAAAATTGGATGCGCCTTTACCTTTTCCCACTACATCCTTGTAGTTTATCATCCTGTAGTTCAGGTAGTGCTGTGCCAGATTGCCCAGATTGTGCTGCCTGAGACCAGGATTGATAACATACGAAGCGATCATGGTATCGAAGTAAATGCCTGCCAGTTTTATTCCATGCCGATACAGTATCTCTGCATCATATTTGATATTCTGTCCCACCTTGAGGATCTTTTCTGATTCCAGGACAGGTTTCAGGATGTCACGGGCACATGACCACTCTATCTGAGAAGGAACGCCGGGATAGTCATGCATGAAAGGGATGTACCATGCCTTCCCCTCCTCACAGGAAAGAGATAAACCTACCAAATCAGCATGCATGGGATCCTTTCCCGTTGTTTCTGTATCAACAGCAACAATGGCCTTTTCTTTTATCTTTGCTGCAATTGAAGCAAGATCTTCACTGTTAAGGACAAGTTTGTAGGTAGAGGTGTTTTCCTGCCTTGCTGTAACCATATCCCATAAATCCCTGAATTCAAGTTTTCTGAAAATTTCTGACAGGGCATTGTTGTCAGGCTCTCCCCTTTTAGGCGGGCCTGAAAGGTCATCAAGGGGAACCCACTGATCAATTGTAACCAGACGTTTGCTTAAAAAGGCATTGTCTTTATACCTTTCAAGATTCTCTTTCAGTTTTCTCCTTTTGATTTTATCTATATGTGCATAAAGATTTTCGATAGATATAAAATCCTGAATCAATTTCACAGCTGTCTTTTCACCTATTCCCGGTATCCCCGGGATGTTGTCTGATCTGTCACCAGACAGGGCCATTACATCTATAACTCTGACAGGCTCAAATCCATAGGTCTCCTTTATCATCCTGTAATCAGTTACAGTACCCTTCATTGTGTCCCACATGAACACACTTGGTGTAATAAGCTGTTTGAAATCCTTGTCACCTGTTACCATCACCACGATGAAGCCCTGTTCTGAATAGATCCTGGCCATGGTGCCGATAATATCATCTGCCTCATAAAGAGGCTTTTCCATGGCTGGTATGTTAAAGTGTCCTATGATGGATTTTATGAAGGGAATCTGTACTGACATATCCTCCGGCATTGGAGGACGATTTGCCTTGTATTCAGGATATATACTGTGTCTGAATGTTGGTCCTTTGGCATCAAAGACAATGGCAATATGTTCCGGATTTTTTTCGGAAAGCAGTTTCAGAAGCATCTTTGTGAAACCAAAAACCGCATTGGTAGGAAGTCCCCTGGAATTGGACAACCCCCGTATGGCATGATAGGCCCGGTAGATATATGAAGATCCGTCTATCAGATAAAGTTTTCTTTTTTCTGTGTCATCCATAGTAATTGTACTTGAATCCCGTGATTGGTTTCTGAAAAATATGATAGTAAAATCCCGCAGATTTGATAATATCTTTTATTCTTAGAGAGTAAACTGTTTTTCAAGGAAAAATCAAGCAGCAATGGCGCTGTTCAGATAAAATTGCATGGTTTCTGTTTATGAATCAGACTTGTGCGCCAAGGGGTGTTTACAGTTTTTAATGCCTGCGGGCGCTTGTCTCTGCTGTCTGAAAACGGGTTTTCTGTTTTTTGAATGAAGATCTGCTGAAAGAAGGAACAATCTTGAATTGACCGGTAATGACTTGTGTTCTTCTCCTGACATTATTCTTGTGAATCCGTGGATATACGATTTTGCGGCCTTTGATCTGTGGGCCAAGCCTTTGGGGCTGCTTTATATTGCCTCTTATTTGAGGCAGGCAGGGTTTGGCGTTCACCTTGTTGACTGTCTGGATATCCACCATCCAAAACTGAAAACCCGCCCGTCAATACCGGCTCCGGTGAGACGCAGATTCGGGACAGGCAAATTCTTGCGTCAAAGGATACCCGTTCCTCAGGTGCTGACCGGTATAAAACGGTCTTACTACCGTTACGGTATGCCTGTTGACCTGTACAGGGAGGAGCTTGCTGCTGTTAAGGAGCCTGCCGCAATAGTTGTGACATCCCTGATGACCTACTGGTATCCCGGCGTATATGAGGCCATAAGAATGGCAAGGGAAGTTCATCCTGATGTTCCGGTAATCATGGGTGGAATCTATGCCAGTTTGTGTCGTGAACATGCAGGAAATGCAGGGGCAGATGTTGTTACTGCCTCAAGGGATCCCGAATCATTGGTAATGATTCTGAAGGATCAGGGGATTTTTGCCTCAGGTGTCAGGGTGGAATCTGCGCCGCATTGTTTTTATCCTGCATTTGATATGTTGCATGGTATTGATTATATCTGCATTGCAAGTTCCGTCGGCTGTCCTTTCAGATGTCAGTATTGTGCCAGTCATTTTTTGAGACCTCAATTTATTCAAAGGAAACCGGAGGAAGTGACGGGTGAGATTCTTTACTGGCATAAAAAATTCGGAATAAGGGACTTTGCCTTTTATGATGATGCCCTCCTGATATCATCAGAAACGCATATCGTTCATATACTTCAGTCTCTTGAAAAATATTGGGGCAGTATCAGATTCCATACGCCAAATGCCGTGCATATCAAAGGGATAAGCCGAAAGCTTGCAAATCTTATGTACAGAGCGGGTTTCAAAACCATACGCCTTGGATTGGAATCATATGATATCTCGTTTCATAATGTACTGGACAAAAAGGTTGCAGAGGGAGAATTTGAACAGGCAGTGAGGTATCTTTTTGAGGCAGGATTTAAAGGCAGTGAGATAGGAGCATATATCCTTATGGGTCTGCCTGGGCAGTCTGTTGATTCTGTTGTTGAAACAGTCAGGCTGGTTGACAGGGCAGGGGTCTTTCCTTATCTTGCCGAATATTCGCCCTTGCCCCATACAGAACTATGGGACACGGCAGTAAAAAAATCAGGGTATGATCTGGTCTCGGAGCCTCTGTTTCATAACAACACACTTGTACCGTGCTGGGATGATTCTCAAAAAAAAGAGATTCCGAGACTTAAATCCATGGTTCTTGATGTGAGAAAAAGACATGCATATGGAGCTGTTCAATAATGCCCTAATCCAATGGACAGGTGTTTGGTATCAGTGTCCAGACTCCACATGGACATGCGTTTGCGCAGAATCCGCAACCAATACAGCGGTCTTCATCAACTGTATATTCATAGGCGCCGTTTGCCAGGTCCTTTCTTGTAATGGCTGTTTGGGGACAGATTTCCACACATGTGCCGCAATCCCTGCATGTTCCACATGAGGAGCAGTTTTCAGCGCACTGGACAGGATCTTCGAATTCAGTCAGTCTCGGATCAAAGTATTCTAAATGTATCCGGTTTCGGTCAATAATCGGGCGAGTTTCGATCTTTGGTGTTTTGCCGTCAAGAAGATCGCAAATAATCTTTGCCACTTTGCTTCCGGCTCCAATTGCATCTGTGATCAAACCAGGCCGGATTGCATCTCCAATGGCAAAGATTTTTTTGTTGTCTGTTCTGTACAGTTCATCCACCTTTATAAAACCGTGCTCAACAGTTACCGTATCAGGCAGAAAATCGAGGACAGGCTGATCTCCTATAGAGATTACTACTGTATCTGCCGGCAATATTTCACCACTTTGGAGAACAACTCCTTTATCTGTTATCTCTTTTGTAAAACATGGCCACTTGAATTTTGCACCCAGTGCCACTGCTGCCTCTCTTTCTTTACCGAATGATGCAGGTTTTTGAACATCAATCAGGGTAATATCTTTTGCTCCTAATCTTGCAGCCTCTGTTGCAACATCACATCCTACATTTCCCGCGCCAATAATCACCACCCTGTTTCCGGGTGTTATCTGGTTGTGCCTGGCCTGCTGTAAAAAGTCCAGCGCAGGGAGCATACGGTTTCCTCCCGGAATCGGCAGTGTGCGAGGTTTTTGTGCTCCAACAGCAATAACAAGATATTCAAACTCCTTAAGAAGCCTGTCAATATCCTCTTTGCCCAGTTTTTGCTGCAGGTGTACATGCGGAATTATTTTTCTTGCCCTGTTTAATTCTTTATCAAGGACATCTTTTGGAATGCGGCTTGTGGGAATGACAGCGCTTATTTTTCCTCCCAACTCCCTTGCCTGGTCGTATACAACAGCTTCGTGCCCCCTTTGTCTCAATTGCCAGGCTACAGATATTCCTGCAGGGCCGCCGCCAATGATTCCTATTCTTCCGGGGCCCGGTTCAGGCAGATCTGGCATCTTGGCATTTATGCTTGCCTTGCCTATTTGAGTCACATCTATTGGCGGCATAGATGCCTGTGTCCTGGTACATGCATCCATACAGGGATTTGGGCACAGATACCCGCAAACAGTAGCAGGAAAGGGGGTATATGCCAGGGCCAAATCTACTGCCTCATCCATTCTCCCTTCTCTGATCATACGCCATCGTTCATGGATGGGTATACCGGTCGGGCATGATCCCTCGCATGGCGCCATGTGTTTTCCGTGCTCCCAGACAGGAACAAATCGTCTCAGATTCCCGGATACTATGGGAGGGATGGGTGTTCTGTCTATTGAGGTGATATCTCCGATAAGCCCTCCTTCTCCCAGTTCCTTGTCCCATACCTTTTTACGAAAGTCCGGGATAGGCCTCTGTGGGCCAGGGGCCTTTTCATTCGGTGTACGGGCTGCAAGCAGCTGCCATTCGTCAGGATTTGCAAGAACCTCTTCTAACTCTGGTCTCCTGATTTTCTGAAGGAATACCCTGAGATTTTTAATTAGCCATTCCCATTCTTCTGTTGTAACAGGCACAAGCTTGGCATCATGCTGACTGAACCCCTTATGTGGGCCGCGAAAAAAGACCTTGCCGCCGACCATGCCTACAAGGGGCCTGTAACCTAAGATATTGTCGGGTGTTTGAGGTTCGTAACCACAGATAACAGCAATACCGCCGGCCATGAATTCGCCAAAATAATCTCCTGTAGATCCCAGGACCCAAAGCTCAGGCGGATCAAAGCGCGGGTTATGCTTGGTCATGGTCATGCCTCTTGCGCCAATGTTCCCCCCTATATATATTTTTCCCTGGGCCATAGCATTGGCTATGCCGTTAGTGGCATTACCATGAACCGTGATTTCTGCGCCTGTATTTAACCATCCGACATCATCAGAAGCAGGTCCCATTACCTCTATGCTTGTATTGGGATAGGCAAAGGAGGCAATTCTCTGCCCGGGATGGCCCTTGATGCGGATATTGACCCTGTCCTTGCCTGTTTTCCAGAGTCGGCCGCCTATACCATGCTGTCCATAGGCATATACCTCTATAAAGCGATGTCCTTCAGAAACTGCCGCCTGTATCTGTTCTTCAAGTTCCCTGGAACTGAGGCGGTTTCCGTCAACCTTGCCTGATATAAAATAATATGTGTTTTGACTCATGATTGCCAATCTCGTAAAAGCTGTTTTATGCCGTTTTGCGGCATTCTGTGATTAACGTTTTAAACCACATACTTGATATTAAGTCGTTCAGCGGCGTCCGCATCGCTTATTCCAAGGGCATCTGACATGCCAATTGGAAGGGAAGTAGATCTTCCCAATGGCGCAAAAATTTTCCTTAGTTCCGTATCAAAGCTCAGAAACACGTCTACTGTGCGTTGGGCTACGGCTTCCGGATCAAGACGACGGTAAATTCTTGGATCCTGAGAAGTTATTCCCTTGGGACAGAGGCCTATATTGCATATGTTGCATCGGTCAGATTCAGATCCAAGACATCCGGCAGCGGCCTGCATAATATATTTGCCCGTCTGAACACCACTTGCTCCCAGCATTATAAGTGCGGCTGCATTGGCAGCAAGATTTCCTGTTTTTCCTATTCCTCCACCGGCAAACAGTGGAATCTCGTTCTGTTTTCCAATCCTTGTCAGGTTCAGATATGCATCCCTTATGTTACTTGCAATGGGATGCCCCATATGATCCATGGAAACATTATAGGCAGCGCCTGTGCCTCCATCTTCACCATCAATCGCAAGGCCTGCTGCATAGGGATTTCTGGCCAGGTTGTTCAAAACGGCCAGTGTAGTAGAAGTAGCGGATATTTTTGGGTAAACAGGGACCCTGAATCCCCATGCCATGCTCATTGACTGGATCATTTTTGCTACGGATTCCTCTATGGAATATTTTGTCTGATGAGTGGGAGGACTGGGCAGATTGATACCAATAGGAACACCCCTTATAGCGGCTATCAGTTCGTTAACCTTGTACCACATTAACAGCCCGCCATCACCAGGCTTTGCACCTTGACCATACTTGATTTCAATTGCGCACGGATCTTCCTTCATCTCCGGGATGGCGTGTATGATTTCATCCCATCCAAAATATCCGCTTGCAATTTGCAGGATTACATATTTGATAAAGCGTGATTTGAGCAGTCTTGGAGGACAACCGCCTTCACCCGTTGAAATCCTTACAGGCATGCCTAACTCTTCATTCAGATAGGCAACACCCATTTGGAGACCTTCCCACATATTGGGAGAGAGGGCACCAAATGACATGCCCCCGATTATAAGGGGGTATATTTCCCTTACCGGAGGAATCCAGCCATTATGCTTTATCCTTGACAGATTTTCTTCGGGAGACAGTACCCGTCCCAACATGGTTCTGATTTCAAATTCATGTCTTCCTGCATCTAAGGCAGGGTCAGTGAGCATGGAAATCCTGATGAATTTTATTTGATCCAGAAGACTGTCAGTCTTGTTTCGTCGTCCCCCGCGGCGTTGCGGTTGTCCGCCTGCGTTCAGATGAAAACGCAGTTTGTCAGTTTCATCGCTTCTGACAGGCATAATGGCATTGTTGGGACATACCAGGTTGCACATGGCACAACCGACACATTTACAGGCGGGATCAGTTTTCTGACGAATTCCGTACCATATCTTGATGTTGTTCTCGGGAAGGCTCATAAGGTTTATCTCTGTACTGACTTCCCGTTTCCTGAACACACCGAGTTCAATGGCCTTTACCGGGCAAACAGCGGTGCATTGCCCGCATAAAGTACATTTTCCCTGGTCCCAGATGATCTGCCAAGGCAGATCTTTTACACTTAATGTAGAGGGGGTAAGGGATCGTTTTGGGTACATATGGAAACCTCCTTGCGGTCCGGACCAACAATGGCCGTATCAAGATACATGGGTTGGAAATCCTTGCTTTTGTCACGATCAGGAATAGCAGCGTCCAGGCCGCACATCTCTGAACAAAAGGCATATAGACCAGGCCTTCCACCAATGACACCAGGGCGAAGTTTTTTTCTGTCCTGAACCATAAAGACACTGTTATCGGGCAAACTTCCAATAACACAGTTAGGGCCGTCAATAATGAGTGGATGACAGCTGTGTTTCAGATGTTTAAGAAAATAGGCATCAGGATGACTGTTGATGTCTTCATCCTTTAACGGAGTAATTATATGTTTGTAATACTCAACATTTAGACCCAGTTGTGTAGCGGTATAATGAAGGATGTGAGTAAAGACCTCTGAATCGGATTGATAACCGGTATATCCTGGAAAACCACGTGACTCCAGAAATTCACGAATGGGTATAAAAGCGGTATTTTCTCCATTTGTCATGGATGCATAGCCTTGTATGAAAAACGGATGACATGCATAAAGATCAATAGCATAATTGGTATTTTGTCTGCCCTGTGCAAGGATTACCCTTGCTCTGAGTTCCTTTCGCCCAAGATCCAGAAATCTTGCTACCTGCAGGGGATCTCCTATTTCCTTGATCATTATGACGTCAGGCCAGAAAGAAAATACAATCATGTCATTTTTTTCTTCTCCCATTTTTCGTAATTGCAGTCTGAGTTCAAGGAGCTTTTGTGTTTTATTCTCTACAGACAGGCCTTCCCATTCTTTTGGATATTCATAGGCCCTGATAAGATACAGATCTCTTTTCGGGGTTCCGGGAGGCGGTGTCTTTGATACCTCTATTGACAGCCTGTATTTGGTCATAAAACCGAGGTTAACCATAAAGGTGTCAAATCGTTTGATACCGCTTTTTGTAAATATTCCTGATAGTATCGGAGCGTCCTTCATGTCTTCGAAAGGACCTGCCAGATCGCGCAGCATCAGTCCGACACCAGAGCCGTCATGGCCCTCTTTCATGACTTCCATTGATTCCATGGCTATCATGGGAGATAATGGTTCATTGCTTGTAATGGCAAAAAGACGACACATGTTCAGTATCTCTCCTTCAATTTGTTTTCAGGTAGTTTTCATCCGTAAATGACTGTTTTTCGCAATATCAGTGTCAATCTGCCTGATCATTTGTTACGGTGTGTTGCAGGTACGCCTTTGCATGACCCCTTGATTTTCCGGTCTTGCGCAACCTCATTTCCGGACTGGAAACTTTCTGGCGCCAAAATTGATTTGCGGATGGGCACCATGTATAAGGCTGTCTGATTTTTTCAGGCAGGCCGTTTTAAGATATCTTTCTCTCACCTTTCTGCTGTATAAAAATATTCCCGCAAAATCAAGCAGTGCCTGTCTGCAAGTCAATTTCTGGGCACCGAAGTGTTTTTAGGCTCGTAAACTGTAATTTTACAAGCTCAGGGGAATCAAGAGATTATGCAGATGGGTGCAAAACGTTTTGCCTGTCCACTATATGTGGGACAGAAAAATAGGCAGTATTATAAAAAAAGGACTCTTGTTGTTTGTGCTTGATTTTTATGGCGGGCGATGCGCGATTCGAACGCGCGACCTCTGGTTCCGGAGACCAACGCTCTATCCAGCTGAGCTAATCGCCCGGTTGATTTTTATCCATAACCGGCTGTTTTTTCTACATTCACGCCGTCTTCTGAATAGATTTGTGAATGGGCACAATTACAGCCTTTGGTTTGCCAGGTTTTGTCTGTTGCAAAAAGATGTTAACGATTGAATCTGAAATAATTCTTTAAGACACCTTTCAAATCTGTTTCTTGATGTGCACTGTTTAATAACTGCCATAAAACTCTCCTTATTAACACGTTTTTCAGTTAAGATCAATCTTTTTGACCTGTTTTTTGTGTAACCCACGATGAATATGATATGGTTTTTAAAGGGTATTACGCTGTTAGCCAATCTGTAACATTGGAAACACTAAAGGCGAGGTGGGTTCCATCCGTAAATGTCCTCTTTGCGCAATCCGTGTGTCAATCTGCGGTATTCCTTATGGGAAACTGTAAGGCCTGTGCGTAATTTCTTTGTCTTGTGCAAAAAATATTGTTTCTGGACCGGAAAGTTTCTGGTGCCAGAAACAATTTGTGGATGGGCGCTGATTAAAAAGGGTAGGGAATCGGTTGAACAGGCTCCCTGTCAGGACGGATTTGCTGTCTGTTCTGAGTCTGTCTGTGCAGATAAGATTATATTGAATGCAGAGAAATATGTGCTATTGCAAAAAAACACTGCCGAGTGTTGGGATTCAGGTTGTGTTGTTTGTTAAGAGGCATTTATGTATATACGTAATAAAGAAACGACAGTTGTTCTATGATATTTTATTTTCTTTGATAGTTTTACGGGTATCATAGTTAATCTTTTTAATCTTTCTTTGGTAAAATCCTCCTTTGGCCGGACCGGATCACAAAAGGTTTGATCTTAGGTAACGGAGGCAACGGCCTTATTCCGGGAAACCCTTTTGGCTTACTGTTTTCGTTTGTATCTTTGCCGACATTGATGGTGCACCCTCTGCCGGCAAGGACAATCGGGGTTTTGGGTGTGGATTGGACAATCTTGCCGGAGGCATCTGTTATCTTGATTCTTGTTCCGGAAATGATATTGTAGGAAGCGCTGGCCCCGTTACCAAGTCTTCCAATCTCGATACCCCTGGTAACATCGTAGATATGGATCATTGACGGAGGGTTGTTATCCTTGTTCACTGCCAGAACCAGATATTCACATATATCGCCGCATAATTCATTACTGCTTATGTATATCACAAGGTCATCAAAACCTTTTACAGGCGGATGTCTTATATAATTCGGACGGCCGTCTCTGTTGTCTCCCCTGTAGGCACTGTTAACAGCATCAAATACATTCCCGTCGCTATCTGCATCCATAGGACCCGCACTTACAAGTATGGCCGCTACCCGAAAAGCGGTGGTTGCGCCATCAGCATCCACTACCAATGGATATCCGGCAAGGCCAAGTCTCAATGCATCACAGGTCGTTGATCTGTCAGACCCCAGGGCAGGATTGAGTTCATACCTGAGAACCCTCTTGTATGAATCAGTAGGGGCGATACCGAGCGTCCAGTATGGAAGGTTGCCAGCAGAGGCGTTATGATTTTCACGTCCGTCACTGTCTGTATCTGCCCATGGCAGCCTTCCATTGATAGCGGCATAGGTGATCAGTGCTTCCTTTGCCTTTTTCATATAGTCAATGGTTTCGTTTCTGGCCTTTCGCTCAGTGAGCATACCGAGAAGAGATATTCCGCCACCTGCCAGGATACCTGTTATTACCAGAACAATGGCGATCTCGATCAGGGAAAAACCATGATCATTGTTGTAATGGTGAAATCCGGTAATTATTCTTTTTGCTTTAAAAGGCATGTCTTCCCTTTTTGCAAATATTTAATATCATATTATAAGGGCATGGCAAGCCAGCTTATAGCGCTGGTGGCATTGGAGTATGCACTGCTGGCACGTATGGACCCGGTATTGTAAACGCCGTCATCATATTTTGTATCGATTTCAAGACACACGTCCCACGGTAAATTACGAAAAAAGATGTAATGGCCGTATCCTGCGCCAGAGGGGTTAGACCAGTAAACTTCCACATTGCCGCCAAATGGGTGCTTGAGCAGATCAGAAGTCCCGTTGAATGAACCGGAAACAAGCTTAGCCTTTGCCAGGTCTTCATAAAAAGCAAATCTTTCATCATAAGTGGTCTGTCCTGATCCGTTACCCTCATGGGTATCACCCGGAGGTATGTTCGGCTTGTTTTCATCTCCGGGATACATGCCGTATTTGTCATAAAAGGTCATTATGGCTGCCCTGAGTTCATCTGCCGTCTTTACCACCCTCTTTACCTTGGCTTCCCTGATCATGGACTGACCCTTGAGCACGCCACCGATAAGAAGACCTATGATCACCATGACGATTGCGATCTCCACCAGGGTAAATCCGGCCTGAGAAGTTCCGTTTTTCTTGCTTGTCGACATGATCAATTCTCCTCTTATAAAAGTTTCACTAAATTGCCTCTCTGATGTGAGGGGTAATAAATATTACAAGTTCCTTGCTCTTTTCTGTCTCCTCCACATGCTTGAACAACTGACCCAGCAGAGGAATACTTTCTAAGAGCGGAAGTCCTTCATGTTTCATGTCCTTTGTCTGGCTGATCAGACCTGCAAGGACCAGGGTTTGCCCCTCCCTTACCCTTACGGTGGTAAAGAGTTCCTGCAGGTCTATAACCGGGTTTGATATGGTCTGCACCTCATTAGCGGCGACAGGGATATCAACTTTCTCTTCCCTCTGAATCCTTGTAATGGTGGGTACTATATGGAGGGTAATAACTCCGTTTCTGGATATCTGGGGAGTGATGCCGAGTTGAAGCCCTAACACGGCCCTTTTGATGGAACTTCCATAGGTAATAAGACCGGTTTCAGTATCACGGTCCACCCCGTTTATATCCCCGTAAGGAAACTGATATCCAACGGTCAGGACCGCGGACTGGCCGTTTGTCACAGACAGGTGGGGATTTGACAGCACTGTTATGTCTCCCTGGGTCCTTAAAAAATCAATGGCTGCAAAAAGACTTGATTCCCCGGCCAGGAGAATGGAGCCGTTGTTGAAATTGAGGCGAAGGTGGTCTGGCAGGAGGTTGGATCTTGATTTAAAGGCAATTTCCATGGTGGACCAGTCTATACCATATTTTGATGTGTCACTGAGTGATACCTCAAATATGCGGGCGTCTATAATAACCTGTCTGTGTAATTCCTCGGACAATGAATTTAGAAATCGCACCATAGATTTTATTTTTCCAGGCACATCTGCCATGTAAATGATTCCAGTATTACGGTTTATCTGCAAGATGCCGTCTTTAGACTTAAGGCCTTCAAGGGTTTTTTGAACACTTGACCAGATATCGCTGTTTTCCTTTTCTTTCCCGGTTCTGACTTCATATTTACCGGTTACGCCTGAGTTATCCACACCAGAAGCCAGCATGTCTCCGCCTACTGCAACGTTGGTTTCGCTCTTCAGATTAAGATAGTCCAGATGATATATCTTCTCTTCGAATCGCTTGATATAAAGACATCCGCTGCTGATCTTCCATGCATATCCGGCAGCGTTTACTACTATCATGTCAAGGGATTCCTTGAATGTAGCATTTTTTAATCGGACAGTTATGGGTACAGAAAGATCAATGTCTGATGCTACAGAAAGATTCAGCTCGGTATTATTGGTAATGGCATTGAGCACATCGCCCAATGGTGCATTGTCAAAAACAAAAGAATAAAGTCTGGTATCTTCTGTCAGGTCATCTGTTATTGGCACCATTTTTTCTGAAAATGGTGGAGGACCTGGGGCTCTCAATCTTTCCTCGGCTTTAATCATGGCCGATGGATTGATCTTTTCTAATCCGGACTGTTTTACTGGTCTTGGCTTTGGAAGGGCACATCCAGACATGCAGATACACAGACAAAAAGATATTAAAAAAGCGGAAGTGCTTTTTGTAATCCCAATTATTCCGGCAAGATAACTTGTGCCTTTTTTCATTTTTCACGTCCCAAAGAAAAGCGGACTTCAGGTGCAGGCACAAACCAGTGTCTGGCACCCTTCTTCAGTATGACGCCCCTTTCGGTTATACTGTCCACGGTGAATTCCTGTATTTTTTGATGTTTCGCAAGATTCATGCCGCCCATTGTTGCAAGTATATGCGTGTTTCCGTTAATATCAAAGCATTGCGTTATTCCTGTAAGAACCGGAAGGTTTAACCCTTTTTTTGCTTTTCCCCCTTTTTTTTCTATATTATTCTCAAATTTTCCATATTCTCTATCCTTGTTTTGCGGGATATTTGAGGTGTATCTTGCAAATATTGTATCAGAATCTGTCAGGTATATTGCCTCCTTTTTGGCCAAGGCAGTTTCCTGTCTGAGTCGGGCCTGTTTTTGTTGTGCAAGCATCACCTGCTCAGGTTCTTTTGAGGTGGAAGATGAATTGATAAATCTTATCAATACCAGGCTGTTCACCCCTGTTATTAAAAGGGCGGCTAATATCAATCCGCTCAAGAAGAATCTTTTGTCTATTCCTTCCATCTTGGATTCAAGTCCGTATGTTTTGGGTCTGAAAAAAGTGTTTTATATCTGTAATCAAGATTGATTTTAAATTTGCCATTTATTCCGGGGCCATCAATTTTTATCTCTATTCCGGTAACCGATAAGTAGGGATAGTTGCAGGAAAGTTTTTTTAACAGTTCTACAAGATCTTTTAATGACCCCTCGCAGAATAATGCAATGCCTGTGTTTGTGCCATTTGATTGGCCCTGATCGATATTTACTCTGTTTTTGACGAGATTATGATCTGCTGCGATGGATATGAGATTGTTCTTAACAGCCAGTAGTCCCATGTTTATGTTTGTGACAGGTTGGTAAAGGGCGTTCTTTTTATATAGAGTTTTTGCTACAGCTTCCGAATTTTTTTTTAAAAAGTGTCTCTCCATAGACAGAATAGCATTCTTTTCCCTCATCTTTTTTAGCTCATTTATTCTTTTCACGTTCCAGCATGTAAGCAGCAAACAAACTGTCCAGATAATGATTATGGCAAACCATTTGTTTTTCATATCGTCTTTTATGAAACCTTGAAACCGAAAGAGATCATATACTGTTGAGGAGATGTTATGTTGTTGTTTAACTCTTTAATATCTATATCCTGTGTCTTGATGTTATCTGCACAGGGAATTTCTTTTTTTATATTATCAAGAAGTTTTGAAAGTATGCCTTTAAACTTCTCTATGTTTTCCGCCTGAATTATTCCTGTGAAATTTACCGTGCCGGATTTGGCCCCCATTTCAATCTTTCTTATCCAGACATTTTCGGGCAGAGATTTCACGAATCCCAGAACAAGTCTTGCCGGATTGGGACGCGTTGCCTCCATAATAAGTTCATCCAATGCCTGGTTATATTGTACAATCGCCGGGGTTGGGTCGTTTTTATGCATGATCTGTGACCTTTTAATCCGGAACATGTCAGAATGTAACAGATAAAGGCTTTCTGTTCCTGTTAACAAAAACACCAGAATTCCTGTGATGATTCCTGCCCTTTGAACGGTTTTCCATTTATATGTTTGTTTTTGTGCCGTGTGGGCTATGTTAAGGATTTTGTTCGCCGGTAAAAGGTCATCTGTATCAAAGAAGGAGATTGAACCAAGAGTTATATTGTCCTTGGAAATCATTCGGGATCGTCCCAAAACAGGATAGACATCTTTTACTGCAATATTGATCATGCCAGACAGCCTGTAGGCATTTTCTTCGTTAGGTGATAAAAGATAGATTTTTTCTGTTTCTGACTTTGCTTTCTGAGAAAAAAGATGTAAAGACTGATTGATTTCATATGTTAATGCTTCAAGTTTGTCATGATCTTCTGTTTGAGAATCTGCAAAGGTTATAGCACGTGAAAAAATGAATCTGCCTTTGGAAAAAAAATACAAAAAACATTCAGACTGGAGCAGATTTATAAAGCATTTTTCTCCTGCCTCAAAATCCTGGAGCATCTTTTTCAGCTTTTTTTCCCATATGAAGGCAGGGCTGGTTATAAAGTCGGGCAGGATATTACATGCCTCAAGCTGTTTATATACCTGAAAGAACCTTGGTTCATGGGGAAAATATACATCTATTTCCTGTTCTCCTTGCATATTTTGATAAAAGGTATATTCATAAAAATCTGCAATCCAGGGGAGTTCTGAAGAATATTCGGAATTAAGCTTTCTTTTAATAAATCCTTCCACCAAAGACTTTTTCCTTGACCGAAAGCGATAGGAGATATGTTCTATCCAGTAATCCGGCAGAATCAGGATATTCAGTCTGCTATCCATGGATTCTTCCGGAATTACATCCGAATTCTTGTCAATACTTAAAAATTGATCGTGGGAAAGTCTTTTTAGTAGGTTGTACTTGTTGTCAACAAGAAATATAAAACTGATACTATTGTCATCTATAAGTGTTATGTTTATGTGTTTTTTGCCAGATATCCGCATATAGATATTTTCCTGTAACAGATGGTTCGCATCCATAAAAGGCCCCGCAATATTTGCATCAATCTGCGGTGTTCCTTGTGCGATCTGCTAAACTCCATCTTCTGTGTCTTGATCCTGCGCAAAAGCTCTTGTCAGAAAGTTTCATGTAAAGAGAAAGGGGGTTTTTGAGTAAAAAGATAAGGTTTATGTCCCTAAAGGAAAAACAATTCACATGCCGGCATAACAGCCTGAAAGACTGTTATGTTTTATTCAAGTTGTATCAGGGATCGTGGCGAGGAAAATAACTGCCCGGATACGATGTTTGCGGACCCAGTATAGGGCAATCTTTCTGGTAACCAACCTTAACTGTGAGATGCCCGGGATAGAAGACGAAACAGAGATTCTTCAAAGAAACTTACTGCCGGATTTAAAACAGAAATGGCCGTCTTTAATGTACTGCACTGTTACATTAAAGATTTTATCTGTACGGGGGAGGCCACCAGAGCATTTCTGAGAATTCAATTCCAACAGACAGAGATTCTTTTCCCTTCTGAATATTTCGCACCCTTCCAAAAGCCTTCTGTTTACCTGTAATTCCGGGAAAATGACATGTAAGGATAATCTGTTCATTTATATGAAAGGGGTTTTGACCTCCCTTAATCGGTTGGAAAACACAACGGCATCCCTTTTTGCTTATATCTTTTATTAATCCCTTGATCGGCCCTTTTTTTTCGTTGTTTTTGATCTGAATATCAGCAGAAACAACACAATCTATTCTTTTATGGGACCTGAGTTCCCGTATGTGAACAGATTCAGGGTACTCCAGCAGTATAAGTTCTACTGGATCTGTAACGATTCTGATGAATCTTGTGTCGAATTCATAGACCATGTCCTGATATATGTAATAAACAACTATTGTATTTCCTCCGAAAAGCTTTGGATCAAAAGATATGGAAGGGGAAAAGAGTCTTGCAACAATAAATTTGTCCCTTTTCAACCCCACGAAAATTCCCTTTAATGACAATTTGGATCCATTGATCTTGAAAAACAGCCTTGTGCCGATCTCCAAGTTAACATGGTTGTCTTTATCTTTCTGTCCATTATTGTTGTCCAAATTTATCTCCTTATGCTTGCATATGGTCAGGGACAGGAATTATAGGAATGATTTCTGTGTTTTTACTTGACCATGCAATATCCAGACCATGTTTGAAGACAGATAAACAGAGAGCAGGGAAGGCTGATTTTTCGTTTATGTTTCAGATCTCAGCAGATGGAGCAACAATATTCTTTGTGTTTTACATGGCCTTTGGGCAGGCTGTTTTGGAATCCTGTTTCTGGTCAAATAAATGACAGTTAGTCAAATTAACCGGGTTCCATCCATAAATGTCTCCCGCATCTGCGGTATTTATTGTGCACCGCAACAGCCGATGAAAGCGCTGTGGACGGTAATACAGACTCATCAACATGAAAGATTTTATATAAAAGTACATCTCTGTGCTCTTTATTTGCCTGATCTTGTGCAAAAAATCTCATATCAGGCGGGAAACTTCCTGGCGAAATTGATTTGTGTATAGGCAATGCCTGCGCCATTTTACAATTACAGGATGGTTATATTAGGATTTGTCTTTATGAGCGTTATAGCGCCGGTACCAATGGCATACAAGATGCAAATGATCACCATTGATCTGTATTGGTTCCGTCAGGGAGACCTTGATTGGGACTTGGTGCAGGAGTAATTCTGCCATGATCGATAATTATCGCTATATCATGACCTGCTGGTAATCACAAATCTGTTTATGG
The DNA here is from genome assembly GCA_964457545.1 of uncultured Desulfobacterales bacterium. Taxonomy (GTDB): domain Bacteria; phylum Desulfobacterota; class DSM-4660; order Desulfatiglandales; family Desulfatiglandaceae; genus JAGGTJ01. The sequence goes on along the minus strand of CAYWEN010000016.1, from coordinate 86,312 downwards.
AAGTCACTATGATCCTTCTGAATAAGGCACCAAGAAAAACAGACAGGGAATACAGACAGGAACAGGAAACAGGGCTGTTTGGCAAAAAACTGCAGGCATGGTGTGCTCACATAACATGCGCTGCTAAAAGTACTGCATTCTTTATGTGTCTGGTGTTGGTTCTGAGTTGTTGGTGTATAGCATTTGATCGGGAAACTTACGGAAACGATTCAGGGTGTCCTGCTGTTGTAATTGATACTGAAGGCAGATCCAACAAGATAATTTCCGCTCCAGGAACCGGCAATGCAGGCCTGCACAAAACAGTTGAAAGAATTGGGGCTGTACAGGCATGGACAAAAAAACAGGGCAGCAGGAGAGATGGATACACAAAATTGGGGGCAGGTATTCATAATAGTTGTCGGGGTAAAAGGAATAAAGAATATGGGCAAAAATATCTTCTGCAAACATATAAGAGAAACAGGGCGAAAAAACGAACCGCAGAGGACATTTTTTACCAAAAGGCAATAAGCTACCACAGGCACAACATGCTTAAACAGGCTATTAACATGTACCGGGAGATATTAAACAGAGACCCTGATTACCGTGCTGCCCTTTTCAATATAGCATCTGCCTATATAACAAGTGCCGCTTTCTCAAAGGCCTATCCTTGCCTTAGGAGGCTGAACAATCTTGATCCCGACAATTTTCCGGTTCTGCTCAATCTTGCTATAACAGAGATTGGTCTGGGTAAATTTCATGAGGCGCTTTTACACCTTGATATGGCAGAAAAGCTGAAGAATGAATCCGGATTTGAGATATTTCTTAACCGTGCAATTGCCTTAAGCAGGCTTGGAAGGACGGAGGATGCGTTACAATGGTATATAAAGGCGGAAAAGATCCGTCCTGATTCTTTCCCTTTGCTGTTCAATATGGCGGTCCTGTATGACAAATCAGGGCAGTATAAAAAGGCCCTCAACTATTACGAGACTCTCATGAAACAAGATTCTTTTACTACTCCGCATGAAAAAGAGGCAATAGAAGCCCGTGTCAGGAAGATCAAGTCATATCTGGCCTGGTTATACAGCCAGACGAAGACAGGAAGTTACATAAAATGAAAAAACATCTCGGCGATATACTTGTTAAAATGGGTTTTGTCAATGAGGAGCAGATCCAACTTGCCCTGTCGGAATCGAAAAGAACAGGATTAATGCTGGGAGAGGTGCTTCTCAGGCTTGACTGGATAACCGAGGAACAGCTCCAGATGGCCATAGCTGTCCAGAGCGGAGCGCAGATACTGGATACATCCGCAGTAGATGTGGACCATAGCCTTTCGATCCATATACCCTACGATTTTGTAATCAAACATACAGTCTTCCCCTTTGCAAAGGAAAACAACACCCTCAAGGTAGCCACATCAAACCCCTTTGATGTTATTACAAGGGACCGACTGTCACGCATGACCGGTTGTCACGTAAAAACATATCTGGCCCCCAAGGAATGGATTTCCAAGGCGATCAGGCTTCATTATCAGACTGCTGCTACCGTAGATGAGGAAATTGAAAAGATAACCCAGGCCGGTATGATAGAGGGGGCCTCCGAAGAAAAGCAGATCGTGAGGCTTGCGGATCTTTTGCTCGAAAAGGGGTATGTCTTGGGGGCGAGCGATATCCATATAGTGCCTGATACCAACCTTGTGAGGGTATATTACCGTATAGATGGTGTTCTTCATCAAGAGTACCTCTTCCCAAAAGGCTTTCAGCACGGGCTTGCAACTCGCTTCAAGATAATGGGAGGCATGGATATTTCCAACCCCAACATACCTCATGACGGGCGTATTAAATACCAGGGAAATGATATGGAGTTTGATCTCAGGGTATCCACATTTCCCACACATCTCGGTGAAAATATTGTAATGAGACTCCTGACATACAGCAGTGTGGTGGGTAAAATTGAAAGCCTCGGTTTCGAGAAGGAAGATCTCACAAGATTCGTAAGAAACCTAAAACGGCCCTACGGTCTTATACTTGTAACCGGTCCAACAGGATCCGGAAAGACCACTACCCTCTACTCCGCCTTGATGGCCGTAAATAATTCTACTATCAACGTGATGACCGTTGAGGACCCTATTGAATACGTCATCCCGACAATCAGACAAACCGCTGTAAATCCTAAGGCAAACCTCACATTTGGAAATGCCCTAAGGGCTGCCATGCGGCAGGACCCTGATATCATCCTCGTTGGAGAAATAAGAGACCAGGAAACGGCTGAACTGGCCATGAGGGCAGCCATTACCGGTCATCTGGTCTTGTCAACACTCCACACCAATGATGCTGCTTCGACCATCAACAGGTTGATTGATATCGGTATCAAATCCAACATGCTGGCGTCTGCCCTCACCATGGTTGTAGCTCAGAGGCTTTTGCGAAAGATATGTCCAAAATGTTCAGTCGTGGGATCTCCCACATCGGAGGAAAAAAAACTCTTTGAACGTAACGGGCTTGAGCCGCCCTTGGAACTGCTCCGGCCAGCAGGATGTGAAACATGCCATAATTCAGGCTACAAGGGACGGACCGGCATATACGAGATCTTGGAGGTGGACAGGACTATTGAAGGATTGATCTTTGAAGGTGCTTTTCGCAGTGCTATAGAAGATGCGGCAGTTACGGCCGGAACCACTCTCTTGCTGAAACAGGCCTTGAAAAAAGCGGCAGGTAAGATTACCTCAATGGAAGAAGTTTATCGTGTGGTAGCAGATGCCTGATTACAGTTACAGTGCAATTGATGATAATGGCAAGATAGTCAAGGGAAGGCTTGTTGCCATGAGCGAGGCGGATCTTGAAGCCCGTCTGCTTCAGGATGGCCTGACTCTCGTCAGAAGCAGACATATAAAAACATGCCTAATCGACAGGTTCTTTACCGGCAGCAAAGTAAAGCCGCGGCTTTTGATAGAATTCTACCACAGGCTTTCCCAGGCGATGGGACTGGGCCTGCCCCTGCTTTCTGCTTTAGATGAAAATGCCAAGACCTTGCCCTCAAAACTGCTCAAAAGGGTGGTGGGAGAAATACGGGTGGGGGTTGAAGAGGGGAATACCCTCTATGAAGCCATGAGCCGTTTTCCCAAAATATTTCATAAACTGGACCTGGGTGTGATAAGGATGGGAGAACAATCCGGGGTATTGCCTGGCTGCATGAAAGACCTCGCCAACTTCCTGGAATGGAAAGAGGACATCAGATCGGTTCTCAAAAGAGCGGCCATGTATCCCGCTTTTGTGATCATTGTCATTGGAACGGTAATAGGTGTATGGATAGGGTATGTCTTGCCCCAAATGGCCAAGGTATTAATTGACATGGGAGTAGAACTCCCCGGAATTACACAGACTATACTGGGAATAAGCCAGTTTTTCCAGGCGAACTGGCTGTGGATAATCTTGGCATTCATGATCCTCGGTGTAATCTTTTATGGCTTTTTGAAGACAGAAAGGGGGGGAATCCTCTTTCACAGGTGTCTGATGAAAGCGCCTTTCATCGGCGAAATCGCCGGAAATATTGCCCTTGCACGGCTCAGTCACAACTTTGCAACAATGTACCGGGCCGGCATGAGGCTGACGGATATATTCCATATTCTGGAAGACAATGTCCTGGGAAACAGATACCTCGAAGAACGATTGGGAATCGCATTCGACTATATCCAGAGCGGCCAGCAGATTGCCGAAGGGTTTGAGAATGCCGGCGGATTCCCCCCTCTGCTCCTGGGGGCCGTTAGAAACGGGGAGTTAACCGGCACCCTGGATGATTCATTTAAGCGTCTGGGAGACTATTATGACAGTGAAGTCAAAAGGGCGGTCCAGACATTAATCAGTGCCATTGAGCCTATAACACTACTACTCCTGGGCGGAGTCTTTGGGCTCATCGTCCTGTCCATCCTCCTTCCACTGTATGACGTGGTGGGATCCTTTGGAAAGGCATATTGATCGCCCATGCATCAGTAGTCTGATTAGACCCACATGAAATGACAAAAGGGTAAAATCCTTATAGTTGGTCGGGATATGTTTTCTGGACAAGAACAAAGAGATCCATGCCTGTGCCATCATAGCGTATATCCAGCGGAGGCGGCCCCAGGTATCTGAATTTCAATTTGCGGGCTATCCTCAGAAATTTATTAAAAACCGGCAGCTTTTCTCTCAGTCTTCGTGTGATTTTCCTTCTTTTAGTTTCCCTGATGTGATTTTCAGAGCAGGGTTCTTCTCCGTAGGTATGAGTTTCAATTATTTCCATTCCCATGGATGATAATTTCTTATATAATACGTTACTTCTGAAATAACCGAGGTGTTCCCAATAAGACTGAACTCCTGCCCAATTTTTGCCTTTTTTAAAAAACAGATCAAAATTTGGTACTGTAAGAGAAAGCAAGCCGTTTGGCGATAAGACATCATGCAACCAGTTCAGGGCTTCAGAAGGTTTTTCAAGGTGTTCAAGGACATCAAACATGAAAATTACATCAAAGCTTTCTCTGTTCAGGGTTACATTTTCCAGCGGAGAGCATATTACATCCAGATCATAATGTTCCCTTGCTATTTTGCATGCCGCTTTGGAGATCTCAATCCCCATGCCTTTTGCCCCCATTGTTTTAAGAAGGGCAAGAGTTCCTCCTGCGGCACATCCCAGATCCAGCACCCGTTTTCCCCTGAAATCGCTCAGGAATCTCCGTAAGCGGTGGAGTCTCGGACAATACCTAAGATCAATAATGGCCTGGGCATAGTTGAAATAGTCCTGATATGTGTCACTGTTCTGAAAATAATCACCGTCGTAATAGGATGCGAGTGCTTGTTGGGACGGTCTTTTATATAGAAAGGCAAATCCACAGTTTGTGCATTCATGTATGGGAAGATTATCTCCTCTTTTGGTGAGGAATCTGTTATCAGTGGCTCCACACAAGGGGCATACCTTTACGGTATCTAATTCTTTTTTATTCCAAATTTGTCCCATACTGTGTCTGGTTCCAGATGTAAATTAAATAATATTAAGCCACACTTGGCTGAGGGTAACAGGACTGGTCCTGGAAAGCTGTGTGAAACTGTTACGAAGAACCCCCCTTGCATCAAGCTTCTATCAGTCTGTTTTCAGGACCGGAATGGGCGTATGAATGACAAAAATCTGTCTTTTCAGTAAATGCCTATACAGGAATTCAGGATTATTGTCAAATCTTGAGTGTGATTTCAGGATCCGTGTTTTGAATTCTGCTCATCCTTGGGTTGTTTGCTTCGGGTACGGGGTGTCTTCACGTTTATATGAGCAATTCCGGTCTGGATCTGAGCTTCAGGAAGATGCCTGTTTCAGGTAATTATTCTGCACTCCTGCTTATCTTTTCATGTTTCGATACTGACCTGAAAAGATCTCTGTTCTGGTTTTCAGGGTTTTGGTTGTCAATTTTTTTGTTCTAATGTGCAAGGTTCCTGTGATAGTGTTGTCAACACATGCTTTCATTCAATTCCTTTGTTCTTTATGTTAATTATACGCTTCAATTATATCGAACTTTGCACTTAATCTAATCCCGCCATTTTTTTTAGATTTCATCACTAATCGTTTTTTATACTTGATTGGATCCCTGCACAGACAGGAGATGTTTTGATCTTTCGTTATTCTGTGCAAGGAAATGAATATTGGGGGAGTATTTATACGTGTTTCAGCAACAAGTTTATTTCATAAACATGATATTAATGGTTGCCGATGCATTCTGTGTCGCTGTTTCGGTCTGGCTTGCTTACCTGTTTGTTTACGGGCACTGGCCAGATCTTTCAGATGCAGGTTGCGGGTGGTTAATTATATCGGTTATCATTGTTGTTCTTGTAAACAATATCGTCTTGGGTAAGCTGAGATTGTACAGTGACCGAAGACCTGAATCTTACTGGCTGCTTGCATGGTCAATTCTTAAAGCTGTATTGATCGATTACATCACACTGATAATAATATTTTTCGTAATCCTTCAGATAGAATACCCGAGAGAAATTGCTGTGAATTCCTTGGAAATTTCTTTCTGTTTATTGGTTTTGGAAAGATTTGCAGTAAGTTTTTATATTGACCATATGTCCAGGGATACTTTTAAGGCCCGTCACATTCTTGTTGTAGGTGAAAAAGACAGAGCGAAACTCGTAGAAGATGCCTTGAGAAAGCAATTGAGCTGGGGACACCAGGTGGTAGGAAATCTGGAACCGGCAAAAGACAACGAGAATCAGAACAGAAAGATAGACAAACTGGTTTCCCTTCTCAAGGAGGAAGAAATAGATGAAGTTTTGTTTGCAATGAGTGCTGATCCTTCTATTCGTCTCGGTGCATATATAGATATCTGCAGAAAAATGGGAATAACAACAAGGGTTATCCCCGCATTATGGGATCCTGAAAACAGGCCAATAAGAGTTGAAGAATGTCAAGGCATACCATTTATAACAGTTTATGCCACCAATGTCAGTGTTTCAGGGCAGGTCTACAAGAGGATCTTGGATATCATTGGGGGATTGATTGGGACCTTGATCTTTATTCTGATTTATCCCTTTGCAGGAATTGCAATAAAGCTTGATTCCTATGGCCCTGTTATTTTTAAGCAAAAACGGGTTGGTCAGAACGGAAGAACCTTTTTGTTGCTCAAATTCAGATCAATGTACGTTGATGCAGATGCAAGAAAAAAAGAACTAATACATAAAAATACTATGAATGGTCCTATGTTCAAGATAGAAGACGATCCCAGAGTTACCAGGGTGGGAAAATTTTTACGAAAGACATCCATGGATGAAATTCCGCAGTTCTGGAACGTGCTGAAGGGAGAGATGAGTCTTGTAGGAACACGGCCGCCTACTCCCGATGAAGTCAAATCTTATTATTTCTGGCAGTACAAGAGGATTTCTGCCAAACCTGGTATTACCGGGCTATGGCAAATATCAGGAAGGAACAAGATCGTTGATTTCAACAAAGTCGTAGAGCTGGATTGTCAGTATCTTGATAACTGGAGATTTATGGATGATATAAAAATTATATTGAAAACTATCATTGTTGTAGTCAAGCGTAAGGGAGCCTTTTAGAATACCGTTCGATAATACGGAAGGATCAGGATCTCACCTTTACAGGTTGCTGAAAAGACTGGTCAGGGATGCTTGGAACAGCAAAAACAAACCATGATGGAACGAGGTTTGCGAGTCTTCAGACTGTTGCCTGGAACTTTATTTTGCCGATGGAGTTAATGTGTTGCGCATAATTCACACAGATACAGACGATCTTGACAACCCTTTGCATGGAGGACAGCCTGTACGAACATACGAAATAAATAAAAGGCTTGTACAACATCACAGAATAATGGTTTTGACCTCTACTTACACAGGGGCCAAAAGAGAGATCATAAAGGACAATATCAGATACAGGCGTATCGGTATTCGAGTGCCAGGCTGGGGCCTTTCTCCTCATCTGAGTTTTCTGGCCTTGCTCGGGCCACAGATCAAAATGATGCCGCATGATATAATTATTGAGGAATTTACTCCTCCGCTGGGATTTTGCCTTTTGCCTCTTTGGACGCATAAACCGGTTGTTTGTATGATTCAATGGTATTTTTTTGATCAATGGGAAAGGCGCTACAAGCTTCCGTTTTCAAGGTTTATGTCATTGATTGCCAAAAGAGGTATATATCGCTATTTTATTGTCCAAACAAATGCTATGGGAGAAACTGTCAGGAAACTGATCCCATCTGCCATTATCAAAAAAATACCATGCGGTATAAATAAGGGCTGTTTTTTTGAACCGGGGACATCAAGAGACTTTGTTTTATATTTAGGTCGTTTGGAAAGGATTCAAAAGGGACTGGATACTCTTTTAGAGGCATGGAAGATTGTTTGCTCAAAGAAAAAAATTCCCCTTGTAATTGCTGGCGATGGTAGAGACAGACAGTATTTGGAAAAACTTGCAGGCAGTTACGGTATCCAGGAGCAGATAAAATTTGTCGGAAAGGCGGGAAATGCTCTTAAAAGAGAACTCCTCAGGTCATGCAGGTTTCTTGTCATGCCTTCAAGGAGCGAAACATTCGGGATTGTTGCCCTGGAAGCGATGGCGGCACAAAAACCCGTTGTAGCATTTAACATTGAACACTTGAATGAGGTTCTCAGTCAGGACTGGGGCATATTAATTAATCCATTCGATGTCCAGAAATATGCAGATTCCATTCTGTGCCTGTGGAATAATCCAGAGCATTGCAGGACCCTTGGCAAAAGAGGGCAGAAAGAGGCAAAAAATTATCTTTGGGACAGGATGGCTGTTGAGCAGGAAAGGTTCTATTACGAAGTGCTTAAGGAGAATGGTGTATGAAGATTGCTCTGTATCAACCCTGGCTGTATTTGCATGGTGGTCTTGAGAGATCCATACTTGAACTGGTTTCAAGGAGTAGACACGAATGGGTAATATTTACTGGCTACTATGATTCGGAGGGAACGTTCTCGGAGTTCAGAAAAATGAAAATTGTTGAATTGAAGCGCCTTTCTGTTCAAAGAGATATTCCTACTGTTTTAAAAGTGGCAGCTTCCCTGATTCTTGAGAAACTGCCTCTCAATGGGTTTGATGCTTTTGTAGTCTGGAGCGATGGTATGGGTGATCTGACAGCCGTACGGAATCATGATTTGCCAACATTTGTTATTTGCAGTACTCCATTGAGAGCTGTGTTTGATCCGGTATACGAGAGAAGGGCATTACAGATGAGAAATGTCTCTGGTAAAATGTCCTACAAACTTTTCAAGATAGTTTTTAAAATTGCAGATAAAATTGCCTGGAAATATTTTGATGGTGTTGTTGCTACCAGCCTTGAAGTAAAAAACAGAATAATAAATGGTGGGTTATACGGCGATTGTTCGAGAATGGTGCTGTATCACCCCGGCATAGACTGGCACAGTTATTCAGAAAACGTACAATTCGATCCCATACTCCTTGTTCCGGGCAGAATAATGTGGACGAAAAATATCGAACTGGCAATAGATGCCTTTAATGAGGCGAACCTGCCCCGGCCATGGAAACTGGTTATTTGTGGGTTTCTCGATAAAAAGAGTCTGTCTTATCTGGAACTGCTTAAGGCAAGGGCACAGGGAAACGACCAGATAGATTTTGTGATATCCCCCGATGATTCTGTGCTGAAAGATCTGTACAGACGTTCTTCTGTGGTATTATTTCCTCCCTTGAATGAGGACTGGGGGATTGTCCCTCTTGAGGGCATGGCCAGCAGCAAGCCTGTAATTGCCAATGCCCGGGGAGGTCCCCTTGAAAGTATAATAAACGGGGAGACGGGTTGGCTTCTTCGGCCTGATAAAAGGATCTGGGCAAAAATACTGAACGAGATCCTCCCCAATAAAGACCTGTTGATTCAAATGGGACAAAATGCCAGGAATCATGTAAGAAAATATGACTGGTCATACTTTGTAAATGGAGTTGATACTGCTATAGAAAAGTGGAGCAAGGATATCAGTTTGTCAAAAATTCAAAACTGAATCACATATGAAAATAATGATAGGAGTTAAGAAGTGGAGAAGAATCAAATAGATTTGACCCGATTAGTAGCAACCAGTGTTGACTCATCATCCAGAATATCGTTCAGGGAGATACTGGCAAAGCTGTTTTTCAGATTCAAGATTTTTCTGTTATGCACGCTAACTGTTCCATTGATTGCATTATATCTTGTTCATCTTGTGCCATACAATTACAAAAGTACTGCCAAGCTGCTTATCAGGTATGATACAAAGGGGTTACCCTATTTTGCCGAACTGGCCACATCCAAGCGGCAGATAATATCCGGACAAAGCGATGCCGAAATAATAAGGAGCCTGCCTGTTACTATGTCTGTTGTAAAGGAACTGTCTTTGAAGGATTCAGACATAGCCAAACCAGCTTATAAAATCCTGTTTTCACATTTTGCAAAGCCCTTTTACAGGTTTTTGAAGAATGATAACTCTTCAAACTCTCAGGATGAGAAAACCAGAATTGAACATCTTGCAAAGGAATTAAAGGAATCCATAGATTCAAAAGTAGTGCAAAAGTGGAGACCTGAAATCGAAATAAGCGACGAAGTAATAGAAGTGGAGGTCAAATCACCTGACAGAAACAAGGTAAGGCAGATTGCAAACAAACTGTGTGACGGGTTTATTAACGAATATTACAGATTATGTGAGGCAGAAGCAGAGCAGGCATATAATTACCTTACAAGACAGATGCTGAAACTTGAAGAGGAACTCAGAAAGGCACAGGTCCGCGATGACATTTCAGTGGATGCAGCAGGAAAAGGTTTGATAACTGAAAATCCGCCTGGCCTTGACTGGAGCGATCGTAATATAAACACCAATCCCGTTGTTGATACAACAGCCAAACAGGTCACTACCCTTGAGCTTGAGTTAGAAAGGGTAAAACACATATACAAGCCGGGATCTCCTGAACTGGTACGAGTTGAAAAAGAATTGCAGGAGGCCCGTCAGAGATTAAAGAGACACAAATCACTGGAATCTGCTTCTGCTCTTCTGAATATTTTCAAGGACAAACGCCACAAGGCCTATATGACCATGCAGATTTTTAAAAACAGGCTTATTCCCATATCTGTAGTGGAAAGAGCAGTTACACCCCGGAAATCCCGGCTGGTTTTTATAGTACGTTATGTTTTGGTCGGAGTAATAGGGCTTGTTTTGGGTTCTGTTATCGGGTTCAGCCTGGTGATGTTTCTGTCAGCCATGGATCACAGATTGTGCAGACCGTGGGATGTGGAAAAAGAGGCAAGCTGTCCTGTTATTGGCAGTATTCCGATAATTCGCAGGAATGAGGTTGATCTTGCAAATATTGATCAGCTCCCATTGGAAGAAGCTTCCCCAACAGTAATGCAAACCCTTGGGCGTCTTGATCTGGTAAATAAGGGTAAAGGACAGCTTGTTGTGGTGACAGGCGTTTCTAGATATGAAGGAAAAACATTTCTGACATTGCAGTTAGCATGTGCCCTTGCTGATGATAAGCGAACAAAGGTCTTGTTGATTGACGGGAACTTTCAAAATCCCAGTCTTGGCACTTTGTTGGGACATAGGACAGATAGAGGGCTTGTTGATGCTCTTAAACAGAATGTTCCTGTCAAAGACGTGATATTTCCTACGTCCATAAAGAACCTTGAAATTATTCCGGCAGGTTATACGAAAGAAAGGCAATCTTTGGGGTTTTATAAGAAGAGCCTGAAGGAACTGATTATGTCTGTTCGTGATGAATATGATGGAATTTTTCTTGACACTGCCGGTGTTCTGACGTCCACAGATCCTGCCCTTTTTGCTTCTGAGGCAGATCAACTTATTATGGTGCTAAGATCGGAAACAACAAGGAGAGAGCCTTATGTTAAGGCACTGGATGTGCTTGCTCAGGTTGGAGTAGCCTGTTTTGGCGTTATTCTTAATTTCCGAAGATATCGTATTCCAAAAATCTTTTATGGAGACTAGCAGAAGCTATTTGCAATGCCATCAATTAACATTTTCAGTTGGTTAAAAAAAATCGACACGTGGCTCACACTCCTTTTTTCAATGGTGCTGGGTACCATAGTGGTACTTTCTTTTGATTTGCCACCCCTTTATCAGGGAGCCCTGTTTGTTGCCATTGTGGGGCTGGCTTTTTTCACTGTCATACCTAACAAGCGTATTATGCTTGTTGCAGTCTGGGTAATGATACATCCGCTTAGCATCGAAAAGGTCTTCATGCTTGGAAAACCTTTGCTGTCCGACTTCTTGCCACCCATGATTGTGCTGTCGGCTTCTGATTTGGTGTTTTTGGCATTGTTGCTTTATCTGTTGTTTGAAAGCTTTTTCAGTGATCAAAAGGTGTGGTTAGTTTCGTCTCCGGTATTACCTTTATCGCTTCTGACATTGTGGGTGTTGATAGAGTTCATATTTTACACTCCAAGTGTGGAAAGTGGATTGGCAGTATTGCATGCCGTTAAGATGCTTTTATTCCTGGTTGTTTTCAGTTCTGCCATTCGAAGTCGTGAAGAGTTGATACTGGTTTTTGTCGCAGCAGCAACAGCTTTGGGTATTCAGGTGTTCCTGGTTATATTTTCACACTTTTCATCCCATGTTTTTCATTTTTCTCCCAAGGTGACAGTGGAGTTGCTGAGATTTTCCGGTGTGTCGGGGGACAGCTACCTGAGAGCTACAGGAACTGTTGGGCACGTGAATCAGGAGGCATGTTTTCTGACCTTTTTTTCTTTTCCTCTGCTTGGCCTTCTTGGTTCTAAAAACGGCTGGTGGCGCTTTTTTACGGCTCTTCTGCTTTTTGTATCATTTTTTGCCATTGTGCTTACCTTTTCAAGGAGTGCCTGGGTTTCATGTACTGCAGCAATCATTGCAATTGCAGTGTTTTTGTTTAGAAGCAAAACCTGTAACGAAACCATATGGTTATATCTTTTCCCTCTAATTGTTGCTGTCAGCATAGTCTTTGTGGGTTTACACCAATCTGTACTTGACCGCTTGTTACATGGTGATGAAGGTGCAACTGCTTCTCGAAAGAGGGCAATATTGCTTTCCATTGATTTGTTTAAGTTACATCCAGTAATTGGCGTTGGACCCGGGAATTTTGTAAAGGCAACCCTCGAACAGTATCCACCTGAACATATTAGAAATATATGGATAAAACCAGGTGAAAAGGCAAGAACTTCTATCTATCGTTATGGCCGACTGGAAGTCAGTCGGATAAAGCTGAAGGATAAGGTCTATATGGTACCTTTACCCGTTCATAACAAATATTTTTTGATAATGACTGAACTTGGTGTCATTGGCTTTTCACTGTTTATGTGGTTTATTTTCAGGGTGTATAAACTTATGCTTGCATGTCTCAGGGCCTCTGATACCATTCTGTTATTTGCGGGATTCGGCATTACAGGCGCATTTTGGGCAATCTTATCCTATATGAGCCTTGACCTGTTTGCTGATGACAAAACAGTGGAACTTCTTTTATTTGTTCCGGTTTTAATAATAAGCCTTTCACAAGCAGTTCAGAATAATGAGAGAGAAATCTCGGCGTAATGAAAAAGCTTTCCAGCATAGTTCGTTCCAGTGCATCGCTTGTTCTGGCAAGGGTATTGTCGGCTTTTTGCGCATTTTTACTTTTTTGGGTGATTTCCCAAAAATCAGTCCAGGCCTTGGGAGCGTTCAGAACGATTTTTGTTTTTTTTCTGTTTACGGAATTTATACCGCTTCTGGGAACAAATCAGTTTGTTATACGGGAGGTGTCGGTTTCAAGGGAACATGCCAAACAGTATTTTCTGCATTCTCTTTCCTTTGCATTACTTGTCTCGCTTATGGTATCAGCCTTGCTCATTCTCTTGGCAGTTTGCGGGAAGTACAGCGAAACAATCTCCAGAGGGTTGATTATTGTTGCTGCCGGAATGCCTGCTACGGCAGGAATACTGTGTGGACAGTCAGTACTTATTGGCCTTGGCAGAGGAGACCTGTTTGGGATTATTCAGGGAACAGAGGCATTTATAAGAACAGTAGCAGGTATTTTGTTGCTGTACTACGGTCATGACATACTCAGTGTTGTTGTTTGTTTTATTGTTACCAGATGGTTTATCCTTTCTGTTTACTGGCTGCTATTGTTGCCGTATATAAAAAAGGGGAAGTGGGGTTTTGATCGTATGTTTTTTGTTCGGCTGGTAAGGGAAGTCCCTTCTTTTGCCGGTATACTGGTATGTTATCTGATTATTCGTTTTGCACCTCAGGTAATGTTGCCGTGGATGAAAGATGAAATTGCTGCAGGACGCTTTGCCGTGGCCTTTCAGTTTCTTGATTTGGCCTTATTGGTTCCAACCGCATTTGCAATAAACCTCATGCCTGTTTTTGCACAAAAATTTGAGGTTTCTATGGATGTGTTTTCAGATTTGTGCCACCAGGCAATAAAAATAATTTCATTCCTTATTATTCCTGCAGTCTCTGTAACGTTCTTGATGTCAAAACCGCTGATTCTGGCAGTCTTTGGTAAAGAATATATTGCGTCAGTCCTTATATTGAAAATCCTTATATGGGTTGCTTTCCTGTTCGCTGTTGACCAGATACTGTCCATGGCTACCATAGCCGGCAGGAAACAGCATTACGATCTGTTTGCTTTGGGTTGTGGCAGTATCAGTACGGTTGTTTTTCTGTACTTTCTTATCCTGAAGATGGGAGTAACAGGAGCTGCCATAGGTTATCTGTTAGGTACAATAGTGCTCATAACCGTAAGGATATTCTCTGTAAAGCTGTTTATACACAAGATAAACCCCCTGATCCAATTATGGAAACCGGTTTTAGCTGTATTGCCTGTGTTTGTAGTTGTTAATCTGCTGAAATATCATTGGATAATACTTGCCATAATAGGCCTTGCTGTTTATTGCATCTGTCTTGTTTGTATCGGGGGACTTAGCGTTGACGAACGGCTTGCCATGAGGCGCTTGCTTGGATCTGATGTTCAGAGGTGAAAATCGTGAGCTTGAAGGAACTGTTCAGACTCATAAAATCAGATATTCATAGAAGGATGAAGACTGACGGTATTGATCGTACAGTCTTTGGATTACTGAAAACAGTGTTGATGCCTTCAAGCATTGCTGTAATTATTTTTCGTCTGGAACATTATTTTTATAAAAAGAGGATACATGTACTGACCAAGATATTTGCGCTATTAAATCTTATTCTCTTTTCAACCGAGATTCAAGCAGCTTGCGAGATAGATGAAGGTTTTATAATTGGACATGCAAATGGAATATTTATACACGAAAATTCCAGAATAGGCAGGAATTGCACTTTGATGCACCAGGCCATTATTGGCCTGCGTGAACGTCCCGGTGTCCCTGTGGAAAAGCTCCGGGTAACAGTAGGAGATGGGGTGTTAATAGGAGCAGGGGCTCGTATACTGGGCCCTCTTGCTGTGGGAGATTTCTGTGAAATTGGGATGAATGCCGTGGTTACACTATCATTGCCTTCATATAGCGTTGCGGTCGGTATTCCTGCCAAGGTGATAAAAAAACTCGAGAAAAGAAACGAAAAGCGGTCAGAGTCAGGTTTTCCGAGGAAACCGTGTGTAGAATCCGCCACGCCAGACAATGACAGGGAGGAATTGACACTTAAAAAAACCATTGATTTATTCAGGCAGGATCTCAGAAACAGGGCATACATTGACGGCAAGCCATTCAAATGGAACAGTTACTTCAAGTTTTGGTTCAATCCAACCGTTCTGGCAGTACTTGTCTACAGGATGCAGCATCTGGCACATGTCAGGAAAATTGATTTTATATCAAAAGTGCTCAACATTCTGAATGTCGTTCTTTTCAAGGTGGAAATAGGTTCAAAAGCCCGGATAGGCGGCGGGCTTGTGCTCGGGCATTCTCATGGTATCATTATAAATAATGATGTCATAATTGGTAAAAATTGTGTTTTTTTTCATGATAACACTGTGGCAATTGGCCCCAGAGAAGATCTGGACCCGCAAAATGATAAGGTTGTAATTGGCGATGAAGTAATGGTTGGTGCCGGTGCAAGAATATTGGGCAATATTTCTGTGGGAGACCACAGCATCATAGGCATGAATGCCGTTGTTACCAGGTCTGTTCCTCCCTGTTCTGTGGTTGCAGGTGTTCCCGGCAGAGTGATAAGGCAGATAAGAGCAGGGTCCGGTCCGGAAACAGGGTGCAGGGAGGAAGATTCTGGCGTTTCAACAGCTTTTTCAGAAACAGGAGAGGAAGAAGAAAAACTTACTTTCAGGAAAACTCTGAAACTTGCAAAAAGTGATATCAAGTACAGATACGAGCTGGAACATAAAAAGTTCAATGCTTTTTCGTACATTAAAGTCCTGTTTAATCCGCCGGCACTTGCGACGGTAATTTTCCGATTTCAACACTGGTTTTGGTCTGTTGACCTTTATCCCGTAGCCAAGCTGTTGGCTTTGTTAAACATCATGCTCTTTTCTGTGGAAATAGGCTCAGGCGCTCAAATAGATGAAGGCCTTGTGTTGGCTCATTCTATTGCAATAGTGATACACGAGAGAGTGCAAATCGGAAAGAGATGCATATTTACTGCACATAACACGGTGTCAATAGGGCCTCTTGCCTTTGGAGATGTATCAGGGAACAGGATAATACTGGGGAATGATGTCTTTTTGGGAGTTGGTGCAAGGATTGTTGGTAATTTAACCATAGGGGACAGATCACAGATAGGGATGAATGCTGTGGTAACCAAGAGCTTTCCGGCAAATTCAAGGTTGATTGGAGTTCCTGCCAGGCCAGTGTAAAAATTGATAGATATAAAGGCAGGGCACTTAAGGCCAGGATAAGATCTGTTCCCATTGTGATGGATAAAATGTGAGATTGCAAAGCCGGGTGTAGTGTAGATTGACAGAGATTCATGCAGGATGAGCAATGAATCCAGGTTGTTTGATCCGGTTGAAATATGGTTGAGTGATACTCGATATGAAGCCTTTGGTATCCATTGTCATTGTTAGTTACAATACACGGCAACTTGTAAAAGATTGCATAGAAAGCATATATAATCAGGTCAGGGGGATTCCCTATGAAATAGTGGTGGTGGATAATGCATCTTCCGACGGAAGTCAGGAAATGATCAGGCAAGAATATCCGGATGTTATCCTGATTGCCAATGACAGGAATGTCGGGTTTGGTGTAGCAAGCAATACAGGGGTATCAAAATGCACCGGTTCTTACCTGATGTTTCTTAACAGTGATACTGTTCTGTTAGAAGATACAGTTAGCGTGTTGCTTGCTTTTTTAAAAGGCAAACCAAATGCAGGGATAGTGGGACCAGTGGTGCTGCTTTCTGATGGAATTCCCCAGCCTAAAAGCTGCGGTAATTTTCCCTGCCTTAGGGTTGTATGTAACGATGCCTTCTTTCTCAGCAAGTTGTTTGGAGGGAACAAACTCTTTTCCGGAATGCACTTCCCGTCTGATGAGATAAATGGAGAAGAAACAGAAGTGGATTGGATTTCTGGTGTGTGTATGCTCATGCAAAAAAGTCTTTTTCTGGAAGTAGGAGGGTTTGATCCCAGCTTTTTTATGTATTCGGAGGACATTGATCTGTGCTGGAAGGTCAAAAAGAGAGGTTTGACAGTCTTCCGCTTGAATACAACCAGGATTATACATCAATGTGGTGCAAGCAGCAGGACAGAGAGCCAAAAGGTTAAAAACAGTATTCTGCAACAGAGAAATTTACTTGCTCTTTTGCACAGGAATTATGGGAGCAGGGAGCTTTTTCTTATAAGATCTTTTATGGTTGCAGGTCTTGTTATTCGTGCCATTGCAGCGTTTCCTGGATTTATAATCGGAAACAGCGAGATTGGGCTGAAGTGGAATTGTTCTGTTGCCAGACTGAAGGACCTTGTCAGAGATGACCGGTCTTCAATGAGTGGGATATAAGTGCGGGTTGGAATTGATGCTCACATTTTAGGAAAGAATAAGGGAGGGGTGGAAAGGTATGTAAGGAACCTTGTGGATTTGCTTCCCCGAATGGCACCTCATAACGAGTACATCTTTTTCGTAGGAAAACACTGGAAAGGTCAGAATCGTTATTACAGAAATGTTAAATACTGCAAACTGCTGGTTTCAGATCCCCTTTTTCAGCGTTCTGTTATTCTCCCGTTTCTTTCCATGAGATTTAATCTCGACGTCTTGCATGTCCAGCGAATTGCTCCGCTGTTTTGCGGGACCAATGTGGTGGTGACTGTTCACGATCTGGTTCTTGAAAGAAACAAAAAACAATACAACAGCTTAAGGGATCGTATTGTTCGTGTTCTGACTCCTTATACCATGAGGACCGCAAAAAGAATAATTACAGTTAGCAATGCAGTCCGTAATCAGATCTTGGATAAGTACAGGCTGCCAGACCGGAAAGTTGTATCGGTATATAATGGCATTGATCACAGCTTTTTCAGGTCTGAACCCAAATGCCATAACAATAAAGAAAGACTCGGGAACGTTAAACACAATAATCCCTATATCCTGTATGTTGGAGCTATTGAACCCAGGAAAAATCTCGAGGTAGTTATTGAGGCCCTTAGGGTGTTTCTGGATACTGAAGATCTTGCAGTCAACTTTGTGATAGCAGGTGGAATTCGCAATGGCCGATACTATGATGCCCTTTTAAAGCTTACAAGGCGTTGTTCTTTGGAGAATCATGTAAAATTCAAGGGTTATATCACGGATGAAGAGTATTTGCGCCTGCTTAGAGAGGCAAAGTTGTTTATAGCTCCATCTGTTGATGAAGGCTTTGATTTGCCACCTTTGGAAGCTATGGCAAGTGAAGTTCCTGTAATATGTTCTGATATAAAGGTACACAGAGAACTTTTTTCTGATTGTGCAGTTTTTTTTGATTCAGGATCAGCCAGAATGCTGTATTTGAAAATCAGAGAATTATGGTTTGATGAAGAAAAAACACGGGCGATCCAGAAAAAGGGATTGGAACAGGCCCGGAAATTTACATGGGAAACAACTGTATGCAAGATAGCCCAGATTTACTCAGAGACAGGCAGGCACAGCAGGGATTAACGAAAAGGATTGCGCGCATTTTACTGGATTCCGGGGCACAAGCTGTCTGTATGCACAGAATTGCCCATGCTTTTTACAGAAGACACTTGCCCGTTTTGCCTGCAATTGTGAGGAGATTGAATATTCTTCTTTCAGGAGCTGATATTCATCCTGGAGCTATGTTGGGCAAGGGAGTGTGGATAATTCACTCGGTGGGAATTGTAATCGGAAAGGATGTAATTGTAGGTGATTTTTGTGAGATTTATGGTGGAGTGGTTCTTGGTGGTAAAGGGGGCTCAAAAGAGCATGATGGACATCCGCGTATCGGATCAAATACTGTAATATGCAGTGGTGCCATGGTTCTTGGCCCTGTTTCTGTTGGTAAAAATGTCACTGTTGCAGCAGGAGCGGTGGTTCTTGATTCTATGCCTGATAACTGTCTGGTAGCCGGGGTTCCTGCAGTGCTCAAAAAAACGTATCCTGCTCAGGTTTAACCTGTACGGGTGTTGAGGATGAAAACTTTCAATCTTTTTTTATTAACGTCTGTTCTTGTCTGGATGTGCCAATATCCTTTTGGATTGATATGCTCAAAAGATTCCGCTCTGGCTGATGTCCCGGCATCTCCACACGGTTTCATGGCATTGGATACGGTATGTTACGTTGATGCGAACAGGATAAACAACAGAATAAGTCGAGGTATATTTGGCACAAATATCGAGTGGATAAACTGCGGAAATGGCGTGTGGAATGAAGACAGGAACAGGGCGGAAGAGGATTATGTAAGACTCGCAAAAAAGCAGGGCATAACCCTGATACGTTTCCCGGGAGGTACTTTCTCTGATTTTTATCACTGGAAAAATGGCAGGGGGCCAAGCAAGTTGCGTCTAACGATGCCACATTTTACAGACCCTGGTAAATCTTCCAACTGTTTTGGCATCCTTGAATTGTCAAAGTTTTGCCGAATGATAGGCGCTCAGCCACTCATTACGGTTAACGTGGGGACAGGTACGCCGGATGAGGCAGCTTCCTGGGTTGCATACTGCAATGATAAAAACAACGCTCTAAGGAAGACAGACGGGCTTAACTCACCTGTCAAAGTAAAATTCTGGGAATTGGGAAATGAACTGTATCTTGCTGGTACGGATGCTGAAAAACAGATTACCATGTCTCCCGGTTGTTACGCAAAACGAGTGAAAAGCTTTGCCAGGGCCATGAAAGAGGCAGATCCTTCTATTTCACTTATTGCAACAGGTGTTGCCAACTCTTATACAATCCCATTTGGTCCATACTATAAAAACTGGAACAGCATTTTGCTCAGATCAGTAGCAGACACAATAGATCTTGTTTCTCTTCATAATGCCTACTTTCCGGTTCTTATTAATGATTACACTGCCAGTGCCAAAGAGATTTACCAGGCTTTATGGGCCGCTCCCATATCTATTGATTCTGACTTGAGAGAGATGGAAAAGCTTCTTTCTCGTTATGAAAGGGGGAAAAAAATATCCATTGCTGTAACAGAATGGGGGGTGTTTTTCTCCATTTCTGACCCCAGGTGGATTGATCATGTAAAAACCCTTGGGTCTGCGGTGTATGCGGGTCTTGCTTTGCAGGTTTTTATGAGACACCCCAGGGTGAAGCTTGCGAATTATTTCAAGTTTACTGACCATAGTTTTATGGGATGGGTATCATATGATCATCAGCCGAAAGTCCCCTATTATGCTGTACAGATGTTTTCAAAACATTTTGGAGATCTGCTGGTTGAATCTGACATCAAATGCGGGTATTACAGTACAAAAAAGATAGGGCTGGTGAAGTCAATGAAAAATGTTCCTGAATTATCTGTGCTGTCATCTGTCAATGATGCAGGGAACAGACTGTTTGTAAACATTATAAGCCGATGTTGGAATAAGACTTACAGGGTGCTTTTTCATATAAAGGGTTTTGACGTAAAAACTTCCCGTGCGGATGTTTGGGAGTTGAGCGGGAAAAAAGCTGTTTCCAATAACGGCCCTGACATGCCGCCAGGTTTCCCGATCAAATATTATGAACCAGCCGATTCAAGGCATTCAAAAACAAAAATAATTCATTTTTATTTCTGTCCTGAAAAGACACTTGAAATACCACCTCATTCAATTGTAACAGTTGAGTTTACAAAAAGGGAGGATAAAAATTGAACAGATTATGGTGTTATAAAACCGGTCAGTATGTTATCTGTCACGACAGGGCATTTCTGAATTCGCTGAGACCGCATAAAATCTTTTTTGCCGGATTTGCTCTTTTTGTTTTTATGTTTTTTGCCGGATGCGCCACACATCATGGTGTAACTGTGTTACGATATGGCCAGCCACCTGTTAATTGTAACGGCGATACCAGTTTGCTGCCAAAGGGATTGGTTGACTTTACGATCAGTCCAGGGGATGTTTACAGGGTGGATATAAGGCCGGCAAGTATTACCACAAAATTATTTAAAATTGAGGCAAATACCACAATGAGATTGGTGGCATCCTTTGGTTCAGGAGCCTACCATATTATGGAAGGAGACCAAATACGGGTTGATTTTGTTACGGATTCATCCCTTAATTTTGATGCAACAGTACGTCCTGACGGAAAAATTACGATTCCCAAGATAGGTGAGGTGATGGCCCGGGGAAAGACTGCCGGGGAACTGGCAAGGACTGTAACAAAGGCTTGTGAAGCAAAGGTCAACGATCCAAGGGTTACGGTTTCCTTGACAGGAATCAACGAAGCTCCTATTAACGATATTACTGGGGATTTTACAATCTCTCCGGATGGAAAACTGATTGTTCCTATCCTTGGAGAAGTGGAAGCAGCAGGCTTGACACCACAGGAACTTTCTAAAAAGCTTACAAAATTAGCTCGCAGAAAATTCGCCAATAATCTGCAAATTGATGTGGTTCCCAGAAACTTTGTACCTACTGGCCTTGTTGGTTACGATAGAACCGTTACTGTAACTCCTTCAGGGGAAATTATGCTTCCGGCTATCGGAAATATAAAGGTTGAAGGGAATACTCTCCCGGAATTGAGGGACAAGCTTCGTAAAAGCATGCAAAAATACTATGCTAATCCGATAGACATATCTATTACACTCATTTCTTCGGCAAAACGGGTCGTTTATGTAAGTGGTGAAGTAAAGATACCAGGTTCATATCCTCTGGCAAATTCAATGACGTTGTTAAAGGCTATAATGGAGGCTGGTGGAGTAACACCGGAAGGAGATTTAAGCAGCGTGGTGCTGATACATTATGGAAAGAATGAGGAATTGACCATATACAAATCCAATCTGGAAGAAGTTTTGGAGAAGAATCTCAGATTCCAGGACCTTGCCTTGTCTTCTCAAGACGTAATTTATGTGCCCAAAACAGGAATAAGCAAGGCTAATCAGTTTATTGATCAGTACATTAACAAGATGTTGCCTTTCAGCAAGGGTGTAAATTACAACTATAACCAGAATAGAGATCCCTCTTTCTGATGTATTGGAAGCAAAAAATGGCTGATCACTTTTATTGCCGGAAAGGGGGGCGACAATGCCCTGTTGCACGCAGATACAGGCAGTTTTCATCTGTAAACGGGCCTTTTGTACAATTTCCGGAGGTGTCTGCGTTCCTTATATGGGGCGTTGCACGTTTCCGTGCCTTTGGTTTTCTTGATATTGTACAAGAATTATCGTTTATGAATTGAAATCTCACTGTTGCCCACAGTGTGTTTATGGGTGGGTACCATATATGACAAACAGATATGATTCTTTGCTGTAAACAATACATATGGCCATGAATAGAAACAGGATGATCATCATATTTATTCCGCTGTTTTGCTTGGAATTATTCTGGTTGTTTCAACCAGGTGCCTTTGCAGAAGATGTTTCTGGCACATGGCATATGGTTGCTAACGGAAGAGGGTATATTCTTAGATTAACGCAGAGAGGGGAAAAAATCTATGGTATGTCAATTCCTGAGAATAACAACCACAGGTTTGACTGTATTCTTGAAGGTACTATACGGGGAGACAGGGTTTTATTCCTCTGTCATAACAGAGAAATATCAATGATTCTACGGTTCCGGGGGATTCTTGTAGACAGAAAAGAGAATAAGATTATGTTTGGCATCTTTAATTCAAATACTCGCAGGGCATTGAAATGGCATGCAATAAAATATTGAAAAGTATGATATTTATCCGATTGTTTTATTCATCAGCAGCCTGGTTAAATCCACATGGAATAATAAAATAACGGTAATCCGGATATCAGTAAAACAAAAAAGGCCATTCCAGGCAAATGCTGGAATGGCCTTTTCAGAATGGTGAATATATTATTCAGAAATTCTAAATGATCGGGACGCGGGGATTTGAACCCCGGGCCCCCTGAACCCCATTCAGGTGCGCTTCCAGACTGCGCCACGTCCCGATATTTTTGATATATTATTATATTGACTTGTTAGGTTGTCAACAAAAAATCATTGATTTTTTCTGGCTGTGCCAATCAGAGATCCCTATATCTGTAATTTACCGGTATGTTGGCCAATTCGGACAATGGAAGAATTGTCATTCCTTTTGATTTTATCCCTGTGATTATGGTTTCCAGTTCATGCAGCCAATGAGATAAAAATTCCTTTTTGTGAATCAACGCTGTAGCATCTGTGGCGTTTGCAAGTTTGTCCGGCATTACATCATGAAGCATTACAATGTCTCCTCCTTTTATCTTTTTAAGGATTCTTGCAGCCAATGTCTTTATACGCCGGTTGCCGTAGTCAGTTGCTCTGCAGCTAAAGGTAATATTGTACATGTCAAACTTTTCAATGACAGTCTTTAATCGTGGGCCTGTTATCCCGACAGGCGGTCTTAGGACAAGATTCTTGATGGAGAATCGGGAGATCTCCCTTTGGGTATCACCGATTTCTTTAATGATTGTCTTGACATCTCTCAGCATGAGAAAGTTGTCATGGCTGTAGGTATGATTACCGATCTCATGGCCGTTTTTCAGGATTGCACTTATCAGGTCAGGATGCCGGGCAGCCTTTTGGCCTGTTACGAAAAACACTGCCCTGACATGATAACGCTTAAGCAGATCAAGCAGATGTATGGTGGTATTGGGATCCGGACCGTCATCAAAGGTAAGGCAAATTCCTTTACTGCATTTTCTGTTGCAGCTTATGACAGGGGTATAATAGCCAAAACGGGGAAAAAAGGGGGCTGATAGGCTTAAGACAGAAAAACCGGCCAGTGGAAAAACTGCAAGCCTTATATCAATACAGGCCAGAGCAGCGGCCAGGATAAAGGAGAACAGGGCAGTCCAGTGAGCCATACTGGGACGTTTCTTTTTACCGTGAAAAAATTGGTACATCTGTAAAAAATCATTGTTAAGATGGTTTCACAAAAACTTTCATCCCTGAAAGCAGGAATCTGCCTTTAAACAGCTGTCAATCTTGTCTCATGCAATTTTTTGAAGGGCATTGCGCAGCATGTCTCTGATACGTCTTATTGCTGTTTCAACAGGTGATCTCCTGAAATAACGCAGCCTTTCTTTTTCACTAACCTGGTTTGGTACATAATGCAGTTTGATTTTGGTTACAGCCATGTAATCATCTGCGATAAATCTTCTGTATATAAGATTCATCAGGGGCAACCTGAATTCGTTACTAAAAATCGATGCCCCCCAGTCAATAATGTATGGCAGGTTGTCGTCACCAAGAATGACATTTGTCTTCCTCTTTAAATCACAGTGCGCTACCCCTGCCGCATGAACCTTGTCTACAAGATTTTTAAGTCTGTCAAAGAATGTGTCAGGAAACCTGGCGCCTTTTTTGATTTGACCCAAATCCTTGCCAGGAATATATTCTGTTGCCAGTGCAAGGCCGTCTATGACCCTGTATAATGATGGTACCCCTTGAATATGGCCTGTCTTCCTGTATGCCCTGGCTTCACGCCATATCAAGAATCTGCCGACTGTATTACGATACAGATACCTGTTAGAACTGAAATCTTTGATAATTGCACTGACCCCGTTTTTTTGCAAAAGCCATATCCTGGGCCTTGTGCTGGACATCTCCCTTAATATTCTGCACTGTTTTTCAGGAAAGTTGGATAAGGTTAAAGATTCAAGCATAAGGTATGTGTGACCCGCGCATAATGTCTGTCTGTGTCCTGCTTTTTTGAGATGTTCGCATTTATTCTGAACAAACCTGAACATTCTGCAAAGGTCCTTTCCTCCATTTGTTAATCTGAATGGATGAGTTACCCCTGTTTCAGGATGGAAATCAGGGAATTGATCTTTTGTCTTGCATCATTGAATATGCTGGACAGATTCAGACAGTGATTGGCAAATATGGAATCTGTATCCCCGTTCAGGATTACAAGAGGCTCAAAGTTACAGCTGCCCAGTTCATTTGTTATATTGTTTACAAGAGTTGTGGCATTGTTACTTTTGATAATATCTTTGAAATCGATCTTTATGGCCTTGAAAGATTCGTAAAGGACATAGGCGACTCCCTCTGCATAATAAAAATTATCATCTATCTTGGACCAGGGAACATCCATGTTTTTTATTTTCCTGTTCTGTTCAATATCCTTTATATCCTTTGACATAATCATAAATCTTCTTACATCCCTGGATGCATTGATTAACTTTGTGTTAACTCCTCCCATAAGGGATGCATACTGTTCCAGCAATTGGATAAGGTTGTCAAATCGCGGATAAAAATTTGATTTTCCGGTTAAAACATTTTTGTAATAGTCACCGAGCAGTTTGTCTGCAAGCCTTAACTTGCTTTCAGCAGATGGCATCCACCATTTGCGCAAATCATTGGACAGTGCATTGAATGCCCTGTCTGCAAGGGGATCGATCTTGTCTGTTGTCCGTGTACGTGAAAGGTTATCCCTTAATACACGTATGTTGTATCGTATGGCCTCAAGTTCGCCAATCTGGAAGTTGGGTATATTGTCCAGGAATATTGTAGGCCAGAAAAGATCATTGGGCAGCCAGTTCTTGGATGCCTGTTCAATTAAGGCCTGGTTTGTTTTTATGAAAGTGGCGCCTTTTACATTGGTATCAAGCCTGCCGAGATTGATACCTGAGGGCTTTTCAGAGTTTCTGTACATAACTGTTGCAATGAATATTACGACAATTATGCATACAGCGTAAAAAAGCTTCAGGCTCCCCCGTCTTTTTACTTTATCATTGTTTAAGCCAGATTTTTTCTGTTCTTTATTTTCCATGGCTGTATCTCCTTATGCAATTTGTTATCAACATGGCCGAGGTTTTTTCAGCAGGATTATCATGTCCCTGTCTTTTTCATTATTCCATACAGGGTCAGGTCTGATCTTATTGTGCCTGAATTGTTTGTTCGGCCAATTCTTATAACCCTGATGACAACTTTTTTAAAAATCAGGTATTTTTTTTCCTTTTCTATGTTGCACATGATTTCTTTCAACTGTCTGATTGTTGTATTGACCGAAAATCTGACAGGGATCAGAATATAATCTTTTTCAGATGCCTTTTCGGGTTTTAATACCTGCACCCTTCTGATGTCTACATTGCTTTTGGCGGCTATCTTGGTTAAAATATTCTGTATTTTAACTGCAGCAAGAGAAGCGGTTTTATCGCTTAACAACCCTTTCCCTGCATTTTTTAGCTCTCTTTCCAGTTTGTTGAGACCTGTTTCAAGCGTTCTTTTTTTCTCTATGATCTTGCGGTATTTTACAAGAGTTGCCTGTTTCAGGGTAATCTCATCGTTGTTTGGCATCAACTTAACAGACAGCGGTTTTATTCTGTAAATTATTACAAGTACAAAAAGAACAAATGCAATCAGATATAAATATCTTTTTCTGTCATCAAATTTGAAAAACAATGAATATCACCTGTAAATTAAACACGAAAACAGTTTGTTGGAGGGGTGAATCTAATCTGTTTTGTCAGGTACTTTCACGGAAAAACCTATCCTGAAATCTTCTTTTCCGTCTCTGCGCTTTGTAATGGAAGAGATAAAAGATACATTGCTGAACAGGGGAGATGCCTCAAGGCTTGGAATCAGTTCCGAAGCTGATTGTGCCCTGCCCTGAATCTCTACCCTGTGGTTAGAAAATACAAGCCTGTTTATCCATGCAGTGTCAGGAATGCGAAGACTCAGTTCTTTCAGGATATCCAGCACAACCCTTCTTTTTTTACGTAAGGAATTTATGGATCTGAAGCGGGCCTTCAATATATTGTATCTTGTTTGCATCTTTTCAATTCTGTGTACTTCCGGGGCAAGGCGAGCAATTGCAGAATCCAGTTTTCCGAGATACAGGTTTTTATGAACAACAATACTTCCTGCCCAGACAACAACAGAGATAACAAGCATACAGGAAAGTACCAGCATTGTATACAGACCTGTTTTGTTTGGCCTTTTGCGCATGGTATCCGGCAACAGGTTGATATCCATCGGGGTTTTATTACATATCCTTAGTGCAGATCCATAGGCCACCATTACAGAAGCAGTCATGCGTTCAGTTAATGAAGTTCGGTGCAAACGTATAACACTGCCTTTTGCCTTGTTTGTCTCAATAAGTCTGTCTGCATCAACGAGTGAACCACACAAAAAAACGTCAAGTTCGTTTTTTGTTGATGCTGTTTTTAAGGCATTGAGCTCATCTGTTACAATACGGTATACCTCTTTTTCTGTCCCAGGAACAGGCAGATATTTTGAGTAACATAACCGGCCTGACTTGAAAAGATTGAATTCAACATATTCATCATTTGCCCAGACTGTTGCCCAGTGGTTATTGCCAGTGATGCTTTCATTTAATAAACAGCAGGTAAGAATTGAGGCAGATGAAATCTCTATACCTGAAACCTCGAGAGAATATCTGTCAATAAGGTCAAAAAGGGGTGATATGATCTTTTTGGGACTTGCGACAAAGAGGACCGTCAGTGTTTTGGCCTTCCTGTCTTCCGAAACGATCTGACAGTCATAGTAAATATCATCAGGGGAAAAAGGTATGTATTTTTCTATTTCATACCGTATGGCAAACCTGATGTTATGTTTGACAGTTGCCGGAAGTTCAATAAATCTTGTAATAACCTTTGAGCGCGGGATGGACAGAAATATATCAGCAGATGTTATATCATTTCCTTTCATAAACAATGCAAGCAGTTCTCCTGCCTTGTTCAGCCTTGCTTCCTGTGGCAGTTCTTTTTCAAGCCTTCTGGTTTCAGAGGCAATTAATTTGATTTTTCCTAATTTCCGCACAAGATATACCATAGATATGCGGGAATCTTCTAAAAAAACTCCGATGCTGGCCTGAAGATTCAATTTCTTCCTCCGGATTTTTGCCTGACGGTCCGTTAACAGTCCCGGAATACAAGGTTTATTGGTGTTTAAGCAATCTTGCCTTATCTTATGGAATGGTTATGCAGCAAGGTTTGAAGAATTATTACCGGTCTTGTGCATGGTTGTGAATCAGGGTTCCTTTTGACAGACAGGTTCCTGATTCTGTACGGGCAAGAATCTGTCTGTCCATTCGATAATCCTGAATCCGGAGGGCAGATGTGGATCTATCCGCACAACAGCTTTTATCCCGAAGCTTGTTTTGCTGCCATTAATCATACCCGTGCTGGTAATTGTATAGTATGGATTCATATTTTGAGTAATGAACATTGCAATGGAATCATAGACTTGAGGCCCGACAACAGACAAGACCTCTGTTAATGAATCAAAATCCTTTTTTTCTCTGTATTCCATTAATGCCTTTACCATATCATCCGTCATGTTGGGAAGAGTTCTCAACATCTTTGCTGATGCAGCATTTATATTTATCTTGTCCCTCCTTCCGGTTCTGTAATTATGATCAGTGTTTTTTGGGTAGACCGTAAAAAGTTCTTTTAAGCCCCCGTAGAATATATTTGGAGTTACTCCTCTTACGAGCAGTAACTCCTGTATGGAATCAAAATCCTTGTTTTTGCAGTCATACGGTTTGGAAAGAGAGCGGTAATAGCTGTTTTCTGCTCCATTGATACGGTGCAGGTTGTCCCTGTCACGCCAATCAAGGATGGAATCGACAATAATGTCTTTTTCACTGTTGCTCAGATGAAAGGTGTTCAGGGCCATTCTCAGAAGCTGCATATTGGCTGTATTAATGTTTATTTTACCGCTTTCATTGCCTATCCTGATCTTGAATGTCCCGTTTTCAAACGGAACAGAAGGAATGTCGATGTTTACTCTCCACCTGGCTTTGTGTCCCCTTTCTTCTGTGGCTTTTTTGGCCTGTTCCGGCCATATTTTATCGCGGATAATTGTTTTCAGGGCAATATTTAATCCTGCCAACGCAATATAATATGCCTCTGTCTGCTCCTTGAAGTTGCGTGTAATGTTGGCTTCTGTTCTTATTGCATAACAGAACTCTCCTACAATAACAGACAGAAAAGCCAACACCCACAATACAAGGAAAAGTGCAATGCCTGAATTGTTCTTGAGAGTTCGGTTCATTTGTCCTTCCAGATTTATATCTGGTGCCTGCTGTGTCAATAAATTTAAAACACGTCCGGTTTGCCGGTTTAAATAATGTCCTGTCTGTTTCCTCAGAACAGCAGTCAGTCAAGCTGCATTCGGACAACAGCGTATCCAGTTCAATAAAACAGCGAACGTACCACCGGCGCAGGAGGATTTTTCTTCTGCCCCCATTTATTGAGTTGTTATGCAACAGCCTTTATGCCAAGGGCTTTATTCTTCTGAACCTTTATGTATGTGTGCTATGATCCTTATAACGGGACAGTGGCTGTTTTTGAATTTGAATGTTATGCGGACGGCAACTGGTAATCCCCCGTTTTTCTGGGTGTCCCATGCAGTTTGCCACTCGTAGCTGTCTTCTGTTTTTTTAAGATACTCAAATACGGCGTCCTGTATATTGTTAATCAGCGTATGATACCCGGTATTGTGTTCGGGTCGCAAATCTGGAGCCTTTTTCACGGATATGAAATCTTTTTCAAAGGCCTTCAGTGTTTCAGACCTGTTATCATCTTCAATAACATACCTTATATAGCTGAGTCCAGAGGTCTGGTCAGGCATTAAAGGGACCCTTGAGACAAATCCAAGCGATTTGGCTTTTCCAAAAAACAGTGTCTTTTGTGTCCCGTCAATTTCTGCCTTTTTATCACAGGCAGAGGCCAGTTGATGTTTGACGAGGTCCAGGACAATCCTTAACCTTTGACAGGACTCTGCATCCTTTCTGTCCGTTTCCCATGCCCTGATGCCCAACTGAAAAGCGCCGGATATGATGACAATAATCAGGCTTATTATTGTTAAGGAGATCAGGACTTCTATGAGGGTAAAACCGCGGCTGTCTGATCGGTCAGACATTGTTTTTTGTCTTCTTTGTTAGATGTACTGTGGTTATCTTAAGCTGCCTTTTGTGGCTTTCTCTTTGCCACAGTATCTGTACGCTTATCTTAAATGCCCTGAAAGGGAGATTTGCCCTTTCCTCTTCCGGTTCCATCAGGGATATCTTTTCTTTCCAGGAAAAGCCATCTCCGAAATTACCCTCTGATTCGCCTTCTTGCAATTTTTCCTTGGATAGAATCTCTTCCATCTTTTCACGGGAATGGAATACTGCACATGTATAGTCATCAGATACAGATCTTAGTTTAAGAGCTTCGGAGAACAATTGCATTATGACTGCAAGGGATATGCATAGGATGGTTATGGAAATCAGAACCTCTATGAGCGTAAATGCCCTTGTATCCCGTGTTATGTGTGTTGTCATGGCGATTTGTTGTCCGGTTTTTGTGTATGTCTGCTGATAATGGCGGATAGGTCCATTTACGGACATAAACTACTTAGAGACAGATATTAATTTGGTAAATCCTGTTATAAAATCGACCTGGATAAGGTATCGCTGTCCTTTGGTGTTGGAGAAAATTATCTTGCCGCCACTGCTGCTCCCGTTTGGGAAAAAAAGCACCTTTTGAAGTCCCTGTCTCCTTTTTTCTTCTCCCGGTGTTATGAATTTCTCAAACCTGACTCCATCGGGGAGATTGTATGTTTTTTTTTCAGGGACATGTTTTTCAGATGGAGGATATCCTGTTTTTCTGTTCTTTGCCCTGAAAAAAACAATGCGTTTTTTGTCAGGATCCAGTGTGACCGTATATATGGTCCTTTCAGATGTTGCCAGGTCTCTGGCATACCTGAGTATGGCAACTGTTTTCTGGGCGGCTGTCCTCAGCTTTATGCTGTTTATATGACCAGCCACCCTTGGCAGTACCATGGCAGACATAACGCTTATGATAAGCAGGACAACAAGGATCTCAACAAGTGTGTAGCCTTGTCTCATTTGTCCTTTACGTCCTTCCAGTTTACTATATCTGCATTTTCTCCTTCACCTCCCTCGACGCCGTCTGCACCGTAGGAGATAATATCATAATCTCCATGTTCTCCAGGGCATTTGTATTTGTACGGATGTCCCCACGGATCTTTGGGGATATCTTTTGAGAGATATGGTCCGTCCCAGTTTTTTACGTTGTCAGGCTTGCTTCTCAATGCCTGGAGGCCCTGTTCAGTAGAGGGATATTTCCCTGTGTCAAGCCTGTATGTATCAAGAGCCGTTTCCAGAATAGATATCTGTGTCTTTGCTGCCTTTTGTCTGGATGAGCCTACTTTTCCAAACATACGCGGTACTACAAGGGCGGCCAGGAGTCCGAGAATAATCATTACAATAAGCAGTTCAATCAAGGTAAAACCGTCCTGTTTTCTGAATTGTATCTGTCTCATGTTATTTCCTCAGAAGATATGTGTTAAGGATGTATGCCGGTGGCAAAAGAGTTACCGGCCCTTTTTAGGGAACTGTTATCTGTTGATCAAAACTAAAAAGGCAGCTCATTCATGCTGAATACTGCCATGAGCATGGAAATGACGATAAAGCCCACTACAAGACCCATAAAAAGGATCATTACGGGTTCAAGAAGGTTTGTAAGACGCTTTATGAGGGTTTTTAGCGCTTTTTCATGGGTTTCTGCTACCTTGGTCAGCATTTCGGTGAGCCTGCCTGTTTCTTCGCCAATGGCAATCATCTGAATGGCAAGGGAAGGAAATATTTCCGATTCTGCCAATGGTCTTGAAAGCCTTTCTCCCTTCTTGACCCTGTCATATATTGTTTTCAGACCGTTTGCCACAACTTTGTTGGTTGCCATTTCTTTTATAAGATTAAGGGAGTTAAGTATTGGAACGCCACTGTTCATCAGGGTTCCAAGTGCCCTTGTAAATCGGGCAACCTCTAACATTTTTACAAGTCTTCCAATAAGTGGAGCATCTATAAGGTATCTGTCTGCCTTTAATCGGCCGGAAGGTGTATCTATGTATCTCTTTGCGAAAAACCAGACAGCGCCTAACAGGATAAGAATAATCCACCAGTATGTCTTCACTGTTTGACTAAGGCCGAGAATGATCCTCGTTGACAGGGGTATTGCCTGTCCCATGTCAGAAAATATTATGGAAAACCTCGGAATAACAAACGTGAGAATGATAATAATGGAAGCCCCGCCTGCAAACAAGAGGAACAGTGGGTAGATCATGGCAGAGATTATGTATTCTCTCATGTCCTGGGATGTTTCCATAAAGTCTCCCATCCGTTTCAGAACAGGTTCCAATACCCCGCCCATCTCTCCTGCCCGGACCATATTGATATAAAATCTGGAAAACGTGCCTGGATATTTTGCCAGTGCATCTGAAAGATTGCTTCCACCCTGTACGGCTTTCAGGATCTTGTCTGTCATATCCTTTAATTTCTGGTTTTCAGCGGCATTCATAAGGACAATAAGTGCCCTGTCTACAGGAAGCCCCGCTCCTAAAAGGGTTGCCATGTTCTGTGTAAACAGGAGAACCTCTTTTCTGGAGATACGGTTCAGTGACGGGACAGCAGAAGAAATCCACTGGTTCAAAATGGGAAAGCAGAGGTCTGCCCGGCCTTTTTTAACCGGTTTTATGCTGACAGGGATACACCCCATGTCCTGGAGCTGTCCAGCTATATCGGATTCTTTTGCTCCTTCAAGGGTGCCTCTTATGATTTTACCGGATGAGTCAGCTGCTTTGTATAGATAAAGAGACATTGTTATTGCTCTAAAGATACCCTGAGTACCTCGGGAACGGTTGTAATTCCCTGTCTGATCTTTGACCATCCGTCTTGTCTTAATGTAATCATTCCTTCCTGTATTGCCACCTCTTTAATCCTCTCTGCACTGGAGTTTTTTATTATCTCCTCCCTTATCCTGCTGCTGACAGGGATATATTCAAATATGCCTATTCTGCCTTTAAATCCTGTATACCTGCATTCTTCGCATCCTTTTCCTGCGAAAAATGTAGTTTTATTCGCCTCGCTGTTGGTAATACCCATAGCCCTGATCAGACGGTTTTCCAGGGTAACAGGCGTTTTGCAATGAGGGCATATTACCCTGACAAGTCTCTGGGCAAAGATGCCAAGCAGCACAGAGCTTAGCAGAAAGCTTTCTGTACCCATCTCTATAAGCCTTGTTATGGCCCCTGCAGCGTCATTTGTATGCAGGGTGCTGAAAAGCAGATGTCCTGTAAGAGCAGACTGTATTGCTATTTCAGCGGTTTCCCTGTCTCTGATCTCTCCCACAAGGATGATATCGGGGTCCTGCCGCACAATGGAGCGTAGTCCATTGGCAAAGGTCATTCCTATCTTGGGGTTTACCTGAATCTGATTGACACCGTTTAACTGATATTCCACAGGGTCTTCAAGTGTAATGATTTTTTTTTCAGGGGAGTTTATCCTTGACAGGGTGGCATAAAGGGTGGATGTCTTGCCACTTCCTGTGGGTCCTGTTACCAGTATCATACCGTAGGGCTGGGAGATAAGGTCGGTGTACTTAGACAGAATGCTTTTTGGGAATCCCAGTTTTTCAAAGTCAAATATAAGGGTATCTCTGTCCAGAACACGCATCACAACGCTTTCACCGAACAGGGTGGGAATTGTTGAAACCCTGAGGTCAATCTCCTTTTCGGCAATTTTCAGCTTGACCCTCCCGTCCTGAGGCAGACGTCTTTCTGCAATATCCAGTTTCGCCATTATCTTGATTCTGGAGACAATTGCTGCCTGCAACCGGTAGGGCGGAGATTCTATCTCGTTGAGAACACCATCAATCCGGTATCTGACTCTGAACTGATTTTCAAAAGGTTCAAGGTGTATGTCACTGGCCTGAAATTTTACGGCGTCAAGGATAATTCTGTTGACGAGCCTGATTATGGGGGCTTCGGAGGCAAGGTCACGCAGATGGTCTATATCTTCTTCGTTTCTGTCAGGATCTATGCTGTATACATCCTTGCCTGCCTCCTCAATAATCATTTCCATTGACTGGCTGCCTACACCGTAAAGCCGCTCTATTGCATCTGATATGTCGGCCTCTTCCCCCTTTAATACCCTGATTTTCTTGTTATAGGCCAGAGACAGCGCCTCAATTGTATAAAAATCATCAGGGTCTGCCATTGCTATTTCTATCAGATCGTTTTTTATGTGCAGAGGAACAAATCTGGCCTGCCTCATGAGTTTTACAGAAAGATTGTCAAGGGCTACAGGTTCTTTTGGATAATCTTTTATGGACAGTACGGTCATGTTTATCGGCCTTATAAATTTGTCGGGTGTGAATTTCTGTCATATATGGTTGTTGTTAGCAATCCCGTTGGCTGTTTCAGCCCAACAGGGAAAATACTGCTCAGGTGATATGCAGGGAACCGGAGGTCGTATAATGGCAAAAAGATGGTTTGTGAACAGGTCCTTTCAGGTATCTTATGGCAGTTTTTCCAGGGCATAGCCGTCAATTTCCACCTCAAGGGACCGCTGCAGCAGTTCGATAGAAACAACCACCCTGTCAGATTTGCTCCTGTGCCTTATATAAAAACCTGATAGTCCCTTTAACGGACCTTCCATAACCATAACCCTGTCTCCTGTTTTCATGAAAGAGCGGTTCTGCACTGTACGGTCGGTACCATCGAGTACCATCAGGGAGGCTATCTCGTCTTTATTTGCCGGAACAGGCTGTCCTTTGACCCCAACCATGTTGATTACACCGACAGTCTGGAGAATTCTGACGTGTTCCCTGGGATTAAGGTCAGTATGAACAAACAGGTATCCTGAAATCATGGGGACATAGATCTTTTTTCTGCGATCCTTGCGTCTGCTCATTACCATGACTCTCGGAAGGAATGCCTCGATTGCCTTATTGTATAAAATATCGTATACTTTTTGTTCAAAATTGCTTCTGGTCCGTATGGCATACCATTGTAATGTATTGTTTCCCATGTTGTCCCTTTATCTTGGTGTTTGTATATAAAAGGCCTTTTATGCAATATCTGCACCTGCTTCACTGTTTTTGATTTGCGGGATTACTTGTTTTTCTGTTTGCTATGTAAACGGACAGGTATATACGATGCATTATTTTGCAGGTCTGGGCACAATTTTTTAATCTTACTTTAATGTGGGCAGACCCTGTACACTAAAGGTCATTTGGACCATACAACAGGAAAAGACGGCTGAATCTGAATACGGTTGGACATTTTGCAGAAATTCCATTGTAAGACAAAAAATGTATTTATGACAGAAGATAATGCCCGCATAATATTTAACAGACAGATAGCTCCCAAAATCATGCATATGGGTGTTTTTTCGCCTGAAATAGCCTCGGAAGCATCCCCGGGCCAGTTTGTAATGTTCAGGGTAAGTTCCGGGAGGGATCCACTGTTAAGGAGACCTTTTTCCATATGCAGGACCTTGGGTGACGGCAGTATTGATATTGTATACAGCGTAGTGGGGAGGGGGACCGACCTTATGTCGCATATGGTTAAAGGCGACAGGGTATCTGTTATGGGGCCTCTTGGGCAGGGATACAGACTTCCTGATGAAAATCAAACCCCTGTCCTTGTGTCTGGCGGTATGGGGATTGCCCCCCTTATATTTCTGGCGCATGCCATTAATGACCCTGGCCTGACATTTATTGCTGGGTTCAGCACTGCAAGTAAAATAATTCCGACTGATAATATATGTCATTCAGACTTGAATATCAAGATTGCTACTGATGATGGCTCATATGGCTATCACGGTTTTGTTACAGATCTGCTTGCAAATGTCATAAAAGGCAGAAATGATACGGTTGTGTATGCATGTGGTCCTGTAGGCATGCTTAGAAAAACAGCTCTTATGACAATCAGGTCAGGGGTTGATTGCCAGGTTTCTCTTGAAAGCACTATGGCCTGTGGTCTTGGGGCATGCCAGGGTTGTGTTGTGCCGGCCTCACAGGATGTTGCCTTGGCCTATTTTAATGTATGCAAGGATGGACCGGTTTTCTTTGCCAATCGTATTGACTGGAAAGGTTTATGAGTATGCCTGATCTTGCAGTATCCGTTGGCCCGCTCAAACTCAAAAATCCTGTACTTGCCGCTTCAGGAACGTTTGGATATGGTGAGGAGTTTTCTGAAATAGTATCACCTGATCTTTTGGGAGGTATTGTTGTCAAGGGACTTTCTTTAAGACCAATGCCAGGGAATCCCCCTCCAAGGATAGTGGAAACCCCATGTGGAATGTTGAATGCTATTGGGCTTGCCAATGTCGGGCTTGATGCGTTTGTCAGAGACAAGCTGCCATATCTGGAACGGCTTGATACTGCAGTAATAGTCAATATTTACGGGCACACTATTCATGAGTACGGGGCCGTTGCCAGGGGGCTCAGAGGTATTGATGCCATATCTGCCCTTGAGGTCAATGTTTCATGTCCGAATGTAGAGTCCGGGGGCCTTGCCTTTGGTACGGACCCTGATGTTTCGGCGCAGGTGACTGAGGCAGTGGCCAGGGAGGCGGATAAGCCGGTTATTGTCAAGCTATCGCCTAATGTCACTGATATTACGTCTGTGGCTATTGCTGTTGAAAGGGCAGGGGCGGATATTGTTTCTCTGATTAACACGCTGACAGGCATGTCCATAGATATTGAACAGCGTATTCCACAGTTGGCCAATATCACAGGAGGCCTTTCAGGACCAGCGATAAGGCCGGTAGCTCTTTATATGGTCTACAGGGTGGTAAGGGCTGTTCATATCCCTGTTATCGGGATTGGCGGTATTATGGATTACAAAGATGCCCTTGAGTTTTTGATTGCAGGGGCAAAGGCGGTTCAGGTAGGGACTGCAAATTTTGTGGATCCAGGGGTCTGCATGAAAATAATTGGCGGTTTGACGGATTTTTTAAAAAATCATGAGATTAACTGTATAGATGAGATAATAGGTTCATTAAATGATAGGATGGCCTGAGATTTGTTTTTAAGGTCATCAGGATATGTAAACAGCACCATAATCAGTAGCATGGGAGGGGCAGATAAAACCTCGGCCCCTGCTTGGCTGTATTACAGGATAGGGAAAACGGATTTGGATGCATATGATTTCTCGTTTGAGATGACTGTGCGGGACTATGAATGTGATATGCAGGGAATTGTAAACAATGCTGTGTATCAGAACTATCTTGAACATGTCCGGCATGAATACCTGAGATCAATAGGCATTGATTTCAAATTCTATACGGAAAACAGGATAAATCTGGTAGTTACCAGGGCGGAATTGGACTATAAATACCCTCTTGGGAGTGGAGACAGATTTGTCGTAAGGCTAAGATTCAGACGGGAATCAAGGATCAGGTTCGTATTTTTTCAGGATATATACCGTATCCCTGACAACAAACTCAGTCTGAAGGGGAAAATTGTTGGTGTTGCGTTAAATAGCAGGGGGCGGCCATATGTGCCTGAAGAATTCAGGCGGATATTCTGTGCGAAATCTGCATGAACTGTTGTCTGCAGTCTGCCTTTTTTTGAGAAATCAGTCTGGCAGTCATATCTTGAACAGAAATTGAAAACAGCATAAAACTTGTAGCAGGAGAATAGGATAATGAGAAAAAAGGTGGCCGTAATAGGCGCTGGTAATGTAGGTGCAAATACCGCAATGCGGATTGCAGAGAAAAACCTTGCGGATGTGGTTCTGGTTGATGTGCTGGAAGGTATGCCTGAGGGTAAGGCGCTTGATTTGACAGAGGCTGCCCCCATAGAGGGACACGATTTCAGGATAACCGGTTTCTCAAACGATTATGGCCATGTTGAAGGCTCTGACATAGTTGTTATTACTGCAGGAGTTGCCAGAAAACCGGGTATGAGCAGGGACGATCTTTTGTCTACAAATATGGGGATCATGAATTCTGTTGTAAAAGAGGTGAGTGCAATAGCCCCTGATTCCATATTGATTATTGTATCCAACCCATTAGATGCCATGTGTCATGTGGCATTGGATACCAGCGGTTTTTCCAGAAACAGGGTGATAGGTATGGCCGGAGTGCTGGATTCAGCCCGGTTCAGCGCCTTTATTGCTGAAGAGTTGCAGGTGTCTGTGGAGAACATACAGTCTTTTGTGTTGGGAGGGCACGGGGATTCCATGGTTCCCCTGCCGAGATATTCTACTGTGGCGGGAATTCCTGTAACAGAATTGCTACCGGAAGAACGTATCAATGATATTATCAGAAGGACCAGGTTTGGAGGCGCGGAAATAGTCGGTCTGCTTAAGACCGGAAGTGCCTACTATGCCCCTTCGTCTGCTGTTACAGAGATGGTAAGGGCAATATTGCAGGACAAAAAGAAGATATTGCCCTGCAGTGTATGTCTTGATGGAGAGTATGGTATAAATGATCTTTTTATTGGTGTACCTGTAAAACTTGGTGAAAAAGGAGTGGAAAAGATCATTGAAATAGACCTTGCAAAAGAAGAGAAAGAGGCCCTTGATCGATCTGCAGATGCAGTAAAAAGTCTTGTAATGGCTATAAAACGGCTTGCATGACATCTGTTGGATGTTCGTGCTGCTGATCCTGAAAAGATATCAACCCTTTTTGTCACAGGATCACAGCCAATAAAGAGGCTGTTTGATAATGCCCTTTTCATCATCAGACCTTGCCTTATATGAAAAATGATTTTTATACAATTTCTGAAGGGACAGATATGGAAGATATGAAAAGATCCGTTGAGGATGGAGGAGATATAATAAGTTGGGATAAAAACAATCGTCCGGTGGTTTCGGACACTCCTGTTGTTGCATATATTGAGGGAGATGGTATTGGCCCTGATATCTGGGCTGCTTCCAGGCCTGTCTTTGATATTGCGGTTAGTCTTGCATATTCCGGAAAAAGGAGGATCTTCTGGAAAGAACTTCTGGCAGGTGAGAAGGCCCAGAGGCGTTATGGCCCTGAGATCCCCCTGCCAGATATTACCATCGAGGATATATCAAGGTATGGCATTGCCATAAAGGGGCCATTAACAACACCTGTTGGTAGAGGTTTCCGTTCTCTTAATGTGACGCTGAGACAAAAGCTGGACCTGTATGCCTGTGTAAGGCCTGTCCGTTATTTTCCCGGGGTTCCTGCTCCAGTGGTACAGCCGGAACAAATGGATATTGTAATTTTCCGGGAGAACACGGAGGATGTATATGCCGGTGTGGAATGGGAGGCAGAGACACAGGACGCAAGAGACATGATTGAGATGATCAACAGGAAGCAGGAAAGGACCGGCGGCGCCCTGATATCGGAAAAAAGCGCCATAGGTATAAAACCTATGAGCAGGTTCAATACTGCACGCCTTGTCAGAAAGGCCATTAACTATGCCATTGAAAACAGCCGGTCAAGTGTAACCCTTGTGCACAAGGGAAATATTATGAAGTATACAGAGGGCGCCTTTAAGGACTGGGGATATGAAACAGCAAGGCAGGAGTTTTCGGACAGGACTGTAACAGAGTCGGAACTGTATGACAGATACAATGGAACTGTGCCTGATGGGAGGATTGTTATAAAAGACAGGATTGCAGATGCCATGTTTCAGCAACTTTTGTTGCGGCCTGATGAATATGATGTTGTGGCAACGCCTAATCTCAACGGAGATTATCTGTCTGATGCAGCAGCTGCACAGGTCGGAGGACTGGGTATGGCTCCAGGAGCAAATATAGGTGATCGTTGTGCCGTGTTTGAGGCCACTCACGGGACAGCGCCCAAATATGCCGGCCTTGACAAGGTCAATCCGGGATCCCTTGTTCTTTCAGGTGTGGAGATGCTCCGTTTTATGGGGTGGAAGGAGGCTGCCGATCTTATAGTTAATGCTGTTGTGAAAACCATAGCTAACGGTACTGTTACATATGATCTGGCAAGACAGATGAAAGGGGCGACAGAGCTGAAATGTTCCGAGTTTGGGGCTGCTATCCAGGATAATATGAAAAAAATTGTAACAGCTCAATAAATAGGGGCCGGAGCGGAAGAAAAATTCTCCTGCCTTGGTGGTACGTTCGCTGTTATCCCCCTGTTATTGAGCTGATACAAAAAATTGATATAGAACGGCTTGATTGGATGGTCTGTTTGCAGCGGTTTTCATTTGTTGGTCAGATGCAGGCCTGTATGTACGATTGCTGCAAACCGGGAAGGGCATTTTTCAGATATCACAAGAGGTGTGGACATGGAAGACCTTTTTACCAACAGCACAATAAAAAATCTGTCCATTGCCAACCGTTTTATACGGTCTGCAACCTGGATGGGTCTGGCCACAGAGAAGGGTTACTGTACACCTGAGTTGATTGACAGGATGGTGGAGTTATGTTTGGGACAGGTGGGGCTGATAATCACCGGCCATGCCTATGTGCTTCCGGAGGGACAGGCAAGTATAAGGCAGTTGGGTATTTACAGAGATGATATGATAGCCGGTCTTAAAGACATGACAGATCGTGTTCATGATAATGGAGGAAGAATTGTCATGCAGGTTTCCCATGCCGGTTTTTTTGGCAAAAAGGCGTTTACAGGGAAACCGCCTCTTGCTGTTTCAGAAGTAAAGGGTATTGCACGTGCGCCAAGACAGGAGATGACAGTTGAAGATATAAAGACGATAACAGAGGCCTTTGGTCTTGCTGCTGCAAGGGCAAAGGATGCAGGATTTGATGGCGTACAGATTCACGCTGCCCATGGATACCTGATGAGTCAATTTTTGTCTCCCATATTCAATAAACGTACCGATTCATACGGAGGAACGGTTGAAAACAGGGCAAGGGCCCTTCTTGAGGTTTTACAGACCGTTCGTAAAAATGTGGGGAAGGACTATCCTGTTTTGATAAAAATAAATTGCCAGGATTATGCCCCGGATGGCCTTGGCATAGAAGATTCCATAAAGGTTGTGCGTATGCTTGAAGAAAATGGTCTGGATGCAGTGGAGATCAGCGGAGGACTTCTGACATCTATGAAGTCAGGTCCCAACAGACCTGGTATAAATTCTGTGGAAAAGGAGGCCTATTTTCAGAAAGAGGCCATTGAATTCAAAAAACACATCTCGATCCCTCTTATCCTTGTGGGAGGAATCAGATCGTATGGTGTTGCTCAGGAATTGTTTCACAGGGGTGTGGCAGATTATTTTTCAATGAGCAGGCCATTTATAAACGAACCAATGCTTGTCAAACGTTGGAAAGCAGGAGACAGACGAAAGTCGGAATGCCTTTCTGACAACCGTTGCTTTGTCTCTGGCAGGTCCGGAGAAGGCGTATCATGTGTCAGAACAACAAAAAGATAGATGTTTCCATGTTATTTCCTTCTCCCCTTTGTTTTTTTTGGCCGGGAAAAGGTCCTGTTGTATAGTTCAAGGTATCTTGCCACACTTAATTTCATGTTTTTCCTCTCACATATTTCCTGGACTCCCCTTATATCATGATAATAGTCCAGTTTATCATATATTCCTTTTGACAATTCGTGGAGATATTGGGACCTGACCAGTTTTTCATCCACATTAAAACCGCGCGATTTCATAACCCGGGGGCCTGCGAAAATTACCAGGGCCCCTGGTTCTGCAATCACGATATCGCCAAGAGCGGCGTAGCTGGCAATGGCGCCGCCGGTAGACGGGTCTGCAAGTATGGATATATACGGAAGGCCATGCCGTTTTAATCTGTTGACCGATTCAACCGTTTTGACCATCTGCATCAGGGCTGCTATTCCTTCATATAACCTTGCTCCTCCGGAACAGCACAGGCTTATAAACGGCAGGTTTTCCTGTATGGCGAAATCCACAGCCCTTCTGAATTTCTCACCAAATACAACCCCCATGGATCCGCCACAATAATGAAAGGCGCTTATGGCCATGACTACCTGAAAATGATGAAGTCTGGCACTGCCAACAACAAGAGACTCCTTGAAATTTGAATGTCCCTGCTGTCTGGCCAAAAAGTCCCTGTAGTAATCTGTCATTGAATCATCGTCCAAGAGCTGGTCAACACTCAGGTTTCTGTGCAGTTCGTGAAATGTTCCCGTATCGGTCAGACAGTCAATCCATCCGCTTGCTCCCATTGGATAGGAAAATCCGCATTCAGGACACACATTGAAGTTGTCAAGCAGGGACTGAAGTGAAACCAGTTTGCCACATCCCTGGATCAGCCTTCCATCCTTCCTGTGTACACCACAGCGGACAAACCCCTTTTCTTCTTTATATATTTT
This sequence comes from uncultured Desulfobacterales bacterium, assembly GCA_964457545.1. GTDB lineage: Bacteria > Desulfobacterota > DSM-4660 > Desulfatiglandales > Desulfatiglandaceae > JAGGTJ01. Next base: position 44,272 of record CAYWEN010000016.1, on the reverse strand, counting down.
CATTTCGCCATAGTGATCATTTACCTCTACCAGGCTGGAGTAATTAACGATCTTTATATTGGATGGCGGTTTGCGAAATGCCTTTTTAATAGGTTTTTCAAGGTATTTCTTAAGGTCGTAAAATGCCCCTGAGCCTTTGTACAGGCCATAGCTTTTTGCCCTGATTTCCCGTTTTTTGATCAGTTTCCTGATTTTGGATTTTGACAGGTCATTCACGGATTTGCTTAAAAACTGTTTTACATTTTCGGCCATTTTGTCAATATCTGTTATGTTTTCTGGCGAAGGAACAATACGGTTAATGACCGACAGTTTTTTCAGTTCTCTTGCAGTAGGTTTAAGTATTGTCAGAGCATCTTCAATACGGGTAGGGTCGCGGAATATAATGGAGGCCATGCTTTCCGGGGGAGCGGTTGCGTACAGGGCGTCTTCCATCTGGCCCCTTATGTCTGTGACCTGAATGGCAAGGGCTCCTCCGCTGCCCCCTTCTCCAAGAATAAGGGAAATTGTTCTGACAGGAATGACAAGAAATTCTTTTATTAAATGTGCAATATAAAAGGCCTGAAATCTTTGGGCAGAGTACATAGATATATCTGCACCATAAGTGTCTATTATGGAAAAGATATAGGTATGTTCTGTATCTTCTTTTTTTATGCGTTTCAACAGTGACCATATAAAGGCATGATCATCGGATGTAAGCATCCCATAATTAAGTTTTTCAAGGTCATTCCCTGTTCTCAAATCCTTGGGGGTGGGTTTTTGCTGGCCTATTACGTACAGATCCTTTTCCATAAATCTGCATTTCCCTGATACAAGTGATACGTCAGGGGTTTCAAAAAACTCGAAATCAGGAAAGAGTCTGTTAATAATATCCGAGGCCCTTGGCCTGAATGGGTGCCTTGTTCGTTTTTTAAATATGTCAATAAGGGTTGGTTTTGTAGCCATATGTCAGTTTATCTCCTAATTATTACAGCAGAGGGTTGTTTTTCTTAAATCATCCAGCGGTTTTTGTTTCAGCGAATGTTAGGTGGAGTACGAGCGCCGACTGAGCTGACTGACAGATGCTGAGACTTGCTCAGCTTGTGCACCTGATAACTCAATAAATAGCAATATGACGGCGTTCCTGTTGTTGAACTGATGTGTTTCAACTGTACTGTGTGCTTACAGTTCAGATACGGGAACAAGGATTTTTATGTCAGATATCCGCCTTACATTTGAAAGCCATTTTTCAAATACAAGTTTGCGTTTCTGATCAATAAGTATATTTGTAAATTGTTCCTTGTCTTTCTTGAATTTCTCCTCATTAATCCCTTTTGAAGCCAGCCATCTGAAGATAAATGCTCCTCTGGGGCTGACATAGGGTTTTTTGATAAACCTTCTGTTTTTATTCAAACTGAAAAGCTCTTCGTTAAGGCTGCGGTCTGCTGCCACACCAGGAACATAGCCCTGTCGGGTAAAAAAGGGGGTTTGCACAGGTTTCAGATGGTATTCCTTGATGAGATCGTCCCATTTTTCGCCCTTGTTAAGTCGTGTTAAAAATTCTTCTGCCTTCTGTTTGGCCTTATCAAGTTCCTTTTGTTGGATACAGTCCTCTTTTACCCTGTCCATAACTTCTTTTATCGGGGGTATGTGGGAGCTATGTTTGTCCGTGATCTGAAAAATGTAAAATTTTCCGTTCAGGGTAATGAGCTCAGTTGTGTCTTGTTTGTTCAATGAAAATAATATGTCTTTGGTTTTTTTATCATTCCCGATTCCAGGAATAGATTCCTGTATGGAAAAGAAATCTGTCTTCCCTGTCTTAAGACCATTATCAGCGGCATATTTTGCGATATCTACATCATAGGGCATCTGGTCAATCAGGGACATGCCTCGTTCCTGGGCCAGGTCTGTGGCAGCCTGTTTGACAAGAACCTCTGTTATTTCCTTTTTAACCTCGTTGAGGGGTTTGAAACCGTTACCGCCGGGTTTTTTGAATTGATTTTTGTGTTCTTCATAATAGGCTGTTATATCATCTTCCCTGATTTTGACTTTGTTGTTGAAGTCCTTGGGATTAATGACAATATAGGTCAGTTTGATCTTTGTTGGCGTCTTGTATTTTTCCTTGTTTTGTTCAAAGAACAGGTTTATATCAGATTGTGTTATCTTGATTTTGTCCTTGAAAGATTCGGGTAAAAACCTGAGAAATGCGATTTTTATCTGTTCAGTGAAAAAGGCATAGTGATCGCGAACTTCTTGATCTGTAACGTGTACAAAGCTGAAAACAAACTGTCTTGTTTTTTTTGCCAGGATATCCTGGGCAATACTCTGTTCAAATTCTTCCGGCGTTATCCTGTTGTTGCTCAACAGGGCCTCGTAACGCTGCATATCAAAATGACCGTTGACATTGAATGCCTTTATTTTCAGTATAGCCTTTTGAATCTCGCTGTCTGTAACGGAAAGGCCCAGTTTTTTAGCTTCATAACTGATCAGTTTCTGGTTTATCAATCTGTTCAGGGCCATCTCCTTCAGGTGAAACAGCCTGACCATGTTATCTGTCCACAGGTCTTTATACTGCCTGCGAAATGCCTCATACAGGTCCCTGTATACCTTGGAATACTCATAACGGCTTATCACGTCTCCGTTTACAACAGCTACCTTCAATCCTCGTCTGGCCTTGAAGGAATAACCAAAGTAGAATATAAAAACCAGGACGATAATCACCATTATGACCTTGATGATCCAGGAACTGGCATGTTTTCTCATAAGACCAAGCAGCATTTTATATTATCCTCCTGCGAAACAGGTTTTTATGCAGAAACAGAATGATGCTGTCATTTGTAATATCCTGCTGAAATTCTGTGTCGTCCGTTTCATTTGATGGGCTATTTTTCTGTGATGGATTCTTTTATTTTGTGACCAAAATGTCTTCCTGCGGATTCTACATGGCCTAACACATGATCACCAGGTTTTATCTTGACCACAGATAAGGGTTTTCCATCCTTGCAAACCAGGCGAATGGTTTCTGCGTTTTGCAGTATGGTAGTGAATGATCCGTCAGGTCCTGATGCCTGAATCAGGATAAGGGGCCTTTTTTCTATTTTTACTCTGCCGACGAGAAGCGGAAACATCTCTCCCTTGAAATTTACCCCAATGACCTCATCTCCTGCCTTTAGTTCTGAAAGATAACGTGTCTTTCCATTGGGCGCCATAACATAGGCGTGTACAGGCCCGGCATTAACCCTGAAAGGTCTGGGCGCCACATAGGGGTTTTCAATACTTTCCGAGTGAATCAGAAAAAGGCCATGACTGCTGTTGCCAATCAACATACCCTCCCCTGGTTTCATAATGGAGCAGGTGTCAATGCATACCCTGTCTCCCATACCGAGCGGAACAACTTTTTCTATCGTAAGTTCAGCAAGGTCAATGGATTGTCTGGTGGTATTGATTGCATTTATTATTTCTTTTACTTTAAGCGGATCCCGTTCAGTAATCACAAGTCCGTCGACACCTTTTTCAAGTACGCCTGCAGCGGTTTTTGCTTCCTCTATACTATTGACTTCAACAAACAGGTTGCCGGATCGTGCAACGAGGTTTTCAAGGGGGATTACTTTCCAGTCGGATGTTTTTACGATGACCTTTTTTTGAAGGGCCTGTTTTACTATCTCGTCTTCATCCTCAGAGGATTGTATATCCATAACTACAACGTCTTTTCCCCATTTCAGGTCTCCGTTATTTGAAACAGTAGCTATAATGCCAAGTCCTTTTACATTGTCAGCCTTGTCATCAGTGACAATTACTGCATCTGCTCCTCCTTCGAGTGCAGCGGTCACCAGTCCCTTTTTCCATGGGTCTGCATTAACCCATATCTCTTTTTTTTTCATAATATAATGATTTTCCTCCCGTTTTTTATACCAAGAAAAAATCTTTCAATTCCATAAAAAATTGTCTGAACTTTTCTCCGTTCTTGTCCTTTATTATGTCAGACAGATCATTTACCATTTCCATATATTGATCTATAAATCCGGAGGAAAAGTTGTTTTCCATCAAAAGCGCACCAAACAGTTCGTCTGATTGGCCCAGCATGGCAATGATTCTGCGAAGTCTTTTCATAAATGTCTGGGTAGAACAAGACTGTATCTCTTTTAGTGTGAAGCCGGATTTTTTTATCAGCAGAGCAAGGGCAAGGGTGGAAAAGTGGTTTGCTCCCTGAACAAGACCCATTAGCTGGTCATGTTTTTCGGCAGAAAGTGTTGCTACCACCATACCTGCATCTGTGAACAGTTTTTTAAGCCATTCTGCGCCAATGTTGCCTCTTGCAGGGCAAACAGCTATTTTTGCCTCTTCGTCGGGGGATATGTCCAGGCCAAACAAAGGATGGACACCAACCACTTCGCAACGGGAATATTTGAGCATTGCCTCCAAAGGCCGTTTCTTTATTGAGGTAAGGTCCATAAGAAGTTTGTCATCTGCAATATGGGGTGCTATCTCTTTGATCACCTCTTCTGTCTTGGTAATGGGTACTGAGATCACCACCACATCACAGTCATGTGCTGCCTGAACAGGGGTGATAGTGGTAGTACGCCCTACAGGTACAACCTTGATGCCTTTTTTGCCAAGGATACCTGCAAGCCATGTCCCCATAAATCCTGTTCCGCCAATAATTCCCACTGTGGGGTTTTTCAGCCTGTCAGCAAGTTGGATCTTTTTATGCTCTATTCCCATGGTTCACCTGATGCAGGATATGAACCGAGCCTTTTCAGAACCACACATGATTCTTCCATCTCCATGAGTGCATCGTTTATCTTTTTATCAGATTCATGTCCATCTATATCAACAAAAAAAAGGTACTCCCAGCTCTGAATCTTGGTTGGCCTGGATTCAATACGACTCATGTTAATACCCCTGCGTGCCAGGGCTCCCAATGTGTCGTGCAGCGCACCCGGGCGGTGTTTCAACAAAAACATAAAGGATGTTTTATCATTGCCTGTGGCAGATACTGCTGTTTTACCAATGGCAAGAAATCTTGTTACATTATCCGGACTGTCTTCTATGTTTTTTTTCAATGTGTTCAGATCATAGGTCATGGCTGCCAAACGACTTCCAAGTGCGGCTGCATCATTATCTTTGACAGCCATCCTTGCCGCATGGGCAGTGCTCTGGACCTCCTTTATCTCAACATCAGGCATGTTGTTTCTTATCCATTGCCTGCATTGGGCGATGGCCATGGGATGTGAGTACAGCCGTTTTATTTTTTTGATACTGTCCTGTTTGCTCAGGAGGTGATGTCTGATGCGAAGAAAGATTTCGGCGTTTATTTTCAAATCATATCTGTAAAAAAGATCAATCGTTCTGTTCACAGAACCTTCATACGAGTTTTCTATGGGAACAACCCCTTTTTGACAACCTCCCTTTTCTACCAGATCAAACACATCATCAATGGTCGAAGCCATGCGTAACGAGATTGAATGACCAAACATACATATGGCTGCCTGATGAGAAAATGTGGCTTCTGGCCCCAAAAACGATACTGTCAAAGGAGATTGGACCGTACGTGAGGCAGATATTATCTCGTTGAAGATATGTCGTACCATGTCCCTGGTAAGCAGACTGTCAGCATTGGCCATCAAGTTTTTCAGTATGTTGCTTTCCCTTGCAGGATCAAAAACCTCAAGGCCCAGCTCTCTTTTTGTTTTACCTATCCCTTTGGCAATCTTTTGTCTTTTTAACAAAAGGGAAAGCAACTGGCTGTCTACTTTGTCAATCTCTTGTCTGTATCTTTTCAGCGCTGTTGGCACTGTTTTGGTTTCCGGAGTTTTTTGTGCCACGTTTTTCTCCCTGTACAACATAGCCTTTTCTGAAGGACATAAGGGGTTATGATCATAATAAATCTGTACAAAACCATTATTGTCTGTAATAACCTTTATGGCAGTTGCCCCTATGTGGGTGCTTGGCCACTGAGTAGAAGCAAAGTTCCCTTTTCAGCAATCAATGTTTTTTGCAAGATCAGGCGAGACCTGGGGGCCGCCCTGAGCGCTGACAAATCAACAGATCAGATGGATATGTGCCTGAGTTCTGCCTGATTATTTGTGCAACAGGTTATCATTATATGGTTTGCTTTTGTATGTTTCCTTTATTCCCCTGGTCCTGTAAAAAATGTCTCATTTTTTGGATTGGAAACCAGATGGTGATCAAAAACTATCCTTTATCGAGAAAATTCAAGGCGTCATCAACACCGGCATTATCATGTACAATCATTGCAAGGGCGCCGATTATTCTTCTGGGGTTTTTGTGTTGAAAGACATTTCTTCCAATAGATGTTCCTGATCCTCCTGCATCTATGGCTCCCTTTACCATTTCAAGTATTGCCCTGTCAGAATCCATTTTGGGGCCTCCGGCAATAATCACAGGGACATGACACCCGTCTACCACCTTTCTGAAGCTGTCAGGATCTCCGGTGTATGACACCTTGACTATGTCAGCCCCCAGTTCTGCACCAAGTCTTGCCGCATGTTTGACAACTTCAACATCATATTCGTTTTTTATTTTTTCTCCCCTTGGATAAACCATGGCCAAAAGAGGCATGCCCCATTCTGCTGCACTTTGAGCTACCTTCCCAAGGCTTGCCAGCATTTCGCCTTCCCTCTCATCACCTATGTTTACATGCACTGAGACACCATCAGCCCCAAGTTTGATAGCCTCTTCAACAGTACATACCAGGACCTTGGAATTTGGAGTTGGAGACAATGATGTGCTGGCCGACATGTGTATTATAAGTCCGATATCCGGACCGCTGCCTCTGTGGCCGGACGCAACCACTCCTTTATGTACAACAACGGCATTGGCTCCGCCATCAGCCGCCTGGCTCATTGCATGTTTCATGTTGGTGATCCCAAGGATAGGCCCTACACTAACCCCATGATCCATGGGTACAATAACTATTTTGCCGGTATCCCGATTCATGAGCCTTTCCATGCGGATTTTTTTCCCAATCATCTTTTATGTCCTCCATCCTTGAGTTTGTTGATCATAGTATTATTTTTTTTGCTTCAGTATGCCAGTTTCGTAACAACTCAATAAATAGGGGCAGGAAGGTTTTTCTGACGCGACCGCCGGGAGGGCTGTTATCCCCCTATTATTGAGCTGATACCCGGTTTCCATTGTTTGAACATAAAGACCGGTCTTTAGGCACCGGAAGAGCACCCGAACAGTGCATTGATCTGTGTGAATCCTGTTTTTTATATTTGTTTGCTGTGAAAGGGCAATCCCTGCCTGAATGTACAGGCTATGCCGTCCGCCCTTGATCCGGAGACATCCATACCACTCTCTCCAGACAGGGAAAAAGGTAACTGCGGATTATTTTGAGCGGGGGCATGCCGGGTTAGTGCAGATCTGTTCTGATTGCCCGCTGACGCAGATAATGATCTGCCAAAACTATCTTGGCCATTGCTGTGATTACAGGAATTATTCTCGGGATAGCAGAGATGTCATATCTTCCTTTCATTTTCAGTTTGGCGGGTTTGCCTTCCCTGTCAATTGTATCCTGCTCAAGTCCTATTGTAGGAATAGGTTTTACTGCCGCTCTTATAACTATAGTCTCTCCATTGGATATCCCTGCAAGGATACCTCCTGCATGGTTTGATGCAAAACCGTCAGGTGCAAGCGAATCGTTGTTTTCAGAACCCTTGAGCCTTGCTGCTCCAAATCCTTCTCCTATCTCAATACCTTTAACAGCGCCGATAGACATGATACCCTTTGCAAGGTCTGCCTCAAGTTTGTCGAAAACCGGTTCTCCAAGGCCTGGAGGGCATCCGTTTATTCTCAGCTCAACAATTCCTCCAAGGGAATCTCCTTCCTGGCGGACCTGTGAAACAAGATCCAGCATCTTTTCTGATGCATCAGGATCCGGGCATAACAGGGGACTTTGGTCCAGATAATCCTGATCAATCTTTTTGGCCCTTATTCCGCCTAATTCAAGTGTAAATGCTGTGAATTTTATTCCGAGAGGATACAATACCTTGTCAGCTACCACGCCGGCAGCCACTCTTGCTGCTGTTTCACGTGCAGAGGCCCTTCCACCGCCTGTAAAATCGAAATGTCCATATTTTTTGAAGTAGGTATAGTCGCCGTGGCCAGGCCTGAACAGGGTGCGCAAGATTTCATAGGGACGGCTGTCTGCATCCCTGTTAAGTATCAGAAGAGTAATTGGCATGCCGGTTGTCAGATCTTCAAAAACACCTGACAGTATTTTTACCGTATCTTTTTCCCTGCGGGAGGTGTCAGAAGGGCTGTTGCCGGGACGCCTTGACGCCATTGCATCGTAAAAGTCTTCAGGCTTCAAGGCTATACGCGGTGGACAACCGTCTATGACTGCACCTACGCCATACCCGTGAGATTCTCCAAATGTAGTTATTCTGAATAAGGTCCCAAATGAATTTCCAGACATTGTATTATCCATAACTGAAGGCCATATGCAGAAGGATTTCACCAATTGAGAAAAGAGAGCAGGAAAAAGCCTTTATATCGCCTATGTGGATGGGTTGCCAAAATTGAATAAAAATTTCCCAGGGTCACCCTGTTTCAAACCTGTTAATGATTGTTGTTGCAATTTCATCAACACTGAGATCACTTGTATCTATTTTGAAGTGTCCTGCTTTTGCGTATAAGGGTTCTCTTTGTTTAATAACCGACATGATCTCTTTTGCAGGATCAATCCCTGTCAGGGATGGCCGTGTTTTTCCGGAAACCTGATCAATGTTCATCCTTTTTCTGATAATATTTTCTCTTGCATATAGCCAAACAATCCATGTGTTTTTACGAAGTGCCTCAACATTGTCCTTGTTCAGCACAACCCCGCCGCCAGTTGCTATAACAAGCCCATCCTTCCGGCAAACTTTCATGATAACATCTTTTTCAATCCTGCGGAACTCCTCCCAGCCCTGCTGCCTTACAATTTCTTCAATGGTTTTTCCTGTCTGCTGTTCTATGAGGGCATCAGTGTCTATAAAGGGTCTTTTCATATTTTTGGCAATGAGAGTGCCAACCGCTGTTTTGCCACAGCATCGGTAACCAATAAGGGTAATACTTGCAGTGTTTTCAGATGACTTGTGCATTGATTTATAACTGAGGTGTTTATACTTTTAAGCTCCCTGTTTTTTGTTTTGAATAAGAGAAAATATTTCTGACAGCCTTGATATACCGCTTAGATAATGGCTTTAAGATGTTATCAGACCAGCTTTTTTGCAAGGGGATTATATAAATCCCGCAAAGACAAAAAAAGCCGTGAGCTAAGGTGTCCTGCTCACGGCTTGATAGTCAAGATATTAATATTTCAGCCAACCCATGAGCAGAGGATTCTATAGAAAAAATAATAGTATTTCTGCTCCTCATTAATGATTTCCATATCAATCTTTAAAAAGATTTGACAGATGCAAGAGAAGTCCATATGCGGGTTGACTTTTCAGGGTATTTCAAATCCTTGTAATGGCAGATTCAAGCTGTAAAAACGGGCCCTTCAGTTTTCAGTGGAGATTAAGACTGGCATCTGTTTTGTTGGTTTCAGTAAATTGCTGGTCAGTTTTCATCCATAAATGTTTTTTTGCACAATCTTGGTGTCAATCTGCCGGATTCCTTGTCTTGTCCGGAAAATCTCATTTACAGATTGAAAACCCGAGGTGGTATCCACGACCTGTTTATGGATGGACACTGTTTGGGATCAGAGGCTGAATTTATGTCTGCCAAACCGGTTTAGGCCTCAAGTTTTGCCAGCAGATCAGCCGTAACCTCTTTTACACCAGGAGTTCCATCCACGCTTATAATCTTGGGTATTCCACCATTTTTGGCAGAGATATCCTTGAAGAAGTTTATGGCAGCCACGGTACCTGTTTTATCATCGTAATATATATTGTGACGCTGATCAATGGCATCTTCGTCCTGATCATCAGCCCTGGTTTTGAGATCGCCTCCACATACCCTGCATTTGTCTCCGTCAGGCTTTATGGCATCAATAAATATGTTGTTAGGATGATTGTTGTCATTTACGCAGAGTCGTCTGCCCATAATACGATTCTTGGCAATTTGTCTGTCAAGCAGGATCTCTATAACTATATCGATGGTAATACCTTCTTTTTTAAGGGCATCGTAAAGAGCTTTTGCCTGAGCCAGGTTCCTTGGAAAGCCGTCAAGCAGCCATCCGTTTTTGCAGTCGTCTTCCTTGAGCCGTGAAAGTATCATAGGTATCGTGATTTCATCAGGCACTAATTCTCCGCGATCTATGTAGCCTTTTGCCTTTTTGCCAAGTTCTGTTCCGCGTGAAATATTGTCTCTGAAGATTGCCCCTGTTTCTATATGAGGGATTCCAAACTTTTCTTTTATAATTGCGCCTTGTGTTCCTTTGCCACTGCCATTTGGACCAAAAAACAATATCTTCATTCTTTTGTCTCCTTTGTTATTAGATCATTGTCTTACATTAAAGTCCGACCTATGACCTGTCTGCTTCGGCAGATTTAACCCGAATATGCCGGAAGCTGCCAGCTTCGGGCCAACTGTTCATATCATCTCCCTATTTGGGTGGGAACATCCTTGTGCACACACAGGGTATTATTTTGAGACCATACAATAAAATTGTTTCAAAAGATATTGCAGAATGATTTTTATGTCAACCTTGATTTTCCTGTTACTGTAAAAAAAGGTCTTATGGGGTGCAGGATCTGGAATAATTTTGAGGGTTGACCTGTTTTATATGTTTGCCCCGGCAGATGCAGGTATTGTGAAAAGAGATCATTTATGGATAGAAACAGGGTAAAGGCAATGTGCGCAATGTGTTTGTTTATGAATGACGTTTGTGCTGTATGCAAAAACAGGGTGTCAGGATATGCTTGTTGGTATAGGGCTTGAGTGTCATGTTTTTGTGGCATGCTATTTGCTGATTATACTCTGAACATTGCTGTGAATTTGTTGTATGCAGTGCCTTTTCACAAACCGGTTTTTGGTGATTTAGCAGGAAAATCTGAAGTTTTTTCAGGATACAGGCTCTGTACTCTGAAGGAAAAGACCGGCCTTATGCAAAAGGGACAACCTTCTGCCGAGGCTTTTTTTCTGCTTTGTTTGGCTGGTTTCCGTCCATATATGGCCTTTTTACTCAATCTGGGGGATTTTTCTGGCTCCCTCTATCCTGTGTCAAAGGTTGTCATTTATGAATTGGAGATTTGCTTGCGCCCACAGTCTGTTTTATGGGTAGACACTGACTGATACCGGAAAAAGGCCTTTTATGAGTGAACCCTTACAGATTGATCTTGTTGTTAAATGAAACCTGTCCGGCTAAGACCTGTTAAAACCCGGGGTATTATCTGCGTATGTGTGCTTGTAGCGCTGTTTGCCTCTTTCAGTGCCTATCACCTTTGGGATCTTCTGAAGATCGGGACGGCATACAAGGCAAAGATATTGTGTTCCGGTGTATTTGTTTCAAAAAGGTCTTCTGATGCAGTGCTTTCCGAAGACCTTATGGTATCTGATCTTGCTGCCTTGAAATGGATTGATGCCCATGTTAACTACAGATCTCAATCAGTGAGTGCTGATTTTTTTGGCCTGGCCAGGGCCAGGGCCATTTACAGGCCGGGACTTGGATGTACCCTGGTTGCAGGAACAGATGAGCAGAGATTGAAATCGCATGTTTTGCCCCTGCCTGTACCTCGGGAGGTTAGGGAGAAAACCTTGCTGTGGCCTGAGGGAGAAGGGACAGATCCGAAAAGCGTTTTGCCTGAAAAGACGCTGGAAAGATTGCACAGTATATTGAAATATGCCTTTATGGAACCCGGCCCGGTGCCTGTGCGCAGGACCAGGGCAGTTGTTATAGTCTATAAAGGACGTATAGTAGCCGAACAGTATGCTCCCGGCTTTTATAGGGATACCCCTATGCCGGGATGGTCAATGACCGGGGCAATGACAAATGCCCTTGCCGGTATCCTTGTGAAACAGGGAAGGCTTTCGACTGATCAATGCAATCTGCTGCTTGAATGGCGCGGGCATGGTGATCTTCGCAGCAAGATTACGGTAGATAATCTTATGCGTATGTCAAGCGGTCTTCAGTTTGACGAGGATTACAGTGATCCTCAGAATGATTTGTCATACATGCTTTTCAGAACAGGAAATGCCGCGGCTTATGCCGTAGGAAAAAGGCTCGAATACAAGCCTGGTACCATGTGGCATTTTTCCAGTGGTTCCCTGGTTATACTTTCACGTATTTTTAAAGATGCCATTCATGGTACGGAAGATGACTATCTGACTTTTCCGCAAAGAGCCCTTTTCAGGCCTTTAGGAATGTCTACTGCCGTAATTGAGCCCGATGCTGCGGGAACATTCCTTGCGAGTTCATTCGGGTATGCGAGTGCAAGGGATTGGGCCAGGCTTGGACTTCTCTTTATGAGGGATGGCGTATGGAATGGAAGGCGTATTTTTCCAAAGGGATGGATTAGGTACAGCACTACTCCAACCCCAGGTTCTCCCCATAGCAAATACGGGGCATGTTTTTGGCTGTGTATCCCTGATTCGTATACAAGCCCTGTAAGCCGTGGCCTGGCACTTCCGGATGACTGCTTTTATGCAGTGGGTCAGAACGGACAGTTTATTGTCATCATTCCTTCAAAGAAACTTGTTATTGTTCGTCTTGGCCTGACCAGAAAAAGTTGTGTGTGGGATCAGAGGCTTTTTACTGCCGATATTGTTGATGCCATATCTTCTGATTAGTGGATGGCCGCCGACTGTTTGTTGCTCATTCAGAAACAGGCCGTGGGCAATAGCAGGTTTTTAATCTGCAGATGATAACTTTTTGGCAAGAGCAAGGGGAGGAATCCCGCAGATTGACACCGGGGCTGTACAAAAGGGTCATCCATGGACGGAAACTTGCTATGGATACATTGCCGGTCTGTCAGCAAGCCCTTCTGTCTCGTCAAGGCCGAACATGATATTCATGTTCTGAACAGCATTGCCTGCCTGGCCTTTCATGAGATTGTCAATAAAACTGACTATAATCAGTTTGCCTGTCCTTGTATCGGTGTTAACAGAGATGTTGCAAAAATTTGAACCCCTTACATCTGTGCTGACAACGGCTTTTTCAGGGCCAAAGATCCGTACAAAGGCATCCTTGCTGTAAAAGGACCGGTATGCATCCTTTACCGTGTCGAGATCCTGTCTCTCTTCCAACTGTGCATATATGGTGCTCATTATCCCCCTGCAGACAGGTACAACATGTGGCGTGAAGGTAATGGTGATTTTTTTGCCTGATAGAACTGACAGTTCTCTTTCTATTTCAAAGACATGTTGGTGTCCTGATATCTTGTAGGCATTCATTGCATCATAACGTGCGGGATAATGAAAGGATGGGGAAGGGGTCTTGCCTGCGCCTGAAACCCCTGTCTTTGCGTCGCATATTATGGAATCCGGATCTATCAGGCCGAATTTGACGGCAGGAGAAAGGCCAAGGATGCAGCTTGCAGCAAAACATCCGGGATTTCCTACAAGATTTTTTTGCACAATTTCCTCTCTGTGGAGTTCAGGAAGTCCATAAACAGATTCAGGAAGAAGTTCAGGGGAAAGGTGTGGGCCTTTAATTCCTATCCTGGCCGCATATCCTTTGTATGTTTCAGTATCATTGAAACGGAAGTCACCGCTGTAATCCACGACCTTTACCCCTTTTTCAAGCCACTTGCCTGCGTCTTTCTGACCTACGCCGTCTGGTGTTGCGAAAAAGATTATGTCAAGGTCATCAGGGAGGTTCTGATCATCAGGGGCCATGATAGACAGGTCGCAGAAACCTGTAAGATGGGGATACAGTTCGCTTATAGATGTCCCTACATTATGCACGGCAACAAGCAGCTTTATTTCTGCATGCGGATGGCAACTGAGTATTTCTATTGCGCCGCAGCCACCATAGCCTCCGGCACCTACTATCCCTACCTTTATTTTTTCCATGGTTCTCAGCTCCTTGCAAGTTTGTAAAAAAATCGTAATAATTTAACAGTATTATAAAAGAAGAGATGCAACGGTTACACATTGAATCTGAAATTGACGATGTCTCCGTCTTGCATACAGTATCCCTTTCCTTCGAGCCGGACCTGTCCTCTTTTTTTGGCCTCCTGAAAGCTGCCGGCAGCCTTGAGATCATCAAAAGAAACCACTTCAGCGCGTATAAATCCCTGTTTTATGTCTGAATGTATTACTCCTGCAGCATCAAGGGCAACAGTGCCTGCAGGTATAGACCATGCCTTGACCTCATCCGGACCCACAGTAAAAAAGGATATTAGATTAAGCAGGGAGAAGGATTTTCTGATCAGACGGTCAAGGGCGGATTCATGAATATTGTACATTTCAAGAAACTCTTTTGCCTCGTTTGAATCCATAAGGGCAATGTCTTTTTCAAGACGTCCGCGGACAAGTACTGTATCGGCACCTGCAGGAGGTCTTTTCCATTTGGGAAGGGATTCATCTTCATCTCCGTTGTTTACAATTACAAGCATTGGTTTTGCAGACAAAAATGTAAATCCCCTGAGTTCCGGCTGAGATGCAAGTTTTTGATCGGTACGCAAGGCCAGCCCTTTGTCGAGAATCTCCCGACAGGATATAAGAAGGGAATATTCGTTGGCTTCCGGTTTTTTCCCTCTTTTTTTGTCAAGCGCAATCCTTTCCAGTCTCTTTTCCACGACCATCAGGTCACTTAATATCAGCTCTTCCTCCATCTGCCAGAAATCAGATTCTGGAGAGGGCTCCCTTGCATCCCTGAAATTTCTGACGACATGTAAAAGGGCATCGCAGGGCCTTATCTGATTCCAGGTGCCTCCTTCTGTCCTTGAAGCGGTCTTTCCTGAAATCTTGGAAGGCAGAAGATATTCTATTTTTGCATATGTGGTCTTTTTGGGCTGGTACATGTCTGTTAAAAACATGACACGTTCATCATGGACCGTTACCGTGGCAATCATGGCATCTTTATGGAATGAACCGGATGTTTCACCTTCACCCCGTGCGCCTGTTAATGCCGTAAATATTGTTGATTTGCCGGATTGTGGCAGGCCTATAATTCCTGATTTCATATTTCCTCACAATTTTAAAGCATGGTGTTTGTCTTTGTGCAGTATGTGCAACTGTCCCGGCAAGCTGTTTTGCAGGGATGAATCTGTTAGAATACAACTATACTGTACAAAGGGCAAATGTCAAATTCCTGCCTTTTACAGATATGGATGTACATGGCCTGAACAAATGAAGACCTTGATTTTTGGCAATCACTGCTGTAAGAGATCTGTTAGCCGGTCTCTGTCCATCAATGGTCTTTTTGTACAACCTCGGTATAAATCTGCAGTCTGTTTCTGGATGGGTACTGTGATCAGGTTTTAATTTGCAAAATATCCAGTTCCTGTGGTTAAAGATTTCATCTTTCCCGGGGCTTGTAAAATTGGGTGTCTTGCGAAGCTACCTCCTTTATATATAGTGGGGAAACAAAACCAATCTTGATATATAACAAATACATGGCCTGTAAAAAGATTATAATTATAGATAATTACGATTCCTTTACATACAACCTGGTGCAGTTGTTTTCAACCTTTGGAATGGAAATCCAGGTTTTTCGTAATGACAGGATAGCTGTTGATGATATTCCTGATAGCTCATATATATGTATCTCCCCTGGGCCGAAGACACCCAGGGATTCGGGGATAAGCAGGGCTGTGATTGAACGTTTTTATGCAAAAGTCCCGATATTGGGGGTGTGCCTTGGAATGCAGGCCATTAATGAAGTCTTTGGAGGAATGACCCAAAGGGCGCCAGTCCCTGTACATGGAAAAAGATGTTCTGTATACCATAACGGGGAATCAATTTTTAAAGGCATTCCCTCTCCATTTAAGGCCGCCAGGTATCATTCCTTGTGTTGTTCTCCCGTAGCCTGTCCTTTGAAAGTGCTTGCCACAAGTCCTGACGGTGTGGTTATGTCCATAAGACATCCTGCCTATCCATTGTTTGGTGTACAGTTTCATCCTGAATCGTTTCTGTCTGAATATGGCAAGTTTATTATAGGTAATTTTCTGAACTGTGCATGACGAGTTTACAGAAAAATCCGTTTGGGGTGTTATGTCTGTCTGTTCCTGACTGATTCTTGCCCATAATCAGTCTTTTTTAAATGTGCATGTCTGTTCCATGAGATACGGCCTGCCCTGTGGGTGGTCAGTATGTAATATCTGTACATCTTTGCATAATTACATGATTTGTCTGCGTTTTGCCTGATATTGAGAAGGACATCCTGTTTTTGGAAATGGATGTTTTTGTGTCGAGGAATTGAAGATCCAACGGACAAAACAATGACATCTGGCATTGTCAGGGATCTTGTTTGGATGTACAGGCAATCCGGCTTTTTGATATGGAATCTTTCAGGGAACCCTAAAGATCAGTCCCTAAAACAAAAGGAAGACTGTTTTCGGAATACACAATGAGCATTATCAAGGATTTTATATCTCCGGTTTTAAGCCATATCTCTGATGTCTATCCATGTGACGGACCGGATAGTTTTTTAAGGATCATTTTGCCCCTGCTACAGGGCCGTGAAGGCGTTCTGCTTTTAAGTGGTACAGACATTGATTGTGCAAATTATTCAATTGCCGGTTGGGATCCTCTTGTAATATTTTCTTCTGTAAAAAATTCATGTTGTTTGCAGGTCAGCGGCCTTTGTACCAGGACAGAAGATGACCCTCTTTATATGTTGCAGCAGCTTGTTGATCTTGTTGTTGGTGCAAATAAAACAAGGTTGCCGGGGGGGTTTTTCGGCGGGGGATTTCTGGGCTATTTCTCTTATGATCTGAAAGGGATCATAGAAGATTTGCCTGAAAATACAATAAATGATCTTAAACTTCCCCACATGTATTGGATTATTCCTGCCAAAGTTGCTGTGTTTGATCACAGGAAGAGAAATATTCAATTCTTTCAATGGGTTATGCCTGATTCTAAAAACTGTGTTTCATTGCAGTCAGTTCCCTTTTGGGCTGATTCCGAGATGAAAGGGATAAAAAACAGGCATACAGGACCGTACAGGGGCTCCTGCTTTGCATTGGGGCCTGTTTCTGTCAACTTTACAAAAGATGCATATGTTAAAACAATCGAGAAGGTTCGCAGATATATCGTTCAGGGAGATATATACCAGGCAAACCTTACGCAGCGCTTTGAGGCTGATTTTAACGGAGATCCTCTTTCCTTGTTTAAGGCGCTTTTTGAGAGGAATCCAGCCCCGTTTTATGCCTATATCCATGCAGCAGATCATCATGTTTTGTGTACTTCAATGGAACGGTTCCTTCTTTGTGACGGACAAATGATAGAAACCCGCCCCATCAAGGGGACGCGGCCGAGGGGAAAAACCCCCTTGGAAGACATGAGATTAAAAGAGGATCTTGTCAACAGTCCAAAGGACGATGCAGAACTGTCCATGATAGTAGACCTTTTAAGAAATGATCTTGGCAAAATCTGTGTTTCCGGAACCGTAAGTGTCCGGGAACACAAACGTATAGAAACCTATCAATATGTCCATCACCTTGTCTCCATAGTAGAGGGCAGGCTGCTCCCGGGTACAGGTATTTCTGATATTGTCAGGGCAACCTTTCCCGGTGGATCCATTACCGGATGTCCAAAGATTCGTTCCATGGAAATCATAGATGAACTAGAACCGTGTTGTCGTCAGGTATACACCGGTTCTATCGGATATATTGCCATGGACGGGAAGTTTGACCTGAACATTGCCATACGTACACTGATAATCAAGAACAACAGGGGGTATTACGGGGCAGGAGGAGGTATTGTGTATGATTCTGTTCCTGAAAAGGAGTATGATGAAACATTGTACAAGGCCAGGGCCTTTTTGGTCCCCCTGCACGAGTTTGTTTTGGATGCCAAGAGGCCTGCAGTCCGTAAGTGAGGATCCTGCAGACCCCACGTCCTGTTATTTAATGCATGATGTGTCAGCTCAATAACAGGGGGATAACAGCGAACGTACCATCGGGGCAGGAGAACTTTTCTTTTGCTTTTAGCCTTTGGGCTGGTCTTTTCAATAACTTGTCTGCGGGGGACACTTGCCCCTTTCGCATTCCCGCCTTCGTCGAGCTGCGGCTTTCCCCACTGATAAGTCACGAAGAAACGGCGCCCTCCCGGCAGTCGCGTCAGAAAAACCCTCCTGCCCCTATTTATTGAGCTGTTACTGCAGGATTTCCCTGCCTGAAAGTCATTAAAGGGGATTTGGCTACTATATGTTGTGTTGTGTTTTTTTTGACTCGCAAAGGCATTTTTTATGCTCTTTCCCTGAAAAAGCAATTTCTTCTTGTTTGATTCGCAGGTCTTCAACAGAGTGATTTGCATCATGTTTCCGGGAGTATTGGACGGAGTTTTTATTTTTTCCCGGGACGGGACCTTGTCAGGCAGCACCTGTTGTAAAAATCCTTCAATCTCTTTTGGCGAAATGATCTGGTTTCTATCAACTTTGGATTGCAAGAAATTAAAAAGGGGTTGACAGTTAGGAGCAACTCCTATATAGGTACAGCTTGAGGTTTGGGCCTTGCTCACATATAGATTGTAAAGGTATGTATTTGTGGAAGAAGAATTAAAAGTATTTGAAAAAATATGTCATGAACACGGTCTCAAGGTAACCCCTCAAAGAATGGCAATATACAAAGAACTCATAAATTCCAGAGAACACCCTTCTGCCGTCATGATCCACGAATGTATCAGAAAATACTATCCCAATATCTCTTTGGATACTGTTAACAGAACTCTCATAACCTTTGCGGAGATAGGTTTGATTGATATTATAGAAGGACGGGGAGACCCAAAACGTTTCGATCCCAATCTTCGTCTTCATCATCACTTTAGATGTATAAGGTGCGGAGAAATAATCGATTTTTATAGCAAAGAGTACGATTCTCTAAAGATACCGGAAGAATTAAGGAAAAAGTTTATCATCACCGGAAAAAGGGTAAACCTGGAGGGCGTATGTGACAAGTGCAGAAGCAATAAGCAGGAGTAACATTGTTATAAGCGGACTATATTTTTTTGGGACATATTAGGAGTGACTACTATATAAGTATTTGCTGATGATAGTATTTTATACAATATAAAAAACAGCATTATAACCCGTATCAAAGAAAAAACATGCAAATATTATAGAGAGGAGGAGAACAAAAATGAACAAAGACAACAGGTATACAGAAAACTCTTCATACAGAAGACCTACCAGGTTTGGGGGTGATTCTGTCCGGAACTGGTGGCCAAACCAGTTGAATCTCAGGATTCTTTATCAAAATTCAGGTTCCCTTAACCCTGCCAGCAGGGGGGTTAACTATGCCGAAGAATTTGAAAAGCTTGATTTGAAAGATCTGAAAAAAGACCTCTGCGCATTGATGACAGAGTCGCAGCAATGGTGGCCTGCTGATTTTGGACATTACGGACCATTGTTTATTCGCATGGCATGGCATAGTGCAGGGACCTATAGAATTCTGGACGGACGCGGCGGCGGATCAACAGGGAACCAGCGCTTTGCACCTCTCAACAGCTGGCCTGATAACGTAAACCTTGACAAGGCTCGCAGACTGCTATGGCCGATCAAAAAGAAATACGGGAACAAGATTTCCTGGGGAGATCTTATGATTCTTGCTGGAAACTGTGCACTCGAATCCATGGGATTCAAGACTTATGGTTTCGGAGGAGGACGAGTGGATATCTGGGAACCCGAGGAGGATATCTACTGGGGACCGGAAACCGAATGGCTTGGAGATAAACGACACAGCAATGAACGAAATTTGGACAATCCTCTTGCCGCCGTTCAAATGGGTCTTATTTATGTGAATCCTGAAGGTCCGGATGGTGAGCCGAATGCTTTGGCTGCTGCCGATGATATTCGGCTGAGCTTCAGGCGTATGGGTATGAACGATGAAGAGACAGTCGCTCTCATTGCCGGTGGACACACCTTTGGCAAAGCTCATGGTGCTGCTGATCCGGAAAAGTATCTTGGTCCGGAGCCCGAGGCTGCTCCTATTGCGGAGCAGGGTCTTGGTTGGAAAAACAGCTTTGGCAGCGGTAAGGGCCCAGACACAATCACAAGCGGCCTGGAAGGAGCATGGACACCCACTCCCACCAAGTGGGACAATACCTTTCTGGAGACCCTTTTCCGCTACGACTGGAATCTGGAAAAAAGTCCTGCAGGGGCCTGGCAGTGGGTCCCGACCGACCCGGAGGCGGCACATCTTGTGCCTGATGCCCATGATTCCTCAAAACGACATGCGCCGATAATGTTTACCACAGATTTGGCTCTCAGAATGGATCCTGAATATGGCCCTATTGCCAGGCGTTTTTATGAAAATCCGGATGAATTGGCAGATGCCTTTGCGCGTGCTTGGTTCAAGTTAACCCATAGAGACCTGGGGCCTCGCTCCCGCTACCTCGGACCGGAGGTTCCGGAAGACGAACTGATCTGGCAGGATTCTGTGCCACCAGTGGATCACGAGTTAGTGGACAAAAAAGATATCGCCGATCTCAAGACAAAAATCCTTTCATCAGGATTGACAATTCCGCAACTGGTCTACACGGCCTGGTCATCAGCCTTTACTTTCAGGGGATCTGACAAGCGAGGCGGAGCAAACGGGGCACGTATACGTTTTGCCCCTCAAAAGAATTGGGAAGTCAATGAACCGGAACAACTTGCAAATGTGTTGATAATTTTTGAAAAGATCCAGAAGGATTTTAACGCTGCTCAGTCCAACGGCAAAAAGGTGTCACTTGCCGATCTCATTGTCTTAGGCGGTTGTGCTGCCATAGAACAGGCTTCACGGAACGCAGGCTATGACGTGGATGTCCCCTTTGCGCCAGGCCGCACTGATGCATTGCAGAAACAAACCGATGTGCAGTTTTATACTGTTCTGGAACCAAAAGCAGATGGCTTTCGCAATTACATCAAGGACAGTGCTGATGCCTTCGCTGAAGACCTCCTGATTGATCGAGCACAGTTGCTGACTCTCACGGTACCGGAAATGACGGTTCTTGTGGGTGGGATGCGAGTTCTCAATGCCAACTTCAGGCAATCCCGGCATGGGGTTTTCACTGAGCGGCCCGGTTTGCTCACAAACGATTTTTTCGTTAATCTGCTTGATATGAATACAGAATGGAAGGCTGTTTCAGATCAGGAAGACTTGTTTGAAGGGCGAGATAGGGCAACGGGTGAATTGAAGTGGACAGGAACCAGGGTCGATTTGATCTTTGGCTGGAATTCTCAGCTGCGTGCCCAGGCGGAATTTTATGCCCAGGATGATAACCAGGAAAAGTTTGTGCAGGATTTTGTGGCTGCATGGAACAAAGTAATGAATCTTGACCGTTTTGAGCTTTTCTGGTGGTAGGCAACAGTCAGACTGGTCCGGTCGGGCAGGAAAGGAGATTCGGTGATTTTTGCAAAAGGTCAATTGTTTACAAAATCATTTGGATCTTTGTATCCTGAAAACAGATTGGGCCAGATGGCTGTTGTAATACATTTTGCTGTGCCTGGTGATATCATTTCTTGCTTCTTCTCTGGATTTATAAATGATATTATTTGTATACCAGGTTTTCAGGGAGGATTGTCTTTGCGTGGGAAGAGGCCGTTTACGTGGGAGTTTTTTTGTGACGGAGGATGTGGGGGATGGTTTCTGAAAACAAGGCTATTGTTTGGTTAAATAATGAATTTGCAAGAGAAGATGAGGCAAAGATATCCATATCAGACAGAGGGATACTCTACGGTGACGGTTTTTTTACAACTATGCGGGCAGAGGAAGGCAATGTTTTTTTTCTGGATTATCACCTCGAGCGTATAAGCGGGTCATGCCGGTCTTTTTATATCAGGTTTCCTGAAATATTGAAAGATCATAATATCTATAAAACCCTGCTTGCAAAAAATGGCCTTCAAAACAGTATTGCTGTAGTCAAACTTGTTATTACGAGAGGAAAGGACCGGACAATTGGCCTGCCTGAAGGAAATGCTCCAACCTGTATTATAACGGTCAGGCAGTACAATCTGCCAGATCCGGATGTATATTCCAGGGGTTGGAATCTTGTATCCTTCGATTTTCCAAGGATAAGCCCTTTGGCAAAACACAAGACACTGAACTATCTCTATAACCTGTGGGCGAGGCAGTATGCCGTTGATGCCGGTGCAGATGAAGCCCTGCTGATTGACCCGGACCTTTTTATTGCAGAAACAGCAACAGGAACCGTGGTGGTCAGATTTGAGGATGGTTGGTTTACTCCGGTACTGCCGGGCAATGGAGCAGGTATACTGCCCGGAGTTACCCTTAGGATGCTTCGTATGATCTTGGAAAGGGATGGAATATACATAACGCCACGATGTATCAGGTTAAAGGAATTAAACAGGGCACGGGATGTATGGGTCCTGAATTCCCTTATGGGTGTCATGCCGGTAAACAGTGTAGATGGAGTAAAACTGCCTCAGGATTCAAAAGATTATTATAAATCGGTTATGGCGAAACTGTGGCATTATGCCAAAGGAAGAGAAGATTTTTAACCTTGGCATTGATATTTGGAGGGATGAAACTTGAGTCTGATCTGTCTGTCCCGTCCGGATTGCAGGGAGGCAGTAACGGAAATTATGCAAAATAAAGGGGTATTCAGGGAGTGATTATGTGTCAAGTTGTATAATCAGGTATATGGCCAACAGAAAGAAGAATATGTTTGCCATCCAGGCAGAAAGCCATACAGGTATTGCTCCCATTATACCAAGGGCACGGGAACTCCCCAGGGTGATCAGATATAGAAAGGATGCACCTATACCAATAGTTACGGAAAGTGGAGTTCCACCTTTGTTGATACCAAGGGCAAGGGGTATCCCTATCAGTGTCATGATTAAACAGACTACAGGGAAGGCCAGTTTTATATTCATATCAACAAGATACCTTGTTGCACTGTATCCTTCCTTTTGAATGCTGTCCGCAAATTTTTTAAGTTGCCAGTAACTCATTTCCTCTGGTCGTATTACAGATCGAAGAAAGGATTTGGGTGTTTCGGGTATGTTCCCCCTTATTTTTGCAAATGTTTTCATGTCATAGTTTCCATTAGCCATCAATGTTTGTACTGTTACCTGATTTAAAATCCATCCCTTGTCAGACCAAACAGCATTTTTTGCCTGGATCCGTTTTAAGAGATGAAAAGAATTGTCAAAGAAATAGAATACAGGCCCATGCATGATCATTTTTTTATCATCGAAATATCTGATCCAGTAAATGGAATCCTTGCCTTTATACCAGATATGACTTCGGCCGTAGAGCCGTTTATGTTTGTTTTTTTTGACCTCGCTTATCCAAATGTTCTGACTTCTGGTGCTGGTATATGGAACAATTAGTTCGGAAACAAAAAATACGGCAATTGTCAAAATAAGAGAGGCGCAGATTACAGGAAAAGAAATCCTGACTATACTCATGCCGCTTGCCTTAAGGGCTATGATTTCATTGTTCTTGTTCATGTAACAGAACATGAGGATAACTGAAAGCAGAGTTGCGACCGGTGTCATCTGAACAGATATATAGGGGGTTTTATAGATAAAATATATGAACATATCTCTGTTTGCTACATGTGCCTCCATGAAGTTGTCTATTTTTTGCAGGAAATCTATGATCAGGTACAGGCTGATAAATATGCCAAGCAGGATAAAAAAGAGCCTGAAAAAATTTTTGCAGAGATATTTGGTCAGTATTTTCATGCTAATTCGTGTGGATATCCTTATTGCTGATCAGCGATTGAGGGTTTTTTATATGAAAGTCCTTCATGCAGACGAGTCTGTATTTCCGGATATAGCGCCTTCATTGTCTGCTGTGACCGAAACAACAGGTCCGGCCATGCCGGTTAGCGAATAGAAAATTGAAAGACCTTGTTGAATCAGCCAGACATATGTTGTGATCAAAGCAATACAATCTGAACCGGTTTACATCCAGAAACGGCCTTTTTGTACAGTCTGCGGGACCCCTTGATCTTGTCCAAGAATTTTTATTTACAGATTGGAAATTCACCGTTGCCCATGGCCTTGCTTTATGACTATGCACGAACTGACGAGATGAGATTGAATGATAGAACAAACCCTACTTCCTTTCAAGGTGGAAATAACAGGTTTGATTTCATTGTATGTCAATGATTGCGCCTTTGGCAGAAAATGGCTTGATTGTGGAAACAATTTTTGTGAAGGAAACGTTTTGCTTGGTGTCAAGGGCTTCTGATTTTTAAGTATTGCAGTGAACAGATGTTAAAGGCCAGGGAAATTAAGATGTTGGATCAGATTGTACCTTGTGCCAGGCAAGACCTGTTGCCTGGGAATTTCATGAGCAGTTATATCTGTTTTTTTATTGACATAAACAGCGGTGTAACGATATAGCCTTTAAGTGTGCTGCAGGGTGTGATGTGTTATCCCATGTGTTATCAGTTGCTCCCCTGGACATGATGTTTGTCGGATGGTCTGGCGGTATCGATCCCGTATATCTGTTCTGATACTGAGAACAGATATGCCAAATTTATGTAACATATAACCAAAAGCCGATACGACCTGCCGACCGGAGGTTTGCAAAAACAAGATACAGTTTCCCTTGATGTGTCCATGTGCTTGGTGAGTTTTTGCGTAGAAAAGGTCTTTGCCGGACATATCTTTGTTGATTCCCATTTATATCATGGAAGGCCTTTTTGCACAATCTCGGTGTTAATCTGCGGGATCCCTTGATCTTGTTAAGGAATTCTGATTTACAGATTGGAAACCCGCCATTGCTCACGGTCTGTTTATGGATGGGCACTAACTGTAAGGCCATCTTTGTGAACGGAATTATTGGGAGATCCTTGATGAACCAATTGTATGAAAAGAGAGCTGAAAAAAGGGAGAATGTAAACCAGTACTTTAGTGTTGAAATATCTGTAAGCAGCTCTGCCCAGATTTATCAATTCAAAATATGGGATATTTCATCACAAGGGCTGTGTCTGGTTGTGAGACAGGATTCCCATCTGATGAAATATCTTGATGTTGGCAAGATATTGAACATGAAATATTACCGGCCTGATACTACTGTTCCTGCTGAATTTCTCAAGACACAGATAGCGCATATTACTAAATGTGATCATGGTCCTTTTACCGGACATTTCCTTGTTGGTCTGTCCATATTGGATAATTGATATTTCATTGCCTGTGATATGCTGAAAGGTACCGGTTTGATCACTGTGCAAGGTGTTTTAAACTGTCTGTTGTGTGGTATGTGTGAGGCTGAATCGGGATGACCGGATTTAAGGTGTTATGGGTTACCTTATGATGTAAAAATATCGTCTGGCTTTTGAGTATGTCATGTGTTTTACGGCAAAGGAGATCCTTTATGCAGGACTTTAAAATATTGTTTGTTGACGACGAGAAGGATGTCCTCTTTATTGTTCAGGAATATTTGTCTGCCTGTGAATATGATATCACTGTTGTTGATAGCGCCTTAAAGGCGCTTGAATTGGCGAAGGAAGGAGGTTTTGATATAATTTTTACGGACTTAAAGATGCCTGATTTGGGCGGATTGGATCTGCTTACCTCTATAAAGGAAAAGGTGCCGGAGTGTGAGGTGGTGATTGTGACAGGACATGGTTCTGTTGAGTCAGCAGTAGAGGCGTTAAAACTTGGTGGCTATGACTATATACAAAAGCCCATAAAGTTGGAGAGGTTGAAGATCTTAATTGACCGTATCATGGAAAAAAAGACCCTTGAAAGGGAGAATCTTGTTCTGAAAAACCGTCTTAAAGAACGGTATCGCTATTATGATAACATGGTTGGTGTCAGTAAGGCTATGCAGGGAGTCTATGACATTATAGACCGGATTAAAATGAGCAGCCCTACAGTTCTTATACACGGAGAAAGCGGTACAGGCAAAGAGGTTCTGGCCAGAATAATCCATAAAAACAGTGACAGAAGTAACAGACCCTTTGTTCCTATTAACTGTGGTGCGGTAGCTGAAGGCCTTTTGGAAAGTGAACTGTTTGGTCATATTAAAGGGGCTTTTACTGGTGCGGTAGATAATAAGATGGGTTTATTCAGGGCAGCAGAAGGGGGAACCATATTCCTGGATGAGATAGCCAAAAGTTCCCCGTCCTTTCAGGTGAAACTTTTACGTGTGTTACAGGAAAAGAAGATCAGGCCTGTAGGAGATATAAAGGAAATAGATGTTGATGTTCGTGTCATTGCAGCTATGAACGGGGAGCCGGAAACAGTGGTCAATGAAGGGAAGCTTAGACCGGATCTGTTTTACCGGTTAAATGTCGTTTCTATTAAGCTGCCTCCGCTGAGAAGCAGAAAAGAGGATATATCTTTTTTGATAAGTCATTTCCTGGACAAATTCAATGCCATAAACAAAAATCATATTTCAGGTGTTTCTTCAGAGGCCATGTTTGTGCTTTTAAATTATGATTGGCCAGGCAATGTAAGGCAACTGGAAAATGTTATAGAGAGGGCCTTTGCCCTTGGGGTGGAAAATGTAATAGATGTTTCTGACCTTCCTGCTGAAATAAGTCAGTCACAGACTGTTTTTGGATTGAAACAGCATGCCTGTTTATCAGGGGATCAAGATCAGGTTTATTCACTGAGAGAGCAGGAGATAGCCTTGATAAGACGGGTTTTGCAGAAAACAAACGGCAATAAATCTCAGGCTGCCAGGCTTTTGGGGATAAATATTGCAACCCTTTACAGAAAGATCAAGGCTTATGAAATCAACCTGCAGTAATTGCAAAATGCGAATTGGTTTATCATTATGCAATACTATGTGATGACCTCTGTGTTTGTTTTTTTAATTAAAAGCTGTTTTACGTTTCTGATTTTGACACATGCACAATATATGCTATCCCAAGGTCTGCAATCTCTGATCTCTTGTGTTTCCTGGATACAGATACTTGCCCCTTACCTTTTTTGATTTTGCCTTCCTGTTTTTATGTCTTGTAGTGCAAGTCCGAAAATTTTTCTGCTTTATCTTGTTGCTTGAATGTGTTCTGCACAATATGGGGTATGTATGGCTGTTGTTTGTATCTTTTTTCTGTGTGTTGAAACACGATATTTTCTGCTGGTCTTGTGCTGTTTTGCTGTTTTTCTTGTAAGGACAGACAGGAATATGTGGTATGAATGTCGCTGCTGCTATGAATGCCTGGTGATTTTATGTGGTTATGTTGTGTATGTTTTTTCTGGTCCTCTGATTTTTTGCAAAATGCAATAATGGAAATTGGCAACTTCTTTGTTTGTATCTTTTATTTCGGCTTTTACAGTGCAATATTTCCTCTGCACATTTTTTGGTAATAAAAAAATGTCCTATGTTTTCTGTGTTGTATGTCCTGTTGAGGTGTCTTTTCAAGGGTGTCTTTTGAGATTTTTCTATAAAACACATACAGGCAGGAACAGGTTTTGCACAGTTGGTTTAAAACAGAAAACAATCTTTGTGGTTATATGTATAATTTTTTGCTTATCACATGAAAGTGTAGAGGGAATGGTTATGTCTGATTTAGCTGCCAGAAAAATTATGCCGGAAAATTCCTGTTCTTCTGATTGCCCTGACATGGAACATGGATTTATGGGTATTGTAGGAAAAAGCGAGAAGATTCAAAGGATATTTAAGCTTATAGCGCAGGTGGCAGACAGTGATAGCAATGTAATTATATATGGGGAAAGCGGAACAGGGAAAGAACTGGTTGCCAGGGCGATTCACAACTGTTCACACAGAAACACCAACCCGTTAATACCAATAAACTGCGGGGCTATTCCGGAAAATCTTCTTGAAAGTGAGTTGTTTGGACATGTGCGTGGTGCATTTACAGGGGCAACGACTGCAAAGGCAGGGAAATTTGAATTGGCTGATAATGGGACTATCTTTCTGGACGAGATAGGAGATATGAGCCAGGATTTGCAGGTCAAGGTTCTCAGGGTTTTGGAGGAACGGGAATTTTACCGTGTGGGAGGATCAAGAGCAGTCAATGTGGATGTCAGGATACTTGCAGCTACTCACAGGGATTTGGAAAAGGCAGTGCAAAAGGGGGAATTTAGGGAAGATCTCTTTTATCGTCTTGAGGTTATTCCCATCCGTATTCCTCCCTTGAGAGAGAGACGCAATGATATTCCGCTTCTTGTTAACCACTTTTTAAAAAAATTTAATGAAGAAAAAGGAAAAACTGTAACCGGTATTTCGGAAAAGGCAATGGAGATTATTTGTTCATATTCCTGGCCGGGGAATATTCGGGAACTTAAAAACACGCTGGAAAGGACGGTCGTTTTGAAAGGTAACGGGGAGATAAGTCCGGAAGATTTGCCAGGCAAGTTAACTCACAAAACAGAAGCTGTGCTTTTTTCTGATATAGAATTTTCCGGTGATGGAATTTGTTTGAATACAGCAGTCAGTGAGTTTGAAAAGGCCCTTATCTATAAATCCCTTGAAAAAACTCACTGGGTTAAAAACAGGGCAGCAAAGCTTTTGCATTTAAACAGAACCACCTTGGTAGAAAAGATAAAGAGATATAAGTTGACTCAAGAATATCCCCGGATATCATCTGCATTTTTTTAGGACTTGTATGAAAGAGGCAACTCAGACAGTATCTATCCCCAGGTGGTTTTTTGGATACTGAACAGAGTCCATGGTCTGTAAT
Organism: uncultured Desulfobacterales bacterium; assembly: GCA_964457545.1. Lineage (GTDB taxonomy): Bacteria > Desulfobacterota > DSM-4660 > Desulfatiglandales > Desulfatiglandaceae > JAGGTJ01. The sequence goes on along the minus strand of CAYWEN010000016.1, from coordinate 15,622 downwards.
GAGGTTGTGGAAAATGTCTCTTGCTGAACGGGAATCAGATACAATGATATTGTTCCTGTAATCAGGTTAATATTTTTCCTTCATAAGGCTCAGTCAAAAAGGAAACAGTGCTATTGTCCCTTGGCATTCTTTTCTTTCTGACTGGGCTTTTTTTTTGGGGGGGATTACCCTTGGACTTCCGGATCGCTATTGTTTCATGTCAAATGACTGACAACAGACAGGCTGCAAATGGCATTTGATGTCTTTTTTACACGTGATTTTTATATGTCTAACTCTCTGAATAATTATCATAAATACAAACTTTCCCTTTCTTCCTTTTCTTTATGAAACCACTGGCATGCTTTTTGCCATATCTTATATGCACCCGGTTGTTATCCATAAAAATTTGTTTTTTTGTGATCTTGTGTCTTCTGTGTCTGAGACCTTAATCCAGCGCTGGTTCGCTGTAAAAAATCTTGGTTCAGTAAATTCTTTGAATATTGTCTGAAATCCTGTGGCCTGCCGGAATGTTACATGTCCATTCCAGTAATATCCCGGCGGACAGGAAGACAACTGATAACCCTGGTTGCAGGTCTTGTATTCTGAATGCTGTTGAGATGCGGAAAAATATCGTTGTTATCTGCTTTTTTATGAGTTGAACGCCAAGTGTAACCTGCAACCAGTTAAAAATTGGAATAATTCAAGAGGATAAATGAAAGTGCAACAATCAGATATTGCTGAAAATCAGTTTGCAAGACTTGATCTGCTGGATAATGCAATCAAGTCTTTTAACAGTGCGGCATCAAGCATTGAAAAATATTACCGGAATCTGGAAGATCAGGTAAGGGCATTAGATATTGAACTTAAATATAAAAACGAAGAACTGAAAAGGAATCTGAAGGAAAAGGAGTCATCTGAAAATTATCTTCATTGTATATTAGACAGCTTGACGGCAGGAGTGATTGTAATTGACAGGGAAAACCATATTACCAGTTTTAACAGGGCTGCTGAAAGATTGACAGGTTTCAGGGCTGTGCAGGCTGCGGGAAAGACCTTGAAGAATATATTTGAATCAGATTTTTTTGAAGATATTGAGCGGCATTTGATATGTGTGGGTGAAACAGGAGAGGCTGTACAGTTTGAAACAGAGATGCCTGTAAAGGCAAAAGGAAATAAGCATGTCAGTATTTGTATCTCTCCATTGCAAAACAAGAAAGGAGAACAGCATGGTATTGCCTTGACATTGCAGGATATTACAAGAATGAAAAAACTTGAGGAACGTGCAAACAGGGCAGGGCGACTTGCTGCCATGGGAGAGATGGCGGCAAACATAGCTCACGAGATAAGAAATCCTCTTGGCAGTATTGAACTGTTTGCCTCATTACTCAAAAAAGATCTTCAAAAATTGCCAGAGGCAAAAACCCTTGTGGAACATATATCTTCCGGAGTTACATCTATAAACAACATTATATCCAATATGTTGCTGTTTATCAAGCCTCAGCAGATGCCAGATTTCAAGGTGCTGGATATAAAACAGCTCGTCAATGATTCTCTTTGCTTTACAGATCATATGATCAGATCGGCTAATTCCATTGAAGTGGTTACTGAGTTCTTATCGTCTTCTCTTATGGTATATGGTGATTTGGAACTGTTGAAGCAGGTTGTGCTGAATATTGTTCTTAATGCCATTCAGGCTATGCCGGAAGGCGGCAGACTTACCATTTCCGTGAAGAGGATAAAAACAAGACCGGATAATTATGATATGGCAGAAATCAGATTTGCGGATACTGGTAAAGGTATATCCAGATCTGATATCTCTATGGTATTTGATCCTTTTTTCAGTACGAAGAAAAAGGGTACAGGCCTCGGCCTTGCCATTGTTCATAATATTGTAAAACTTCATAATGGTACGATTGATATTAACAGTACAAAAGGAAAGGGAACGGTTTGTGTTATCAGGCTGCCTGTTTGGGAGGGCATGGAGACCCCCGCAGTGTCCAGGAAATGATTTGTGGGTGGAACCGGTTACATGACCATTTGTACAATCAGGTAAAGGAGCATGAGAATGGGAATAGAACCAATTTTAGTCGTTGATGATGAACCGGATATGAGACTGGCTCTCAGCCATGCATTAAACCGAAGCGGTTTTTCTGTGGAAACGGCCAAAAACGGTCTGGAGGCTATCGACAAGTTCCGTAAAGATTGTTTCAGCATGGTTATAACGGACGTTAAGATGCCAGAGATGTCAGGAATGGAAGTTTTGGCAAATATTAAAAAGATTGATCCACAGATTCCGGTAATAATGATAACGGCATATGGAACAATCAATAATGCAGTGGAGGCTATTCAGGAGGGGGCATCAGATTATATTATCAAACCTTTTTCTTCAGATGTCCTTGATTCTGCCGTAAAAAAGGTTCAGTCCAGGATGATTCACAGGGCAGATAATGGTGGTGTTATCTATCATCCCAAGAATGCGCATAAATCCAAGGCTATCATTACTGCCAATTCCAGACTCCTGAATATAATGAAACTTGCTGTGAAGATTGCTCCAAGCGATTCTTCTGTTCTTATAACAGGTGAAAGCGGGACGGGAAAGGAGCTTTTGGCCTCCTATATTCATGCACACAGTGGCAGGGATAAGGGAGCATACGTTGCTGTCAACTGCGCGGCACTGCCTGAAACCTTGGTGGAGAGTGAACTGTTTGGTCATGAAAAAGGGGCCTTTACAGGAGCAGTAAACCGGAAAAAGGGAAAATTTGAACAGGCGGATGGAGGCACACTTATCCTGGATGAAATAACAGAAATGCCTCTGTCTCTTCAGGCAAAACTTTTGCGAGTCCTTCAGGAAAGGGAGGTGGACAGGATCGGCGGGAAAAGGACCGTTCCTGTTGATGTCCGGGTAATTGCTATCTGTAATGTGGATATAAAAAAGGCGGTTGAGGAAGGTAAATTCAGGGAGGATCTGTATTACAGGATCAATGTTATTCCCTTTAAGATTCCTCCCCTGCGGGAAAGAAAGGAGGACATTCCTCTTCTGGCCGAGTTTTTTCTTAAAAAATACAGTGATAAAAATCATCTTCCTGTCAAAGGGATATCTGATGAAACGTTGGCACTTTTAAACAAGTATGACTGGAAGGGGAATGTCAGAGAGCTGGAAAACGCCATTGAAAGAGCAGTGCTGTTGTCTATGGGAGAAACAATCATGCCTGCTCATCTGTTCCCTGACAGTACAGAGCTGGAAGAAAGTATGCCTGTCAGAATCAAGGCAGGGTTGTCTGTAAAAGAGATGGAAAAGGCCTTGATCTTCAAAACTCTGGAAGAGGTTCAAGGAAACAGGACAGTAGCGGCAAAAATGCTGGGTATCAGTATAAGAACACTGAGAAACAAGCTAAGAGAATACAGGGAGGCAGGGGAATAAATAACCTGTTGCGGGAGGCAAATATTTCCTGGCTCAAATGAATGCTAAAAGTCCTATGCTGTCTGTATAACCTGTGCCTTGTGTTGATGCCTGCTGTGTCCTGTTTTTTTGTTATGGAGGGTTTTTTTAAACGTAACAGACAGATAGAAGGGGAATGTGTTACAGACCCAAGGAATTGTAAAAAATATTATTATGGAAAAAATGCTCTCTGTAATCTCTGGTATGGTATTTGCTCAATCCTATGGCAAAAGATATTGATTAAGTAGAGAGGTTTCACATGAAGACTGTTACGATATTTGACGATACCATCGCGACCTTGAATCGCGCACTTGACCTGAGATCTGTAAAAAACAGGCTTTTGTCGTCAGATATAGCCAATATTGATACACCTAACTACAAGGCATTTGATCTGTTGGTAAAACAAAATATGGCAGAAAAAACAGGAAGGCACAAGGCATTAGGTCTGAGGATAACAAGGCAAGGGCATATTGCCTCTGCAAGGGATGCCAATAATATGAATATCAGATTAACCAGGCTTTTTTCACCTACCTTGCCGGGAGATCGCAATACGGTTGATATAGGAAGAATGATGGCGTCTCTTGCTAAAAACACAATTATGTATGATGCAACTGCACGACTTATATCTAAAAAATTTCAAGATCTTAGGTATGTAATCAGTGAAGGTAAATAAAGAATGGACTTTTTTAATGCATTAGATATCAGTTCTTCAGGAATGAGTGCTCAGCAGGTGCGTATAAACGTTATTGCCAGCAATCTGGCAAATATTAACACTACGCATACTGCTGAGGGGGGTCCTTACAGAAGAAAGGATGTAGTATTTGCTGCTGTTCCGGCCGGAACAACCTTCAGGAGTGAACTTGATAAAAGATTGGCTTCCTCGTTGTCTGCTGTAAGGGTGGTTGGTGTGATAAATGATCAGAGAAGGCCCCTGCTGAGATATGATCCCGGTAATCCGGATGCTGACAGAGACGGATATGTTGCCATGCCAAACATCAATACGATTGAAGAAATGGTCAATATGATGTCTGCAACAAGAAGTTATGAGGCAAACATAGCAAGTATAAACGCAACAAAAAAGATGGCCATGAAGGCATTGGAAATAGGTGGTCGATAGTTATGCAAAAGATAACCCTTTTAAACAAGCTGGAAATACCTGATATCTCTTTATTGAATAACAGCAATGGAGAAAAACAGCCTGCAGCAGGGTTTGGCGAGATGTTGACCAAGGCTATTGACAAGGTAGACCAGCTCAACCATGAGGCAGACCAGGCTGTTAAAAATCTGGCTACCGGTCAGGATAAGGATATCCATAACACAATGATAGCAGTGCAAAAGGCCGAAATTTCATTCAGGCTTATGATGCAGGTACGTAATAAAATTGTGACTGCCTATCAGGAAGTTATGAAAATGCAGGTTTAGATCAGTATGCCTTTAAGCCTTTTTCTTTGTGTTGGCCGTGGCATATGAGCAATGCACGAAAGACAGCGAGATTGTCAAAAAGGCCATCTATGGATGGAAACCAGTGAACACCTTTTGATGCAGTAAAAGGATAAAAGGTATGGCGGAGAACAAACCGCAAAACAGTATCATAACATTTTTAAAGAATCTCACTACGGCTAAAAAAGTTGTTCTTTTGCTTGTTATAGCAGGAACAGTGGCGTGTATGTCAATGGTTATGATATGGGCCAGCAAGCCGGAGTTCAAGGTGCTTTATTCCAATATTTCACCTGAAGACGCAGGAGATATTTTATCCAGGCTGAAGGCGCAAAAGATCCCTTATACAATATCCTCAGATGGAAAGGCCATTCTTGTTCCAAAAGAAAAGGTATATGAAGTAAGGCTTACTCTTGCCTCTGAGGGCTTGCCGAGGGGAGGGGGGGTTGGTTTTGAGATTTTTGATAAAACGCAACTCGGAATGACGGAATTTGTTCAGAATATTAATTACCAGAGGGCCTTGCAGGGGGAGCTGGCAAGAACAATTGACAGCTTTTATAAGGTTGTAAGTTCACGTGTCCACATAGTTATGCCGGTTAACTCTGTTTTTGTGGAAGAAGAAAAACCGGCAAAGGCCTCGGTGGCGGTCAGATTAAGACCGGGTATGAAATTGACCAAAAAGGAGATCAAGGGGATTGTCAATCTTGTATCTGCCAGTGTTTCTAATCTGCCTCCGCAAAATGTCACTGTTGTAGATAATCATGGTAATCTCTTGTCTTCGTTTATCAGTGAAGGAAATTCTACTCTTGGAGAGATAACATCTGAGCAGTTGGCCTTTCAGTGCCGGGTGGAGCAAGGTCTGGAAAAAAGACTTGAAACCATGCTTGCAGAGGCCCTTGGACCTGGCAAGGCCATAGTAAGGGTATCCTGCTCTTTTGATTTTACAAAACAGAAAGAAACAGAGGAGATATTTGATCCCAAAAAGGTTATTCGCAGTGAACAGGTTTCAAAACAGGTATCAAATGAAAAGCAAGCCATTCCTGTTGGAGTTCCTGGTGTAGCTTCAAATCTTGCACAGGAAGGTTTGAAAAAGCCACAGGATGCTGTTCGCAAACCGATTTTTAAAAAGGAAGAAAGAACCGTCAACTATGAGATCAGCAAGATAATGCGCCATACTGTAGCTCCGGTAGGCAAGATAACAAAGATATCGGTAGCTGTTATGGTTGATGGTACGTACAGGCAGGTGAAGTCTGTAAAGGATAATGCAGACAAGCAGGCAGACAAAGGCAAACAGAAACAATCTGAAAAATCTGAAAAAGAGATATCAGGTGCTGGTAAATGGGAGTATGTTCCAAGATCACAGGCAGAAATGTCAAAACTGGAAAACATAATTAAACGTGCTGTTGATTTTAATGCAAGCAGAGGTGATGCCATCGAGGTGGTAAATATACCTTTTGCGACAACGAGGATGCAGATGGAGTCAGCAGAAAAAACAGAAAAGGGAATTATTGCCAGTCTGTTGAACAATACCATGCTTGTAAGGTATCTTCTTTCTGTTTTTGCAATACTGATGTTGTTCCTTTTTGTGGTACGTCCGGTGATTCGATGGCTGATTAATGGTGGCGCCAGTAACCAGTCGGTATTGGAACAACTGCCTATGACTGTGGAACAGCTTGAAAACGCTGGTAATATGGAGGATGCAGCAGCTCCTGTGTTGGATGAGAATCTGGTTAATATGCTTACCAGTGATCCTGATACCATGTTGCAGTTAATACGTAAGGAATGGGTCAAGGACAGTCCATCCTGAGCAATTTGCCGTCATTGCGGAAACAGCCACTTGCAGATGGAAGCTGGTTAGCGGTCTGATGTGTTTTTTGCAGTAGAAAGTGAATTAACCCTGATTGTGCATATCTGATGGAGACAGATGGATACCAACAAATTACCAGGTCCTCTGAAATTTGCAATCCTTATACATTCTCTTGGACAGGAAAGGGCAAATATCATCCTTGAAAAGATGAGTCCTGCTGAACGGGAGACTATGAAGAAACATCTTGCAGAGCTTGGGAGTATATCTCCGGATATCGTAAGAAAGGTGGTTGAGGAATTTGTTAGTCTTATGAACAGGGCAAGACAGGGGCAATTATCAGTATCTTCACAGCCGGCATTATCAAAAACATCAAATACAGGTGATTCGGATAAAGGGAAAGAACAGGAGAATAGGGACAAGGAAAATCAATCGGAAGAGGAATCCTCGGGTTCAAGGTTAAGAACTCCCAACCTGGAATCTCTTCAATCCCTGCCACCAGAAAGGATTGTTGATCTGATCAAGGATGAACATCCGCAGACAATTGCTGTTATACTTGCTCATTTCAGGGAAAATGTGGCGGGACAGGTGCTTATAAAATTACCTGATGAAATTAGGCCTGGCGTGGCCATCAGGATTGCCAGTCTTGATAAGATCAGGGCTGAACTGGTTGAAGAAGTTGATCGTGTGTTTGAGATCCTTTTAAAGGATACCAGAAGTGTGGAAGTACACGAAGTGGGTGGAGTTGAGCGTCTGGCAAGTATCCTGAACCAGATAGACGGTGATGCCGGCCATGTGCTTATGGATGAAATTGAAGAAATAGATCCGGCTTTGGCAACGGAAATTAATCAGCGAAGGTTTGTGTTTGAAGATCTGGTCTTGGTGGATGACAGAGGGCTTCAGCAGGTATTGAGGCAGGTTGATTCCAAGTCATTGGCCATGGCATTGAAGGCGGCTTCTGAAGAGGTAAGAGAAAAGGTATTCAAAAACATGTCCACACGGGCGGCAGACATGTTGAAAGAAGAGATAGAAGCATTGGGGGCAGTACGAATGAAAGAGGTTGAAACAGCACAGCTTAGTGTGACACAGATAATTCAGGATATGGAAGCCAAAGGGGAAATTATTATTAGTGGTCGAGGAGGAAATGAGTTTGTTTAACAGGGGAGATAAAAAATCTGGAATGATCCTCGCAGGTGAGTTCAGGCCTTACTCGTTTTCCGGGGTTTCTTCGAAGACGTCAAAAGAAATCAGGTTAACATCTGTTGAAAAAACGGAAGAAGCCGGTTTCAGGGTTTTTAACAGACTGCAAACAGACTCTGCTGTTGATGTCTCTGACAATGATACAAAAAAGACCGGACAGATTGACAAAAATAACAAAACAGAGGAGGTAGAACAGAACCCTGATATCTCTATGATAGAAAAAGAGGCCTATAACAAGGGCCTTTCAGAGGGCAAAAAAGAGGCCCTGAAGTCAGAAAGGAAGAAGATTGAACCAATACTTGAGGCCCTTGAACGTATGCTTACGGAATTGGCAGAGATAAAAAGGCAGTTATCTCTTGCAGCCGAGAAGGAAATAGTTGATCTTGCCTTGGCTATTGCAAGGAAGATTATCTGCACCGAACCGAGTCTTAACAGGGATGTGCTTGGGAATGTTGTAAGGGAGGCAATGTCAAGGGTTGTTGAATATGGAAAAGTTAAAGTTAGGCTGTCTCGTTCTGACATGAATTTTTTAAGGGAGACGGATTACAGGTTGTTTGATTTTCTAGACAATGTTGAGGACATTGTCTTTGAAGAAGATGATTCTGTTCAAAGCGGAGGATGTGTTATTGAAACGGGTTTGGGGGAAATTGATGCAAGGCTTGAAGAACAGTTCCAGATTATAGAAGAGGCCCTTACCCTGGAGTTTGAGAAAAAGGCTCTGCATTCCGGCACCTTGAAAGAGGAAAGAGCATTATGAGTTGTTTTGTTGATTTTGAGAGATATCATAAAAGACTGATGGATACAAATCCAATCTGTGCAAAGGGTAAGATAACCAAGGTCATTGGTTTGTTAACCGAATCGCAGGGGCCCATATCCATGTTGGGTGACATGTGTGATATCTATCCCCAGGGTGATTCCATGACAGTAAAGGCAGAGGTCCTCGGGTTTAGAAACAGGAGGGTTCTGCTTATGCCGCTGGAAGAGTTGAGAGGCATAGGTCCCGGCAGTCCTGTTATTGCAAGAGGTCAAAGAGCCTCTGTAGGTGTTGGGGAAGGGCTTCTTGGCAGGGTCATAGATGGCCTGGGTGAGCCATTGGACGGGAAAGGGCCGGTTAATGTTGATCTTGAATATCCTGTTTATCAAAATACAATTAATCCCTTGGAAAGGCCATGTATCAAAAACCCTCTTGATGTCGGTGTCAGGGCAATTAACGGGCTTTTGACTATAGGATATGGTCAGCGTGTAGGTATCTTTGCAGGTTCCGGGGTTGGCAAGAGTGTTCTTTTGGGCATGATTGCAAGAAAAACATCAGCGGATGTGAATGTTATTGCCCTTATTGGGGAGAGGGGCAGAGAGGTCAACAGTTTTATAAGAAATGATCTTGGTGAGGAAGGACTGAAACGATCAGTGGTAGTGGTTGCAACATCGGATCAGGTACCCCTTGTCAGAATGCGGGGTGCATTTATAGCCACAGCTATAGCAGAATTTTTTCGTGATATGGGAAAGGATGTGCTTCTTATGATGGATTCAGTAACAAGGTTTGCTATGGCTCAGAGAGAGGTTGGGCTTGCCACAGGCGAACCCCCTACCACCAAAGGTTATACCCCTTCTGTCTTTGCCCTGCTTCCCAAGCTGCTGGAAAGGGCGGGAACATCGTTGTCCGGGGGAACAATAACAGGCTTGTATACGGTACTGGTGGAAGGCGATGATATGAGTGAACCTGTTGCGGATGCAGTCCGATCTGTTTTGGATGGACACATTGTGTTGTCAAGAGATCTTGCAATGCAGGGGCATTATCCCGCGATAGATATAATGGCAAGTATCAGCCGTGTTATGGAGGATATTGTAACGGATATACACAAGAAAAATGCCAAGAAACTAAAGGCCATACTTGCTACATATAAAAAAGCAGAAGATCTCATTAATATAGGGGCATATTCTCGTGGCAGTAACCCTGATATAGATTATGCCTTAGATATGATTCAGCCTGTTCTTGAATATCTGAAACAGGATGTGAACGATGATGGTAATATGACGGAAAGTATTGCAAGGCTGGAACGATTATTTGAAGGCACGGAAACGCCGGGAGCAAAGGCGGCAGTATCTATGGATACGGATACAGGATCAGTTGGTTCTGTTTCTTCAGATGGCACCGGCCTTGCCTGGATGGATCAGCTGAATTTCAGCCCTCCGCCTGCATGAAAACATCTTTGGTCAGACCAGTGTGTACAACGCCAATCTTCCGGTTTACTGCTTTCAGTCCGGAGGATCTGAAGTCCTGATTTTAGGGCTTATGCCTTTGAGGAAAAAACGGAATATTGTGCGGAGGCGCACAGAATCTTTTATCTCTTTTGTGCCTTGTCTGTTGCGGTTTGAAAGGAATACAGGAGACTATATGGTAAAAGAGAGCCATTTGTGGATGGAAACGGGGTGATATCTTACTGGAGGGTTTATGTATAAATTCAAATTGCAGCCGGTACTTGATCAAAGGGAATTCATTGAAGACAATCTGAAAAAAGAGCTGGCATCATGTAAGGTTTTATTAAAAGAGGAGAACGCAAAGCTTAATGGGTATAAGGCCTCCAAGGCCAGATTAATGGTGAAACTTGGACACAGAAAGAAAAAAAAGGCAACTATTTCTGAAATAATGTTGTATGTAGGATTTATTGAACAGGTGTCAAGGGATATTGAGAAACAGAAAACAAGAGTTTTGCAGGTTAAATCTCTTTTTGATGAAAAGCTGGCAAGTCTTATTGATGCCATGAAAGATAAAAAGTCCATTGAAAAACTGAAAGAAAAGGAAATAACAAGCTATAAACTCAAGAATTTGAAAAAAGATCAGAATTTTCTGGATGAAATAGCAATGCAGAGGTTCAATACAAGGAGATAACAGAATTCGTCAACATGGTCAGATTTAACAGGTTTATCAATTTGTCTATGTGTGTTGATACAGTGCGATATTGATTATGCAGATCTTTTTCCTGTAACTGTGAGGGGGAGTACAATATGCCACAATCTTTTCAGATTTTTTCAGCTCAGGGGGCAGATGTGAGCTCTCTTAAGGGGCATGGTATGCCTGTTGACAGTAAGGGGCACATGGACGGAAAGACTGTTGCGGATCACAGGCCTGCTGATGGGGTTTGCAAGAAAGAACATGCATCTTTTTCTTCTGCGCTTTCACATGCAAAAAAGGGATCTCAGCCATCCGGTCCGAAGAAAAAGGGTACGAGCTGTAAAACTGAACAAAAAGAAACAGAACCGGAGATTAAGGAGAATGATACTGCCAAAACAGATGCCCCTCCTGTCAGCATAAAGGAATCTGCGGATGATACAATGGTTTTTTCCTTTTTGTTGTCTGTTGATGGCAATACGGTTGTGCCTGTAATGAACAATCTCTCTGATATTAAAGGGAATAACGAGACCTTGGGTACAGAAAAAGGGTTATGTATATATTCCGTGAAATCAGAGAGTTGTAAGCAGGTTGCATTGACCGGTGTGATGGCAAACAATGACAAAGACTTTCATGCTGATAATGTTGCAGGCAATCACATGCTGAAAATCCCCGAATTTAAGGGATTGGAACATATGAGCTCCTTAAAGGTAAAGGGCCTGAAACATGATATTGATAAAAACTCTGCGGATGTTCTATGCAAGATTTCAGACAAAAATCTTTCTTTAAAGACAGATGATTTTCTGATTCTTCAACAAGAAGATCAATATCATCAAGAAGAAAAGCCTTCTGCTGATTTTGGCATGTTGGCAGAAGATAAGGCAGACACAGGGGCAAACACCTTGACGGCAAAAAACGGCATAATAAGCGGCGCACCTGTGAATACAGGTGAAGTAAGGGGAGGGGCGGGTATCAGTACGAAGCAGGAGCAGATATCACATATGGTCAGGCAGGATAATGTGATGGATCAGGTGGAAAGGGCGGTTATGAGTATGAACAACGGAAAGAAGGCCATTATAATCAATCTGAAACCGGATATTTTGGGCAAATTACGGGTCAGCATTTCTACGAATCATCAGCAGGTGGTGGTGAAAATATTTGCCGATACGGCCCTTGTAAAGCATATTATAGAAAGCAATCTTAACCAGTTTAAGTCAGATCTGCAAAATCAGGGTATGCAGGTTGATCAATTTGAGGTTTTTGATAGAGGCAACGGTCAGCAGAAACAGGGAGAAGGAGGTTATTCAATGTACGAATCCGAATCTGATTTATGGTCTGATGGAGACGCAGGTTTTGTGCAACTGGATCAGAGGGCTTTGGATCCTGTTCAGACAGGCCGTTCTTTAACGGGTATGAGTCTTGTAAATTTTTTCGCATAGTCTGCGATATTATTGATTCTTATCCATATATTGATCTGTGACACAGTGATGTTTTCAGGCCGGTTATGACAGGCCACAGTTGGAGGTAAAGATATGTCTGTAGAAGGAGTAAATGCATTAAATACCAATGCAGAATCTGTTGTGCAGGCCGAAAAAAGAAAAGATCAGCTCGGTGAAGATGCCTTTTTAAAGCTGTTTATTGCTCAACTCAAGAATCAGGATCCCATGAATCCGATGGACAGTACGGAATTTACTGCCCAGTTGGCACAGTTCAGTTCCTTGGAACAACTTACTGATATCAATAAAAATCTTGGCAGTCTTCAGAACTATCAGTCTGCAAGCAACAATTCACAGGCAGTTTCATTCATCGGAAAAGACATAAAGGCCAAAGGTGATTCCTTCTATTTCAACGGAGATAATGCCGCTGATATTGCATTGAAACTGGATAGTTATGCATCTGATGTCAAGGTGTATATTTACGATGATAAGGATCATTTGGTGAAAATAATTGAAAAACCCGATTTTGAGGCCGGGATGCATAATGTTTCATGGGACGGAACAGGTGACAATGGAGAAACGATGCCGTCAGGTAATTACAGCTTTGATGTAATGGCGACAGATATGAATGGTAATTCCGTGAACAGTTCTACATATGTTTCTGGTACGGTGACAGGTATTACATACAGCAACAATTCGGTCTATCTCATGCTGGGGAAACAGCAGATTGCTCCTTCTGATGTTATTGAGGTTTCAGGGAGATAAAGCAGGTTGACTGTCAAACAGTTTTTATCCATAAACGGACTTTTTACGCAAGACATCTTTTCATCTGCAAAATTTCCTGTAGGCATATTTGCCTGTGCAAGTATGCGCATGCCGGTCTATTGAGGTATTATATATAGGTGCGGGAATAAAGGGGTATTTTGCAATGTTTCGGTATGGGAATAAAAAAGGAGAAGTCATATGATAGGAGCAATGTATACAGGTATTTCAGGGCTTAATGCCAACGCAACGGCGATGTCGGTTGTGGGAGATAACATTGCCAATGTGAATACTGTAGGATTTAAATCCAGCAGGCCATCATTTGCCAACATACTGTCCAAGTCTGTTGTAGGTTCCACCAAACAGGAAATTGGTATGGGAACACGTTTTTGGGCCACTGATCCATCCTGGGTTCAGGGATCATTTGAAAATACAGGGAGTCCAACAGATCTTGCAATAAACGGAAAAGGACTTTTTGTACTCAAAGACAATGCAGGGGCATCCTTTTATACCAGGGCAGGGAATTTCAATTTTGATAAAGATGGTAATCTGGTAAATTCTGATGGCCTTATTGTCCAGGGATATCCAATAGATGATTCTGGAGCTCTTGGGGTTATTACAGACGTGAATGTTTCTGCAACTGGTACTTCCCCGTCAAGTGCCACTACGCAAATGACCTTGGGTGCAAATCTGAATACCAACGCAGCTGTTTCTGATAGCTACTCTATAGCCTTAAACATATATGATTCTTTAGGGACAGAGATTCCTTTGACTGTTAAGTTTACAAAGGCGGCATCTAATACATGGGATTGGAGCGCTACTGTTCCTACCCGCTTTGTAGGTTCGGGAAACGAACAGGTGGGCACCGGACGATTGGTTTTTGCAAGCAATGGTTCACTTGCCTCTAACAATGGCAGTACAACTAATCCCACTATAAGCATTCCCCTTACAAATGGAGCGACGGCGCCTCTTGGAATTACCTGGGATATGTTTAGTGCAACTGGGACCAGCCTTGGTGCCATGACACAGTATTCATCTGATTTTGCCTATACATTTAAGTCCCAGGATGGTTATACCTCTGGTATTCTCAAGGAGATTTCAACTGATGCAGACGGGATTGTCAGCGGCAGTTATTCCAATGGAGAACATGTGCCTTTATACCAGCTGGCTCTCGCAGACTTTCCCAGTTACTATGGGCTTACAAAGTTAGCCGATACCCTTTATCAGGAATCGACCGCATCAGGACAGCCTGTACTCGGTACGGCAGGGAGAGGAACCCTTGGTGCTGTTGTGCCTGCAGCACTTGAAATGTCTAATGTGGATTTGTCAGAGGAGTTTGTCAGACTGATTACCACTCAACGTGCATTTCAGGCAAATTCCAAGGTTATTACTACAAGCGATGAGATGCTTGGCGACCTGATCAGCATCAAACGTTAGTAACATAACTGTTTTTCATCCATAAATGGCCTTTTTGTCCAGTTTCGATGTTAATCTGCGTGAGATTTCTTGTGCGGCCTTTACAGTCTGCCTCCGCATATCCCTTGTGATTTTCCTGATCTTGTTCAAAAAATCTCATTTATGGCTTGGAAACTCACTATTGCCATGATCTGTTTCCCGGTGGGCACTGACTAATATGAAGAGTGTTTTCAGATGTTGAATGTTTGTGAGGATTTGAGAAAGGAGGTGTTTGCACGTGATTGATGTTACACGGTTGGATGGATCCAAAATGATGATTAATGTTGATTTGATCCAGTCTTTACAGGCTACTCCGGATACTGTTATTACGTTTAATACAAAGGAAAAGATAATGGTCAAGGAATCCGTTGAAGAGATAAATAAAAGGATATTGAACTATCAGCGTTCGATTTATGGGGCTTTTCCACCTGCCCGTAATCCTGGCGCTTATGATCAAGTCCGCAGGATATATGATCACCATGTGTAGAACAATATAATCACGCATGTCATATATCTACCTGTTTTTACAGAGAATGCCTATGCATGATACAAGGTTTATTGCGTGATATTTTTTTGTACAAGATTGCCGTTTTTCCATGTTCCTGTATAAGTTGTGCCATTAGGATATGTAAGTATCCCATCTCCGTTCATTTTGTTGTTTTTCCATTGTCCCTTGTATATACTGCCATCAGGAAAGGTAAGGATGCCAAAGCCATTGAATCTGCCATTTTTCCATTCACCGGAATACTGCCTTTTGTCACTGAATGTATATATCCCATGTCCGTTGAATCTGCCATCTTTAAAGCTGCCTGTATATGACCTGCCGTCAGGATAGATTAATGTCCCTTTACCATTGAATTTCCCCTTTTCCCATTGACCTGTGTACTGTTTGCCATCAGGATATACCATATTTCCATATCCGCATATGATCCCGTTTTTAAAGCTACCATTGTATTTTCTGCCGTCCCGGAAGATCAGCATACCATGTTTGTCGAATTTCCCCTTTTTCCATTGACCTGTGTACTGTTTAAAGGGATATTGTCTGTTATATTCAGATTGTTTACGTGTGTGTTCTGTTGTCCGGTCTGTGTGTTTTTTTGTGTCAGGGGTGTGGAATGTCATAGATCCGTAACCGTTTATAATGCCATTTTTGAAGTGTCCCCTGTATGTGCGGCCATCAGGTAAGAAAAGGGTTCCTGTGCCGTTAAACCTGTCGTTTT
>CAYWEN010000015.1:0-65699 GCA_964457545.1 uncultured Desulfobacterales bacterium | reverse complement strand
TGGTTTGCCCGTTTTCGGCGCAAGAGCATAGTTGTGTCCAAAAGCAAAGAAATGGTAGATCTGACCATGTCCCTATTTGCCAGATTTCACGTAAATGGAAATATGCACGAATTAATATCATTACTTGGTTAAAACCTTCAATGTTTTTTTGTGAGGGTGTCAAAAAGATGAATAAAGATATCATCATTAGATTCTTGCTTGTAGTGCTGTGCATGACAGGGAGTATCGTTTATGCTGATCCGGTGTATGCGAAGATATGTAACAGAATAGTTGCATTTGTGAATGATGATATTATTACCTTGCATGAATTGCGAAACAAGATAAAGGAGATGACAGGAATAGAACCTGAATCTATAAAGAACAGGGAAAAGTATCTTCAGGTTCGGCGTTATGTGCTGCAGACTCTCATTGATGAAAAGATTACACATGCCAAGGCAAAGGAACTGGGGATAACAATAACTGATGCAGAAATAGATAATGAGATTGAAAGGATAAAAAAGGATAATAACCTGACTCAGGAGCAACTGCTTGAAAATCTGAAGAGTCAGGGAATCAGCTATGAATCATTTCGCAAAAAGATAAGGCATGATATAGAGCAGATGAGATTAACCCAGTTTGAAATAAATTCCAAAATAGTTATAAGCGAAGAAGCAATTCAGAAATATTATGAAGAACACAAGGATGAATTTAAGACTGGCAACAGGGTGCATCTTGCGACTATTATACTGATTCAGCAAGACAGCTCAAACAGGGCAGAAACAATGTCTCTCTATAAAACAGCAGATGTTATAATGGCAAGGCTTAAAAATGGACAAAAATTCGAGAGATTGGCAGCCGAATTCTCTGAGGGACCGGGTGCAGATGACGGAGGAGATCTCGGTGTTTTTGATCTTTCCAGTCTGGACCCTGTTCTGAAGGCCGTTGTAGAGAAGATGTCTCCTGGTGAGGTGAGCAGGCCTATTAAAAGATCTTTTGGAATACAGATCATAAAGCTTATAGACAAACAGGATGCAAGCAACAATTTGTCTGCAAATATAAGGGATAGTATCCGTCAAAGACTTTACCGGATCGAGATCAAAAAGAGGTATGATACCTGGATAAAAAATCTGAGGAAAAAGGCCTATACAAAAATTATTTTTTAGGCAGTATGACCTTTTATCATGGTACTGATAAATACGTAAGATTCATCCTGAATGTGTTCTTGATATGCATGTTTGTGGCACGGTAGGGTTTTCAGTCATTCTGAATGAAAGAGGATTGCCATCTTCAGAAACAAGATATTTTTTATAGGATCAGGAATTAACAGTGGACACAGTATACAATATTCTGGAAGAAAGAGGTTTTATCGAACAGGTAACCGACGTTTCCCTTGTTCAGCAAAAACTTGAAGACGTTACAGTATGTTATATTGGTTTCGATCCCACAGCCAATAGCCTTCATGTTGGGAGTCTTTTACCCATTATGGCAATGGTTCATATGCAAAGGGCCGGTCATGTGCCTATTGCCTTGATAGGAGGAGGAACTGCCATGATTGGGGATCCAAGTGGCAAGACTCAGGTGCGTCCTATCATGACGCGTGAAGAGATTGCCTTAAATGCTGATGGTATAAAAAAACAGCTTTCCAGGTTTATAGATTTTCAGGATGGCAAGGCGTTGCTTTTAAACAATGCCGATTGGTTGACAGATCTTAAATATATAGATTTTTTGAGAGATATAGGCCGTCATTTCAGCGTAAACAGAATGTTAACTGCTGAAAGCTATAAAATGAGATTAAAGACCGGCCTGAACTTTATAGAATTTAACTACATGCTCCTTCAGGCCTATGATTTCTGGCTGCTGTTCAAGCGTTTCGGGTGTTCTCTGCAGATGGGAGGCAATGATCAATGGGGTAATATTCTTGCGGGAGTAGATCTGATAAGACGTCTTGAAGGGGAAGTTGTCCATGGATTGACCCTCCCTCTTTTGGTTACCTCCCGCGGAATTAAGATGGGTAAAACCCATGAGGGTGCCGTGTGGTTGGATCCATCCCGAACATCACCCTATGACTACTATCAATATTGGATAAATCAGGATGACCGTGATGTTGGCCGGTTCCTCTGCCTTTTTACCTTGCTCCCTATGGAAGAGATCAGAAAACTTGCATTTTCAAAAGGTTCTGACATCAGGGAAGCAAAAGAGGTATTGGCCTATGAGACTACCAGGCTTTGTCATGGTCAGGATGAAGCAGACAAGGCACGTGAGGCGGCCAGGGCCCTTTTTGGAAAGGGAATGAATGCTGATCACAATGCCTTTTCTCGCAGCCAGCAGGCAGCGCCCACCCATGTTATGTCGGCTGACCTGATAGAAAAAGGCGTTCCTGCATATATCCTTTTTCAGGAAACCGGCATCTGTAAAACAAGGGGTGAGGCCCGCAGATTGATAACCCAGGGAGGTGGGTATATCAATGGGAACAGGATTGACTCATTCGATCAGATTATTGACACGAAGGACATGCAGAAAGGTTCATTTTTGCTCAGGGCTGGTAAAAAAAGATATATGAGAGTAATGGTCCGATAACTGTATGAATGCCTTTGGATGATTTTTTTTGTTTTCTTGATCCTGTATTAAGACTCCTGTTTATGCATTGCAAGCTCTATGGAGTCTTAACGATTTATGGACGGATACCAAGTAAAAGGCCTATGCCTGCTGAAGGAAGACTGTACCTAATGAGTAAAAAGAGAGAAAAACCGGTCAAAAAAGAATCTGCTAAAGGTATTCATAATGACAAGTTGGATTTGAAGGATTTTGAGCTTTTGCCTGTTCTCCAGACAGGGGAAAATGCATTGGCTCCCTATAATCCTCTTCAAAGATATATACAGGAGATAAGACGGCACAGACTGCTTACAAGGGAAGAGGAGAAGGAGCTTGCCATCAGAGTAAGAGAAAAAAATGATAAGGATGCCGCCTATATTCTTGTTACATCAAACTTAAGACTTGTTGTGAAGATTGCCATGGACTTTCACAGATACTGGACAAACAATCTGCTGGATTTAATACAGGAAGGTAATGTAGGTCTTTTGCAGGCAGTTAAGAATTTTGACCCCTATCGTAATATAAAATTTTCGTATTATGCCTCTTTCTGGATTAAGGCATATATGCTGAAATATATTATGGATAATTGGAAGCTTGTAAAGATAGGAACTACACAGGCGCAAAGAAAGCTGTTTTTTAATCTTGCAAAGGAACGGGAGAAGCTTATTTCAGCGGGTTTTGTCCCTGAGACAAATCTTCTTGCAGAACGTCTTGGAGTCAAGGAAAGTGAAGTGGTGGAGATGAGCCAACGGCTCGGGAACTGGGAGCTGTCGCTGCAATCTCCATACAACGATGATTCGGATGAATCTTATGAGAATTTTATACAGGACGTAAAAAGTGATACGGAAAAGGAGGTTACAGCAAGGCAAAGGGATATGTTTTTGTCTGAGAAATTTCAGGAATTTTCTCAAAATCTTACAGGGAAGGATGCCGATATATTTAAGAACCGGATTATGGCTGAAAAGCCTGTTACCCTTCGTGAACTGGGGGATAAATATAATATCTCGAGGGAACGAGTGCGTCAGATCCAGGCAAAAATTCTTAAAAATCTCAAGGAGTGGTTGAAAAAAGAGATCCCGGATATCGAGAATAACTATTATGATTTTTTAAGCTGAATATGGTGTGACCATATGACAGATAAAAAACCTTACATCCTTTGCGGGTTCATTGACTTATGACAACAACTATTGCAGGAAGCATGAAAGCCTTTAGAAATTTTCGGCCTTGTTTGAATTCAGAAAAGGCGGCAACCTTGTTGGCGGCTGCACAGGACAATCAGGAGAAAAGATTATATAAAGGTGTAAATATGTGGGTAAGGCAGGACTGTTATGTGGTATATCTTGTTGCCATAATACTTGTATCCCTATGTTCATGTTCGGGAAATCATGCTTTTATAAAAAAGAAGGAAATGGCACCGTCTTCTTTAAAGCAGAATGTTGCTGTTGAGAAACACAATATCAGACCCCGGGCCTATGAAGAATACCTTTTGGCCTATATCTTGATTCTGAATGGTAATTACACTGAGGCCGTTAAATACATGTCTGCTGCTGTTGCCTGCGATCCCGAGTCCGTATATCTGAACAAAAAAATGGTGCAGCTTTTCAGGCAGTTGAGAGATTACAAAAAAGCGCTTAGGTATGCAAAAAGGGTCTTGAAACTGGCCCCTGATGATGCTGAGGCATACATATTGGCAGGTGATGTCTATGCGTCAATGGGAGATGAGGGTGATGCTGTTAAACAGTATGAAAAGGCATTGCAGATTGCTCCCAGGAATAAACATGTCAGGTTTGTGCTGGCGACAATCTTGATGCACATGAGAAAATCAAAAGAGGCCCTCAAATACGTTAAAGATCAACTCAGACAAACTCCTGATCTTGTTATGGCCTATTATTATCTCGGCAGAATATACTTGAACATGGGGAAACATAAGAAGGCGGAGAAATCTTTTCTAAAGGCGCTGAGCTTGAACAAAACCTTTAAACCCGCCCTTTTTGATCTTGAAACACTTTATCAGGTACATCACAGATACAAGGATGCAGTGCAGGCATGTGTAACCCTGCTCAGGTTTTATCCTCAGGACATGGCGATAAGAGAGCGTCTTGCTGCCCTTTATTTTAGGCTTGGATTTATGAAAAAGGCTGAAGCTCAGATAGAGGAAATGGAACGACGCACAAAACCTGGAGATCCTGAAAGAAAGATATTGGGGTTTTTATATTTGAAGCAGGGACAATCGGGCAAGGCTGTCAAGGAACTTAAACAGGTTGTCTTGCATTGGCCGGATGACGACAAGGCCCGGTACTATCTGGCCTCTGCATATGAAGAAAATGGAGATTTTGCAAAGGCCATTGAAGAGTTCAATCGTATAAAAACTGGTTCGGAATACTATGTGTACAGCAGGGCAAATATTGTCTATATCCTGAACAACCAGGGCAAATATAAAAAGGCGGTCAAGGTACTGAAAGACGCCATTAAAATAAAACCTTACAATGCGGATCTCTATCTTATGCTGTCATCCTTGTACGAATCGAGGAAAGATTACAAAGATGCAATTGATACGGTCAGGGAAGGTTTTAAAAGAATAAAAAACAATGTGGCCATGCTGTTTCATCTTGGTGTGCTTTTTGACAAGACAGGAAAGCATGATCTGTCTATTGCACAGATGCAGAAAATCTTAAAAATAGATCCTGATAATGCAGATGCCCTCAATTTTATTGGTTATACCTATGCAGACAAGGGAATAAAACTTGACAGGGCAATGGATATGATAAAACGGGCTATGGAACTCAAACCCGAAAATGGATTTATTACAGACAGTATGGGATGGGTTTACTACAAAAAAGGTCGATACGATAAGGCCTTGTTTTATCTGAAACAAGCAATAGAACTGGTTCCCGATGATCCTGCTATTATTGAACATATTGGAGATGTGTATCTTGCAAAAAAAAAGTTTGGTCTTGCACTTAAATTTTATAAAAAGGCCTTGTCTTTAAATTCTGAAAACAAGGAGAGGCTGAACAAAAAAATAATGGCGATAAACAAACGGATCAAAGGGAAAAAAACGACCCTTCACCCCTGACTGGTTGTTATGTTTGAGTTTTTCGCGCATATGTTTCTGTGATTAAGAGTTTTTGCATACCCTGGTTTTGGAAAAAAAGATCTGTTTTTGGATGTTCTTTTAATATCTGTTTGATGCATATCTTCTTGTTCCTTCCCTGTCCTTTTTATAAGGTGCATCTTTTGTTTATTGTATCAGTCTTATAAATTACCTATGTTCAGATCAGCTCTGATAATTGCATGTATATTCCTGACACTTGGAGGCTGTGCTCCCACCAAAACAGGTCTTAAACTCCTTCCTTTGAATACCAATATTGTTAATAAAATCATAAAGGTGATTGACACACAAGACCGGCTGGTAAAAAGTTTTGTGTCTTATGGTAAAATAAAGATAAGAAATGCATCTTCCTGTTTTAGTGCCGATGTAATGGTAGCTGCAACCATGATGCCTTTCAGAATAAAGATTGAGGTAACCCACTACTGGGGGCGTCCTGTTTGTCACATTCTTGTTCAGGATGATATGGTCTATATCCTGTCTTTTATTGAAAAAAAATATTATATTCAGCCTGTTGGTATGCCTGAGCAATCCGGTCTGTTCCCTTTTCCATCAGGTAAGGCCTCTTTATGGGGTATACTTAAGGGGTATCCGGTATTAAAAAGATACAGTCATGTAGAGATTACAGGAGACAACAGAATTGCATTTGCTGATATGCATGGCAGGTATACAGAAATTCTTAAACCATGTATGGATAATTATTTCCCCTGTGAGGTTTTGTTTCCAAAAGAGCATATTAGGGTTGTAAGGAGTGATTTTGATCGCAGGAACGGGATAATATTTGCGTGCAGTACCGATGTGTTTTATCAAAGAGAGAATATTTCTTGGAGGATTATTTTAAAACAGATTCTGTTTAATACAGATGTACCTGAAGGTATCTTCAAACTCAAGGTGCCATCCGGATATGAAACAGTGCAGGAATAAAACAGATAGTGTCCTGTTGCGAATCAGTTTTAAGGTTGTGCAAGATGTCTTATGCAAGATATGAGGAATCAGTGATTATGCAAGGGATGTTGTGCGGATAGTTTTTCGGGTAACCCCGATAAAACAGGTTTCATGTCTCATATGACAGGTGCATATATTACGGAAAAAGACCATTTTTGTATGTCAACTGAATAATTGTGGTACCATGCTCTATGCCTGTTTTTATGGTGAGTTTTTCAGAAATCGATGTGCACTTTGCACGACTTATGAAGCGTATTGCAGGGTGTTCTTCCCCGCATCTTTATTTTGCGTCTGCTCTGGTAAGCAGGGCAACATGCGAGGGACATGTCTGCCTTGATCTAACGGATATGGCAGGGAACTCCTTTTTTATTGCCTCCCCGTCAGGTCAGGAGGAATACAGCGCACCGTCATTGGATCAATGGGAAACAATACTGTTGTCTACAGGTGTGGCAGGGAAACCGGGTGATTACAAGCCACTTGTTATAGATGACAGTCACAGACTTTATCTTTACCGTTACTGGGAATATGAAAGGATACTTGCAGATTCAATTTGTATGCGGGCATCAGACAAGGTTAGGAATATAGATTCCAGTAAACTCAGAGAGGGAGTTTTACAGCTTTTTCCGGATACCGATGACAGAGAAATCAACTGGCAAAAAATAGCTGCCTTTGTGTCAGTAATAAAAAAAATATGCATTATAACAGGGGGACCGGGTACTGGGAAAAGCACGGTTGTTGCCAAGGTGCTTGCCCTGATACTGATGCAGGACAAAAATGTCCGCGTAGGCCTTGCTGCTCCTACAGGCAAGGCCGCTGTCCGTATGGAACAGGCGATACGCCGTGTGAAGGATGATATCAATGGCTCTGATATCCTCAAGGATGCCATTCCATCGGGTGCACAAACTGTTCACAGGCTTCTTGGCAGTATTCCAGGGTCGCCTTATTTTCATCATAACAGAGACAATCCCCTTGGCCTGGATGTTCTTGTATTGGATGAGGCATCCATGGTGGATCTTCCTCTGATGTCAAAGCTTGTGCAGGCAATTCCCTCTGATTGCAGGTTTATCCTCCTGGGGGATAAAGACCAGTTGGCGTCTGTAGAACCCGGTTCTGTTCTGGGAGATATGTGTGCGGGAAAGACAGGGACAGGTTTTTCAGATGATCTTTGCAGGGCATATAGTCAGATCATAGGGGATAGGATCCCTGTTGCCCGGTCATGTTCGGATATGCTGCCTATTGGAGATTGCGTTGTCGAGCTTCAGAAGACTTACCGTTTTGGATCGGAAAGCGGAATAGGGTCTGTGAGCAGACTGGTAAAAAACGGAGAGGGAAAGGCATCAATAGATATCCTGAAAGATGAACGCTATACAGATGTGAGCTGGAGGCCATTGCCTGTGCCGGCCAGATTGTCTGCTGAGCTTAGACCAAGGATCATTGATGCCTACAGACAGCTTGCAAAGGCATCAAATCCCATTGATGCATTAAAACATCTGGAACGCTTTACTGTCCTCTGCGCCCTGAGGAGGGGGCCATACGGTGTGCTGGCAATAAACAGGATTGCGGAGGAGATCCTTTATTCCGAGGGGCTTATAGGCAAAAAGGATGGTTGGTATCATGGCCGTCCTGTTATGGTTACAAAAAACGATTACAATATTGGCCTGTTTAATGGTGATATCGGGATTGTTTTTTCTGATCATGAGGCGGATAATGATCTCAGGGCCTTTTTTATGACATCGGATGGCAATGTGAGAAAAATCCCTGTTTCCAGGCTTCCTGTTCATGAAACTGTGTATGCTGTTACTGTGCACAAAAGCCAGGGATCAGAATTTGACAGGGTTGTGTTTGTTTTGCCGGACAGGTTTTCTCCTGTTGTTACAAGGGAGCTCATCTATACAGCAATAACACGTTCAAGGACATGTCTGGAGATTTGGGGGAATGAAGATTGTTTTGTCGAGGGGGTTAAATGCAGGATCAAAAGGACCTCTGGTCTGTGTGATGCCTTGTGGAAGTCTGCAGGACGTAAGAATGCGGAAACAGAACAGGCCTTTTGTATCGCCTGAATCCGGCCATATTGGTTTTGGTAAGGAATAGGCACTGTACCTATGATTCCGTATTGTCTTTGCTTTGGCAAAACCGGTATCGGTTTTTATGGGATGCACAGATATGACCGAATGTTATCGTTTGTGAACGTGAACAGGTTAGTAGGAATAATAACCAACTGTTTTGTTTATACAGTCTACAATGGGGCGTATGCAAAGGCCGTAAGGTCTGTTGTGCCCCTTTTTTTTATGCCTGGAGAAGTTGTGGCCATTTTCAGGTGTAGCAGGCCCGTTTTGAATGCTACTGTCCCTGTACATAAAAACCACGAATGGAAATGGCCCCATGTCGGTTTCAATGTATCCTGCCCTGGTTCTTATTCCTTTGAGGGTTCCACTTTTGAATAATATGTTCTCCCTCCTTTTAAGGAGGTACCTGTAAGGCATGAAGCGTTCAAGTATGGTTAGCATATCATGAGCTGATATACGGTTTTGTCTTGACAGCCCTGAACCTTCCACGATCTTTATGTCCTTTATGTTCAGCACCCTGTGTGCATAGTCTGATATGAACCGTATTGACTTGTCAAGGTTGGCTGGCGGGCCATAGGCTACTGCACCGAGTGAAAGAAATATCTGGTTGGCTATGAAATTGTTTGAAAACCTTGCCAGTTTTTTTATGATATCTCCAAGGGTGAATTTGGAATAATAGGTATATAACAGTCTGTCAGACGTTACGATTTTGCCTCTGTAAACTTTTTTGCCTGTATGTACTCCATGTTTTTTGAGGAAGTATGCAAGCAGATGTCCTGCATAAAGCACCGCCTCATCCTGTTTATGTGTAAGGGTGTAGCGGCCGTCATTCTTTTTTGTAGAACGTATCTTTTTTTGCGCAAAAGGGATAAGAGGAGTTTGTTGTTCTGCAGAAACAAGGTTCCCCTGTCTGTCATGGGAAAAAAATATGGTATTAAAGTTGGCGCATAGTGCCCCCTGCGGTGCATCATAGGGATTGTCAGAAGAGGAGTTTCCAGGGATAGCAACAGCATTTTCAAAATATCTGTCATCCAGTATGAGGTCCTTAAAACAACGGGATTTTTTTGATAAGACTCTTGCTATATGATCCAGGATTTCTGATATGAGCAAGGGATCACCATAACCTTTTACCTTGAGATTGTTTTCGGAATCTGTATAAAATTCTGTTTTGAATCTGTATGTCAGACCCAAGGTATCTATTGCGGCTATGGAGGTAAGGAGCTTGAGAGTCGAGGCAGGGACATGTTTTGTCTCTGCATTTTTTTTATAAATTATACGGCCAGTTGTATCTGCTACAATCATTGCATCTGATGGTGCGAGATTGACCGCACACGGGTAAAAGCCGTTTTGGCCTGCAATAACAGGTTGTATCAATACAAACAGACTTATTGTTGCAAGTATGGACAGCCTCATAGATACCATGAAAGCTTTGTGAAACATATTCTTCTGTCCAGACCGTGTGTCTGTCTGCTGTTTAGATGGTACATACAGGCATGTGGACATGATCTGAGAATCATATTTTATTCTGATAAACGTGAAATATATTCCTGTGATTAAAGCTTTTACCTTCCTTGAATTGAAACGGTGTTGTAAGTTGTTCCAAGACCTTGCTGTATAAAGGTTTGTGCCTCTGTTTTTTAATTGTCCTGGCGGTAACAATTTAATGAACTCCTCTTTTTACACGACCTAAATGTAAATCTGCGGGATTGCCTGCCTGTTGTGTACAGGTCAAACAGGGATATTATAATGGCTTGACAAACAGAAACAAGGATATCCGGGGATGGAAGTTCTCCTGCCCCGGTGATACATCTGCCCACCTTTGAGTGCTTTTTTCCCGTGTTTTCTTTGTTGAATATCTTTGGATTTTTTCGTCCTTTCCGTATCAGCTCAATGATATGGGGATAACAGCGAACGTACCACCGGTGCAGGAGGATTTTTCTTTTGCTCCGGGCCTCCCGGCAGTCGCGTCAGAAACATCCTCCTGCACCTATTTGTTGAGCTGTTACTCCTTTTCTTTATATACCCCTGGCATATTGTTTGTAAACCCATCAAGGTCTGTTCTGGCTCAAGTTATGCATAAAAATACAGATAAATATATTTAGGAAGCTGATCAGGGTTTATGTTTGAGCCGGGCAAGTCTTCTTCAGGTATGCCACTGAAATAACGAAACAGAATATGTCGTTATAGCCTGTTTTATATTGCCTGAAATATTTTGTTTATGGACTGAAGCCTGTGCAGTTGGCTTGAATTTGTCCAATAGATTGACGGTTTCATCAACAGGTTGAACTCGAACATAAGAGTCAGAAAGTCTATGCAGTTTCATATCCAATATCTGTGATGTTTTAAGGGGAATAATAACATACCATGCTGTTTTTTTAGGCTTAATCATGAAAATAATCCTGTTGTTTTGACATGGAATTTTTCAGGGAACCCTTTGGTTTCTGGAGAGAAATATGGCTTACATATTGGAGAATGAACAACTTGATTCAATACAGGAGATCATAGAGGAAGATCTCGCTGATCTGGGAGTCCATTGTGTTCTTTTAATAGATGTTTCAGGTAACATTATAGCCAACTATGATAACGGGAAGTTTCAGCACGATATATATTCTCTGGCAGCGCTGGCTGCAGGGAACTTCGGAGCTGTAAGCACCATGGCAACCCTTTTGGGAGAAAATGAATTCAGCCTTCTTTTTCATAAGGGAGAAAATGAAAATATACATTTCAGCAAGGTGTCTGACAATTTTCTGTTGATAAACATTTTTGGCAAAGATGTTTCCCTTGGTTTTTTAAGAATGAAGGTGGCCGAATCTATTGAAAAGATTGAAAGAATTATTCTGTAAGAACTTCTGTCGCATAAGATGGAGTGCTTTCCATATCATAAATGATTCTTCTGCAATCTCTGCGCCTGGCACGGAAAACAGGTCAACCTGCAAGATGTTGTTTTGCTTGATAACTGTATGATGTAATTGCGTTATTTTCAAGGTGTTGTTGTGGCATTTATAAACACAAGAAAAAAGGAAGTACAGGCAAAAATAGTATATTACGGACCTGGACGTGGAGGCAAGACCACTAACCTGGAGTATATTTATGACAAATTCAGGGAACGGATTGGTGCAGATATGGTTACCATTAAAACAAATCAGGACAGAACACTGTTTTTTGATTTTTTTCCGTTCGATATCGGGAAGATCAATGGCTACAACATTAAGATTCAACTGTATACTGTCCCCGGTCAGGTTAAATACAATGCTACCAGAAAACTGGTTTTAAGAGGTGTTGACGGGATTGTTTTTGTTGCAGATTCTCTTGCCGTAAGAGCCAAGAAGAATATTGATTCCTTAAAAAACCTTTATGAAAACCTGAAAACCTATCAGGTAAGTATATTCAAAATTCCTCTTGTTATGCAGTACAACAAAGTAGACCTTGAAAAACAGGGTATTCCTGTAACGCCTGCAGATAAGATGGAAAAAACTCTCAACAGACAATTAAAGGCACCATCTTTTGCTGCCAGTGCTGTTACAGGTTTCAATGTGGTCCCCACATTAAAGAAAATTATCTCAATGACGGTTGGATCTCTTGAAAACAAATTAAGATAACGATGTTGCCAGTGAGTCCTGTGTGTAACCTGTCAGGTACAGGACGGTATTCTGTATTGTCATAATTAATGACAGGAGGTCATCCTTTGGATCGCCGAAAAGGAAACAATATATCTGATATGGTGGATAAACGCCTTAACGATTTGTTTGTGGAAGATGACACACGTGACAGCCCCAAAAAGATGTACAGGGAAAAGGAATCCTCGCTGATACAAATGGACAATGAAAACGGCAAAAAAGAAATGACAGAACTGTTAATTGAGCATGGAAACATAATTGATTCGCCTCTGAACGAGCTTAAATCTCATCTTCTGTCTCTGGATTGGGAAATAACAGACAGTACAATCAAAAATATCTTGATCCAATTGGAGGTATTGAAAAAGAGATACAAGGATGACGAGTATCTTCTTGGCCTTTTTAGATTAATGTCTGTCCTGACAAACTATATAAAATCAATGAAATCAAGATCTCATCCGGATTCGCAGAGGTTGTTAAATTCTGTATATAATGCTGCAGAAAAAATCTTTTTGGAAAAGGATATCTCTTTAAAAGAAAAAAAGGAAATTGTGTATAAGGAAGTGGCGCTGTTTAAACAATTTAAAAAGGCGATACTAAACAGTAAGCATGAGGATAAAAGGGGTAAAGGAAAGGCCAAAATGGCAGGATCTCCGTTTGGATCTGCAGATATGGCTCCTCACGAGGCATTTGTATATGCCCTGAATGAAATAAAAGAAGTAATCAGCGCTGAATTTGAGGCGCTGAGGACTGAAATCAGATTGTGGAGAGAGTATGAGATGCAGAAAGATAAGAAATGAATCAGGAAAAAACAGAGTGTGTTTTACAGCAGGACAGTATTTGCAGGTTTGGCAGAATGAAACAACAAATCGCAATATCCTGAAACAAAACATATGATCAGGGGTATGAAATGAATGCGGTTGATATCTTGAAAACTGTTTTTGAGGTTTGTCTCAGGGATAATAAAATATATTCTGTTAGCGGGTTGGGATTAAGGATTCTAATGCATGCGGATGGCAAGAGAAATGTTTTGGAACTTGATAAGATTGCAGGAATTGAAATGAACTTGTTGGAACAGACTGTTTTGGAATTGCTGGAACAAAAACTGATTCGTCCTGTCAATAATAATGCCGGATCGTTAATTGATTCTGATTTTATAAATTTTTTGACGGACAGGATGTCAATAATAGTAGGTCCGATAGCCCAGGTTATTGTAGAAGATGCAATCAATGATATTGGGAAGGGAAAGGAAATACCTTTTTCCAGGGCAGCAGAAGTGGCAGAGCTTTTATCCAAACAGATTTCAGATGATTCTCAAAAGGTGGAGTTTATAAAATCAGTGATGACAAAAATCAAGGTAAGCCAGAGTAACAATATGTAGTTTTATCTGCATCTGACTGTTTTTTTGCAATTTCGGTGTCTGCTCTGCCAGACACGGCATAGAGGTGGAGTTTTTTTGTGTGATTTCTCGACTTGTTTGATCTTGTAAAGGATCTCATTTGTGGATGAAAAACCGTACTGTGTCATGACTTGTGGATAGGCACCAGGAGGTAAACATGCTCATTATCTGCGAAGAATGTGGTAAAAAATACAAGGTGGATGAAACAAAAATAAAAGGGGAAAAGGCCATTGTTAAGTGCAAAGTATGTGGGCATATTTTTAAAATAGATAAACCTGAACCCCTTGATATGGGGTATGTTGATAAAGACAGAAAAGGGAATGACTCATTGTCTGGAGATACCTTTGGTGACAGGTCCAAAGCAGAAAAATCATTGCCTGATGAAAAAGGCAAAGTAAAAAACAGCAAAAAAAGGCACAGGTCAAAAGGAATCAAGATCAGTACAAAATTGCTCATTCTGTTTTTGGGCTTTGTTTTTCTGACAGGTGGAAGCCTGGCTTTTGTTTACATGAAAACTATTCCGCCTATTATAGAAAGACAACTTGAAATGCGCGCAATGGATATAGCGAGGACTGCTGCTAATATAATGAGTCCACAGATGCGTGAGCGCAATTATCTTAAGATAAATCAGAACACCAGTTTTTTTGCCAGGCTTTCCGAGGTTGGGTATTTCTATGTGACAAACCCTAAAGGCGTTGTTGTTGCAGGCAAATTTGGACATATTAATCTTTTTTCTCCTGATTTTGTGGCAAGGGTGAAAAAAGAGGGCTTCCCATCGGATTTTGCAACCAGAAACAGAATGCCTCAGGGGTTACGAATGAGAAGAAAAAAGGTAACTCTCGGTGGACAGGATATTATTGAATACGCTGTAAAACTGAAAGGTGATACCGGAGAGGTGCATGTTGGTATTTTTACAAAGGATATTGAAAAGGCAATAGAAATGACAGTTCGTCCCCTTGTTTTTGTTTTAGGGTTTATGACATTGTCTGGTGCTGTTGCCTTGTTTATGGTTGCCTATACCATATCAAGACCTATTAAAAAACTTACAGATATTGCGCACAAAATAAGCCTGGGAGAATTAGACCTGTCTGTTGATGTCAAGGGAGGTGGCGAAATTGCAGATTTAGTAAGTTCTATAGAAAGGATGCGTTTTTCAATAAAGTCAGCCATAGAAAGATTGCGAAAAAGATAGTTTCTTGTGTCCCGTATCAGCTGGAATACTTTACAGGTGTTTTGTCTGTCTGTTTGAAAATTGTGAAAACCGGCCTTTTGTTGTCTGTATGTAGTGCTTATCCATTAATCAATTTTGGCACTGTGAAGTTTCCATGAAATGAAAGTTTTTGTGCAAGATCAAGAAAATCAGGGGTACGAAGACATGCTTTGCAAAATGTAAGGAGGGGACGATGAGAAAAATATCAGATATATTGGTATCTGTTACGTTGCTGTTGTGTTTGACAGCAGTATGCAATGCAAGGGAATTAACTTTGTCAGTATTGCCTACCTTGATATATGACGAGGTCTTTAATACTGAAGCCTATCCTCTGGCAAAACACCTGGCCAGTGCTACAGGTCTTCGTATAAGGCCTGTTGTGGAACGGAATATATACGAGTATAAAATCAATTTGCAAAAAGGCAGGTATGATCTTGTTTTTGAGGATCCCGGAGTGGGCCTGCCTGCCAATAATTCCTATGAAGTGATAGGTATAGCCCTTAACAGGGACAAGGAACCCAAACAACGGGGGGTAATAATAACCGCCACAAATGGCGGAATAAGTTCTGTCAAGGATATGGTGTCTCGTAACATATGTGTTACACATATGGATTCTGAAGGCAGCTATAAATCCCAAAGTCTTTTTGCAGGGAGGTATGGGGTAAATATATCAAGGGATTGCAATGTCTCCGAGGTCCCGGACAACAAAAGTGAAAATGTTATAATGTATGTATATTTTCAGGATTATGATGCCGGTTTTGTCCCTGAATTTGCCTTGAAAGAGTTAGGCAAATATGTTGTTCCCAGCCAGATAAAAATTATCAAAACTGAGTGGGTGCCAAACTGGATAGTTGCAGTAAAAAGAGATTTGCCGGTAGATGTGAAAGCGTCCCTGAGAAAGGCTCTTTTAAATATCAGGGCAGACAAAAACGACCCTCTTTATGTTTATATGTACATCAGCGGATTTGAGAGTGTATCGAATGATATGCTTAAGGAACTGGGGGTTGGCAAGGGAGTAAACATAGATCCGAATTACAGGCCCGACAAGAATGTCTGGTAATCTTTTTGAGGATATCTGTTATTTGCTGTGCCGATTTATGGAGTAAGCAGAAATGTTAGTTATACCACAGACAAATCCTGTTTTAAGGCCCTTGAACAGCTATTATGTAGACATAAAAAAACTTGTTGAACATTACCAGGGTGATATAGGTTCCGGAGCAGTTCACCTGAAATCATTTGTAGAGGAAGGGTGCCTTTTTTTTGATAAAGATGAAATATTAAATGGGGTTTTCAGGGATAAATTCGGAGAAATAACCGGAGATAAAGCGGTAAGCCTGATTCTGAACAAAACAAATACCAACTGTGAAATACATATATATGCTGTTTCAACGGATCATATCTATTTCTGGGCAGATGCACCAAATGCCACTGTGTTATATGATGCCCTGAATTCCGAGTTTACAAATTTTGGTGCCCTTGTCAAAAAAATGTCAGTTGAAAAACTCACGGGGTATATCTATATCACTTTTACTGAAAGTAATGAATATGGATATGTTTTTTTGATCAACGGAAAAATTGTGAGTTCATTTTATTCAAAAATACAGGAGAATAAAGGTGAATTAAAAAAGAATCTGGCTTTCCTGACAGAAGAAACCAGGAAAAAATCGTCTGTATTTCAGATAAAGAAAATCATACCAAACAGGAAAAAAGAAAACAAAAATCAGAAAGGTTTGCAAAACCTGCATGGCAACGATAAAGAATCCCGTCTGAATGTTGTTCCTTTTTTGGAAGAGGTTCTTTATGTGCTGGAAAACATAGTATCACGCAATAAAAAGATAAAGACAGATTTTAATTTGATTCTTAGAAACAAATTCCTTGAAAAGGCGGAAAGATATCCGTTTCTGGATCCATTTGCACTTCAGTTTGAGTATGCAAATAAATCAATAAATATTGCCAAAGGGATTGATCAGGTTTTGCTTCTTGAGTCTGTAAGCGAATCGGTCAGGGAAATAGCCGATGAACTGAAAATCAGAGATCTTTTGAGGGCTGAAATAAACACCTTGCAAGGCAGTTATCCGGAAGAGATCTTAAATGCAGGTTTATAAAATGTCTTATGCCTGTCATTCATTCCTTATGAGGACAATAATATGGTGCAAAGACAGATTTTGATTGTGGATGATAATACGGATCTGCTTTCTTCTCTTAAAGAAGGTCTGGAGCTTTACTGTCAGGATCTGACAGTCTTGTTGGCTGAGGATGGTAAAGCGGCCATTAAAAAGTTGAAAGAAGAAAATGTGTCTCTTGTGGTTTCAGATATCAGGATGCCAAACGTTAATGGATTTGAATTATTGGCTTATCTTGCTGATTCTTATCCCGATGTTCCGGTAATTATAATGACAGGGTATTTTACACAGGCATTAAAAAAACTGTCGCATGAAAGGAATGAGGTTTCAGGTGTTATCCAAAAGCCCTTTATTATTACTGATCTTGCAGCAAAAATAGAAGAGACACTGCAGAAAGAAGAAGATGGAGGAATCCTTAATGGCATGACACCTGTGATGTTTCTTCAGCTGATTGAAATGGAAGGAAAAACCTGCACCATAAGAATTTGTGATAAGATTTCAGACAAGCAGGGAGTGGTTTTTTTTCGTAATGGAGATATACTTGACGCGCGACTGAACAGGCTTCGTGGCAAAGAAGCCGCCCTTGAGATTTTCTGTTGGGATCAGGTCAGAATAACTATAGAAAACCGGTGTCATTTGCAAAAGAAAATTATAGCAGAAAGTCTTCAAACCCTTTTGATGGATGCTATGCGTTTGAAGGATGAAAGGAAAACAGCCTGTGATTCTCCTGATGAACTGGCAAGACAGGCAGATGATTCAGGCAAGCATGAATCATCTCAACAACCTTCAGGAATAGAGGAACAGTTGCTTCAATGTGGTTTGGGACATGTCTTTCATGAAATATATAAAGATGATTCATGGAAAGAATTTATGGATTATGCCCCTTCTGTTTCTGATTTCTTTGAAGGAGGAGCATTCAGGGCAGCATATGTAACAGATGAAAACAACAAGGATTTTCTTCTCTTACCCGGTGAGGAAATCACGGTAATTTCTTTAAGGCAGAATTGTCCCAGAGAAGAACTAATATCTGTTTTTGAACCCGCCTCAAAGCAGGTATCTGGTCAATGATCATATGTATTGCAAAGGCTTTAAGGGCATTGCTGTATTGTAAATTTCCCGGTATGTCCTGAGGAAACTGACCCCTTACCGTGTGGCCCTTGCAGTTGGGGCAATGTTTGCAGTATTGATATGCTCTGCGATTTTTTCAAAGACAATCTCAACCTTTGTTAGTTGTTCATATTCATGTCAGGGAGTTTTTGTGGCATGTCTGTATAACTCTGTGTGCTTGGTTTCCTTGATCTTGTCCGGAAATTCTCATTTGCAGACTGGAAATTCATCAATGTCCACGGTCTGTTTGTGGATAGGCACTTGCTTGGAAAATCTTTCACATATTTTGAGATAGTGCCCTTGATATGGTTGATATGTTGAGAAACCAGCTTTTAACCATGAGGATACCGCACGGAAGTGCAAAAGATTCTTGGCACAGCCCAACTATGGGTGTGTTTGGGATCGATTATCAGGTAAATTATGGATAAAGTTTTTGACGATATTTTGGCCCTGAATGATGTAAAAGGAGTCTTGATTGTTTCTCTTGATGGGAAAATTTTATCAGAAAAGTTTTCTGATCATAGTAAAGAGGGGGTTATTTCAAATGCGGCATGGTTTAAGGGGTTTTTTAAATCTTTAAAGGGGATTGCCGAGGCTGACCTTGTTTTTGAGAACAACAGGATTTACATCAAAAGCAACAGGTTGGGATATATCATGGTATTGATGGGAAGA
The DNA here is from genome assembly GCA_964457545.1 of uncultured Desulfobacterales bacterium. GTDB lineage: Bacteria > Desulfobacterota > DSM-4660 > Desulfatiglandales > Desulfatiglandaceae > JAGGTJ01. The sequence goes on along the minus strand of CAYWEN010000015.1, from coordinate 46,883 downwards.
TTGGCTCAGCCTTCTATGGTAAGACTTAACTGTGATTTGATTGTTTCCGGTAAAAAGGGGAAGAAACTGTGGAAAAGATTTAAGTGGATTTAGCCAAATTTCCCTGTGCCCGGGATATCTGCAGCTTTAACAGGATGTTTGCGGTGATATATCCATTGCGCTATATGTTAATAACCTTGTCTGCTATTTGCATGGCAGTAACGATATCCAGCATGTTGGTTGTCTCTCCAACCTGTTTTTTCTCCAGGATATTGAAGTGATCAAGGCATGTGCCGCACACCATTATCCTGACGCCATTTTTTTCATAATCCTGCAGATCTTCTATCACTTCCGATCCGTCAACCGTTAATTTCACACCGTAATTAACAAAGACCAGTCTCCATAATTCTTTTCCCATTTCATTCAGGGTGCGTAAAAAATTGATCATCAGTTTTTTACCCAGAATGTCATCACCAGAGCCAAAACGGTCAGTAGCACAGATGACCATGATTCTTGTCCCATTGGATTCTTTTGTTTCAGGTATCTGATACTTTTTAATATGGGATGGATCATGTGTCCCAAGTACCGTGTAATCATCACCCCTTTTTTCTGTAATTGTTTTAAAGCCTTGGGATTCCAGGAACCTTTGAACGTTTTGCTGGGCAGCAGTATTGTCTACGATTACTGTAATGGCCTTAGGCCTGTCTTGATGCAGAGCTTTTCTTGTTTCAAGTACGGGGGCAGGGCAGGCAAGACCTCTGGCATCAATCTTTTTGTGAGCCTTTTTCACTATATCGTGCATGTTATCCTCGTAGGAATATTAATTTTGCTCTGGCTTTTGTCGCCGCTTATGTTGCTGGTCTGAAAAAGATTGTGAAATCTTTACTGCAGGTCATCCATCCCTATTAGTTTTTTTAAATGGACGGGTAAAACTTTTGCCTTTGTTTCCAAAGCCGGGCGGATTATATTGAAGGCTATTTTATCAGGCGAATATTTTTCCAGCCCTAATATACGCAGATATTGTTTTATGAATGTGGTCGGCAGTTCCTGTTTTGGCCGTCCCGAAAATATTTCATAGCAGATTCTGGACATATATATAAGAGCAACATTATTGCGAATATCTTCCGGTATGTTGTTGGGAAGCGAAAATTCAGGAAAACACTGGTATTTTATGGTGGTCCATATTGTATCAGGAATATTCCATGACTCTAATAATAGTCCTCCGACTTGAGCCATATCTAATTTGTCAATCAGGGTTGCAATCCCGGGGTTTTGTTGCTTTAACAGCAAGATTACAATCTGTCCCAGGTTATGCAACAGACCGATCGTGGACAGTTCCACCGGCTTTGCAATATTCGTCTTCATTGAAAGGGTAAATGCTATGTGGGATATTGAGACACAGTTAAGGTGTATTTCCTTAAAACTGGGGTGGTCAGGCATGGTTGTTCTGATACCTTCAGCAATCAGCAATTGATACAGTTGATTGATGCCGAGCAGAACTGTAGCATGATGTATGTCGGAAATTTTTTTATGGAATCCGTAAAATGAGGAGTTAACCCTTTTTAAAATAATACTTGTAAGTGAAGGATCTTTTGCTATCTGTTCAGAGATCTTGTCAAAAGATATATTTTTATTCATGAGGTCATTTACAAGATTAATAGCAAAGGCAGGAAGTTTTGGTATCTTTTTCAATATGTTTTGAATTAACTCCGATTTTTTTAAATCTGCATTGCCTTTTGTGCATTTCTGATAAATATCTTTTATCAGTCTGATGTTTGTTTCAGCATATTCCTTTGCTATAAGTTCACATCTGTTGAGATCGTTCACTATGATTTTGTTAAGATGTTTATAGAAAAGCTTCTGAATATTTGCATCCAGCGAATTGATAATATTTTCATTCAAAATCATGATGCTTGAAGGCTCAACAGCCCTGACAGATATTCTGCTGGGAGTTTGTTTTATAAAACCTGAGGCATTGATCCATCCTCCATTGTTTAGGAGCATTGGGGTGTTGCTGTTGTTGAATGCTGCCATCTTTCCTTTCAGAATAATATAGAGATCTTTTACTGTATCTCCCTGTCTGATTAAGGTCTCATCAGGTTGCAGCTTTTTTATTTTCGCTGTTTTGTATAAAGTCCATGTGTCTTTTTCGTTGAATCCGTTAATTGTCACTTTTTGTTCAGATTGTTTTTTCATCAGACGGTCTCTGTTGTTCTGTTTTTACATTTTTTTGCTAAATACCTGCAAAAATCAGACCGTAACTTTGATCCCCTGACAGGATTATTCCTTCATCGGTTGCTGCTTTTTTATCCTCGTTACCCACCATAATACAAGACCCTTGCATAGTATTCCCTTTTATCTCATTGGATCCTTTTGTCCCAGGCATATGGTTTTCAATACAGATTTTTGTCTGGTCTGGTTGCAATTTGGTTGGAAAGTTATTGACCTGTTTCTGTTATGGACGCTAACCATGTATTTTTCAAGAGGATAATATTTTTAAAGAGATGAAAGTGTTGTGCAAATTTATACAACAAATATCTTTTCATCAGGATCCCGGATTATTTCTCCTATCTTGGCAGCATCATGAATCCCTGCTTTTTTCAGCGCATCAAGCAATGCTTCGCTCTGATTGTTAATAACACTTACCAGAAGTCCTCCTGATGTCTGGGGATCAAACAGTACGTCCTGAAGGGCACGTGGCACTGTTTTGGAAAAGATGATCATGTTTCCCCTGAACTCTCTGTTTTTGTATGCCCCTGCCGGTATGAGTCCTATGGATGCAAAATCCAGTGCCCCTGTAATTACTGGCACATCAACAGAACATATACGCACGCTTTTTCCTGACCCGGAGACCATTTCAGCAATGTGTCCCAAAAGACCAAATCCGGTAATATCTGTACATGCGCTGATATCAAAGTCTTGTATTATACTGGCAGCGTCACGGTTAAGGGTGGCCATCAGATGTGTTGCCCTGTCGGAAAGTTCCTTGGAAGCCATTGCAGCCTTGATAGCGGTGTTCACGATTCCTGTTCCAATGGGTTTGGTAAGGATCAGATGGTCTTCTGAGCGGAGGTTTTTTTTTGCGAGAATACGTTCAGGATGAATAAATCCTGTTACGGACAGGCCATACTTGATTTCCTTGTCTTCTATACTGTGGCCGCCAATAAGGGCAACCTGTGCCTCTGTCAGTTTCTGTACTCCTCCCCGAATAATCTGTTTCAGAATGGCAATGTCCATGTCTTTTATTGGAAAAGCCACAATGTTCATTGCAGTTTTTGGTACTCCTCCCATAGCATATACATCGCTCAATGCGTTTGCGACTGCAATCTGGCCAAAGGCATATGGATCATCTACCACTGGTGTAAAGAAATCGATCGTCTGGATCAGGGCCAGGTTGTCCGAAATTTTGTAAACTCCGGCATCGTCTGCTCTGTCCAGACCTATAATGACATTATCATCCGTCGGAAAAACTACACCGCACAGCGCCCGGTCCAGGTCCCCTGGAGGCAGTTTGGATGCTCACCCGGAACCGGTTACTGTCTGTGTCAGACGTATTTTTTTATCTTCTGTCATAAATATTCCTTTTGTGGCCGGAAACTGCATTGTACACGTAAATTGATAATGTAGCCGGGCTCTGCCTGGTGAATTGTTACGTGGAAAACAGCCGTTTGTAAATGGAAACACAGGCCATTTTATTGAGTGTCAGATGGTAACGGTTTTAGCACAGGCAAATATTTCCGGATAGCATCATGTTGAATAAATATTACAGGAATCAGATGAATGTCAAACAGGAAATATCGATATGTCAGCATGTTGCAACAGGTAAAACCGATATGCAGGCAGAATTATTCTTTCTGGTCAAGAGGCATTGTGTAGCCACATCCTTTTTTACGGCACATAATAACCGGGCCTGTCTTTCTTTGTTTAATGGCAAGGACCTTTGTGCCGCAGTCCGGGCATTCGCCTTTGAACGGTTCGTCCCACATGGCAAAGTGACAGTCAGGATAGCGGTTGCAGGCATAAAATATGCGGCCCTTTTTGGATCGTTTTTTAACTATTGTCCCTGTGCATCCGTCTTCCGGGCATGGTACGTTTGTGTTGGCCGGGCTGTCGGATCCGGCATCTATGCTCATGGTGTTTTTGCAATCAGGATAACCGGAACAGGCAAGAAAAGAACCAAATCTTCCGTTTTTGACAATCATTGGTCTGCCACATTTGTCACATGTGCCATGTTCTTCCGGTACCTCCGGCGGTTTTTCAAGGATAATATTGCCGTTTTCGTCCCTTGTGAAATTGGACGTGCTTTTACACTCGGGGTATCCGGTACATGCCAGAAACAGACCGTTCTTGCCGGATTTTATAACCATTGGCCTTTTGCATTCAGGACAGGATATGTTGGTGGGAACTTCTCCTTTCATGTCTTTTTCTGCCCTGTCAATCTCTTTTTTGAACGAAGTGTAGAATTTTTTCAGTACGGCCGTTCCTGTTCTGATTCCCTGTTCAACTTTATCAAGTTCCGTTTCCATATGGGCGGTAAATTTGATGTCCAGGATGTCCGGAAAATTTGCATCAAGGATGTCTGTTATCAAGAACCCGAGTTCTGTAGGTCTGAAATGCCTTTTTTCAGTAGTTATATATTCACGGTTGCTTATGTTTGCCAGGATGGCTGCATATGTAGATGGCCGTCCAATACCGCTTTCTTCAAGGGCCTTGATAAGGCTTGCGGCAGTATATCTTGGTGGTGGCTGGGTAAAATGTTGAACAGGATCCAGTTTTTTCAGCTTGAGTATCTGACCCTTCTTGAGCAAGGGCAGAAGTCCTTCTTTTCTGTCTTTTTCTTTTTCATCAGCAGGTATATCTCCATACAGTACCGTGAATCCTTTGAATATCATAACAGAACCCGATGCCCTGAACATGGCATTTCCTGCCTTTATATCAACCTGGGTATGGTCCAGAATAGCCGGACTCATCTGTGATGCCACCAGTCTTTTCCAGATCAGGCTGTACAGGAGAAACTGATCCTTTGTAAGAAATCTTGATATCTTGTCGGGCTCCAGGTCTACTGATGTGGGTCGTATGGCCTCGTGGGCATCCTGAGCACCCTTTTTGGCTTTGAAATAGTTGGGTTTTTCAGGCAGATAATCCTTTCCGTACGTATTTGCAATATAGTCTCTTGTCCGGTTAAGGGCATCCGTGGATATCCTGAATGAGTCTGTCCTCATATAGGTTATAAGTCCTGTCTGCCCCATATCTCCGATAGTAACCCCTTCATAAAGACCTTGGGCAATCGCCATGGTTTTTTTGGGAGAAAACCTCAGTTTTTTAAATGCATCCTGTTGAAGCAGACTTGTGGTAAACGGGGGAAGGGGATTCTTCTTTTTCTTTCTTCTGACAACCTTTATGACCTCAGGATCAAGTCCCCTGATTTCAGATACAATTTTCTTTGCCTGTGTTTCATTTGTAATCTCAGGCTTTTTATCTTTGTACTGTAAAAGTTTTGCCTCAAAAGGGGGAGGTTCTTTTGCCTCAAGATGTGCATTGATAGTCCAATACTCCTGTGGACGAAAGGCAAATATCTCTTTTTCACGCTCGCATATCATCTTGACTGCAACGGATTGCACTCTTCCTGCGCTTAATCTCTGTTTCACCCTTTGCCATAAGAGAGGAGAAATCTGATACCCTACAAGGCGATCAAGAATCCTTCTTGCCTGTTGGGATTCAAATCTGTTTTTGTCAAGTTTTTGCGGGGATTCAACTGCTTCTCTGACAGCCTTTGCAGTGATCTCGTTAAAAAGAACCCGGTATATCTCTTCTTTATCTTTACCTATTTCCTGGGCAATGTGCCATGCAATTGCTTCTCCTTCCCTGTCAGGGTCAGGAGCAAGGTACACCTTGTCGGCTTTTTTTGCAGCAGCCTTGAGTTCCTTGAGTACCTTTTCCTTCCCCTTTATGGTCACGTATTCCGGCTGAAAATCATTGTCTATATCCACCCCTATTTTGTTTACAGGGAGATCCTTGACATGACCTACTGATGCCATTATGGAAAAATCAGGGCCGAGATATTTCTGGATGGTTCTGGCCTTTGCGGGTGATTCAACTATCAGCAGATTTTTTGACATTATTCCTCTTGTGTCCTTTTTTTGGGTTATTATGCTTCAGTGTACTGTAAAAAAACAGAAACCTGAGTTCTGTCAGGATTGATTTATAACAAACATCCTGCCCGGGAGCTGGGTTATGTATCCGTCCAGTTCCATTTTCATAAGGAGACTCAAGACCTTGCCAGGTTCCATATGAGATGCTCTTACAATATTGTCTATGTGTACGGGATAATTATCTATCAGGGCATAGACAGCCTGTTCTTCTTTCGTCATTTCCTCGATCAGGGCCTTTTTTGAAATGTTGTTTTGCCTTGAACCCGAAAAAAGCGGGCCAGTATGAAAGTCAAAGTCTTCAAGCACATCTTCTGCATTCTCGACAAGTTTTGCTCCCTGCTTTATAAGAAAATGGGTCCCGGTGCTTTTAAATGAATTGATGCTGCCAGGTACCGCAAAAACGTCCCTGTTCTGTTCAAGGGCAAAACGTGCCGTTATGAGGGAACCGCTTTTTTTTGTTGCTTCTACCACTACTATGCCCCTGCTCATGCCACTGATGATACGGTTGCGTATGGGAAAGTTTTTCGGTTCAGGCCTGGTCCCCATTGGAAATTCGGAGATAACAATACCTGAATTTATTATCTGCTCCATAAGTCTTTGATTGGAGGAAGGATATATCTGATCAAGCCCTGTGCCAAGAACTGCAACTGTAAAACCTTTTGCCTTAAGACATCCGATATGGGCTGCAGAATCAATTCCAAGGGCAAGACCGCTTACTACAACAACGTTTCGTCTGCCCAGGCCATAGCCAATATTTTCTGCTGCCTTCAGGCCGTAGGATGTGGCGTTTCTGGATCCAACTACCCCTATTGATATTATGTCCTTGGGAATCTTTTTGCCCTTGCAGAACAGGATAACCGGTGGATAGGATATTTCTTTTAAAAGACAGGGATATTCCGTATCGTTACAGGTGACAATGCGAATGCCAGCCTTTTCAATTGTTGACAGTTCCTTTTCCGGGTCTGATACAAATGTTTTGTTAACGATCCGTTGCGCAACATCCCTGCGTATGCCTTTTACTGTTAATATTTCTGAAAGGTCTGCCTTGAATACAGCGCTGGCAGAACCAAACTTGTCCATCAACCGTTTGAATGTCCTGTTTCCCAATCCATATATCATGGAAAGGGCAAGGTAATTATGCTTTTCTGTTGTGATATCTGATGGGCTCATATCTTGTACCGGCTTTTACGATATGACAGCTTTAAACAGTGCTGTTTTTTGCCAGATTCCAGCGTTTGCCTGTGATATCCTGCATCCGTGACGGACCGGATTAAGGTTTTAATCCCCAAAAGGTTTGATGTTGTGCAGTTGGACTCTGTCTTTTTTTGGTTCAGGACAATCTTTCATAAGCCTTTTGTGACAGCATTGTTAAAAGAGAAGCTTTAAACAGAGACGGCACGGTTAGTCAAGCCTTTTTATTCAAGGATGAACATATTTACGTATGAAAACAGGGCACGTCTTTTTTTGCAATGTTTGTGCGTCTTGCATCTGAAGCCTTTGCGTAGCACCGAATCCTGGTTTTTCTGTGATTTTATACAAAATGTATGCTCAAAAAAATACCCGTCTGTGTTGAAATGAAAGATAAATGGTAGATAATAGAAATATCAACATGTAGTTGGTGTTTATCCTCTAATTGATTATGGCAATAGCAGGTTTCCAGTTCTAAGACAGGAGCTTTTGTGCAAAAGCAGGAAAACAGGGGCGAAGAAAGGTGCTTTGTACGTCACACGAGTAATGCCGTATATTCGTATAGATTGTGGAATATGGCCGCCAGTTATGCGTGTAAATTGGTTGATGCTTTTACATAACCCTGATATGCAAGGCAACAGAAATAACACGCACATGGTGGTTTATATATGTTCATCGGAGAGTTTTTTATCTGCCTTGCGCTTTGATGTGAGATCATATTTGTTTATGGCCTTTTTCATCTTTATTGCAGTATAATACCTGTACGGAAAAGATATTGTATAGTCAACAATACCGGAGTTTCATGCAGGTCCAGGAATTTTGCTTCTGTATGCTTGAACTGTATGGTGGTTTTTTACGGCTGATTTTTTTGAAAAACTGGCTTGTAAGATTTTTATGTTATGGATAATGTTCTGTCTTTTCCTTGTTTCCAGGCTGTTGCATAGATCAGGGAAAAGGTCCTTGAAAATGGATCCTTTTCGCATAATTCTGGTGTGAATCCGGGGATTTTTTGATCTTGTTCAAAAAAACATTTATGGATTGGCGCCGGTTCAGTAGGTATGGATAATATGATTGCTGTTGCTGCTGTGAACAGCGGTTCTGTATTGTCTTTTCCGGAAAAATATGAGGGGGTATAGGTAATGCAACCCAAAAAATCATTTGCTATGATAAATTATAATATATGCAAACCGGAGAACTGTGTTTCTGATGATGGTCGCTGTCTGTCGGCATTGGCCTGTACACACAGGGTCTTGAAACAGATAGACGGGCCATTCAAACCTCCTGTAGTTTTTCAGGATATGTGTATGGGGTGTTGGGATTGTATAGATGCCTGCCCGTTGGGCGCTGTTAGTATATGGACTATTGCATAGTTTTTGTCCATGGCCTTTTTACACAATCCGGGGATTTTTTGATCTTGTCCAGAAAAACATTTATGGATTGGGAATTCACTGATGTATGCGGCTTGTTTATCGGGCAGGCAACAGACAGGTGGCCTTAAACAGATTGTGTCTGTTACAGGTTGTATTCGGGGAATTATATAACGTGATAAGAATCGAAAAACTTAACAAAAGATATGGAAGTTCCCATGTCCTTAAAGATATCAGTCTGCATGTCCGTCAGGGAGAGATGTTTGCTTATCTTGGCCCTAATGGTGCCGGGAAAACAACCACAATCAGGATATTGACGGGGCTTACCAGGCTTTCTTCCGGAAATGCATGGTTGAACGGCTTTCATGTTGAAAGGGAGACTCTTGCAGCGAAACGTCAGTGTGGAGTGGTTTTTCAGGCTGTTAATCTGGATAATGAACTGACAGTGTTCGAAAATCTGAATATTCACGGCCTGCTTTTTTGTATGCCCTTGGGGGAGAGAAGACAAAGGATCAATGAACTTGTGGATTATGTAGGCCTGTCTGACAAACTAAACACCTCGGTCTCCAGGCTGTCTGGCGGGCTGAAAAGACGGTTGACAATTGTAAGGGCTCTTATGCATTCTCCAAAGATACTTTTTCTTGATGAGCCTACAGTTGGTTTGGATGCCGGCATCAGAAGGCGTATATGGGCCCTTATTAAGAAGATACAGAAAAACGGGACTACTATTTTTCTTACCACCCATTATATTGAAGAGGCAGAATTTCTGGCTGAAAGGGTTGCCTTTATTGATGAGGGCAGGATTGTGGTAGTGGATAGCCCTCAGGCATTGATATCAAGCCAGGGAGAGTGGGCTATTGACCTGATGGTGAATGACAATATCAAGACAAGATATTTCCGGACAAAAGAAGAGGCAAAACATTATGCGGAACAGCAGGATGAGAGTTTTTCCTTCAGACGGGTAAATCTTGAGGATGCCTTTTTGTCTCTTACAGGAAAGAAGGTCAGGTAATGAACGGTTTTTTTGCGGTGTATTACAGAGAGCTTACGATATTGCGGCGCCGGTTTTTAAAGATGGTTGCATCCATGGCGGTTTCACCTTTCCTTTATCTTATTGCCTTTGGGTATGCAATGGGTAAATCTTTTACAATCCATGGCCATAGTTACATGGAGTTTCTGATTCCCGGTCTTGTTGCAATGAGCAGTATGAACAGGGCATTTGTGATTGGCAGTGAAATCAATATATCCCGTTTTTACTGGCATATTTTTGAGGAATTTCAGGCGGCTCCCATAAGCAATATTTCATATGTTCTTGGAGAAACACTTGCAGGTATAACGCGTGCCTTTTTGTCAGTGGGAATAATTATTGGGCTTGGCCTGCTGTTTGGAGTTATGCTTGACTACTGGAATGTAATGTTCTGGATCGCTGTTTTTCTGAACAGTTTTGTCTTTTCTTCCCTTGCTGTGGCCATGGCCATGGTGGTTCGATCCCATGCAGATCAGGCCATGTTTACCAACTTTGTTATTACACCCATGGCATTTCTTGGTGGCACATTTTTTCCTGTATCACGCCTTCCGGTATGGGCACAGAAGGTGATCTTGTTTCTTCCTCTTACCCATGCCTCAAATGCTATCAGGGCGGCCTCCTTTGGAACTCCGGTCAATATGTTTTCCTGTCTGATATTGCTTTTCACAGGATTGGTCTTTTTTTTGATTGCGGTAAGGGTGGTTTCTATGGCAAGGGATTAGAAGCCTTATAGGTCTGTTAAGATATGAATATGAACTGTAGTAGCAGTGCAAAGGCCATCATGTTTCTTGGTACGGGCAGTGATGTTGGTAAATCCGTTGTCGCCGCTGCAATGTGCAGGATACTTTCCCGCAGGGGATACAGGGTTGTTCCGTTCAAGGCCCAGAACATGTCAAATAATTCCTATGTGACCCTTGAAGGGGGAGAGATAGGCCGTGCCCAGGTGGTACAGGCAGAGGCAGCAGGTCTTGTTCCGAGCGTACACATGAACCCTGTCCTCCTTAAACCCTCAAGCGGACAGGGCGCTCAGGTAGTGGTTCAGGGGAAAGTCTTGTGTCATATGGATGCCGTGGAGTACCATAACTGCAAGTCCATGCTTCTGAAGGCCGTTAAGGAGTCCTATGGCATACTTTCAGGACAATATGATGTCATAGTTATGGAGGGTGCCGGAAGCTGCTGTGAGATGAACCTTAAGGACAATGATATAGTGAACTATAAAATGGCGATTCTGGCCAATGCCTTCTGTGTGATTGTAGGTGATATTGACAGGGGAGGCATATTTCCCCAGCTGATTGGTACCCACTGCCTTCTTTCAGAAAAAGAAAGGGAAATCACATCAGGTTTTATCGTCAATAAATTTCGGGGGGATAAGAGACTGTTTGATTCCGGGGTTACATATATAGAGGAAAAAACATGTCTTCCTGTCTTTGGAGTAGTGCCATTTTACGATGATATCCATATAGATCCGGAGGATTCTGTTTCGGTACAGAAGGACAGGCGCACATTGAAACCCACGGAAAAAGACAAGGTCAATATTGCAGTTATAAAACTTCCTGCTATCTCCAATTTTACTGACCTTGAGATATTTGAGACCGAGCCTGATGTAGTAGTTAATTTCCTCTTTTATCCTGATGAGCTGTCTGCGTCTTATGACTGTCTGATTATACCTGGAACCAAGAATGTGATGGAAGATGCCTTATGGATGCACCTGACTGGATGGTCAAACAAGGTGAAGGATTTTTACCTGAAAGGAGGTAGGATTATAGGTATTTGCGGTGGATACCAGATTTTGGGAAAGGTTGTACATGACCGCCTTGGTGTGGAGTCAGGAAGAAAAGAGGTACGTGGCCTTGGCCTTTTGCCTGTTGCAACTGAACTTGCAGGCGACAAGGTGGTGCGTAAGGTGATGGGTGTGTGTCTTGTAAATGATAAGGATGTGAATGGTTACGAGATTCATATGGGAAGGACACAACCTCTGTGCAAAAAGGGCATGCCATTTTTACGGCTTTATACCTCCTGCAGGGACAAGTGCTGGAATGATGGCTGGATAATGGAAGATTTGCGGGTAGCGGGCACATATTTGCATGGCATCTTTGATTCTCCGGGATTCAGGGAGGCCTTTTTGAACCGTATCAGATATGAAAAGGGCTTAGAAACAAGACATTCCAGAGGAGACAGGGCAGAACGTTTCAGGGAATATGATCGTCTTGCTGATCATTTCGAGGCTCATTGTGATATTGACAGGATGTTGCAGGGACTTTGTCTCTGAGGCGTTGCCATGCATAGCTGTCTGTTCTGCCTGTCTTGTCATGCCCGGGTTTTACTTCCGGAAATACCGGGTAAATTTTTTGTATGCCTTGCTTTTGAACAAACTATCTTATTTATGGGTTGGAAACCAGATGGTGACCAGAATCTGTTTCTGTATGGTCATTATCCAAGATTCCTGGGGGGAGATATGACATTGCCTGCTTTTGTAATAGCAGGGACCCATAGTGGCTGCGGCAAGACTTCCGTATCCCTTGGAATTATGGCTGCTCTTGTCAGAAAGGGCCTTGCTGTTCAGCCTTTCAAGGTAGGGCCTGATTTTATTGATCCGGGACATCACAGGCTTGTTACAGGGAGGGAATCTCATAACCTGGATGGCTGGATGATGGACGCCCAATACAACCTCGGCATATTCAGACATTGTATAGCCGGAGCAGATGTTGCCCTGATTGAAGGAGTGATGGGATTGTTTGACGGTTTTTCCGGTAAAGATGACTCAGGCTCAACAGCACAGATGGCCAAATGGCTTGGCCTGCCGGTTTTTCTTGTGGTAGATGCAAGGTCTATGGCAAGGTCTGCGGCTGCTGTTGTGCTTGGTTTTAAAACTTTTGATCCTGATCTGAATATATGTGGCGTTATTCTGAACAGAATCGGGAGTGCCGCACACCGGGAGATTATTGAAGATGCAATGGGTTCCATTTCTGATATTCCGGTAGTTGGTGCGCTTTTGAGGACAGAAGGAATAGAGATACCTTCGAGACACCTCGGGCTTGTTACTGCAGATGATATGGGTATGGGGCCGGTCCGGAAGAAACAGCTTGCAGACTGGATAGAAAAGGGTATAAGCCTTGATAATCTTCTTGAGATTGCGGAAAGATGCGGGGCATGTGATCCAGGCAGGCAGGATGTCTGCTCAAGGTCAGAATGGCGATCCCAGTACAATGAGGCCTCAGAAAAACCGGCATCTATGACTCTGGACCATGAACAGTCTCCTGTGGATGTCAGGACACTGGGAGGGTACCCCGGTTTGGCTGATGCAATGTCCAATGACAGGCCTGAGGATATGGCCGTCAAAGGTTGTGTCTTTAACAGGCGGGTAAGAATAGCTGTTGCAAGGGATGAGGCATTTTGCTTTTATTATGGAGAAAATTTGAGGTTGCTTGCTGAAGCAGGAGCGGAGCTCGTTCCCTTTTCCCCTTTGAGAGACAAATATCTGCCCAGGGATATTCAGGCAATAATATTGGGAGGCGGTTATCCTGAGCTATACTGCAGAAGACTGTCTATGAACACGTCCCTTTTTTGTGACATAAGAAGCTTTGCAGCTGATATGGGTGTTATATATGCGGAATGTGGCGGTTTTATGTACCTGATGGAAAAAATGTCAGACACTGAGGGGAGATCCTTTGAAATGGCAGGAATCTTTCCCTTGTCATGTCACATGGAACATAGATTCAGGGCACTTGGTTACAGGGAGATTGTTGCAAAAAAGGCGTCCTTGCTTGGTCCTTCCGGAATTGTGGTGAGGGGACATGAATTTCACTATTCCAGGGCGGATACTGAGGGATGTAGCGTTATATCGATATACGAGGTCAGGGATCGCAGAGGAAAAAGTCATGCAATCGAGGGGTTTATGAAAGACAGGGTGCTTGCCTCTTATATACATCTCCATTGGGGCTCCAACCCCGTTGTCGCTGAAAATTTTGTAGATTACTGCAGGGAGAAGCCATGAAAATTGATCCACTCTCCATAAAACCGCATGAAATAGAAGCACGTTCTTTTGCAATCATAGATTCTGAAGTGCCTGAGCCAAGGCCCTTTCAAGGCGCTCAGTGGGAGATTGTTCGCAGGATGATTCATACCACTGCTGATTTCGAGATGCTTTCCATTGCAAGGTTTCATCCCGCAGCGGTTGATGCTGGCATAAAGGCGCTACTTAACGGATGTACTGTTGTTACTGATACAAACATGGCCAGGGCAGGTATAACCTCGGGTCGTATGGATAGGCTTGGATGCCGTGTGGAATGTTTTATAAAAGACGAAAATGTAAAACATGATTCATTGGAGCGGAAAATTACAAGGGCACATGCAGCGATTGATTTTGCCTGTTTGCGGCTTGGGGGGGGAATATATGTGGTTGGTAATGCGCCAACTGCCCTTATAAGGCTGCTTGATCGTGTAAGAGAGAAAAAATGTTCTCCTTCTTTAGTTGTTGGTATGCCTGTGGGTTTTGTAAATGCGGTTGAATCAAAGGATTACCTGATGATGCAGGAAGATGTTCCATATATCACCATTAAGGGACGGAAAGGCGGTTCTGCACTGGCTGCTGCCGTGGTAAATCAGCTGGCGGTCATTGCCCTGAGGGAGGCCGGGAAATAGATGCCTGTTTTCTGTTTGCAGGATAAGAACCTGATTTTATTGTCAGAGGTTGCTTTTGATGTGTTCTGATGCTCAATCTCCTTGTTGTAAACAGGAAAAACAAGGCGGTCCTGCCAGCAGGGAGGAATGTTATCTTTATGACGGCCGAAGAGAAAATCGTACTGAAAGGGGACTTCTTGTAGGATTTACTACAGGTTCGGCGGTTTCAGCTGCAGCAAAGGCAGGTGTGCTTGCGCTTCTTGACAGATTTGCCATGCGGAAGCAGGGATCGAGCCCTGTCGGGGCCTTCTGTAAAAAGTTGTGTTTATGTGATGTGGATGTGCCATGTCCAGAAGAGGGCCGACTCAGAATTCCTATAGAGGATATTCGGGTTTCGGCAGGATCTGCAAGGGTGTTGGTAATAAAGGATGGAGGGGATGATCCTGATGCCACGCACAGGGCAAGAATATTTTGCGATGTTATTATTGATCCTGAAGGTCCGGACAGATCAGTAAACATCCGTGGAGGTAAAGGTGTGGGGGTGGTAACGCTGCCTGGCCTTCCTGTTCCCCCGGGAGAGCCTGCCATCAATCCTGGTCCGATGCGGCAGATAAGAAAGGCTGTTCTTGAAGCTATGGCAGAGGCCGGGGGTAAAGGGAGTGTTACAGTTACTGTACATGTCCCGGATGGTGAAAGGATTGCGCTCCATACCATGAACCTGCGTCTTGGAATAGTTGGGGGCATATCCATACTTGGCACAAGGGGTACGGTTATTCCCTTTTCCAATGAGGCATATGAGAGTACCATAACAATGGGTATGGATGTTGCCGTGTCCGCCAAAATTGACACTATTGCTCTTAGTACAGGTGGAAAGAGCGAAAAGTTTTTAAAGAATTATGAGCCGCTTCCTGAACAGGCCTTTATTCAGATCGCTGATTTTTTTGCCTTTTCTTTGAAAGAGGCTATGTGCAGAGCTTTTGCCCGTATTGTTATAGCATGTTTTTTTGGCAAGCTTGTCAAGATGGCACAGGGCTTTGAATATACCCATGCAAGGGAATCTCGAATCAGCTTTGATACACTTGCGGACTGGTGTCTGGAATTTGGAATGAAAGATGTAAACAGGATAAGAAATGCAAATACGGCACGGGAGGTTTTTGATATGATTATAGGCTCTGTTAATCCAGGACCTGTTTTTGCCGGTATAACATCAAAGGCCCTTGATGTTGCGTGCAGGTTTGCAGGCAAAGACCAGTCTGTTTCATTTTACCTGTTTGATATGAGTGGAAAGCCTGTGTGCCGTATGGACAGGGCTCCGTCTGTCATATCCCGCTAATATGGCCTGGTTTTTATACACATGCAGGTGGGCTGTTTCCTTGTTGTTACCTTAACATAATCAGTTTTCATTCATAAATGGTCTTTTCACACAATCTTTGGTGTCAATCTGCGGAATTCCCTGCGGGATTGTCCAAAAACCAATCTGTGGGCAGGTGCTGATGGGCCTGTCAGGGATATTGTAATGACTGTACGTAAGGGAGATCTTGTAGAACTTGAAATAGAAAAGATGGCCTATGGGGGAAAGGGCATTGGCAGAGCAGGGAAATTTATTGTCTTTGTAAGGGGAGGTGTTCCCGGAGACAGGCTTGTTGCCAGGATATACAGGAAAAAAAGGGATTATGCCGAAGCCGTGATTGAAAAGATATCAGAGGCATCACCGGACAGAGTCACTCCCCTGTGTCCGTACTTTAATTATTGCGGGGGATGCCAGATTCAGAATGTTGCCTATGAGGCCCAGCTCAGGTACAAGAGAGAGCAGTTGAAAGAGGCCATAACACGCATTTGTGGGCTTGATATTTCTGTTCATACCGTAATTGCGTCAGATGATATATTTGCATACCGCAACAAGATGGAGTTCTCATTTTCAGATCGGAGATGGTTTATGCCGGATGAGACTGTTGTACAGGCTCATGACAGGATTGATATGTGTCCTTCTGGTGCAGACCGTTTTAATGCCATGAGAAAGGCAACAGGAGACTTTGCTCTTGGGTTTCATATTCCGGGATCCTTCAAGAATGTTATTGATATAGACCGGTGTATTCTTCAGCAGGACATGGGAAACAAGATTCTTGTGGCTGTAAAGAGATTCGCAAAGACGAGTCGTATCCCGGTTTACAACCTTAAGACACATGAAGGGGTATGGAGATTTCTGGGTATACGTTATTCAACCGCATTTGATCAGTTTATGGTAAATATTGTTACTTCACGCAGTATATCAGATGTAGCCTCTTCGTTAACAGATGTAATCTCGGATGTGGCCGGAGATGCAGATATAACTGTTGTCAACAATATAACAGGGAGAAAGGCTGGCGTTGCTGTCGGTGAACAGGAGCTCGTCCTTGAGGGGAGGGGGATTATAGAAGACAGGATTGGACAGTTTGTTTTTCAGGTATCTGCAAATTCTTTTTTTCAAACAAACACACGTGCTGCAGAAAAACTGTATGGAAAGGTAATGGAATATGCGGAATTAACAGGTCATGAGACGGTTTTTGACCTTTACAGCGGCACAGGAACGATCCCGATTTTCCTGTCAGGTCTGGCCAGAGAAATTGTTGGTTTTGAGATTAGCACAAGTGCAGTGCTGAATGCACAGGAAAACTGTGCAATCAATTCTGTTGAAAACTGCCGTTTTGTGTTGGGGGACATAAAGGAAGAGTTGTCAAATGTAAAAGCCGTACCGGATGTAATCATTGTTGATCCTCCACGGGCAGGGATGCACAAGGATGTGGTGGGCAAGGTGCTTGCCCTGTCACCAGAAAGGGTTGTATATGTTTCATGCAATCCGGCAAGTCTTGCCCGTGATCTTTCTATGATGGCCGGTAATTATGATATCCTGGATGTACAGCCAATAGACATGTTTCCACATACATACCATATTGAGACCGTAGTCAGATTAAGACGCAAAAAATCCCCTGTTTAATACTTGCATATAATCTTTGGTACAATACATGATGGTTGTTTGTCATAAAACCGGGGTGTTCAGGCAGAGTGACATCTGCGATTTTTTTGCAGGGCCTTTAATGTCTGGTCATCATGTAGGCGACTGCCTTCTCCAGACCATCTATGGTCAGTTCAAACATTGGAAAGATGTTTCTTATTGCATTGATTGTGTGTGTATAAGGCCATTCTGTTTCCATCTTTGGATTTAACCATACGGCATAGGGGAATGTTTCAGCAATGAATTGAAGTCTTCTGTAACTTGGAAGAGATGATCTTTCCTCAATGTGAATGGACCCGTCAGTGGCAGTAAGTTCATAGGGGGCCATGCTTGCATCTCCTACAATTATAAACCGTGTTTCAGGATCCAAGCGAGCCAGGTCATCAACCTTGAAAGGCTTTCTGAAACGTGCAGGGTCCTCCCAGAGATAATCGTATATTGTATTGTGAAAGAAAAACGTTTTTATATCCTTGAACTGGGTCCTTGCGTGATTGAACAGGGTTTGAACCAGGCTTACATAAGGTTCCATTGACCATCCGCCGTTGTCTATGGCCAGTATCACCTTGAGTCGGTCTTTGAGGCTTCGATCAAAGACTATCTCTATTTCCCCTCCTTTTTTCATTGTCTGATAGATAGTCTCATCTACATTAACCACATCCTTGGGCCCTACCGGAATCATGTTTCTGAGCCTCTTCAGGGCCTCTCCTATCTGGGATTGGGTAAGCGGTCCTTCCTGGGAATAGTCCTTGTATCTTCTGTCCATGGCCACTTTAACTGCGGATTTGTTCCTGGATCTGCCTCCCACTCTCATCCCTCCGGGATGGTATCCGGAATGGCCTACCGGTGATGTGCCTCCTGTGCCGATCCATTTGCTTCCTCCATGATGTTCTTCGGTCTGTTCTTTCAGCCTGTCCAGAAAATACTGGAGGAGTTCTTCAGGGCTCAGTTTGTTTAGTGAATCCTCATCAATGCCAAGGGCTTCTGCCAGTTCCTTGGGGTCTTTCAACCATTGTTCCAGCATACTTCTTGCCACCTCGGTCAGTTCCATTTCTTCCGGATCTTTCAGATCAGCACCCTTGAAGTAGTGGGCAAATACCTGGTCATACAGATCAAAATATCTTTCATTTTTGATAAGGATACATCTGGCATCTGTATAAAAATTATCAAGAGATGTTATAAGCCCCATGCTCAGGGCTTTTTGCAGCCTGAGAAAGGATGTAGGTGACACGGGGATCCCTACCTGTTTAAGCAGATAAAAAAAACCGGTAAACATGACTATATCCTCATTCGATTTATGTAGCTTTTTGCAATGTTGTAATCAGGGCTCTTTTTAAACAAAACGCCAAGATAAGGGATATCACCTTTTTTCATACGGTTGATCTTGAAATCAGGATCAGCCTTGAGGGCACGTATCCAGTTGATCAGTTCCCTTGTGGCAGGTTTTTTTTCAATGCCCCTGAACTCACGCATTTTGTAAAATGCCCTTATGGAATTTTCGAGGATGTCCCTGCCTATATCGGGAAAGTGAACCTGTATGATTTTTCTCATCATGTCAGGTTCAGGGAATGCTATATGATGGAAATTGCAACGGCCCAGAAACGGATCAGAAAGGTCTTTTTTTGAATTGGATGTAATGATTATGACAGGCCTGTGTTTTGCTTTTATGGTGGTGTCTATCTCTATAATGTCAAATTGCATCTGATCAAGGACGTCTAACATGTCATCCTGAAAATCGGTATCAGCCTTGTCGATTTCATCTATCAGCAGAACTACCTTTTCTTCTGAGGTGAAGGCCTGACCAATTTTGCCCATTTTAATATATTCTTTTATATTGCTCACATCCCTTTTTGAATCCCCGAAACGGCTATCATTCAGCCTTGTAAGGGTATCGTATTGGTATAGTGCCTCAATCAGTTTCATGCTGGATTTAACATTAAGAACAATAAGCTTCATATTCATTGCCTCTGCTATTGCATATGCCAGCATGGTTTTTCCTGTCCCAGGTTCTCCTTTGAGCAGGAGTGGCATTTCCAGTGCCATGGATATATTAACTATTCTGGCCAGTTCATCGTCAAGGATATACCTTGAGGCGCCTGTGAATTCATCTGCATTGTTTTTTGGCATGGTATTACTCCTTATACCGAAATTGTTTTGTTCAATGTTGATCCATGTATAATCTTTTGGGTATGTAAAATTGGATGCAAGTATCTGTTTTTGTTGTAAGTCAAACTGACTGTTGCCTATCCGTAAATAGATTTTTGTTGCTGTCCGGTTTCCAATCCGTAAATTTAGGTGTGCATGTATCTTGCAGGGAATTCCGCAGATTGACAGCAAGGATTGTTCAAAAAGGCCCTTTATGGCTTTAAACTGACTAACATTAATCATTTTTTTTATATGGTCAAGCATAAAAACCTGTGCATGAAATCATGGTCTTTATCATGGCTTTATCTGCAACCGGTCTTTTACTTGATATCTGCATTGTCCCGGGTTAACCACGGCAGGCAGTCCAGTCTGCAGGATTGTTTGCCTGTCTGCTGTTCAAGGCATATCTTGGATTGACAGGTAATACGGTCAAAAAGATGTTGACATGTTAATATTGTTCCGTGTATAAAAATCACGACAAAGCAGTTCTGACAATTTTGCCTGTCTGTTTTGAACTGGTTTGACAAATAAAAAATTAAAAACTTCAATCAGCATCTCGGAATACGGTGTAAATCCGTAACGGTCCCGCCGCTGTAACTCTCTGTTTAAGAGACAACCCTTTGGCATTGTGGGACATTTGTATAATATTCGGTTTTGTTCATATCCCGGACAAAATGGGACATTGTTCAAGTATCTCATTTTTTAAAGTCACTGCTTTGGATGCCCACAAATCAATTGTGGGATAGAAAGTTTCCAGCCTGAAATGAGGGTTTTGCGCAAGGTCAAGAAACCCCGCAGGTTGACGCAAAAAAGATATTTATGCATGGAAACTGAAGTGGGAAGGCAGCCAAAAGGGGGAGAGAAGTCAGAAGACCTGCTGAAAGAGTTTTGCAAGGGATATGTCCTGATGGTAAAGGGAACCCGGTGTACATTTATGTATGCCGGGTTTTTTTGTGGTTATCCCTCACCTTTGGCATGGGAAATATCTGTAATGCAAGGGCAAAAGCAACTGTAAACCCGGCACATGGGAATATGCCTTTTTGGGCAATGGGATTGGGATGCCCGGTGTGCCATGATCGGGAGCCTGGCAGTGTGCAAAATCTGTTTGCGGATAGGTGCTGAACAACAGGGTGTGCCAATCTTTTTTTGCAGGTTAATCAATAAATCTATTATACAAGGAGGTGAAACAAATGAAGACACATAAGATTATTTCTTATCGGAGACTTTGCAAAGGTCTTGCAGGAACCGGATTGTCACACTATATCCTGCTGACTCCAAAGGCAAAGGAAAACAAGTAAATCTTGTGCGGGGTTGTCCAAAGATGTTTTTGGTTTTGGACAACCTCTTTGAAGTGATAAAGAACAACCCCTAAACAGGAAAGATTGTGATGATGAATAATACAATAAACAGTACGGATTCTCCCTATGCAAATACCGGATATGGTCCTCATTTTGATGTGCTGGAAGTTGGGCTTCTTGATCGGGTTGCGGTTGTAGAGCCAGATACCGCTTTTTGGGCTCTTGTAGAAAGGGATGCCCTTCCGGATGCCCTTTCCGGAAGTCTTGTTCGGGATTTCAGGAAGCAGTCAGAGATATTTGCCAGGGAGATGAATCATATGAGGTTTGGTCTGACCCCTTCTGCTGTATACTTTAATCCTACGGAACGTTGCAATTTTAACTGCTCCTACTGCTATCTGCCGGAGGACATGCGCAGAAACGGCAAAAATATGACGACACAGGAGCTGGAAGATGCCTTGGCCCGTTTGTTGAGCTATTTTCGCGGTCATCTGCCTGAAAAAATGAGACCGCAGGTTATATTCCATGGCAGTGAGCCTATGATGGCACGTGATGCCATGTTTGCAGGGATAGAAAAATTTAGTGATGATTTTGTTTTTGGTGTTCAGACCAATGCATCGTTGCTTGATGATGAGGCCATTTCATTTTTACAGGAACATGAGGTTGGGATAGGGATATCACTTGATGGACCAAAAGCCGATGTTGCTGATCTGACAAGGAAAAACTGGAACGGCACAGGTTCTTTTTCTCATATAGTGAAAGTGATGGAAAAATTGGCCTCTTATCCTGCCTTTAATGTCATTGCCACTGTAACAAAAAAGAATGTCCATGCTTTGCCGGAAATGGTCGATTTTTTTGCGGAATCTGGTGTGGGGATGGTGATGTTTAATCCTGTTCGTTGTACCCGTCAAGGAGGGTTGGAGCTTAAACCGGATGATCTTGTTCTTGCTAAGTACTTTTTTGATGCATTGGACAAGACATATGAACTTTATAAAAAGACAGGAAAAAAGCTGGTTGTTACCAATTTTGCCAATATCCTTGCTGCAATTATAGGGCCTACATCGAGGCGGCTCATGTGTGATATTTCTCCTTGTGGAGGCGGAAGGTGCTTTTTTGCCCTATCCGCACATGGTGATTTGTTCCCCTGTAGTGAGTTTATAGGTTTCCCTGCATTTAAGGGCGGAAATATATACGAAGATGATATAAAAGATGTAATCGCAAGTTCTGCCTTTATAGAGACAACGGGTCGGAAGGTGGAAGATATAGAACCCTGTTGCTCATGTGCCATAAGACATTTTTGCGGGTCTCCATGCCCTGCTGAAGTGCATTCCCTGCACGGAACCATGAAGGCTCCTGCTCCATACTGCCGGTTTTATGAGGAACAGGTGCGATATGCCTTTCGTGTTATTGCCAATGGAAGGGAAGATGCCTATTTGTGGGACGGGTATAAAGATGAAACAGAGGAATCATTTTGCTGGGCAGGATAGATCTGTTTGTGTCGGTCATAATGGATTCCATGAAACACGTAACGGCCGTGTTTCATGGGACGGCTTGTGTGTTGTCCTGATTTTATCCCTGTAATCTTGTTTTTTCTTCTGCCCATATGAAATCCATCATGTATCGTGGGTCAAGATTATCAATGGAGACAGACATGAATGTCTCTTTAAACATATTCCATAGCTCTGAAAGGGCCTTTTTTAACATATCATCTGTATTGTGTTCGGTTGGTGGAAGATGTTTCATCATATCAGATATAAACTGCTGTTCAAATCCTTTCATTTGAAAGGGAGGGTGTTTGTCCTGTATGCGTAACATGGCAAACATCTCTTTTGCCTTTTCTATGCTGATTCCTGAAAAGGATGGTTTCATTCCAAGGAATTTGCGTGACCAGAAATTAAAGACAAGGGGAATAAATGTGGTATGATCAGGAAAACTCGGCCTGTCTTCTGTTTCCATCTCCAAAGATTCCAGCAAATTGTCCAGGGCAATAATTTTGTCCAAGATATCTGTGGCTTCTTTTAGCTCAGACATGCTCTCAAAACTTCTGAATTCTTCTTTTTGATCTTTGTTTATGCAGAACATTGGTCTTTCAAGCAGAACACCGGTAAGGACACCTCCATACATATCTCCCCAGAATGTGTTATCAAAACCTTGCCTTTTGAACCAACTTTTTTGCAGCCATTGTTTTGCCTTCCATTTCAACTTCAGGGCCATACCGAACCCTACTCTGAAAACAGAATCCAACGGATTGTTGATTATTGTTTCCACTGCAAGCCTTGTATCGTCTCCGCATGTATGTTCCAGTGCGATATTCAAGTATCCTGCTGCCTGCCTGCATATCTTTACCAATGTGTCAAAGTTGTCTGCATGGTTTGTGTTTGCAGAGATAATTGTGTTGCAGAGTGCAGCAAATTCCATTTTTAGTTTGTCTGTGTATCCATGATTGTGCACATCATAAAATGCCTTTATCAATGCAGTGAAATCCTGCGCATAGAAAATTGGAAGTATAGGCACAGAATTGCCTGTTTCTTCCTCCTGAATCCATTTGCTGGCTTTTACAGTCTGTCCTTTCTGCTTGAGGGCTGTTTTTTTAAGGGGACTGTAAATCGCTATTGCCTCGTCATATGGAAGAAAACCATGTTCAGCGAGTCTGACGTTTCTGAGCCTGTAAAGTTCCTCTTCTGTTTCAGCAGGCAGGATACCCGTAAAATTTAAGATCAGGTTATGATAATTCTTAAGATCAACCCTTGCCATGGCTCTGCATAATAACTGAATATCCTCGTTCATATCTTCATTCATGGACTTGATATAAAATGTTCCGTCAAGCGTAAAAAAACCTTCTTTTATATTGTAGGGTTCATCTTCCTCTCTTATGTCTACCTGGATTGTTTTTAAAAAAAACAATGCCGCTGTTTTTTGTAGATCCTCAAATATCCATTTTGCCAGTCTTTCGGGATCTGATAACAGTATCCTGTGTAACCAGTTGAATGTGATATTGACGTCCATGCGGTCTTTTTTCCATATTTCAATATCAAGTATGTACTGCAACTGATTTTTTGATGCCAGTTCAATCAGAGGTAGACAGTCATTCTCGCCAATTTTTTTTACAAGCCAGTAAAAATCACCTTCCGGGAGATTTTGGACCGTTTTGCGTGCATCTGTCTGTTCCAGAAAGAAGTCAAGTATCTCCTGACCATTCAAAAGGGAGATTTTCTGTCTTAAAATTTCATCTCCTGTTGATTTCTGCACTATGAGTGTGTCCTTATTGTTGTGTTCCCTGTTTCGCAACGTAACCTCCTTTGTTTTGTCAATATCCTGTATTACCCTGTATATTTTAACGAAATTGTTTCATCAAGATTTTCATTGCTGAAATATCCCGTGTCCGTGGCTGGGATTTTTAAACGCCTTTATTATTGGATGTGCTGCAGCCTTTTCATGATCCAGGATCCGTGATAGGGGGTAACCTGGCATAAAATAGTTTGAAAAACCTCGTTGAATCAGGTAGGGATATGTTGCAACCAGGCAACGTGATCTGAATCAGCGAGATGATCATGGATGATAAAACAGATGCCATTCATTGGGCAGGCCGGGCACAACACACTTTAAATAACCGTTGGTCGAGATTCACAAAACTCCCGGAGGAGATTTTTTGCCGCCAAAAGGCGCAGGCCGCAACTTGCACAAAACTGATCGCGGATTTTAGGGAGATGACAGGGTTGTTGATAAATATATATGATAATCATATAATTATTAATTAACAAATGGAATTATTTTAATCATATGCCTATGGAAAACTTCAAAGAAGAAGCAGAAAAGCTCAGAGAAGAGATAAGACATCACAATGAGATGTACTATGTGATGGATTCACCTGAGATCTCAGATGCAGAATATGACAGGCTTTTTAACAGATTGCTTGAAATTGAAAAGGCACATCCTGAACTTGTAACTCCTGATTCTCCTACTCAGCGGGTAGGGGGTGCTCCACAGAAAGCCTTTGCTCAGGTCAGGCATTCTGTCCCCATGTTGAGTCTGGACAATGTCTTTGATGACAACGGGATAAGAGAGTTTGATGCCAGGATCAGAAGACTTTTACCGGAATATCCTGTTATTGAATATACGGTAGAACCAAAAATGGATGGTCTTGCTGTTGAAATTGTTTATGAGAAAGGTCATCTTGTTGTGGCTTCTACAAGAGGGGATGGCTATGTTGGCGAGGATGTAACCAGGAATATAAAAACAATTATCTCCGTACCCCTGGTGTTGCAAAGACATGCCAAGGACCTTCCCGTACCTGATCTGCTTGAAGTCAGGGGGGAGGTATATATGGAAAAGCATGCCTTTGAAGATTTGAACAGGGAAAGGCTGCTGAAAAACATGTCACTTTTTGCAAACCCGCGTAATGCCGCCGCAGGTTCTCTGAGACAGCTCGATTCCAGGGTAACAGCGAAAAGGCGCCTTGACATGTTTTGTTATGGGGTCGGCAGGGTAATTCCCATGCTTTATAAGACACAATATGAGTTAATGCTTGATCTTCAGGCCCTTGGCCTTCGGGTAAACAGACCCTTCATATATTTGTGCAGTTCTGTTGATGAGATTATCAGGCTATGTCATCATCTTGAAGACATCAGACTGGACTTGCCATACGAGATAGATGGTGCCGTTATCAAGGTAAATCGTCTTGATTTGCAGGACAGGCTGGGACAGAAAACCAGAAGTCCGAGATGGGCCGTTGCATATAAGTTCAAACCCATTCAGGAGGTTACCAGGGTGTTAAAGATTGATGTCCAGGTAGGACGGACTGGTGCTCTGACACCGGTGGCCCATCTGGAACCTGTTGAAATTGGTGGTGTTGTTGTGAAAAGGGCCACTCTTCATAACCAGGAAGAGATAGCGAGGAAGGATATACGTGAGAATGATCTGGTTATTGTCCAGAGGGCAGGGGATGTGATCCCCGAGATTGTGCAGGTTATAAAGTCCAGAAGGACCGGATCTGAAAAGAGATTTGTTATGCCGGACAGATGTCCGGTGTGTAATGCTGTGGTTGTAAATGATGGTGTGGAAAAGGTAGTAAGGTGTCCTAATCCTGATTGTCCTGCCCAGATAAAAGAGACAATGAAACACTTTGTATCCAAGGGGGCAATGGATATTAAGGGTTTGGGTGAAAAGACGATAGTGCGTCTTATTCAGAATGGTTTTATATCGGAAAAAGCTGATATATATCGTCTTGACCGTGATACCCTTATGAGGCTTGACAAGGTTGATGTAAAAACGGCTGATAATCTGCTTGAGGCAATAGAAAGGAGCAAGAAAACAACCCTTGCAAGGTTTATATACGGCCTTGGTATCAGACATGTGGGAGAATATGCTGCAGATCTTCTTGCAAAGGAGTACAAGACCTGGAATGCCTTTCAGGAAGCGGTTTATGAGTTAAGACTTGCCTTGTTTGTTGCTGAATTGCTCAATGGAATTAACCGGGTAAACCTGCTCGATGATGAAGATGTCCTGTCAGAATTTCTTGTTTCAAAAAATGATGTCCTTGATATTATGTCTGATTGCTGTGGCAGGTTGTTGCGTTTTCTCGGTTTTGTGTCTGTGATAAGATGGCCTAAGAGGCCTTTAATGACGATCAAGGGCCTGGGTGACAAGATTGCTGTTAGTCTGCTTAATTATTTTGATGATGATTCTAACCTCGAAGAGATCCGCCATCTGTTTGATGCAGGTGTTACTTTTGAAGATGTTGAGGAAGATACAACATATCTTGACAGTTCTGTTGCAGGCAAAACCTTTGTTTTCACCGGTACCCTTGACAGCATGACAAGATCAGAGGCCAGTAGCCTGATTAAGAAAAAGGGAGGGAGGGTTTCTTCGCAGGTAACATCTTCTGTTGATTATCTTGTTGCAGGAAAATCACCAGGCTCAAAACTCGAAAAGGCAAGAGAAAGAGGGATTGCTGTTATTGATGAAGCAGATTTTCTTGATCTTATTGGACCTGTACGGGGGGATTAGGCACATGTTGCGGGTTGCCTTTGAATACTGGCGGGTATGTCTTTTTGACCGTCTCATGTATCTCGTTACTGTCTGTTGCCGAAATTGTTAACAACAGATATTTGTGTGCAGCAATTTGGGGAGGAATGGTGACATGTCTTTGTTTCATAGGCGGATTGCTGCCTTAAGAGAGAGACTCTCTATGGCAGAACCGGATACTGCATGGGTGATTTCATCTGAGAACAGGCGATATCTGTCGGGATATAGTGCAAAGGATTCTACGATTACCGAGTCGTCCGGTTGTCTTTTAATAAATAAGGACAACTGTTTTCTTGTTACAGACTCACGTTATACAATACAGGCCAGAAATGAGGCAGAAGATTTTGATATAAAGACCATTGATAAAAATATGCTTGAAGGTCTTGGCGGTATTGTAACCATGATGGGGACAAAAAACCTTGGTTTTGAGGAAAAACACCTGACATGGGGGGTATACCGTGACATCTCTGCTATACTGTCAAAGGCTTCCGAACCTGTTTCTCTCAGTCCCTTGAACTGTATGATAGAGGATATGCGGGAGATAAAAGATGAACATGAAATTCATGCCATTGAAACCTCTGCTGTCATGATTTCTGAGGTTATGGATGCAGTTGTTGATGATCTTGAACCCGGGATGTCAGAAAAGGAGATAGCCTGGAAGATCCAGTGCATGATACATGATTCCGGAGCTGATGGCCTGGCTTTTCCTCCAATTGTTGCATCGGGGTCAAACAGTGCATTGCCTCATGCTGTTCCTACTGACCGCAAGATTGAATCTCATGAGCCCGTTGTTCTTGATATAGGACTTGAATTCGAAGGTTATTGTTCGGATATAACAAGGACAGTGTTTTTGCAGGATCCAACCCCTGAGTTTGGGAAAATTTACAGAACAGTACGACAGGCACAGTTACGGGCCATTGAAGGTATAAAACCCGGCATGAGTACAGATACAGCCGATTCCCTGGCCAGAGATATCATAAATGATGCCGGTTATGGAGATTTTTTCAAACATGCCCTGGGTCATGGTGTAGGCCTTGCTGTTCATGAAAGACCACGGCTTGGGGTTACAGGACCAGTAGTTATTAAGGAAGGAATGGTGTTTACTGTGGAGCCTGGAATATATATCCCTGGTCTTGGTGGTGTAAGGCTTGAAGAGATGGTTTTGATCAACACAGATGGTGCCAGAATCCTTACGAGAGCGAACAGTTTTTATGATTTCTGATGAATCCATAGTACTTGTCCACAGGTTTTGAACCCTAAGGGTGCTTTTGGGTTTTCAACCTGCCCCGGTGGTACGTTCGCTGTTATTCCCCTATTGTTGAGCTGATACATCCCATCTCCTGTAGGAGGCTGCAGATTTGGCCTTTTGTCTTGTTTTTGTTTACGGATGGAAAACTTGCTGTTTTTTTTGTTAGACTGAAAGGGAGAGTGGAAAATGGATGATATGGCAGACCATTTTTTTTTATACCTTAAGGTTGAGCGGGGCCTTTCAGATAATACTGTTCAGGCATACAGCAGGGATCTGAGAGAATTCTTTTGTTTTCTTAAGGACAGGTCTGTTTCCATAAAGGATGTATCCCGATCTCATATCATGGATTATGTGGCCATTCTTGCTGACAGGCTTTCCCAGAGGAGTGTTGCAAGAAATATCTCTTCTGTAAGGATGTTTTTTCGATTTCTTGTCGCAGAGGGAGAGATAAAGAATAATCCGGCCAGGCTTGTTGATTCTCCCAAACTGGCACAGAATCTGCCTGATATCCTGAGCAGGAAAGAGGTTGACAGGCTTTTGGCCCAGCCTGACATATCCACTGCAAAGGGCCAGAGAGATGCGGCCATGCTGGAAGTCCTTTATGCCACTGGTTTAAGGGTCTCGGAGCTTGTGCTTCTCAGGATGTCTGGAATCAATCTTGAGTCTGGCTTTCTGATTACAATGGGCAAGGGCTCAAAAGAAAGGGCCGTACCAATGGGACAAAAGGCTGTGGAGGCACTTAAGGCTTATATATCAGGCGCCAGACAGATTCAGGCTGCAAAAAACTTTAATCCTGTTTTTGTTTTTCTGGGGCACCAGGGCAGGCCTCTTACAAGGCAGGGGTTCTGGAAGATTATAAAACGCTATGCTGCAATGGCAGGTATATCCAAAGCAGTCACACCTCATACCTTGAGGCATTCTTTTGCGAGTCATCTGCTTGAAGGGGGGTGTGATCTTAGGTCAGTGCAGGTCATGTTGGGACATGAAGATATATCAACTACCCAGATATATACTCATGTGACAAGGAAACATCTGATAGAGTTACATGGCAGATGCCATCCAAGGCCCTGAATGCATTTTTCTGCTTGTATGCAAACGGATTGATATAATCAGGTGTTCTTTGAATGGTATAAGTATTGCAAATGTTTTTGCAGGATTTGTTCTTTTTATGGAGAAAGCATATGAAAACAAAATGGTATATGTATTTTTCTTGTATTATGGTGCTGTTGTTTGCGACATCTGCCTTTGCGACAGATGTCCATTTCAAATGGGATGCCAGTTCCGGAACTGTTGATGGTTACAGGATTTACTATGGTTTTTCTGCTAATGGACCTTATCCCGAACTGTTGGGTGAGGTTAATGGGACGGTTACCGATTATACTGCGACATTAGATGCGAGTAAGAAATACTATCTTGTTGTACGTGCGTTTAACAGTTATGGTGAAAGCGGCAATTCCAATGAGGTTGTGTGGCCTACTCCTACAAGCGATATTACACCGCCCGGAGATGTTACGGATTTTGTTGCTGTCCCGGGTAACGGGAAGATTGTTCTTTCCTGGACCAATCCGGTTGATACTGATTTTAAAGGAGTTATGGTTCGTTACCGGACGGATAAATGGCCAACTGATTACAATGATGGGCAGTTGGTCTGCAACATGGAGGGGGTACGGGGTGATAGCGTCACTTTTACACATGTTCCGGTGCAAAATGGCATGACCTGTTACTATTCTGCCTTTACATATGACAGCTCCGGTAATTACAGTCATACTGCCCATGTTTCAGCCACAGCTCATTTGCCGCCGACTGCAACTATAAGTGCAAATCCGACAACAGGTTATGCCTTGTTGAAGGTAAATTTTGGCGGAAGTGGACAAGCCTATTACAGCACAATAGCATCCTGGACATGGGATTTTGGTGATGGTCATACAGGAACTGGTCAAAATGTTACGCATACATATGGCAATGTTTCTTCAGATACTGTATACAAGGTTACTCTGACTGTGACAGATACGGATTCATTGACAGGGCAGGCAGTAACACATATCACTGTCAGGCCAGGGATACCTTTGCCTCCATCAAAACCTGTTGTGCAACAGTAATTATTCTCTCCTCTTCTTCTCCCCTTTACCCGAAAAGGTCTTTATGCCTTTTCGGGTTTTTTTGTGTGAACATCCCATTGTCTTTTGCAGGACAATGACCTTGCATGGCTTTGGATATTTTTATTTCATAGCTTGATAAAAACAGATATCTTTGTTAAATTAATCGGATTGAACAGATGTTTTTTTATGATCAGGGGTTGTTTTTATCCGCAAATAGCTGTTTTTTGCAACATCAATACTTGCTGTGCCGGGCACATTAAGCCATACCGGTTTGCGGAAAATTACCATGATTAAACAGCCTTTCTGTGTATATTGCAGGATGTGCTTTGTTGAATCTGATTATCCGGTTGCAGGATGTGAAAGGAAAAACAGAAGGAGGAATATGGATTATGAGTGAAGTAAAAGCTCCTATGGGTGGTAAGATAGTGGATATTAAAGTCAATGTTGGTGATACTGTTAATGAGGGAGATGAGGCTGTTATTATTGAGGCCATGAAAATGGAGTTGCCTGTTGTTTGTGAGGTTTCAGGAACAGTAAAAGATATACAGTGTAAAAAGGGAGATACTGTTGAAGCAGAGGCTGTGTTGATTATCATTGAGTAATGGTGTTCTTTTTATATGTTTTATTTGCGTTTTTACAGGTTGAGAGGTTTAGAAACAATATTTTGTTTTGTTCAGGGTTAAGTCTCCATTTTGTAGAATCTGTATTCCAGAAAAACAGGGTGCTGAGGTTTTAACCGCTGTTATTGTGTCATTGGAGTGTGTCATGGGTATTAATTGGGAAGAAGAAAGATTGAGGGTGGAAAAGGAGGCACTGGAAAAACATGCAAAGCTTTCTGCGCTGTTTATGGAAAACAGGTTTATGTTTGAACTGGAACGAAAACGGATGATTAATAATTTTATTAACAGT
Source organism: uncultured Desulfobacterales bacterium (assembly GCA_964457545.1). GTDB lineage: Bacteria > Desulfobacterota > DSM-4660 > Desulfatiglandales > Desulfatiglandaceae > JAGGTJ01. The sequence continues at coordinate 15,840 of CAYWEN010000015.1, read as the reverse complement.
GTGAAAGACGAAAAACGCAGACAAAACCTTATGGATATTCAGGCCGACTGGGACAGAAAAATGAAACGCGCCGGTTCTGATCATAACAGGTTTATTCTTGCGCAGACCTTTTTTTGGGAGCATGTCCTTAATGTATGGCAACCTTCTATAAAAAAGTTATCAACCCTTCTTAAAAGGTAAGAGGAATACAAGGATGCGGACAAAACAGCCTTTTATGGGGGGTGGATACTAAATAAAAAAGCCTTTCATTTTCTGGTCTTCAGAAATGAAAGGCTTTTAAGGTTTTAAACATCTTTTTGATTGTAATTTCTTTCAGGCAGGTGGTATCCTAATCAGTTTCCATCCATTTCTGGATGGGCGCTAATTAAGTCTGTGCTTTCCATTGATCAATCTGTTTTGGGCCGGGGCAGCATTCCTGCCCTTTCTGCAATTTCAGGCACCCTGTGTTCCCATTCGATTGCCATGAGATGTACACCTGCAACACCTTCCATCTCCTTGAATTCTTCAATCTGTTCTATCGCAAATTTGATACCTTCTTCTGCAACCTTCCCTTTCCCTGCCCCTTTAAGTCTTTTTATCAGTGACTCGGGCACGTCCATCCCCGGTACCTGCGAGGCCATATATCGGGCCATACCCACACTTTTCATTGGTGTGACTCCTGCGAGGATATAACATTTTTCGTGGAGGCCCATGTCTACAACCTGTTTCATGAAGTTTCGAAACCTGTCCATATTATAGATAGATTGAGTCTGTATAAAATCAGCCCCTGCATTGATTTTCTTTGCAAGTCTGTATACCCTGAATTCAGTAGGGTCAGCGAAGGGATTGGAGGCAGCCCCTATAAATATCCTTGGCGGAACATCGATTTCCTGATCGTTCTGAAATTTTCCTTCATCTCTCATGTTCTTGACCATATTGATCAGCTGCATTGAGTCAATATCAAAGACATTCTTTGAGGCAGGATGGTTCCCGAATTTTTGATGATCCCCGGACAGGCAAAGCATATTACGAATACCATGAGCATAGGCCCCAAGGATATCACTTTGCATGGCAAGCCGGTTACGATCCCTGCATACCATTTGATAATTGGGCTCCAAACCTTCCTGTATGAGAAAAAGAGATGCAGCCCAGCTTGACATCCTTACAACTGCTGTCTGGTTATCCGTTACATTTACTGCATCTACGCAGCCTTTCAGATGTTGAGCCTTTTTTTTAAGGACATCAATATTGGCTCCTTGAGGAGGCCCACATTCGCCGGTAAAAGCAAAGCTTCCTGATTTTAATACCTTTTCCAGATTACTTCCTGATTTATAATCACTCATTTTACCAGTTCCTCCCTGACCAATCTTCTCGGTCCTCCATCTCTTGCAGTGGTCCAGTCCTTAGGTGGTCTGAATTTCAAAAGGTCATCCAAGCGATTCTCTTTCATCAGTTTTTTGACGATCATGTCCCAAACGCAGTCAACGTCTTTGGATATTTCGCATTTGCCACCTGAAGATCCTCCGCAGGGACCATTCATCAAACTTTTGGAGCATCTTGCTATGGGGCACAATCCTCCAAAATAATGTATGAGACATGTTCCGCAGCCTGCACATCTTTCTGCCCATATTCCATGTTCAATTGCCCCTCCCATAAATTTGGTATTTACGCCAGGAAAGATCCTGGTTTCGGGATAACGTTCAGAAAGGAACTGAGGGCCTACTCCACAGGCAATCGATATAACGGCATCATATTCATCAATAATATCTTTAAGTTCATCCACATATTCCGGGTCGCATTGACGCTCAAGGGTGTGTTCCCCGACCTCAATTTCTCTGTTGTCTTTTTTTGCTGCAATTCTGAGGATTGATGCCAGGATGCCGACCTCTTTGGCGCCACCAACATTGCAGACCGTTACACAGCCCTTACACCCTACAACCAGGATCTTTTTGTAATCCCGGACCATCTCCAGAATTTCCCTAATGGGTTTTGGTTCAGCAACTATCATTATATTATACCTCACAAAAAATCTAGGAGGTTGTTCAGGAACAGTCCTTGTCCACATCTGAAAAGATTGTCATATGGAGCATTTCCCTGCGGTCATCTTTCTGAAGACCTGTGTTTTGGGAAATCGGCTGTTTCTGCACTCCCTCCTAATGGTTGATTTGGCTTACAGAATGCCCATTGCCTTTACTCTGTCAGTCATGTCCCGTGCTATCTGGACGAATTTCTGTCCCCTTGCCGCAGACAGACTAAAGGCCTCTATTCTTTCAGGTTCTATTCCAAGGTCTGATAGGATCTTTTTTACATGTTGAACACGTTTTTTGGCCTTGGTAATACCGTTTATATATTGACAGCTGTCTTCTTGACAACCGGCTATGTAAACACCGTCAGCGCCATTTTCAAAAGCTTTGAGCATGTGCAGAACTTCAATACGTCCTGTACATGGAACCTGAATTACCTTTACATTCTCCGGGAGAGTCTCATTTAGCTTATGTGAGATGCCCGCTGCTGAAGATGCGCAGTTGCTGCAGCAAAAAGCTATAATTTCTGTACTATTCTTATCATTCATTGCTATTGACTCCTTACCTGCAACCCATCATAAAAAAAGAGGGCGCCTGGTTTAACATTTCGTCACTACAACCTCTCATAATGATAGCTTTTCCGGGACATTCTGCTACACACATGCCACAACCCATACACATGGCAGGATCAATATAGGCAGCTCCCCGGTTATGATCGATAACAGGAACATGGAATGGACAGGTCCTTACACATGTACAGCAGACTGCACATTTTTCAGGATTTACTTCCGCCACCAGTTCGCCTGTCTCGATGGTATCCTGTTTGAGTACCTCCATCATTCTTGCAGCGGCGCCCCTGGCCTGGGTAATGCTTTCTTCAATGTCTTTGGGGTAATGGGCAAGCCCTGCAAAGTATACCCCTGGAATGGATGTTTCCATGGGATGTGTTTTTTGCGGAGAATCTGCTATAAAACCGTCAGGATCCAGTTGAATGCCAAAAATATCAACGAGTTCCATATTATCAGGTATGATCGCAGTCTGTAGAGAAACAATATCTGCATTAATTATTATATCCTTGTCAAGGACCGGGTCATAGGCCTCAATCTTCAATGAGTCCTTTTCAGAAGTTACAACCGGTTTCCTGTCAAGGTCATAGCGAATAAAGATTATCCCCTTGGCTCTGGCCTCCCTGTACAGGGCCTCTCTTTCACCAAAGGTGCGCATTTCCCTGTAAAATATAAAGATATTCATATCAGGGTTTTTGGATTTCAGATCTATGGCGGTTCGTACCGAAAAGGTACAGCATATGTTGCTGCAGTAAGGATGTTGAGTCTCACGAGAACCAACACACTGGATAAAAACGGCACTTTTGGCCTTTAACAGGGAATCAGGTTCACTGACAAGTTTTTTGCCCAGTTCTTCCCATGTGTATATATTGTCATTTGTCCCATATGCATATTCTGATGGGGAGAATGGTTTGGCGCCTGTTGCAATTAATGTGGCCCCATGGCTTATCTCCATTACCTTTTCTCCCTGAATCACCGTGGTTGAAAAATTCCCGGCAGAACCTCTGCTGTTTTTAACCCTTGCTCCTGTAATGATATCAATGTCATTGTTTTTTTCTGCCTGGGAGATCAACTCGTCCAGGTAGTCTTGTACACTGTCTCCATTCCACGTACACCTTACATGACCTGCATTTCCACCTAAGGTGCTTTCTTTTTCTACCAGGGTGACCGGGAATCCGGATTTTGCTATGGCAAGTGCACCTTCAAGGCCGGAAATGCCCCCTCCAATGACTAATGCCCTTTTTTCTACGGGTATATGTCTTACCGGTGAAGGAGTAATAAAGGATGCCCTTGATACTCCCATTTTTATTTTTTCCTCTATCTGTTTTGAAGCAGGCGATGTATCAAGCACACGCAGGTCTACCATTTCATGCAGGGAGGGATTCAGCCCTGACAGCCTCAGGGCCTCTTCTACAAGATCCTTGTGTATGGCCGGTGTGCAGCTTGCAAATACCAGACGGTTAGCCTTGCTGTCCTTAAGACCTTTAACAATGGTATTTAATATGTTTTCCTTTACAGGAGCAATTGCTGTAACTTCTGACAGAGTTTTCGCACAATTTTCAATAACAGATCCGACTGCCTCGTCCATACCGGGGCACAGATGATATGCAACGAATGCCTTTGGGGGTTCTGATGATACATCAGAGATTTCCGGGTAAGTCTTTGGTTCGGAAAACGTCTCCGGCTCCAGGGATGTGATGATTTCTGAAGCTGCAGAACTTGCCTGCATTAAAGATTGTGCCATATCCAGCGGGCCATTGATGGCTCCACATGCGTATATTCCGGGAATAGTAGTGGAGACAGGTGAAAAGGCATTTGTCATAAGGTAATTGTCTTTGTTTGATTTCAGCCCGATTTTTTGGGCAAGTTCCATACCTTCTTTTGATGGTCTGAGACCGACAGAAAGAACAACGAGATTGAACTGTTCTGTTTCAAGCTCACCCCTTTCATTTGCATATGTAATTTCAAGCTCGTCCGTACCGTGCGCAGGGAGCACGGAATGTATTCTGCTGCGAATACACTTTACCCCTTTGTTTACTGCCTCATCAAAATAACGTTCATATCCTTTTCCGTGAGTACGCATGTCCATAAAAAAGATAGTGGCATCTGTATCACTGTTTGATTGTATACAGTTAGATGCCTCTTTCAAGGCGTACATGCAACATACTGATGAGCAGTATGAGACATCGCAACGGTTAATATCCCTTGATCCTACGCACTGAAGCCATGCAATTTTCTTGGGAACTGTACCGTCGGAAGGGCGAATTACCATGCCACTGTTGCCTCCGATAGGCTTTTGCATCTGTTCAAATTCAAGGCTGGTAACAACGTTTGTCAGTTGTCCATAACCGTATGTGTCCAGATCACCTGGTTGAAAAACTTCCGTACCTACAGCAAGTATTATGGCTCCTGCCTGGATGGTCTGTTGAGAACCCTGGGTTTCTGTTTTAATCTGGAAGTTCCCGCGATCGCCAGATATGTTCAGCACTTTTGTGTTTAACATGACCTTGATATTAGGATCCTGTTCACAGGCAGCTATTTTTTGATCTGTCTTGCAGCATGAACATACAGGAAATGTTCTGTACAGGTTAGGAATCATACCGCCCAATGCAGACGAATATTCAACGAGGTATGAACCAAACCCTGCTGAAGAAAGGTCGAGGGCAGCCTGCATTCCGGCAATGCCTCCTCCTATTATCATTACCGGGCCTCTATGTTTTTTTGGGGTCATAGTATATGTCTCCTGATAAAGATTAAAGTGCAAAAACAATTTCAAAATGAGACCTCTTCAAGATACCTCCTTTTTGCCGGTGTATGGCCTTATGTGTGCCAGACATGCAAAAAAGACCACATAAAGATTTTTATCCTCAAGATGTGGCCAATTTATCCTTTTTGAATTTGGGCAAAAATTAAATATCTTGCAAATGTCTCAAAATCCCTTTTGGGAATCAAAATTTAAGATGTTCAGTTTCACATACATGAAACATCTTAAAATTAACCCTATAAAATTAGCTTTTTCTTGCCATATGCATATGGTCCTGTCAAGTAAAATATCTCTTTGCAATCAGTATCGTCTTATGCAGTGTACTGTTTTGTTTTTATCTGCGGAGGGAAACTAAAAAAGAGTTGCTATTCAATGTGATACGTAATAAAAAATAAAATTTATTCCAATTTTCCAGGATGAGTTTTTGAGTACTGTGAAATTTCAGATCCGTAAGCGGTTTTTTCGTGCAAAATATAATGAAATCAAGAATTATATGCAAGCTGTACATTCTGGCATGGCTGAAAAATATTGATCCTGCAGTTTGATATCTCAGCCATGTACAAGTATCAAGTATATAGTGTATCCTGATATCAGGAGGAAATGCTGCCTATGGATGAAAAACAGGGCGATTATGCGTTGTAATTTTTTACCCCTTCTGATTTTTAACAGAATCAGATCCCTTGGGGCTGTTTCAGTAAAAAGAAAAGACATTCTTCTGTTATCTCTTCCTGCTGTTTTTTTTGTTCTTTTACATTCTTATGATCTGTTTGCCGGTGTGGTCGAGGATCAGTTCAATAACGGGAAGATTGTATGGGAGCCGCTTTTTGCCACTCTTTTGGGAGGCCTTGCGTTTTTTCTCTATGGCATAGAAAAGATGAGTGACGGACTGAAAAAAGTGGCAGGAAACAGCATGCGTTCCATATTGAAATCCATTACAAAAAACAGGCTGATTGCTCTTGTTGTAGGGGCGATTGTTACTATGGTGTTGCAGTCCAGCAGTACTACTACGGTGATGCTTGTGGGGTTTGTTCAGGCCGGTTTGATGGATTTTATGCAGTCTCTTGGGGTTATTCTTGGTGCAGATATTGGTACTACGGTTACAGCACAGCTTATTGCTTTCAGGGTGACAGATTATGTGTTGTTAATAGTGGCAATAGGTTTTGCCATGCGGATATTTTCCAAAAATGATAATATTTGCAATGCAGGGGATGTTGTTTTGGGTTTTGGTATCCTGTTCTTCGGCATGAACCTTATGAGCCATGCCATGGAGCCCCTGCGTTCCTGTGAAAGATTTGTCAGTATGATGAAAGGCCTGGAAAATCCGTTTGTAGGCATTGTAATCGGAACCGTGTTTACTGCAATTATACAGAGCAGCGCTGCATTTATTGGAATAGTAATTGTTTTGGCTCAGCAGGGGAATATCAGTCTTGAGGGAGGAATCCCTTTGATTCTTGGGGCTAATATAGGAACATGCATTACGGCTGGCATTGCAAGTTTCGGTGCCTGCCGTGAAGCAAAACGCGTTGCAGCGGCTCATGTCCTGTTCAAGGTCTTTGGTGTAATGGTTTTTGCATTCTGGATTCCCCTGTTTGCCTATATTGTTCGTTATATTACAGATCCCTTCACTTCAAGCACTGTTCGCCAGATTGCCAATGCCCATACAATATTCAATGTCAGCCTGGCGTTTGCTCTTCTGCCGTTTACGGATCTTTTTGGCAGATTGATCATGATAATGCTGCCAAAAAAGGAGTGGGAAGAGGCAAGAAGGTTTGAGACATTTTATTTGGATGAGGACAAGATTATAACTCCCTCAATAGCTATTGATCTGGCACGTTCGGAAATGGCCAGAATGGCAAAACTGGTATGGCAGATGCTGTCAATGGTTATATTTCCATTTGTATCTGATGTGGGACAAGTAAAGACTGACCATGCCCATCTGATTGAATCTATCAACCTCTGTGAAGACAAGGTGGATTTCCTTGAAAAGAAGATCGTTGATTATCTTGTTCATACAGTAAAAGAAGAGGTGTCAGAAGAACAGAGTCTTGAAATCTATGGCATGATGTCCATAGTAAAGGATCTTGAAGGTATTGGGGATATTGTTCACCGGAACATTCTCCCTCTTGTCAAAAAAAAGCTGTCTCTTGATACGGATTTTTCATCGGAAGGCAAGGAAGAGTTGCTCATATATCATGAAAGGGCATGTGAAACCCTTTTGCAGTTAAAAAATGCGCTTGTAGAGGTTGATCATGACAAGGTATTTGGAATTGTTCAGGGAGCCAGGGATGTTTTAAGGCTTGAAAGCAGATACCGTTTGATGCATCTGGAACGCCTCCGTTATCATAACAGGGAATCTGTGGCAACCCATGAGGTTCATATGGAACTTATGGATCTTATGAAACATATAGTCATATATCTGACGAATATTGCAAAGACATTTATTGATACCTGTGTGTATAAGCATGATTATGCCAGGACTGTTCATAGAGAGGATTAAGGCCATAAACGGACAGATACGAGGCTGTGTCCTGCAATGTGCATAGATGATGCAGGCATCTAAAGACAGGCGGGTGTCTGTACCTGTATAATGTCCTTATTTGTAAGCTATATGTATAATTTTTTTATCCTGTTGGACGGGGAGCCTGGTTTTCCTGATTCTGTAAAGGATATGTCATTTTCTGGAAATGGAAAAATGTCTTTGGATCATGGCGTGAGCACTTAACAGGTGCGAATTGGAACCAGTACGCTGCCCAAATCAGCATGGCCGGATTCAAAATGTTATGGCTGTCCCTTTTTTCAGGTATGTATTGCATGTTTTTACGGTAAGATTGTTTTTTTATGGATGGGTTCAGCTTTAACCGTGGGAGATTTTGCTGTGAAAGAGATTCTGAAGGAGCATGAATATGCCCGCTATACTATAGAACGCTATACCGGTTGTGAGGCCAAGGATTTTCAGAGCCATATAATTTTGACCAATTTTAACAGGTATGTTGAATGCTTTGCCGACAAGACAGGTGCAGCGATACACGATGCAAATTTTCGTACAGTGCATGTCCCGGAAATGAATTGTACCTTGATCAATTTTGGCATAGGTTCACCTCAGGCTGCCCTTGTTATGCATTGCATTGCCTTTTTAGATAATATAAAATCTGTTGTTATGCTTGGCATGTGCGGTGGTATAGACGATGTCCTTAAGGTGGGTGACTTTGTAATTCCTGCCGCCTGTATAAGGGCTGAGGGTTCAAGCAGGCATTATCTTCCTCCTGAGTTTCCTGCAATACCTACCTTTGCCATAAACAAGTTTTGCTTCAAGACCGTCAGGGATACGGGGCTGTTCCCGAGAAGCGGACTTTTTTATACAACGGACAGAAGAATGTGGGAATTTGATGATGCCTTTGTGGATTATCTCAGGAGCCACCGGATCATGGGAATAGATATGGAACTGGCCACTATTTATGCCATTGCATATGCATATGAGGTTCCTGCCGGCAGTATCATGCTGGTGTCTGATATGCCTCTTCAAAGAAGAGGTATAAAGTCCAGGGGAAGTCAGGAAGATGTTTTTGCCCGGTATATGGGTCTGCATATTGATATGGCAATTCGTACAGTTGATGCGTTTAACTGCAAGTGGGAGGAAATTGAGCGTACCCTGAACAGTGAATGGTAGCGGGCATATATGTTCTCTGATCTGCATGAATTGTTCTTATGGGGGAAAGAAGGGCAGATTGATTGCACGACCTGTTTTATCCATTCCCGCTTGAGTATTTCAAGATTTTGACAGTTCTTATCCATAAACAACTCTTTTGCACAATATCTGGCGTCAGTCTGCGGGATTCCTTGACCAGAATCTGTTTTTGGACAGGCGGCAGACAAAGATCCGACAGATGCAGATGTTGCAGAAAAAACAAACAGTAAAACAGGAGAAAAAATATGAATAACAGAATATATAATTTTAATGCCGGGCCTGCTGCGTTACCTCTTCCGGTGCTTGAAGAGATTAAGGATGAGCTCTTGAATTTCAATAACTCAGGCATGTCGATATTGGAAGTCAGCCACCGTTCAAAATGGTTTGATGATGTTATTAACGAGGCAGTCCAGCGCACAAAAAGACTCCTTAACATCAACGATGACTTTCATGTTGTATTTATTCAGGGTGGGGCAAGTATGCAGTTTTGTATGGCCCCCATGAACCTTGTGCCTGACAAAAAAGTCGTTGATTTTATAAATACTGGGATATGGTCTGCGAAGGCTATCAAGGAGGCCGGTATTCAGGGCAAGAATGTACATGTTATTGCCAGTTCGGAGGATGACAACTTTTCATATATCCCGGACAGTTTTCAGGTTGATAATGATGCCGCATACCTTCATTTTACGTCAAATAACACCATCAAGGGCACCCAGTGGCACAGCTTCCCTGATGGCAGGGGAGTTCCCCTTGTATCAGACATGTCATCAGACATTATGAGCAAACCGTTTGATGTTTCTCCTTTTGGTCTGATTTATGCCGGGGCGCAAAAAAACATAGGTCCTGCCGGCGTTGCAATGGTTATAATAAGAAAGGACATGTTGGAACGGGTTCCTGAGAACTTGCCTACCATGTTGAAGTATACCACATTTACTGAAAAAAATTCCATGGCTAATACCCCGCCGTGTTTTGCAATATACACTGTAAACCTGGTTCTCAAATGGCTTGATGAACAGATAGGCGGATTGCAGGAGATGGACAGGATAAACAGGGAAAAAGCCGATATCTTGTATGGTCTGATTGACAGTTCCGGGTTTTACCGGGGTACTGCCCGCAAGGACAGCCGTTCTATGATGAATGTTACCTTCAGGTTACCCACTGAAGAGCTTGAGGCCATGTTTGTAAAGGAGGCTATGGATGCCGGGTTTGGTGGGTTGAAAGGTCATAGATCTGTAGGGGGATGCAGGGCATCCATATATAACGCTACGGATCTGGATGCAGTAAGGGCTCTGGCAGAGTTTATGGGTGATTTTGAAAAAAACCGGGGCTGATTTCTTTTTATGTGTCAATCTGTTTGTTTTGACCTGAACTGGTAAAAACTTGTAGTTTGAAATAACTTTTTTGAAACTTGGCACTGATCTGCTTTATGAATAAGGTGATGTTTTGAAAGAGACAAGAATAGCTGAAGTGCTTAACTCGGTACCAACAGGAACCTCTTTAAGGGTGGTTGGCTGGGTCAGGACAAGAAGAGATTCAAAGGCCGGTTTTTCTTTTATTGAGCTGAACGATGGCTCTTGTGTGACTAATCTTCAGGTAATTGCGGACAAAGATCTGTCGAATTATGAAGATGAGATTGCAAGGCTGCAGACAGGCTGTTCTGTTGTTGTGGACGGAGTCTTGTGCAAGTCGCCGGGCAAGGGACAGCGGGTGGAGGTGAAAGCCCGTGCCATAAAGGTTACAGGCCGGGCTGATCCTATCCAATATCCTCTTCAGAAAAAACATCATTCATTTGAATTTCTTAGGACTATCGCACATCTCAGGCCAAGGACAAATACCTTTGCAGCAGTTGCAAGGATAAGAAGCGCCCTTTCCCATGCAATTCACAGCTTTTTCCATAACAGAGGCTTTGTATACCTTCATACCCCCATAATAGTGGGAAATGACTGTGAGGGTGCCGGGGATATGTTCAGGGTAACCACCCTTGATATGAACGGGACACAGGAAAGGCCACTTGATATTGCAGACGATTTTTTTGGTACCAGGTCTTTTCTTACGGTCAGTGGCCAGTTGGAGGCCGAGGCATATGCTTCTGCCATTGGAAATGTCTATACCTTCGGTCCTGCCTTCAGGGCAGAAAATTCCAACACCTCGCGTCATCTTGCAGAATTCTGGATGGTAGAGCCGGAGATGGCCTTCTGTGACCTTGAAAGAGACATGGAGGTAGCAGAAGAACTTGTCAGATATCTGTTTGATTTCCTTCTCAAGGAATGTGAAGAAGATATGAGGTTTTTTAACCGGTTTATAGATTCTACCCTTGTTGACACCATCAAGGCGCTGTCTGACAAGAACTTTGCAAGGATAACATATACCGAGGCGGTTGAAATTCTTTCAGGGTCAGGAGAAAGGTTTGAATTTCCTGTATCTTGGGGGGCTGATCTGAAATCAGAACATGAAAGATATATCTCTGAGAAGATCTTCAATTCTCCTGTTATAATAATTGATTATCCTAAGGATATAAAGGCCTTTTATATGAAACTTAATCCCGATGGAAAGACTGTCAGGGCCATGGATGTAATTGTGCCAAGGGTGGGTGAAATAATAGGAGGGAGTCAAAGAGAAGACAGGTATGATGTTCTTTTGAACAGGATGAGGGAAACAGATATTAACCCGGAAAAATACTGGTGGTATCTGGACTTGAGAAAGTTTGGTTCTGTCCCTCATTCAGGGTTTGGACTTGGTTTTGACAGGTTTGTACAGTTTGTTACCGGTTTATCTAATATACGCGATGTCATACCCTTTCCGCGAACGCCCAAAAATCTGGATTTTTAGGGTGTATGTATGATTAAGTGTATGACAAGCTGCGGAAAAGACGTATAATATTTCTGAAACCGGTTTTGACGGACTTGTGAAACAACATGTCTGCTGCCTTCAGAATCGTTGATTACACCAAGATATACTATGTGAGCCATCTGGTTTTGCCGTGTTTTGAACTACAGAAATTAATGTTGTTAAAATAATTGGTTATGGATATTATCTTATGTTTATGTTTAAACATCTCTCAGAAGAGATGCGTGATGCCCAGGTAAAAAATCGCAGGGATCATTTTGCCAATGAAAGAACGTTCCTTGCTTGGATACGGACAGCCATAGGTATTATGGCCTTTGGTTTTGTAATAGAGAAATTTTGCATACAATCTCCTTTTTCCGGATCCGGTGCTGTTCCGGTCTGCAATTACATAGGTATTGCAGGCCTGTTTCTGGTTTTGTTGGGTGCAGGTGTAGCAATGCTGGCCACTTTCAGGTTTGTCAAGTTTAACAGGGAAATTATTGAGGGAACATTCCAGCCATCCATTGCGGCAGATATATTGATTGCCATTTTGTTGGTTACCATAGGAGTTTTGCTGCTGCTTTATATCTTCAATATGGTTTAGTATCTATCTGTATAAGGACTGTTTTTTGCAATTCCTGCACCTGCCCCTTGGAAATCGGGCCTGCTGTACCGTGACGAATTTTTTTGGATCATTTGCCTGTGGTAGAAAATTGATTTGGGAATGGGTACAGGTATGACAAAAAACAAAGTTGACATTATTTCAAGGACCGTGCTCTTTCATGGCCTTGGTGTTCAGGAGATAGACAGGATAAGCCAGATTACCGTTGACAGGTATTGTGATAAGGGTGAACTGGTTTTTCTCGATGGAGATGAAAGTAACGGCTTTTATATAATTGTTGATGGTTTTACAAAGATTTACAAGGTTTCCAGTGAAGGAAAAGAACAGACACTTCATATCTTCGGGCCTGGAGAGCCTTTTGGTGAGGTTCCTGTATTTTCCGGCAAGCGGTTTCCTGCAAATGCCGAAACCATAACAAAGGCATACCTGCTGTTTGTTCCGCGTTCAGCCTTTGTTAATCTTATAACTGAAAGTCCATTGCTTTCTCTGAATATGATAGCAGTATTATCTGCAAGGCTTAGGAAATTTACATCGCAGATAGAGGCTATTTCCCTGAAAGAGGTACCTGCAAGACTGGCAGGATATCTTGTTTATCTTGCCGAGGAGCAGAAAAACAGGAAAGGTGCAAGACTGAGTATATCCAAAGGGCAACTTGCAAGTCTTCTGGGCACTGTCCCTGAAACACTTTCGCGGGTTTTTACAAAAATGAGCAGTCAGGGTCTTGTGGAGGTTAATGACCGGGATATAAGCTTTCTTGATTTTAATGGTCTTAAATCTTTGGCTGAGTCAGGCAGGTATGGTGAATAGTAGCAAGAGGTGACAGACAGTCATGTGGAAAAAGAGATTAAAACAGATACAACCATTATCAGAGACATGGGTGAAACTTGCAAAAGACAGGGTTGACAACCTTGTAAAACCAAAGGGCAGTCTTGGGCTTCTTGAAGATATGGCTATTCGTGCAGCAGCTATACGAGAGGAGGAATATCCTTCGTTTGACAAGAAAAAGGTTGTTGTTTTTGCCGGTGACCATGGTGTGGCAACAGAGGAAAACATCAGTGCCTTTCCCCAGGAGGTTACCGGTCTGATGGTAAAAAATTTTATTGACGGTGTGGCAGCTATAAACGTTATTTCCCGTTCGGTAGGTGCGGATGTTGATGTGGTGGATATAGGGATGAAAGAATCTCCTTCAGATCTGCAGGGACTGATACGGAAAAATGTGGTTAGAGGAACAGGTAATATAGCGAGGGGACCTGCAATGACTGTTGAGGATGCAGAACGTGCCATCAATGTGGGTGTTGAGATGGCAGAGAAGGCATGTGACCAGGGCTTTTCCATAGTTGCGGCCGGTGAGATGGGTATCGGCAATACGACCCCATCTGCGGCTCTTTTTTCTTCCCTTTTGCCCGCTGATGTCTTTGATGTTACCGGTCGGGGAACAGGTATTGATGACGATACCCTGGGCCGTAAGATCAAGGTGATAGAAAGGGCTTTGGAGGCAAATAAGAACAGGATAAAAGACCCTGTGTCTGCCCTTGCAGCGCTTGGCGGTATGGAAATAGCGGGAATTTGCGGTCTTTGCATAGGTGGGGCAGCAAAAAGAATGGTTGTTGTAGTGGACGGATTTATCGCGAGTGCAGGCGCTTTTGTGGCCATGAAATTAAATCCCCTTGTGAAGGAATATCTCTTTTTTGCCCATTGTTCACAGGAACGTGGACACAGGGTCTTTTTCAGAAAAGAGAATATCAGGCCTGTCCTCGATCTTAATATGAGGCTTGGTGAGGGGACCGGGGCATGTCTTGTCATGCAGCTGATTGAACATGCAGCAAGAATATACAATGAAATGGCGACATTTGAAGCTGTTGGCATTGAGCCTGGAAGTTGAGAAATTATGTATCAGCTCAATAATTAGGGGGATAACAGCGAACGTACCACCGGGGCAGGAGGGTTTTTCTCCGTGCCTTTGGGCTGGTCTCTTCAATGACTTGTCTGCGGGGGACACTTGTCCCTTTTGCATTCTCGACTTCGTCGAGCTGCGGCTTCCCCTACTGATAAGTCACGAAGAGACGGCCTCCTCCCGGCAGTTGCGTCAGAAAAACCCTTCTGCCCCTAATTTATTTTTATTGAGCTATTACGAAATTATATATGTTCTTGCTGTCAGGATATTTTTGCATGATCTTTTGTGCAAGACTGTAAAATCAAGGGATTATGCGGTGACATGCAGGTTGGTGCCTGTCCTGTTTGTCCTGTACGGTATGCAAATAATTCTACAGTTTGAGCTTGTCCTGTGTATGACACAGGCAGGTGTCGAAAATGTAAAGAATGTCATTTACAGTTACAGAATCGTAAGGGACAGAATATGAAAAAGGTTATTCTGAACAGGGAAGATATAAAAGACAGATTAAGAAAAATTGCCAGTGAGATTGTTGAAAAGTACGGATCCATAGATGATATAGTTCTTGTAGGCATAAGAACAGGCGGCGCCTATCTCGCTAACAGACTTCAAAAAGAGATATTCCGTATTGTTTCTCTTTCTCCTCCGGTTGGTATTTTGGATATTACTCTTTACCGGGATGACTGGACAAGCCTTGCACCTGCTCCCATAGTCAAAAAAACGGAAATGCCCTGTTCTCTGAACGGTAAAACTGTTATTCTTGTGGATGACGTCCTGTACACCGGCCGAACAGTCAGAGCCGCTATGGATGCAATAATGGATTACGGCCGTCCCTGCAAAATAGAGCTTGCTGTTCTGGCAGATAGGGGGGAGAAGAACAGAGAACTGCCTATAGCGCCTAACTATACAGGAGGTGTATGGGATACTTCGTCGGAAGAAACTATCAATGTTTATCTTGAAGAGCAGGGCTTTTTCGATAATGCTGTTATTGAAAAAAGGGGAACATTGGAGAGCGGGAAACGGCAAGAAGAAAAAGGTTAAACAGGTTCCTGATATAGGCAGGGAACAGAGAGATCTGGCAGATTCTTTTGTGAGGGATTTTTTGTGCTCCGGTGTCAGGATAAGGAGGTTGACAGGATTGCTGATCCGGTTGTTGCCGGGGCCTTTATTGAATGTTTGCCATTAGTGACAGATTCCCGATTGATGATTAACCATGTGCTTGTCTTTATTGTTGAAAGAAGTATTAATTTTTATTACTGTTTTATTACAGGATGCAATTTTATTATTATAAAACAGAGAAATGGTAAGGTGTGTTAGTTTGTTTGCATCCATAAATGGCCTCTTTGCACGATTTGGTGTTAGTGTGCAGAATCCCTTGCACTTGTTCAAAGGTTCTCATTTATGGATTGGAAACTTGCCGGTGCCCACGGTATATGGATAGACACCGGTTTATAAAAACTGTGTTGAAGGAGATATTCATGAA
>CAYWEN010000014.1:0-18775 GCA_964457545.1 uncultured Desulfobacterales bacterium | reverse complement strand
CCTGTTCTTTTGTTAAAGAAAAAGAATGAGGTTACAGGAAGGTATATGTTTCTTGTGTCTTGGTATTTGATCAGGGGCAGGAAGAGATGCCCTGTAAAATGACATGTGATTGTCTGGGAAAATGTATGCGTTTATTTGAACAGGCAAGATCTGCCATGCTTGTTTGCATGGTGTTTTCATGCAGAAATGAGGCCCTTTTTACAAGGGCAGAAAAACGGAGAATATTTATTTGCCTTTTCTTCTCAGTTTTCTTGCCTCTTCTTTCCAGCCTTTCTTCTTTTTTCCTTTCAGTCTTCTGTGAATATCCGGGTCCCTTGATACATCCATGATAAAACTGCCCGGGGTAAGATTTTTTGTTGCAGATTCTGACCTTGATGGCTTTTCTGTATGACCAGGCCTGATTTTTTCAGGACCCGGCTCCTTCTGAATTGGATATCCTGAAATACAGTCAGGTCCTATTTCAGGACTTAAAAACAGGGATCCGAACTGATAAAACACATAGCCCTTTTTTTGGGCATCTGATGTCATTATTGTCAATACCGCAGGTTTTGGATCACGTCTTTTTCCGATTTTTTCGGAAAACTCTTTTGATGTGGAAAGTATGATATATTTGTCTGCTGCAGGTTTAAGACCATTTTTGCTGATAAATACACAGGATTTTCTTTTTACGCCTGTATAGAGAATTTTTGGAACCAAACGGGCAGGGTTTGCAAGATCAAGTTGCCATTTTTTTTCTTTGACTCTGATTGATTTATCTGTAGATTCAAACAGATATCTATCTTTACCTATTAATATCTCATTTATATGGGAAAGCCTTACATACCTGAAATCTCTTTCTTCATGTATGGCCTTCAGGAGTTCTTTGATGGAAACGAAACCTTTTTTATCAGGAATCAATCCAAATTCATCAGGCCGTTGACCCAGCATGTAAAGCAGGAGCCTTGACAGATTTTCTGTTTTGATTTGGTGACTTTTTTTGCCCAAGGGTTTTAAATACCAACCTGTTGACCGGTTTTTATCCATAAATGGCCTTTTTGCGGAATCCCGGTCTCAATCTGTGGGATTCCCTGTCTTTGTCCAAAAATGCTCATTTACAGAATAGCAAACTCACTATTGCCCGCGGTATGTTTATATATGGAATATATTAAGCATATGTTTGTGAATGGGATTGGGAGAATATGCCATAAAAAAACCCCAAAAAAATATGATTTTTTTGGGGGAGGCTATATAGGGAAACCGCTAACAGCTACAGGTTGAAGAACCGCACGAAGGTTGTTTTTTCATGCTTGATTTAATATTGAATCCTTCTCCCATAGCAGATTTTACATATTCTACAGTTACAGGTTTGATCTGCTGAAAAAGGTCCCTGTCTATAACATAGGTTAAATCTCTGTCATCAAACGTAATATCTGTTTCACGAGGCTCATCCAGAGCCATGCCCAGTGAGGGCCCGGATCAACCACCCTGTGATAGCATTATCCTGATAGCAGGAATTTCTTCCCTGTCTTTCAGGAAAGCTTTGATCATTTCACTTGCTTTTTCTGTAATTTCAAACATGTCTGTCTCCTTGTATATCCAGTTTTAATTAATTTCTCTACAAAACATTTCATGGTAGAGATATTATTCTACACGAATTCAAATTATTATACAATATTTGTTTTTGGGACTTTGCCTGATTTTGTTAAAAGATTCTCATATGTATACCAGGAACCGGACAGTGATCAGAATCTGTTTCCGGATGGATACGAATTTTGATGCCAGGAAGTTTCCAGTTATGTTCAGAAGTGATGAAGGAATGCAAGAGGTGACGGGCATCAGATATGCTTCTAAAATGTCAGTTCAACCCTGTAGGTATCAACTGTCTTGTGCCGGCCTTTTACCTTTTGTCCCTTGAGGTGTGTAAAGCCTTTGACCCCGTCTATTCTGGTATCCTTGATGGCACTGTATGTAGAGCGGCTGATAAATATTTCGTTGCTGTTGGCAAGGGTCTGAAGCCGTTGTGCAATATTGACAGCATCGCCTATGACTGTATAGTTCAGGTGATCTTCTGAACCAAGATACCCTGCTACTACCTCTCCTGTATTTATTCCTACGGAGACCTTCAGTCTGGAACTTAGTTCTCCTGTCTGTCCTGGAATCCTGATATCTGACTTTTTAAGGGCAGATATTAACCTGATTGCCATTTTCAAGGCTCTTGCCGGGTCATCGATATGGGATATGGGCGCTCCGAAAAAGGCCATCATGCCGTCACCCATAAGCTTGTCAAGTGTTCCGTCAAATTCAAAAACAATTGGAATGGCAAATGAGAAATAACGGTTCAAAATGTTTAGGACCTCTTCCTGGTCCAGTTTTTCCGACATGGATGTGAAACCGCAAAGATCTGCGAACAGGATTGTTACGTTTTTTCGTTCTCCACCCAGTTTGAGTTTTTCTCCCTGATTCAGTATTGTCTCTGTTATGCCCTTTGAGAAAAAGCGGGAGAGTATGTAGCGGCGGTTTTCCTCTTTAAGCATGTTGTTGTAAAGCCGGAAAAGTATAATTGCTGTAGCTATTTGATCTGCCACTATAGAAAAGAAATGTTTTGCATTGTTGTTGAATCTGTGCAGGTTTGTTGCATGCAGGCATAACACGCCTATGCCGTTGTTGTTATGCATAATGGGTACAAAACACATCGCACCCTTGTTAAACGTGTTTATACCGTTAAAGAATGGCTGTTTGCTCAGATCCTTGATTATTATGGATCTTTTTTGTTTTATAATGTTTTTTAAAAACTTGTTTTCCGATGACAGCCGAACAGGATGAAGCAAAGGTTCTTCATTGTAACTGTTGGCTACCAGCTCGTATTCATCCCTGTTTTCTTCTGTAAGTATTAATGATATTCCTGACAATGCCATGTGTTTGATAACTATCTTGATTTGATGCCAGAACAGGATGTTTTTATTGTGAAAATCTGCAGAACGCAGGGTTTCTCCCAGTTCTTTTAATATGGAGAGTTCCTGTATCTTGTTTTCATATTTGTTTTGTATTGTCAGAAACTGTTTTTTAAATACGTCCCTTTCTCTGATGATTGGGTTATAATCTTTTTCCTGACATTCAGGGGGCATTTCAGTGCTCCTCAGTCTAATATTTCTAAAAGTTCACGATTTTCTTTTATGATATCAATGGATTTTGAGATCATTTCAGGGATTTTTTCTGGTGTCAGTGACTGGAAAATATCTTCAAGTATGTTCCAGTGACCTAATGTCAGATCTATATGCTCTTTGTCCGTACTGTCTGTATTTTCCATGTTAAGTATTTCGTTGGACAGATAATCGGCAAAGCCGACAATGGCTGTAATTTCACAATGGGCAGGGGACAAAAAAGGCTGATGATGAAAACCTATTGCATTTATGAGTGGTTCTGGAAGGTTCCAGTTTGACGCAATAATGCGGCCTATTTCAGCATGATTTAAACCAAATGCATCTTTTTCCATCTCAAACAGGGGGATTTTGTCGGAGGAAATTGTTTCATAAATATGCGCATACTGATCAGAGAACCTGTCCATGAGAAATATCTTGCCAAAGTCATGTAAAAGGCCTGCTGTAAAGACGTTGCTTTTTTTGTATCCAGCCAGTTCCTTGCACAGAGCACTGCCTATAATGGCAGTGTATACTGAATGCTTCCAAAGAAATTTTGCCTGCCATATCTCTTTTGCCTTTTCCTTAAAGATGTTTGAGGCTACAACACCAAGTACTATGCCTATGATTTCTTCATTACCCAAAATGACAATTGCATGTCTGATTGATGAGATACCCTGGGGGAAGCCATAAAATGCAGAGTTGACAATCTTTAAAAGCTTGGATGTGAGAGACGGGTCCGTTGAGATAATCTCTGTCAGATCAGATGCTGACGAGTCTGACTTGGAAGATATCTCGAAGATGCGTGTGGCTACAGATGGCAGAGTTGGCAGGGTATCAAGACGGTGCACTTCTGACAGAATCTCTTTCTTTCTGATTTGTCTTGCCTTGATCTTTTCTTCTATATGCATCTGGTGGAGTATGGCCTCAAAGTCTGTTTCAACAGATTTGTCATTAACAGTCTGGCTCTGATTGTTTATGAGAGTTTTAAGTGAGTCTACAAGATCGGAGTCAAAGGGCAGTCTTGCCAGGAAATTTTCCTGTTCTGTGTAGGACATCTGTGAAAGTCCCAGCCAAATTGTTTCCGGATCCATTTCCTGAAGTCTTTTAAAAATCTTTCCGTGCGCTTTTTGGCAGCATAGATGCAGAATATTGGCACAAGAGTTATTGTTGCCGGCGCCTTTTTCTTCGTGTCTTTTTGCTGCAGGGGCAATCTTTTTTTTGCCTTCAGGTGCTTCTTGTACTGTTTTGTTGTTTATGCAAGGTGATCCCCCTGCCTTTTTTTCTCCTGTTTCTGCGAAATATTCATTCAAAAGCTGTGTTCCTGCGGACCAGATCAAATCTTCAAGGCTTTTACATTCTCCCGGAAACAACGAGATCCCTGTGGATAATTCAAATTCGTCTTTAACAAGTGTCTTGAAGACGTTTTCTGTTTTTTTTCTAAGGATAGCTATTGCATCCTTGCCGGAGGGAAAGGCTATTATGATTATATGCCTGTCATCTGCTCCAAGGACAGTATCACTTTCACGGAACCGGGCGGCTATCTCTTCCTTGATGTTGCCCATCATGGATGGCAGGACCTTGTCCGGATCCTTTGCTGATATGCGGGCAAGTATAAATAGCAGGCTGGCTTTGCATCTTAGTATCTTGTTCAACTCTGAACTTATCTTTTTCAGATCTTTTTTTGAGATTGAAAAGTTGAATTCAGGGTATGATACTGTCTCCTCCAGTCTGGTAATACAGCCCATTGCTTCAACAAAATTCTGAATTTTCCTGATTTCCGTCAAGGATATGTCTTCTTTCAATATCTTTGGCGGATTTGTCAGAATTGTGTTTATGCTTTTGGCCGTTAATCCCAGTTCCTTATGGAAGAAAAAGGCAGGCCTGTCTTTTTGGACGTTTTTGTCTAAGCCGTTAAATATCAATCTGAATCCGTTTTTAATCATTTGATTTCTTTGTTTTCCCTGTATGAATTCATGGTGATAATATGTGAAATTCCCGTACTCATATACATCTGTGCGCATGTTTCTAAAGTTTGCCTTTTGTGATTTTTTGTTTTCTCATAATCATGCCCTGAAAAGGGTGGACGGCTTTTTTTATTGATGTTGTCAGCCGTACAGTTTGGGCTGATAACAGGATTTATTGGCAGTGCGGGAATTTATTCAGGAATGCAGTGACTGTTTCAACCCCTGCCAATGTCCATGATGGTCTTTGGATTCAAATCTGTTTTTCAAGGTGGTCCACAGCGATTCTGCCAAGATCACTCTCCTTGACCCAACCCCTTTTTTGATCTGAAATATGGATTAGCGCCCACCCGTCTTCTGAGCGTTCATAGTGTACGATTGCGCCCTCATGAAGTTTGAAAAGGATGGTATCTCCTTTGTTTGGCCCTGCAAGGACATATTCCTCTTTTGCAAGAATAACAGCGCGGTTGTCGGTTTGTATCCAATACCATTTCAGTATAAAGGAAGTGCCTGATATCAGCCATAAAGTCAAAAGTGTTATCAGGATGTATAACATCCAGTCCGTATTTAAAAAGATATATGCAATAAGCATGCTCCAAAAAAGGATATTTATAATCAAAAAGGTATAAAACAGTTCATGCAGATTCAGGGAATCGAGCCAGAAAAATATTACATGCAGGATATTCCTCTCATGAGGTATTTCATCAAGCGTCCTGTTCCGGACATATGACAGGTTGAAATTCAGATCCGGATCTCTTGGTATGAGGGTTTTTGCACGTTTATAGTTAAGTATTGCCTTGCCAAGCTGGTTCAGCCTAAACCAGGCATTGCCAAGATTGTAATAGATATGTCCGTTTATATAGCCATGTCTGAGAAGAAGATTATATTGATCTATGGCCTTTTTATAATTTCCTTTTTTATAGGCCTTGCCTGCCTTGAAAAATATCTCTTCTGCACTGTCAGGGGATAAATCTTCATGAAAGACAGGCCTTTTTATTATGCGGCGGTTGTTTTCCGTGCCTGATGGTTTTGCCCATACCCTGTAATGTCCGGTAAAAAAACATGAAAGTGTAAGTGCGGCAAGAAAAAGGAATAAAAAAGGCCTTGGAATCAGTGTCCAGCGATAAGCACAGGATGCTTTTGAGCCTGTACGCATAGTGTCAGTCTCTTTTTTTGAAGTGTTCATAAGCAGAAAGGGATGTTCCTTGTATTTGGACCGTTAAGAAATCTTTAGTGTTGACATGCAGTTGTTTCGATTGCCGGGCTGTGTTGTTTGCCTTGATATATGTCCATCCACAGATGGGATGTTCAAGGTCAGGATATACGAAGATTTTGAGCACAGGGATTCCTGTCCGGAATCGGGCCCTGGATATAAAGATGCGGACAAAACATCTGTTTATGAATGGGCATTAACCTGAATGGGTATTGGTTTTGTTTCCTTTTCTATCTGTTTTACAAGTTTCAGCAACTCATTGCCCTTTGTTGATATGTCATGTGTGCTTTGACCCGTGTATACAAGCTCTTCTATATTTTTGATGATCTGGCTGAATCTTTGCGCAGTCTCCTTGGTTCCTCCGTGTTGTATAATTAATTGTTCTGCCTCGCTGCAGGTGAGTGTGCCAATGTTCAGCCTGAAACGTCTGTTAAGGTAATTTCTTGTGATGGACAGAAGTTCGTCGGGCCGGAGTTTGCACTGTCTGTATTGGTGCAGAAACTCTTTTAATGCCTTTTTTGGTCCTGATGCTGCGGGATCTGAAGATGCCTTTTTCTTGAATCTTGCAACGGCAAATATTATGCAATAGAGAAGGGGAGGGCAAAATAGAATAATCCATACAAAAACCCCGTGAAATCGCATGCCTGTGCCGTGGTCAGTCTTGAAGAATCTGATGGATGTATGGGCAGGCAATATATCATATCCAAGTTCTGTAACTTTCTGCCTTTTCTGATTTCTGTCAGGGAGTTTTACTGCCCCGGATGCACCTGCCTTTTCTTTTATGTTTCCGTGCACCTCTATTACCCATGAAGGAGTCTTCAGTATATGGTATCTGTTTGCAGAGACATCAAAGTAACTGATGGATAGGGGCGGGATGTGATATAAGTCTGCCCTTTCAGGAACGAGCGCCCATATCATGGTTTTTGAGCCATGTATACCGTTTGAGTCTGTCCATGTCTTTATTACAGGCCTGTCGGCATATATCTTGAGACCTTTTAGCTCTGGCAGCCTGATATCCGGAATCCGGGTGATATTGCCTGTGCCTTTTATAGTAACTGTCAGGGTTGTCGAGTTGCCTGCCTTGACTTTTCTGGGTTTAAGGCTTGATGTGAGCTGGAAGTTGCCCACAAGGCCGCTGAAGTTTGCAGGCTTGTTCTTTTCAGGCAATGGCAGGACCTTAAACCTGACAGGGTTGCTTCTGAAACTTGCAGGTCTGGCCGGTTGCATAAAGGGATCATTGAAAAAGAAATTGAAAGGGTCTGATGAAAAATTGCGATCTTGAGGTCTGTAAACCCTCATGTTCATCTTTGCAGGCATTATAAGATATCTTCCTGCCTTTGATGCGCTCAGGGCAAATCTCACTTCAAGAACACTGTATTCTTTTCCATTATATATTCTTGTATATTCGACTGGTTTTCCCAACTGTCTGAATGACAGAAAGGCGGTATCGGGCATGCTCAGGGAAATGTCAGACACCCTTGTTCTGTGATAAAGCCTGAGAATATAAAAGATCTGGCTTTCTACATATGCTGTGTGCCTTGATATGGATGAGGTTAAAAATACAGGAGCGTTTTCATGTCTGTCAGTGGCAGGCGTTTCATTTGTGACAGTTAGGGTTTTCGTGTTGCTTTTATAACTTTTACCGTCTATCACGCATTTTACCGGCCCGATGGTGAATCTCCCTGTTTTTTTGGGTGTAAGGAAATATGTGATTTCAAGACTGGAACTTAACCTTCCATTTATTATTTCCACGCTTGTTGTTTGGCCGCCGCGAATTACAATAAAATTCTCTGTTCCGTTAATTACAGGCTCGGAATCTATGCTCCTGGATCCGGATATCTTCACCTGCATCCTCAGAGGGGTCATCAGGACTGTTTCGCTACGTTCGAGGTGAAGCTCTACAGATACAGTGGCACAGGCAATATATGGGATTGCGAGGAGCATAAGGACAGTTATAAACAAGATAAGGCCATATCTTGTGAGACCTTTGCGTAATAACGTCTCCTTTTGTCCGGTTTTTTTGTCAGGCCTGATTTTTAATCCTTGGAATGTCAAGTATATCCCTGTGCTTGAAGTGTTCATATGCCTCGAACCTGAACAAGATTGGAGATCCTGCAATGACCTCTTTGCAGTTGTATGAAGATGGGTTTGATATCTCTTTATATCCATTGTGTCCAGGGCAGCACGGTCTGAGGTTTTTATGGGTTATGGATAGACAGTGTCATAGTATCTTGATGATCCTTACCAGTCCTTTCCTGATGGTGCCAGGTTCTTCTCCCTTGGAAGATTGAATTTCATAAAATCTGCGGGATTGTCCTCAACGTTGTCTAACAATGCCTCTGCCTTTTTTCTGTCCATTGTCTGGCGGGAAACAGGCATGTTGTTCGGTGATTGTTTTTGTCCTCTTGATTCAGGGCCGGCAAGTTTTCCGGACAGGTCTTTTGGCTGTGTTGGGAGGTTGGCGTTGGCCTGTTTTTTCTGGTTTTTGCCTTTGGTTCCGGTTTTGTTATTTTCAGGGTTTTGCATGTTTTTATTGTTTTGCGCCTTGTCTGTGTTTTTGTCGGTACGCCTTTTCTGGGTATGTTTCCTCTTGCCTCTTTTATCTCCTTTTTTTCTGCTGTTTTTTTGTTTGTCTTTTTTGTCTTTAAGCCTGTCAAGGGTCAGCTCAAGGTTGTAACGTGCGTTCATGTTGTTTGGATCAAGAATAATGGCCCTTTTATAATAATTGGCAGCAGAGCTCAGATCTCCCTGTTTAAAGGCAGTGTTGCCCAGGTTGTACAGGGTTTTTGCAAGTATGCTTTTGTCTTTTGTCCTCATTGCAACGCTTTCAAAGGCTGCCCTGGCAGCTTTGAAATTGCCGTATTTGTATGCCGCACATCCCCTGTTGTATCTGTACCGTATGTCTTTGGGGTGATTCATGTCTTTGATTGCATAGATCTTTTCTGCCTCTGCATAACGTTTTTCTTTGTAGAGATTGTCGGGATCGGGTGAGGCATTTAAGGTTCTTGCAAAAGAAAAAAGGAGGGTAATGAGCATAATCAGTATGGGTAAGGATCCTGTTTTAAAGGGCATCTGTCTGTTTTTACCTGCAGGCCTTATGATTTCTTCAAGGAGCAGAAAGAATATTGCAGGCAGCAGGAACAGATAAAACCGTTCTTCATGTACTTTTATCTTTCCGCTTTTTAATGTTCTTGCCTCTGTTTGTTTTTTGATACCGTTAAAGTACAGTATGTCCAGATCCAGATCTCCTGTGACAGACCTGGTGTATACCCCGCCTGTGATGGATGCAATACGCCTGAGTCCCTTTTCGTTCAGTTTAGACATTATTATGTTTCCGGATTTGTCTTTTTTGAAGCCACCGTGCCCATCCGGTACGGGGCTGCCTGTTATGTCTCCCATTCCGTAAACAAATATTTTTATGCCTTTTGTTGCGGCCTTTTTTGCTGCATAAATCCCTTTACCTTCGTTATCCTCGCCATCTGTGACAAGTATTATAACCCTGTCTGTTGCAGCCTTTGGATCAAAGGCCGATATGGCTGTATCTATGGCACCTCCAAGATCTGTGCCCTGAACCGGTACAAGATCGGGAGTAACATTGTTTACAAACATTTCAAGGGCTGCATAGTCGAATGTCAGGGGACACTGAACAAATGCCATCCCTGCAAATACCACTAAACCGACCCTGTCACCCTCTACAACGCGCAGAAAGTCGATGATTTCACGTTTTGCCCTTTTGAGTCTGGAAGGTTTTATATCCTCGGAAAGCATGCTGCGGGAGACATCCAGTGCAACCATGATATCTACACCTTTTTGAGTAACCTCCTCGTAATGGCTTCCCCAGCGTGGACCGGACAGGGCAAAAATCATGCATATTAATGAACAGACAAGCAGAAGTCCCTTTAAAAACAACAATCCCTTTTTATTGTCTCCTGTGAGCCTTGGAAGCAGGTCCTGATCGGCAAACATGGACATTGTCCTGTTTCTTTTTCTGATGTTTACAACCTGTATAAAAGCAAAAACAGGAACAAGCCATAACAGGTGAAGAACCCATAATCTTGTGAACGTCATGGTATTGTCCTCAGCAACGTTGATCTTAAAATCACCTCAATACCGAGGAGGATAAGGGCCGGGATAAGAAAAAGATGATACAGTTCATGAAAATGAAAGAATTCTTTTATCTTTGTTTCTGTTTTCTGCTCTTTGTCTATCATGGTATAGACTTTGGAGAGTTCTTTTGTGCTGGATGCTGAAAAATATTTTCCGCCTCCTATTCTTGCTATTCTTTTGAGTGCCGCATCATCCAGATCTACCCTCTGGTATATGGTTCTGGTACCAAACAGGGTTTTT
Source organism: uncultured Desulfobacterales bacterium (assembly GCA_964457545.1). Taxonomy (GTDB): domain Bacteria; phylum Desulfobacterota; class DSM-4660; order Desulfatiglandales; family Desulfatiglandaceae; genus JAGGTJ01. The sequence goes on along the minus strand of CAYWEN010000014.1, from coordinate 8,135 downwards.
ACCTTGAATGGAACAGGCCCCTTGCCTCCAACCCCTATAGTGTATATCTTGATTCCCAGGGCATGAACGGCCTCTGCTGCCTGTTCAGGTGTTATTTCTCCCGCGTTGTTTCTTCCGTCTGTAAGAAGGATAATTATCTTTGCCTTTGCCCTGATACCTTTTAATCTTTTACCTCCAAGCGCTATGGCAGAACCTATTGCAGTGCTGTCTCCTGCCATGCCTATTTTCATTCTTTTTATTAAATTTAACAAAAGCCCCTTGTCCATGGTAAGAGGGCACTGTGTAAAGGCCTCCTTTCCGAAAACTACAAGCCCGATTCTGTCTGTTTTGCGCTTTTTTATGAAATCACTTACCACCTTTTTTATGGCGGCAAGTCTGGTGACAGGTCTGTTGTTCAGATGAAAATCAAGTGCCTGCATGGATCCGGATGTATCAATAAGAAGCATGATATCAACACCGTATGATCGGACATCTTTTTCTGTACTGTAAAGCTGTGGCCTGGCAGCGGCAATAATCAGCAAGGTAACACATGCTGCCCTTAACAGAACGGGAATCATAGTGATGTTTAGGTTTCTGTAACCGGCTGTTTTTGAAAGGCTCTGGGTAATGGAGTATGTAATGCTTGCAGGTTTTCTGTATCTGATAAATAAAAACCATGCAAAAACCAGGGCAAGAGCAGACAGAATTTCCGGATAGGCAAATCTGAAGTTCATAGCTTTCTGCCTTTTTCTGTGTTTGTTATGGAATCTGCCGGATGACGTGTGTCTTTGAGTTTTTCTTCCATATCAGGTTTTGTGACCTCTATGTACGATATGGCGGCCCTTATGTGTTCCTGTTTTTCTGCAGGGGCAGGTGTTTTGTTCGAAAATTTTATCAGATCAGCATCCCTTAAAAGTTTTATTATTTCCCTGTCTTCTTTATGCTGTGTTGTTTTTGCTATCTCCTCTGTTGTAAGCTCTGCAGCCGGGAAACCTCTTATGGCCTCCAGATAATGTTTGAGTATTGCAGACAGGCTGAAATAATATTCCTTTATATATCCCTTTTCAAACAGGCCGCCTGTCTCCAGGTCTCTTATCCTTTGTGTTGCTTCAATATGAGGGGGCAGGACCTGGTTAGTGTTTTTAATCCCTGTTTTCCTGCTTTTTAACCACCATAAAAGGCTGAAGATCAAGACAGCCGAAACCATGGCCAGAAATATCCAGAAAGAGATTTTCAGCCAGTATGGTTTTGCAGGTATGATGTCACAAATCGGTCGCAGTTGTGTGTTTTTGCTTTTTTTGTCGAGGTTTGATATGACCTTCAGGGAGACAGGGCCGGTTGACAATATGTGCTTTTTCCCCTTTTTGTCCATACAGACTATTGCAAGGTTCCCTGTTTTTAACACCTTTAGTTTGTCTACGAGCAGCCTGATCTTGATGGTATTGGACTGAACCTTTTCAGATACAGTTGACAAACCGTCAATCCCTTTTATATCCAGGTCAGTGCATAAGCGCCAACCCTTTGGCAGATGGTATTTCAGCTCAAGGCAGACGATATCCCCCACATGTGCGGAGTTACTGTTAAAGGATGCTGCAAGGGTGCCGGTTTTATCTGTGCAGAATGCCGTAGCTGTTGACAGGATGATACAGGACAGCAGCAGGATATTCCACAGTTCTGTTATGAAACCTTTGAATAATGCCCGTTTTTGCCTGAGCCCTGTGTCTGGATGTACGTTGTGTCTCTGTGGTTTGGACGGGCAATGCAGACAGAAACACAGGTTATGCCCAATATTTTTTGCTCTTGGAAATATCACATGTTTGACCTCAAACCTTTTGTCTGTGTTGCATCCGGATGGGTGTTGAACGTTTTGCAAAGGTCTTTTTGTATCTGGAGTGAATGGTATCTGTTCATGTGTCGGACACATCTGGTTTTACCGGTTTTTATGAAATGATTACAGGGTGTTTCTTCCTCGTTTTCTTGCATTGAATAGCCGTATTATAGGTCCTGCTACCGGCCCGTCTGTTGAAAGTGTAATCCAGTTTACTCCGGTACGTTTGAATGTGTTTGATAGATATGCCTCATGTTCTTTTATAAAATCGTTCATTCTTTGTCTTAACTGTTTGCTGCCTGTATTGATTAGGCAGATTTTCCCTGTTTCAGGATCCCTTGCATTTATCAGTCCTGCTTTTGGTATTTTTTTTTCTGCCGGATCAGATACGATAATAACATTAAGATCATGTTTTTGTGCTGATAGCCTGAGTGATTTTTCAAATCCCCTGTCTATGCAGTCAGAAACAAGAAAGACAATTGCATGACGTTTCATAACCCTGTTAAGGTATGTCAGGGCAGAGTCTATGCTGGTATTAAGGTTTTTGGGCCTGTATGTAAAAATCTCCTTTATGAGTCTCCATACATGAGCGGCCCCCTTTTTCGGAGGTATGAATTTTTCTGCACTGGAAGTGAATAAAAGGGCGCCAACCTTGTCATTGGTCCTGATAGCAATAAAGGCCAGCATGCCTGCCACTTCTGCAATCAATTCCCTTTTGAAACGCCTTTTTGTGCCAAAGAGATTGGAACCGGACATATCCAGAAGCAGCATAACCGTAAGTTCTCTTTCCTCGTGAAACACCTTTACAAAGGGACGGCCAAAACGGGCAGACACGTTCCAGTCTATGGTTTTGATATCATCGCCAATCTGGTATTCACGTACTTCGGAGAACTCCATTCCCTGTCCCTTGAATGCACTTTCATATTGACCGGCGAACAGGTCATTGGCAAGATGTCTTGTCTTGAAATGCAGGTTCTGTATCTTCTTTAACAGTTCCCGGGGAATCATTTTTATGGTACCTCTATGCGTTCCAGCAGGATATCTATAAGGTCATCTGTTGTCTTTTCTTCTGCCTCTGCCTCGTAGCTCAGTATGATACGGTGCCGCAATACATCTGGCGCCATTGATTTGACATCCTGAGGTGTAACATACCCTCTTCCGTTTAAAAAGGCATGGGCCTTTGAGGTTATTCCAAGCCATATGGATGCCCTTGGGGATGCTCCGTAGCTGATCATGGGGCCAAGGTCAAGACCGAACTCATCGGGAAAACGGGTGGCCCTTATAATATTTATTATATAATCAATAACCTTGTCCTCCATATGTATCTGCGCTATGGTTTCTTTTGCTGATTGAAGCTGTTTGGTTGTTACCACTCCTCTGATTTCGGTGTCAGCCTTGCTGTGGGCTCGCTGCATTATCTCCTTTTCTTCCCTTGCGGACGGGTAGTCTACCTTGACCTTGAGCATGAAACGATCGATCTGGGCCTCTGGAAGAGGATATGTCCCTTCCTGCTCAATAGGGTTCTGTGTGGCAAGCACCATAAATGGGGTTGACAGCGAAAAGGTGTTTTCTCCAATGGTGACCTGTTGTTCCTGCATTGCTTCAAGTAATGCACTTTGTACCTTGGCCGGTGCCCTGTTAATCTCGTCTGCCAGAATTATATTGTGAAATATAGGCCCCTTTTTTATCTCGAATGATCCCCTGTCCTGTCTGTAAAACTGTGTCCCTATTATGTCGGCCGGCAAAAGATCCGGGGTGAACTGTATTCGGTTAAAAGATGTCTGTATGGTGGATGCAAGAGTTTTTACCGCAGTGGTCTTTGCAAGTCCGGGCAGTCCTTCAAGCAGAATATGCCCTTCGCACAAAAGTGCTATTATTAGTCTTTCCATGAGATAGGTCTGTCCTACCATTATTTTTTTTGCTTCTTGCATTATCTGGTGTATGGTTACAGTTTCCTTTTCTACCCGCTGGGTTATTTCCTGAATGTCCATTTTTTGTTTGCTCCTTGTTATCTGAAGATATGACAAACATATGCTGTAAAACCAGAGCTGTCTTTTATGTCTGCAGGTGGACGTGCTTAAATCCGATCGTGCCGGTTTATGCCGTGAATATGGCATATGTCTGTTTTTTTGTATGCTTGATTGTTCGGAGATGGAATTGAATATTTATTCATGGCTATAAGTCTGTGAGGGGGAAGGCCTATGTAGCTGAACTGCTGAAAACAGATATCTATCATAAACAGTTATCATGCTGCAAGGGTATTAATATGCTGTAAGGTATGAGAAAATTTTTTGGAAGTTTGTTGTTTGCGCTGCACATTGAAGATTTGTATGCAGTATATATAAACCATGCAGAAGCAGGAAATGTGCAGGGTGCGTTGTCTCTTTTTTTATGGTGAAATCCAATACATTATACGGGCATTTTTTGCAGGTATCAATTTTTTTGTCAACCAATTATTGAAAGCTGCGTTATATTAAACCAAGAGCGCGTTCTTTTTGTCTTTGTCATTTTATTTGTTGTCACACTGACTGTTTATAAGGAGGATTGAAACGATGAGAAAAGGACTTATTGGGTTTTGTATACTGTTTTTTATTACAATGGTATGGTCTGTATTGGTACAGGCTGGTGATCCCGGCAAGTGGGTTGAACGCAGGCTTGATCGCAGAGGTGACCGTATTGAGAACCGTCTGGACAGAAGAGGTGATCATATCAAGGAGCGGCTTGATCGCAGAGGGGATCGTATAGATCGCAGGCTGGACAGGAGAGGGGAAAGAATAGACCGCAGACTGGACAGAAGAGGAAAGAGGATTAACCGCAGACTGGACAGGAGAGGAAAGAGGTTTAACAGATGGTATCATCACAGGCACAGATAAAGAGCTGGGGGTCAGGTGTTTTACCGTGAAAATACCTGAAACTGTGTTTAAAAACCATACTGTGTTTTTATGTGTATGGACGGCATGGGCGACGGGAATGTTCTGAATTCGTCCATGCCGGTCTTATGCAGATCAGGAGGGAGACACCGGGTTTTCGGGAGGGTTCATGCAGGACGGGGATAACAGGATGAATATATTTCTTGCCTCTGTTGAACGGCGGGCGTTTTGCATGGCCAGGATTTCTGCCGAGAACCGGGAAGATGCTCTTGATATTGTACAGGATACCATGTTTCGGCTGGTACGCAGTTATGGACATAAGCCGGAAAAGGAATGGCATCCTATCTTTTTCAGGATACTTCAGAACCGTATACGGGATTACCATCGCAGAAGTCGCATGCGAAGACGTCTGCAGGTATGGGTACCATTTCTGGGTTATAATGAGAACGGTCAGATAAAAGATCCCATGGATGCGGTTCAGGATGCTGATGCCCTTGATCCTATGGAACAGGCGGCTGTCAGGCAATCTGTAAATGCACTTGAGGCTGCCCTGCGAACTCTGTCTGTGCGGCAGCAGCAGGTGTTCCTTCTTCGGGCATGGGAAGGTATGAGTGTAAAGGAAACGGCCTTTGCCATGAAATGTTCTGAAGGTGCTGTAAAAACCCATTATTCCCGTGCCGTTCACAGACTGCGTAGGATATTGGAGGATTGGGAAATATGAAACAATATCTCCATGATGAAGACTTTTTAAAAAAGGTGAAGACCTGTCTGGATTTCAATATGGAACAGATGGAGACGGAAACCTTGGTACGGCTGCGCCGTATCAGACATTATGCCATGTCTGCCGGAAAAAGGTCTTTTTTTGTCATTCCGGACAGATTTTATAAGCCGGCTGTGGGGCTGATGGCTGTGGCATGTGTTATTATTATGTGTGTATTTCTTTGTTTCAGGTCTCCCGAGATACCTAATATCAATCATATGGAAGATATGGAAATTCTTTCATGCGGTGATAATCTGGGGCTGTATGAGCAACTGGACTTTTACAGCTGGATTGCAAAGGAATCAAGGCATGCGGGGTAGATTTCTGTTATTTGTTTTCTGTTTTAATGTTCTTTTTTCAGTGTATGTATGGGCAGATGATGTTCAGATCCAGGATGATATTGACCCTGTAGTTTTTGAAGAATCTTCTTTACCGCCTGTAGACCTTGTCGAGTATCTGGGATTATGGGAGACCGGAAATGGAAACCGGATAGATCCGGCTGATCTGGCAGAGATGATGAAAAACACAAAAGGATAATGGAGATGAAGTTTATTAGGATTATTCTCTGTTTTTTCGGGGTTATTTTTCTTGCAGGTATGATGGGCATTTGTCCTTCGGCATTGGCTGGATTGTCAAACCCTGCCTGGGATGATCTTACCACGCAGGAACAGCATATTCTTCACAGGCTGAAAGACCGCTGGAACAAGATTCCTGCTGTTCGGAAAGAACGGCTTTTGAAAGGTGCCAGATTATGGTCCAGGCTTACTCCGGTTGAACGGATAGAGGTCAGGAAGCGTTTTCGCAGGTGGAAACGCATGTCGCCTGAGCAGCGTAAAAAGATACGGAAATACTATCGCCGATTTATGAAACTGCCCCCTGAAAGGCAGGAAAGATTGCGCCGTACATTTAAATGGTGGCAGGGATTGCCACCGGAACGAAGGAAACGTCTTTGGCAACGCTGGAAGGCTATGGATTCAGTAAAAAAGAAGGTCTTGAAGCAACGTTTTCTTAAGGGACCACATCTGCCCAAGCGCTGAAAAACGGTCATGTGTTGTTTTGTGTATTGGTATAACCCGTGCAGTGCCCCGGGTTTTTTACTGATGTGTCAATATGCTTCTGTTGATGTGATTGTTTTGATGCCTGCCTGACAAACTCTTCAAATGAACATTCCGGATTTATGCCGGGGCAGGCATCTTTTGCAAGGTCCCAGTTGTCTTTGCTTTTTACAATGGCAGAAAAAAATGGCCATTTTCTGCAACGCTGTGGCTTTGCAGGATGAATTAAGCACTGTTTTTCACTGTCAAAAAAAATGCAAAATCCGTCTTTTCCTGTTTTTATTCCTGTTTGCCCAAGCCTTTTTTCGCAGTATATCCTGATAAAATCAGCCCTGCTTATATCAAGAAATTTCGCTATTTCTGAAATTTCCTGATCAGATATAAAGATGCCTCCCTCTCCATAACAGCATTCGCCGCACATCTTGCATTCAAATGCCTTAACCATTTTTTTTGCTTCCTCGGGATTTTTTGGATATGTGTCTGATTGCAAAAAAAAACAGTCCTGTTTTATCAGACTGCTTTTCTAAAACTGTATTTTTTTGATCGGGGCGAGAGGATTTGAACCTCCGACACCCTGCTCCCAAAGCAGGTGCGCTACCAGACTGCGCCACGCCCCGAACAGGTCTGATTTTTATTCATAAACAGCCTTTTTCTGCAATGTTTGCACCGCATCCTGTGAGATTTGTGTTTCACTGGGGATAATCTGCGGGATTGTCTTCTTTTTGCAAAAACTGGAAATCTGTTTCTGTCGGTATATCCAAGATGTTTAAAAAGATATTCTAATCCAAAATTGCCTTTAAGGCAAGTCCTTTTTGCGGGGATTTCTAATCCGGTTTTTGCCGCTTTTGTATCCTGTGGAGTGAAAACCCTTATATGATTCAACCTCTGGTTTGTATGTAGTTGTTGTTCGTCCTTGTCAGGATGCTGAGATATGTAAAAAAAGACTTGACACCACCTGTGTGTGAAAATAGCATCTGTAGGCAGATTGGTTGAAACTTTGTGGAACTGTCAATATTATAACAGGGGGATGACGCTAATTATGGATATATACAGAAAGATAGGTGTATTTATTGTGATGATAGTCCCTACTTTTGTATCTTCCGGTCTTGTTTGGGACCTGTTTCATTCATGGTTCTGTGTTTTTGTGGATATTGCCGCGATGATATTTATAAGCTTCCTTATTGTAAGCGGCAAGTTTTTCTCTGAAACTTGAGTGCATTGGAGCCGTTAACAGTCTCAAATTATGTCCGGACAGACAACAGGGACTGTAAGCTGGTGGATCAAGCTGCAAAACCAGGCCGCCTGAGCTTTGCGAGAGATTGGCGGTTACAGGTTTTCTGTGTGGTGCAGATTGATAATACGCAAGGTGTAACTTTGTTTTCAGGGTGATGATATGGGGGATCTTGTCCTTTGTCTGTGCCAAGACCCCTCTCAGGCCTGGTTTCTTGTCAAAGCATGTTTGCCGGTTTTCAGCAGAACCATAGGTATGGCTGCCGGGCGAATCCAGCTTCCCATGTTTCTACTTTTTGCAGAGCCCTCTGTCATGGGTCCTTGTCCCATAACAATCCTGGTTTTAAACACCTCCTTTTTGTTCATGTTGTTTTGTTTTTATCCGGTTTTATCTGCCAATGGGGATACTTGGA
>CAYWEN010000013.1:0-85034 GCA_964457545.1 uncultured Desulfobacterales bacterium | reverse complement strand
GGGCTTGCAGGTTATGGCCGCAAGAGGCTGATGAAAAAGGGCTAAACAAGGATTGTCGGCCAGATAATGTGCCTGTGGATTGTCAGAAAACCCCTGCGGACATTAGGCCGCAGGGGTTTTTTATGCTCAATCGCCTTTCCTTACCAGCTTTCAACTTCCTCGCGCGCCCTGCCATCCCCCTCCTGCCCGTCAGGCAGTCTGTCCTCCTATCACGCACTTCATACAAGCAAGCTCACAAATAAAAAGGGGGGTCAGGTCTTGCATTATAAGAATGAAGCCTTGATAATCCTCCTGATAAAGATATTGACTTAATACAAAAAATATCAAGACAGAATCTTGTTTATGGTTGTAATGCGTCAATCTGTTGTGTAAATTCTGACAGGTCCTGGCAGGATCTGTCGGGTGCTTGCTCCATTGCCTTGCAGTATGTTTTTCTGTTTTCAGAAGCAGGAATCTTTGTTCAGGGCAAGGGGAGGGCACACGCCTTGCCAGGCATTCGTGAATCAAAAACCCGTTTACGGGCTCTGCTTTTAAACAAGGAGGTCCTGGCTTATGACAAATGGCAGGGAAATCGAAACAATAAAACTTGATAACGGCTTTGAACTACGGTTACATGACCAAAGCCGTATAATGGCAGGAGACAGATGGCTGATCCGTTTTGAAGCGCTTATGGATGTTCCCGTTCATGAAAAATTTATCCCTGAAACTGAAGACAGGGATCTTGTACTTCTTTTGTTAAGACAGCACTATGGGGACAGGATTCAGTATGTCTATAATATGGAAAGGCATTTTGTAAGCGGAGAGAGAAAAGGTTTCCTGTTCAATGATTTTATGACAAGTGTAAGGGAGGTTATTGTCCCGTACCTTTCCCGTCCTGATGTTGCAGAAAAGATACTCCTTTCAAGATACAGGGATCTGCTGAGAAAAAACCCCTGGCCTGTGCAGTAAGACAATGTCTCTATGGAAACAGATTCTTGCAAACAGCAAAAACACTCCCGGTGATCTGCCGGTTTCTTTCGGGGTGGATGTATCCTCTCTTGAACAGGTCGTATCTGTCTATCCCATGCGCATAAATCCCTATTACCTGAGTCTGATAAAGAACATAAATGATCCTGTATACAGGCAGTGCATTCCGGATACAAGGGAGCTAACCGAACAGAACGGCCTTGAAGATCCCTTGAATGAAGAGGCTCTGTCTCCTGTTTCTGGCCTGACACACAAGTATCCTGATCGTGTTTTGCTGCTGGTATCCTCTATGTGTGCCATGTATTGCAGGTTCTGCAACAGAAAGAGGAAAGTGGGAAATCCGTCGATGGTAACAGGGGATTCTGTCAGGGAAGGACTCGCATATATAAGGGCACATAGAGAGATAAGGGATGTGCTCCTTTCAGGCGGTGATCCGTTTCTTCTCGAGGACAAGACAATATTTGACATCCTGACCGAGCTGCGTTCAATACGGCATGTTGAAATAATACGGATCGGAACCAGAACACCATGCACCCTGCCCCAGAGAATAACATCAGATCTGGCGGATATGCTCAGGCTGTTTCACCCCCTGTATATCAACACCCATTTTAACCACCCCTCGGAAATTACACCTGAGGCGCAAAAGGCTTGCAAAAGGCTTGCTGATGCGGGGATTCCATTGGGCTGCCAGACAGTACTGCTGAGAGGGGTGAATGACAGTATGGAAGTCATGAAATCTTTGATGCATAAGCTGGTGATGAACAGGATACGGCCGTATTATATATTTCAGGCCGATATGGCAAAGGGGACATCCCATTTCTGGACACCGCTTGAAAAGGGGCTTGAAATCATGCGTGGTTTGCATGGCCATACATCAGGACTTTGTGTCCCCCATTTTGTGGTTGATCTTCCCGGCGGAGGCGGGAAGGTGCCCCTTGTTCCGGATTATATTGCCGGTTCAGAAAAGGATACCATCTATATAAGGAACTATAAAGGCGATATGTACAGTTATCCATTAATATGAAACCGGTTTTCATGTCTGGCGGCTCGGGAACAGGTGCCGGTTTGTTTGCTGCAGTCTGGAGGAAGCATGTCAAATGACAAGAAGATTGTTGTTGTGGATAACGACAGCAATTATCTCTCCCTTGTAAGGGAGTCTCTTTTAAAGGGTGTAAGGGGAAGTATTGTATCCTGTTTTTTAAAGGCTGAGGATTTTCTCAGGGTTGTGGAAGATTGCAGGCCTGATCTGATAATTTCGGCCTACAGACTCCCGGATATGACAGGGGTTGAACTGCTGGACATACTTAAGGCACGGTATGATATTCCTGTGATTATCTTTACAGGTTGCGGGAATGAAAATATTGCTGTAGAGGCCCTGAAAAAGGGGGCAAATGATTATCTGGTAAAATCTCCGTTTGCGATTGAATCCCTGCCTGATGTAATACGGAGGGTGCTGAAAGAGCAGGAACTTAAAAGATCTCTTACAGATGCGGAGAGACGTTTTCAGGACATTGCAGGCAGGGTTTTCAGCTGGGTATGGGAAACAGACACCAAGGGCAGGTATACCTATTCCAATCTCCAGGTAAAGAATCTGCTGGGATACATGCCTGAAGAAATACTGGGCAGGCCATTTTACAGATTCTTTCCGAGGAATGAACGCAGGCCCTTACTCCACCTGTTCAGTGAGATCCAGAGAAAGCGGGAGCCTGTTAGTTCTCTTGAGTACAGTGTTGTACACAAGGACGGTCATACTGTCTGCCTGGAGACCAATGCGGTTCCGGTTTTTGCAGACAGTGGCAGATTCCTGGGTTACAGGGGGGTAAACAGGGATATTTCATGGCGAAAACAGACCCTGGCAAGGCTTGAAAAAAGCGAGGCGCAAAAACGCGCCATTCTCGATGCATCCATTGATCGTATATGTTACATTGACAGGAACATGAAAATAATATGGGCAAACAGAACCATTCTGGATGCCTGTGGCAAGACCATTGAACAGATAGTGGGCAGACCCTGTTACGAAGTTTTTTGCGGTTCGGATTTCTCATGCATCGGGTGCCCTGTATTAAAGGTCAGGGATACCGGCAGGCCTGAAAGGGTCAGACTTTATGACCTTGATTTCAGTGGAATGCAGGAAGATACCTGCTGGAATATCTCCTGTGTCCCGTTAAGAGATGAGGAGAAAAAAGATATTGGCGGGTTTGTAGTGGTTGCAAGTAATATGACCACAGAGATGCATGCCGAGGAACGGATACACTCTCTTACAAGGCAGCTTTTCAGGGCACATGAGTCTGAACGCAGTATGATATCCTTTGAGCTGCATGACAGGATAGCGCAGGATCTGTCCACGCTTAAGGTACTAATAGACACGCTTGCTGATGAAACAGGCAGGTCCCTGTCTGAAAAACTGGAGCACAGGTTTTCCACGCTCAGCAGGATGCTGCAGAAAGTCATTGGTGAGGTCAGGAATCTGTCGTATGATCTCCATCCCCCTGACATGGATCAGGCAGGTCTTGTTCGTACATGCTATCATTACTGTGAGGATATTGCCGACAGAACAGGGCTTGAAATGGATTTTCATGCAGCAGGCATGGATGACATATCGCTTGACAAGGATATTGAAATCAATATCTACCGGCTGTTACAGGAGGGTCTTAACAATATTGTCAGGCATGCTGGTGCTACCCGTGTGCTTGTGAGGCTTGTTGCGTCTTTTCCGAATGTTGTTTTGAGAATCGAGGATAATGGCAGGGGCTTTGATGTGGAGGAATGGATGAAAAGGCCCATAGATGAAAAACATATGGGGCTTGGCAGTATGCAGGAGAGGGTAAAACTGTTTGACGGGAAGATGAGGATTACGTCTGTCCGGGGGAAAGGTACAAAAATATTTATAGAAATTCCAAGCGGACAGGATCATGTGCATATCTGAGGGGAGCCTTGCCTGATTGTATATGATACAGGGGGCTGCAAACAGCTCCGCTACCTCTCTGATCTGTTTGTTACAGGCAGTTGAGGATATCAGCAGGGGATTCATTTGTGGATGAAGCCCGGAAGATTACATGGACCTGCAAGCGGCTGGGTCAACAGGGTTAGGAAATGGAAAAAAAGGTAACGATACTTATAATTGACGATCATCCCATGTTAAGAGAGGGTCTCAAGGCCGTTATAAACCGGGACAGGAGTTTGGAGGTGGTTGGAGAGGCAGGAAGAGCCAATGATGGATTTGACCTGGCGAGGGAACTCAGACCTGACATAGCACTTGTGGATATATCCCTTCCTGACAGGAATGGAATCGAATTGATCAGGGAAATGTCTGTATCATTACCTGATACAAGGGTGATTGTGATAAGCATGCATTCCGGGGTTGAATATATTGTCAATTCATTTCAGGCAGGGGCTGTTGGGTATATTGCAAAGGAATCTGCTGCGGCTGCATTGTTAAAGGGCATAAATGTGGTATTAAAGGGAGAATACTTTCTTGACAGTTCTGTTTCCCGGCAGGTAGTCAAAAGACTCATGGAGATGCCTGCAATGGAAAAAAGGATTACCGATGCATCCTATAATTCCCTGACAAACCGGGAGCAGGAGATCATGCGTATGCTGGCAGAAGGCATACCGAGGAAAAAGATAGCTGAAAGGCTTTTTATCAGCGTGAAGACCGTGGAAAACCATTGCACCAATATTATGAACAAGCTTGATCTGCATAGTGTCATTGATATAGTGCGGTATGCGGCAAGATTAGGCCTTATTGATGTAGATTCATGGAAGGGTTAGATATTTCGCAATATTGGTGCCTGCCTGATCAAACAGAATCGGGTATCTTGCAATTCCTTTAACAGTTGACAGAGAGGGGATGTTGTTTGGAATCGATAAAAGCTATAGGTTTTGACCTGTTCAATACACTTATAACAGCAGATAAAGGGGCAGTTGATGAGGCTGTACGAAGATTAACAAAGAAGCTGCACCAGGACGGACTGGATTTTGAAGATGATATGTTTTACATTACCTACAGAAAAACCGCCCTGGAATTTGTTGAAAGGGCGGAAAAAGACGGGATAGAAACACATAACCGTTTCTGGATAAGCGCCACCCTGCATAAATTGGGTTTCAGGATCAACCCCGATGATCAAAGGATTGCAGACGCCCTTGTCAGCTATTTTTCCGCCTTTTTTGACTACTGTCACCTTATACCCGGAACCATATCCATGCTGAACTGCGTCAGATCCGGGTACCGGCTGGCCATGCTTTCCAATTTTACCCACGGCCCTGCATGCAGGGGGCTTGTGGACCATTTCGGACTTTCCTCCTTTTTTGATGTTATCCTTGTGTCTGGCGAACTTGGTTACCGGAAGCCTCATCCCGGTGTGTTTAACAGGCTCGTTGATGAACTTGATGTTAAACCTGATTCCGTGATATATGTCGGAGATAACCTTGAAGCAGATGTAATGGGTGCACTTAATGCCGGTATAAAACCTGTATGGTTTACTTATGCAAAGGACAAGAGGGTAGAGATGGTGCCGGGAGACAGGGGGCGGGAGATAAGGGATCCTGAATTTGATGTTGTTACGGTCAGGGATTGGGATTCTTTTCTTGAGCTTCTTGAAGATTCCCGGATACTGCCCGGATGCAAGGAAACTTTTGGAGACTGACCCTGCAACAGGAGAATGCAAATGCCTGCCAATGACACATGCTGCAGTATTAATCCTTACTTCAGGATACATGAGAACAAATCGGATGAATTCAGAAATATATGCAATGACCTTGTGGAACGTGCCATGAAAGAGCCAAGATGCCTTTACTATGGCTTTTCCTTTTGTGGTGACGTTGCCCATTGCAGGGAAGGTTTTGAAGGCGCAGAGGGAATCCTGTATCACATGGAGAATGTTTCTGATCTGCTTGAAAAGATGCTGGCAATATCAGACCTTATAAGTGTTGAGATCCATGGAGCAAGATCTGAAATCGAGAAACTGAAAGAACCTCTTGCAGACATGAACCCGAGGTTTTATGAGCTTGAATATGGTTTCAGACGTTAGGAAACTCACTGTTGACGTTATATATCATGCGGCAAGGATATTTCTTGGCCTTGTGTTTTTATATGCAAGCCTTGACAAAATCATTCATCCTGCTGCCTTTGCCAGGGTTGTCCTTAACTACCAGATTCTGCCTGATTCGCTTATAAACATTGCTGCAATTGTCCTGCCCTGGGCAGAGGTCATACTGGGTATTTGCCTTGTATGCAGGATATGGATGCCAGGTGCATTGCTCATGAGCAATATTTTTCTGATTGTATATACGTCTGCAATTCTCTTTAATATGGCGCGCGGCCTGGATATTACCTGCGGATGTTTTTCCACAAGTATTAAAGGAAGTTCCATGGATTATCCGGATCTTGCAAGAGACATGTCTTTTCTTCTGGTTGGTCTTTTTCTTTTTTTTCAGGCAGTGATCAGAGGGGAAGGGCAGGATGGATCAGGGAACAGTGTCAGAAAGTAAACCGTTCAAACCTTCGGGAATAATCACCCTTCTTACTGATTTTGGCCTTGAGGACGCATACGTTGGGATAATGAAAGGCGTTATGCTCGGTATAAATCCCGGGGCCGTTATGGTAGATATTACCCATAATGTTTCCCTTGGCGATACGGTACGTGCCGCCATAATATTACGGGATTCATACAGATATTTTCCGGAAGGAACCATTCATTTGGCAGTTGTTGACCCCGGAGTGGGGACACACAGACGGCCAGTCATTGTTAGGACCAGAGGCCATGTTTTTGTAGGTCCTGACAATGGCATCTTTGGAGAGGTTCTTTCAGGCGCCTGCAGTGTAATACATATAACCAACACCGGATATTTTCTGTCTGATCCGGGAAGTACATTTCATGGAAGAGATATCTTTGCCCCTGTAGCGGCGTATTTGTCAAACGGGGTTTCCTGTGAAAAGATGGGATGCCTGATAGATGATCCCGTGCTGACAGGGATTCCCGGGCCCAGGCAGGAAGATGGCAGAATAATAGGGCAGATTCTGTATGCGGATCATTTTGGCAATATGGTCACCAACATAAAACATGAAGATATTGAGGTCCTTGGATCAGGGCGCCGTAAACAGATCAGGGTAATGGATGTAATTATAGACGGAATAGCAGAGACGTATGCCAACAAAGGTCCGGGAGAACCTGTGGCGCTCTTTGGAAGTACCGGGTACCTGGAGATTGCAGTAAACAGGGGGAATGCATGCAGGATGTTTGGTGTTGGGGATGGAGAAAAAGGGCATATCAGGGTGATAGTGGAAAATGTTTGAGGGCTCCCAGTGAAACAAGTGCATTTATAACTTGAGGAATCGGTAATCCAACCACATTTGTATATGATCCGCATATGCCTTCCACCATAAAAGAGCCTATGCCCTGAATGGCATATGCGCCTGCCTTGTCAAAGGGTTCTTTTGTGTTCACATAGTTTGTTATTTCATTGCTGTCAAGTTTTTTGATAAAGACATCTGTTTTTACTGCCTCTGAATGGACTGCAATTCCGAAAGGATTTATAATACAGAAACCGGTAACAACCATGTGTTTGCGTCCGCTTAAAAGAGAAAGCATATGAATTGCATCATTCCTGCTGCAAGGTTTTCCAAGAACTGTATCATTTACAGCAACAAGGGTGTCTGCACCCAGAACCCACAGTGGTTCGTTTTCTGTGTATACATCCAGCGCCTTTTTTTCAGCAAGATGCATGGTTGTTTTTACCGGTTCATCAGGGAAACAGTCTTCCTTAACCTTGCTCGCAACAACGCGGAAAGGCAGTTTAATGCTGGACAGCAGCATCTTTCTTCTTGGTGATGCAGATGCCAGAATCAGGGGAGTCTTTTTTGTTATCATTTTTTTTGTCTGAATCATAAGTGGTGTTTTGTTTTTTTATATGCTATTATAAATAGAATATTTGAATACGAATATTTCAGGTAGTTAGTTTTTATCCGTAAATGGCTATATCCACAATCCCGGTATTAATCTGCGGGATTCCTTGTACAATGTGCCTCCGGTTTTCCTGGTCTTGTGCAAATCCCGTCTCTGTACCGGAAGCTTCCCGGGTGCCAGAATCGGTTTGTGAATGGATACTCGTTAATAATAACTGTATCTGTCTTTGGGCAGATACGGCAGACAGATCACAAATATTGCGGGAAACAGCCGTTTTCAGGCAGAAACTGTCCTGATCATATCCACAGGAGAATTATATCACATACAACAAGGAATTGTATCATGACCGTGCTTTTTAAAGATTGTCTATGTTTTTCGTTGGGCCGCATATCAAAGAAACTTAACAGGGTGACAAGAGAGAGTATCTCTCCCTACGGCCTTACAACTTCCCAGTTTTTTCTGCTTATAGCCCTTTATGAAGAAAATGGCATCCTTATCAGCAGACTTTCTGAGAAGGTTGCTGTGGACAAGGCAACTCTTACAGGCCTTTTGGACAGGATGGAACGGGATGATCTTGTAGCAAGAAAGGCCGATCCTGATGACAGGCGTGCAATCAGAATATTTCTGACAGACAAGGCCATTGCCATGAAAGATGATCTTATAAACGTATATCACCGGAATAACAGGATGTTTCTTTCTGTATTTTCCCGTGATGAAAAGGAAATGTTTGACAATATCGTGAACAGGTTTGATCATACAGAATTTACTGTTTCTAATACAGAAAAAGACTCGCAAGATCAATAGAAAAGGCCGGTATGACCGCAAGATATCTGATTTTTCCCGTACATGAGTATGCACTCTGGCCTTGATACATCCCTTGTGTATTCTCTTATGGTAATTTACGGACGGGTATTAGGGGCAAAAAGAGACAGGTATAATGGATATTATAAAAAGAGCACTTCAGGAGGGCAGAACTGTTCTTTCAGAGCATGAGGCCAAAGAGATTTTCAGGCAATACTCTGTTCCGGTTGCAAGGGGAGAGCTTGTTGCTGACAAAGACGGGCTTGCAGCTGCCGCTGAGAAGATAGGATACCCTGTGGTTATAAAGGCATGCTCCTGTCGGATAACCCATAAGACAGAAAAGGGGCTCGTTGTTACAGGGATAAGAGATGAAAGGGAGATCATACATGCCTTTGAGGAATTGACGTCCAGGATAAAGGGCAGTGATTACGGCATCCTTGTTGAAGAGATGGTGGATGGAAAAAGGGAACTGATGGCAGGTCTTGTACGGGATTCACATTTCGGACCGTGTGTTATGTTTGGGCTTGGAGGAATATTTACCGAGGTGTTAAAAGATGTCTCTTTTCGTCTTGCACCGCTTGGAAGAGAAGATGCCATTGAAATGATGACCGAGATAAACGGTCACAGGATTCTTGATGCAATCAGGGGAATGCCTGCGGCAGACAGGGACAAGCTTGCAGACCTTGTTGTTAATATTGGCAGGATAGGAGTGGAGAACAAGGAGATAGCGGAAATTGATGTGAACCCGGTTATAATTTCGGGAACAGACCCTGTTGCTGTTGATGCCCTGATAACACTTTCTGCAGAAACTGGTCAGGAAAAGAATATATAGTGGAAGCAAATCCCCTTTACAGACTGATGAATCCCCGTTCGATCGCCTTTTTTGGTGCATCAAACTCTATTATGACTATAGGAACCCCTTTTCTTCTTAACATTATAAAGGGCGGTTACAGGGGAAAGGTCTTTCCGGTACATCCAGCAGAAAAGACTGTCCTGGGTTTGCCCGCGTACAGGGATGTCTTTTCCTTGCCGGAACTTCCTGATCTGGCATTCCTTGTGGTTTCCAGAAAAACGGTTCTCGATGTCTTGGAAGCCTGTGGAAAAAAAGGGATCAGACTGGCTATTATAGTAACTGCAGGTTATGGGGAAACAGGTTCCGAAGAAGGGATGTACAGTCAGGCTGCCCTCGATGAACTGACCATGAAGTATGGTATCAGATATCTCGGGCCTAACTGCATGGGAATAATCAATACTGCAATCGGACTGAATACCACGTGGTTTCCGTACACACATGCCCCTGGTCATATTGGTTTTATATCTCAAAGCGGGAGTTATGTGACACAGGCCCTTCCGTATTTTGCCCGGACAGGAACCGGTTTGAGCAAGGCTGTGAGTATTGGAAACCAGGCAAATATTGATATGATTGACTGCCTTGAGTATTTTGGGGATGATCCTGATACCAGGGCTGTTGCCATATATGCGGAAGAAATAAAAAGGCCGAGGGCATTTCTGGAGAAGGCAAAAGACATCACCCCTGCAAAACCGGTTGTAGTCATGTATGTCGGAGGTACCGGGGCAGGTGCCAGGGCAGCGGCATCCCACACTTCCGCCATGGCAGGTCATGACGGTATTCATGCAGGCATGTTCAGGCAGGCCGGTGTTCTGAGGGCAATGTCGTTTCCCGACATGTTTGATGCATGTCTTGCCCTTGCTGAACAGCCTCTCCCAAAGGGGAACCGGTTATCTATTCTTACCAATTCGGGAGGTCCTGCTATAACCATGGCAGATGCATGCAACCGATGTGGTCTGGAGCTCCCCCTTTTTGATCTCCATACCCGGGAACGTATAAAAAAGATCATTCCTCCTGTAGCCAGTCCAAACAATCCTGTTGATGTAACCCTTAACTATGATCCTGATTTGATATTTTCAAAACTCCCTGATATCATAATGGATTTGCCTTATATAGACGGCATGCTTCTTTATGGTATTTTTGGACCTGTACATTTGAGAAACAAGATTAACCTTGCAGGTGATCTTGTTGAAATACCTATTGATATGATAAGTCATGCAATGGAAAAGGCCTGCACAAGACTTGTATCTGCATGCAGAAGATTCAAAAAACCGATTCTGTGCGCCTGTTTTTGCGGAAGGGAGGATGATGAGACAGTAAAACAGATAGAAGACGGAGGTATTCCTGTTTATCCAACTCCTGAACGTGCTGTAAAGGCCATGGCCGTCCTTTACAGATATTCGGTAATAAAGGCCAGGCATGGAGGGATTACATATGAATATAATTGATCGGTTTTGCACAGGTTTTGAAAGGAGCGATTCCGATGCCTTTGCAGACATGTTCACAGAAGATGCCATGTATATTGATTCCGTGTATGGATTGTGCAGTGGCCGTGATGCTATCAAGGCCCTGCATAAAAGGTGTCATGAAGAAGGGGAGAAATACCGGTTTACACCAATTCTCTATCTGTTCAATAACCATACTGATGCTGCCTTTGAATGGAAATTTGAGTTCATTTCCCTTATGCCTGCAAGTAAAGGCAAGAGGATAACTGCAGAGGGCGGCAGTTTTTTGAGCCTGAGGGACAACAGGATTACATCTTACAGAGAGTATATGGACAGTATTGCAATACTGTTGAAGGGTAATGTTCCTGATGACAGGATTATGAAGTTCTATTACCGAAAGTATCCTTAGGGTGCATAAGGGGTGTAATCTTGCAAAACAACGATCTTGCCATATATTTAAGGCCAACCTTTGCCATTGACTCGGATAATGAACGTGTTATGGAATGTGCCCGGGGGTTGGTACAGGGCTGTGCAGATGACAGGGAAAAGGCGGTAAACCTTTTTTATTTTGTAAGAGATTCAATTCCCTACAACATGTATATGATTTCAGTGTTTGAGGAAGATTTCAGGGCGTCAAGGATTATTGAATGGGGCAAGGGATACTGTGTGCAGAAGGCCGTACTTCTTGCCGCCCTTGGAAGGGCCGCCGGAATTCCGAGCAGGCTTGTTTTTGCCAGGATAAGGAATCACAAGCTCCCTGCCCATGTCTGTAAAAGAAACAGGGGAAATGTCTTTCACAGACATGGATACAATCAGTTTTTTATTGACGGTAAATGGGTAAGCGCAGCCGCCACTTTTCATAAAGCCGTGTGTGAAGAAATCGGAGTCCCGGCCGTGGAGTTTGATGGAAGATCTGATGCCATACTTCCGGAAAAGGACATGGAGGGCAATCCTTATATTGAGTATCTTGAACAGTTTCCAGATCCCTGTTCCGATCTTCCCTTCGAGTGGATAAGGGCAAGGATCTCAAAGATTGTGGGAAATGACAAAAGGCCCTGGTTACATCCGGTTCATCCGTAAGGCTGTGAGACGAGGGAAGGGATATCATAAAACTGCCGGTACAGATTGCAAAAAAGACCATGGATTACGCAGAACTGCCTTATATGCTTTATGCCGATGAAAAGGGACGGGTATATGATCATCCGTATTACAGGATGGCTGGTTTTTCAGGTGATTGCCCTGTCCATATCAAGGCCGGTGAACTGTTACCCTTGCCGGAATTCAGCAAGCTGTTTTACATACCTGATAGCCATCCTGTAGGGCTTGATCCCGAGACAGGGGAATATCTGATAGTGGAGGATATAGAGACAGAAAACGGTATATCTCCCTGTTTTGCAGTATCTGCATTTATGGAGCCAGGCATTGTTCGTACGCTTCTTCCTGCTGCAGACTATTCTCTGAAATCATATCTGCTTCCAACCTGGGCCTATACAGCAGTCGGTTTTAAGGACGGAAAATACCGGGCTGCCGGCCTGTGGATTGAATATAACAAGAGATGGGATCCACGTAATTATGATGACACAGATCTTGTGCCTGCCATAGAGAACTACAAAAAAAACCATATGTGCAAGGGGCTTGTTGCGCATCTTATAGACTGTGCTACAGACAATCATTGTTTTGCGGCCAAAAATCTTTTTCTGGAAAGGTGGGAGGCCCCGATACCTGTAAGCAGACAGTGTAATGCATCCTGTCTTGGATGTCTTTCCCTTCAGCCTGATTCAGGTTTTTGTGCATCCCATTACAGGATATCAGAAAGGCCATCAAAAGATGAGATAGTGTCCCTTGCTGTTTCGCACCTGGACAAGGCGCCTGTTCCTATTGTAAGTTTCGGGCAGGGCTGTGAAGGAGAGCCGTTGACAGAACATCGTCTTATTGCAGAAAGTATAAGGGAGATAAGAAAAAGGACAAAAAGGGGAACCATAAACCTTAACACCAATGGCAGTATGCCCGAACAGCTTCGTATAATTATTGAAAGCGGACTTGATTCAGTCAGGATAAGCATGAACAGTGCAAGGCCCTCTTTCTATCACAGATATTACAGGCCAAAGACTTACACCTTTGATGATGTGATACAATCCATACTGATATCGGGAGAACTGGGCGTTTACACCATGGTAAATTATCTGGTTTTCCCCGGAATTACAGATCAGAAGGAAGAGGTCGCTGCGTTAAAGACCCTGTTAAAGGAGACAGGAGTCAATTTTTTACATTTGAAAAACCTGTGCATTGATCCCCAGCTTTACATAAACAGGATGCCTCCGTGCCATTTCCCGGGTATGGGGATAAAAAACATGATAGAAGAGATCAAGGACAGCTTCCCGGATTTGACTGTTGGATACTTTAATCAGCCTGTACAAGACGCAAGGCCTGAAAAAAGAGGATGTTTTTGATATATATTATTGATTATGGTTGACAAATTGTGCTGCTATGTTTATTTTGGCTTAAATTAAATACAGTTAGAGGGGCTTTTTGCACAATTTTCAGATGCCAATTTGCGGGATTTTTTGTACAACGTGTACATCTCTCTGTGCCCTTGATTCTTTGATCTTGCGCAAAAGATTTCATTTCTGGACCGGAAACTTTCTGGTGCCGGAACTAATTTATGGATAACAGATAGTGCCTGCCTAATAGATAACTGTTTTGCCAATATCTTTACCTGCCTGTCGGCAATCAAGATTTCAGCTACAAAATATTTGGTGCAGCCACAGTGTGCTGCAAGAAATGGTTTTTTTGCAAAGGCGTCATGGTGTTTGACCGGGGCAGGGAATTGCAGGTTTTTCTGCCTTCCTGGTCCTGTTGGCGGGTACTGTCTGAATATCACTGCAATTTCCTTTCCCAACTTGTTTTTCAGCATGGTTTCTGTCTCTTTTACACCAGAAAAACCTGCTGAACAGACCGTAGCACCGTTTTTTACAACTTGACCCAGATGTAATACAGGATTGACAAAGAGGCAATGATGGCTATTTCAAGACAATCAACGGCTGAAAAGCGTGTTTTTGATGAAGACAGTATGTTAGGTCCGGTCCGGATTGAAGATGCCATTTCAAGAGCCACCAACTATCTTCTTTCTCTCCAGGCAGAGAAGGGCTATTGGGTATTTGATCTGGAAGCAGATGTAACAATACCTTCTGAATATATATTTCTTCAGTATTTTCTTGGCAGGGAGATATCCCCTGAGCTTAAAGAGGGTATTTTCAATTACCTGCTGGACAGGCAGCTTGAAAACGGGGGATGGGCATTATATGAAGGCGGTGATGCGGATATAAGCGCTTCGGTGAAGGCATATTTTGCACTTAAAATGCTTGGGGCCTCGTCTGATGAACCGTTTATGGACAGGGCAAAAAAACTGATCCTGAATCTTGGCGGCGCTGCAAGAGTAAATGTGTTTACACGCACTACTCTTGCAATGTTTGGGCAGATATCATGGGATACAACTCCATGTATGCCTGTAGAAATAATGATGCTGCCTGAATGGTCTTTTTTTCATTTGCACAAGATTTCCTATTGGTCCCGTACCGTACTTGTTCCCCTGCTTATTATCTACAACAGAAAACCGGTTTGCCGTATTCCGGATCATATGGGAATCAGGGAGCTTTTCGTAGAACCTCCCGAAACATTAAAGTATCTCGACAGATTTGTTCCCGGCAATCTCATAAAGAATCTTTTTATCCTGACAGACAGGATACTGAGGCCTGTTGATCGTTTAATGCCTTCGTACTGGCGTAAAAAGGCATTAAGGTCTGCCCTTGAATGGACCCGCGAACATATGCAGGGTGAGGGAGGTATCGGGGCTATATTTCCTGCCATGGCCAACGCTGTTATGGCTCTTAAGGTTCTTGGATATCCGGAAGATGACCCTGATTATGTACGAGGTGTCAGGGCGATTGATGATCTCCTTGTGAGGAGAGATACGGATGCCTTTTGCCAGCCATGCAATTCTCCCGTTTGGGATTCCTGTCTGAGCCTTTCTGCTCTCCTTGAAGGGGGGCTTTCTTCTGACCACCCTGCAGTTATAAAATGCAGGGACTGGCTTTTTAAACAGCAGGTGTTTGTAAAAGGTGACTGGTCAGTCAATGCCCCTGATCTTGAGCCGGGGGGCTGGGCATTTCAGTTTGAAAACGCACTGTATGTGGATATGGATGATACTCCCATGGTGCTGATGTCGTTATTCAGGGCGGGATCTCTTGGACATGCAGGGTACAAGACAAATATTGCAAAGGCCGTCAGATGGATTATCGGCATGCAAAGTTCAGATGGAGGCTGGGGGGCATTTGATATAGACAACAACTGCCTTTATCTTAATGCCATACCCTTTGCAGATCATGGCGCCCTTTTGGATCCAAGCACAGCAGATGTGACTGCGAGGTGTGTGGAAATGTTGGCAATGCTTGGTTTTGGCAGGGATTTCCCTCCTGTTGCGCGGGCATTGAAATTTCTCAGAGAAGAACAGGAATCATTTGGAGCCTGGTATGGCAGATGGGGTGTAAACTACATATATGGTACATGGTCTGTTCTTGTGGCCCTGAAGCAGATAGGTGAGGATATGAGCAGACCTTATGTCAGAAGGGCGGTTGACTGGCTGCATTCATGTCAGAATCCTGATGGCGGCTGGGGAGAAAGCTGTTATAGTTATGCTGATCGTTCCTGGGCCGGCAAGGGGCCAAGTACGGCTTCTCAGACTGCCTGGGCATTGCTGGCCCTTATGGCAGCGGGAGAAACAGACAGTTTGCCTGTAAGACGGGGTATACATTACCTGCTCAAAACCCAGCAGACAAACGGGGGATGGGAAGAGACATATTATACCGGCACAGGTTTTCCGAGGGTGTTTTATCTGCGTTATCATGGTTACTGTCAATATTTTCCTCTCTGGGCGCTTGGGATATTCAGACGCCTTGTTTCCTCCGGAAAGAGCGTTGAAGCCGAAGTGGCCTGCAAGCAACCACCCGATTTTCTAAAACATTACCTCTCACTTTAAAAACATGCACGAGCCATGTTGAGGAATCGGTTTCTGTTTATGTGAGGGAAAAACAGGGTGGTTTGACTCAGATCATGCTGTTGCAGTTGCAGATACAATGCAGGGCTGTGTCAACAGGCAAAAACGGCCTGTCTGGCAATATCAGGTATATGCTGTTTTTCTATTATTAACTGATCAGTTCCCCTACATAAACAGACCGCGGGTACTGGTGAGTTTCCAGTCTGAAGATGAGAGTTTCCGGACAGGATCAGTCAGATCATGGGTACGGAGACATACAGATGTGTGTTGTGCAGGAAAACCTTGACTTGACACCGGGATTGTACAAAAAGGCCATCTTATGTATGAAAACCGGTCAGGTTATACGTTCGTTATAAGTATTATCATTATCAATCTGGAATATGGGGAGGGTTATGCAAACAAACCTTGAGGACATCAGTTCAGTAAAGAAAAAGATTGTGGTTGTAATTGAAGCTGATAGCGTTGATAAAAAGCTTGACGAGGCTTACCGGGATATTCAGAAAAAGGCGAGGATACCTGGTTTCAGGCGTGGGAAGGTTCCAAGATATATTCTTGAAAAACGTTTTGCAGATCAGGTAACAGATGATGTTTCTACGGCCCTTGTCAAGGAGACATTTGCAGATGCGATCAAAGAGAGTAATATTGTTCCTATTACTGAACCGGTCCTTGATAAGGAGAGCCTGTTAAAACAGGGAGAAGATTTTAAATACTCTGTAACATTGGAGGTGAAGCCGACTTTTGATCTTCCGGAATATACGGGTATTGAAATAGAAAAAGAAAAACTTGTTGTGGATGACAAAAAGGTTAATGACCGTATAGAAAAGATCAGGGAGGCAAGGGCGACGCTTTCCTCTGTGGAGGAGGAAAGGCCTGTTCAAAAAGGAGATTTTGTTGTTCTTAACTATGAGGCCTTTGATGGTGATGTTCTTCTCGAAGATATGACAGCCAAGGGAGCTGTTCTGAGGATCGGAGACAACCGGATTCACGCCGATATGGATGAGGCCCTTGTGGGTGCAAACAAGGGTGACAGAAAAGAGGTCTCAGTGGTTTTTCAGGAAAATGATTCCCGACCTTTGCTTGCGGGTAAAAAGATCAGGTTTGATGTTGAGATAATTGATATAAAATCACTGATCCTGCCTGATCTGAACGATGATTTTGCCAAGCAGCTTGATCCGGATCTTAACGGTGTTGAAGATCTGAAAAACAGGGTAAGGGAACTTGTTACAGAAGAGGAAAAACAGAGAATTGATAGCGAGACAAAAAACAGGCTTTTGGAACGTATTGCAGAAAAGGTGGATTTTGAGCTGCCTCAGGGAATTGTTGATAATGAACTGAAAGTGGTTGTTTCCAATGTGCAACGTGAATTGATGGAGGCAGGGACTGATCTGGAGCGCATGGGTATCTCTGAGGAAAAGATCAGAAAAGACTTCAGGGATTTTGCTGAGAAACGGGTCAAGAACATGTTTATTCTTGGAGAAATAGCAACCCGGGAAAATATTGAATTGAGCGACGATGATGTCAATATGGAATTGGAGACAGTAGCCAGAAACACCAATCAGACAGTTGAAATAATCAGAAAATATTATGAAGAAAACAATATGATGGGTAAAATGAAGGAAGGTTTGATGGAAAAAAAGACATTGTCTTTCCTTCTTGATAATGCAAAGATTATTGAAACAGAAAAGGTTGAAACAGAAAAAAATGAGGCAGGTTAATAACACGAACCTGTCTTCAAATCCTTAAGACGGCTTCCATCCATAAATAGCCTTTTTGCATAATCCCGGTGTCAATCTGAGGGGTTTTCTCCGAAACGTTTGTACGCCTTTGTATAATTTTTTGATTCCCCTGGTTCTGTTTGGAGGTTTTCGTTTATGGATTGGAAAACATATAGTGGCTGAATCTGTTTGTGGATGAGCACTGATCAAAGGCTGGTTTGCAGAGAGACTTTTTTTACAGGGCCATCATAATAGATTGCGCGGTGTTCTGAATGGATACTCAAAGGGAGAGGTTTTATAGCTATGCTTATTCCAATGGTAATTGAACAATCGGGTCGTGGAGAAAGGGCATTTGATATATATTCCAGATTGTTGAAGGACAGGATTATCTTTTTGGGAGAAGAGATAAATGATACTGTTGCCAATGTTGTTATTGCACAGTTGTTGTTTCTGGAATCCGAAGATCCTGACAGGGAGATAAATCTTTATATAAATTCTCCGGGAGGAATGGTTTCTGCGGGGTTGGCCATATATGATACAATGCAGTATATAAGACCCGACATCGTGACCATATGCATGGGGCAGGCAGCAAGTATGGCTGCAATTCTTCTTGCAAGCGGAGCTGAGGGAAAAAGATATGCTTTGCCCAATTCCAGGATATTGATACATCAGCCTCTTGGCGGGGCACATGGTCAGGCTACAGACATAGCTATTCATGCAAATGAGATATTAAAGATACGTGAAAGGTTGAATGGAATTCTTGCCAGTCATACGGGCCAGGAAATAGAAAAGGTCAAGGATGATACCGAGAGAGATTATTTCATGAGCAGTGAAGAGGCAAGGGAATATGGTCTGGTCGACAAGGTTATTAAATCAAGGGAAGTTGCAAAAGTTAATCCCTGAAATTTGTTGGAACAGACACATACCCTGACATAAAAAATACATGGTCTGTTTTTTTGAATATGATCTGTGTTTTTTTGCAGTAAAGAGTTCTTAAAAACTGCCGTTAAATAACTATAACCGGTCCCTGGTTGCCGGGCTGGAAACCGGATAAAGAGAGGGCCTTTTTTGAAAGTCTGAAGTTGTTGCATAACTGCAGAAAAGGCCGTGTTTTGGTGGTTTGCTGACTTGTTGGCGCCTGAGATTTGTATATGTCTGGTGTATAATCTTGTCAGGTTCAGCCATACGGGTTTAGACAGGTTTTTTAGGGAGAGGAATATATAATGAGTAAGGATAATAGCTCTAATAATGAACTTTTTTGTTCTTTTTGCGGAAAGAGCCAGGATGAAGTCAAAAAGCTTATTGCAGGACCATCTGTTTTTATATGTGATGAATGTATACAGTTGTGCAACGAGATTATTGCTGAAGAGTCCGGCAGCGAAAAAGACATTGATGGCCAAGTCCTGAAGCCTGTGGAAATAAAAGATGTCCTTGACCAGTATGTAATAGAACAGGAAAGCGCAAAAAAGGTTTTGTCTGTGGCTGTTCATAATCATTATAAACGCATCAGGGCAAACATTGATATGGATGGAGTGGAAATAGAAAAAAGCAATATTTTGCTGATCGGGCCTACAGGTTCCGGCAAGACACTCCTTGCCCAGACCCTTGCAAGAATACTGAATGTGCCGTTTACCATTGCAGATGCCACTACATTAACGGAAGCAGGATATGTAGGCGAAGATGTGGAAAATATAATCCTGAATCTGGTGCAGAAGGCGGATTATGACATAGAGGCGGCCTCGAAAGGTATTATATATATCGATGAAATAGACAAGATTGCAAAAAAAACGGACAGTCCTTCCATTACCAGAGATGTTTCCGGGGAGGGAGTTCAGCAGGCTCTTTTAAAGATTATCGAAGGTACCATGGCAAACATCCCTCCTAAGGGCGGAAGAAAACATCCCCAACAGGATTTTGTAAAGGTGGATACCAGAAACATACTCTTTATATGCGGCGGAACATTTAATGGTTTGGAAAAAATAATCAGGAACCGGATCGGCAGCAAATCAATGGGTTTTGAGGCAGACATACATGCTAAGACAGATGATGATTTCAGCAAGATAATTTCTCTTGTTCAGCCTGAGGACCTGGTTAAGTTTGGACTTATTCCCGAGTTTGTTGGTCGGATTCCGTTGATTGCCACATTGAACGAGCTTACCCTTGACGCCTTGATAAGAATACTGACAGAACCGAAAAATGCACTTGTTAAACAGTATAAAAAACTTTTTGACCTTGAAGGTGTTGAATTGACTTTTACAGAGGAGTCACTCAGGGCCGTTGCTGAAAAGGCAATCGAGCGCAAATCAGGCGCACGTGGTCTAAGGGCAATCCTTGAATCAATAATGCTGGATATAATGTATGAAATTCCATCCATGGAAGGATTGCAGGAGTGTGTGATAGGAAATGATGTTATTTTGGAGAATAAACCTCCTATGCTGTGCTATGAAAATGAAAACAAACAGAAATGTGCATAACAGGAGGTAATAATATGTTTGATGATAAAAAAGAAAACAATGAAACAATAAAGAAAGAAAGGTATTCATATCCCCTTTTACCTTTGAGGGATGTGGTAATCTTTCCCAATGTGGTGGTTCCGTTGTTTGTAGGAAGGAGCAAGTCTGTACGCGCCCTGGAATATGCCATGTCTCATAACAAGGAGATATTTTTGTCGGCGCAAAAACAGGCATCCACAGACAATCCCGATCCCAAGGACATATATTCCCACGGTGTTATTTCTACCGTGCTGCAGCTTCTCAGACTGCCTGATGGTACTGTAAAGGTCCTGATAGAAGGGCAGGAGAGGGGAAAGATAGAGAGATTCCTGGATCAGAAAGATTTTTTGATGGTGGAGGTAAAAAAACTTCCTACTACCTATACTGATAATCTGGAAATGCAGGTGCTGATTCGCACCATAAATTCCAATTTTGAAGAATATGCCAAACTTTCCAACAAGATAAGCCATGAGATAGTTGCTACTGTAACCTCCATTGATGACCCTGTGAGGTTATGTGATACCATAACCGGGCACCTGTCCCTGAAGGTTGAAGATAAGCAGCAGCTTCTTGAAATACAGGACCTTAATCTTCGTCTTGAAAAACTCCTTGAAAAACTGGGAGCAGAGATAGATATTCTTCGTCTGGAGCAGCGTCTGAAAAAACGCGTCAAATCTCAGATGGAAAAGACTCAAAAAGACTATTATCTTAATGAGCAGATGCGGGCCATACAAAAGGAAATGGGAGTAAAGGATGATTTCAAGACTGAACTTGATGAACTGCACAAGGCAATAAAAAAGAAGAGGCTGCCCAAGGAGGCCCGATCCCGTGTTAACCAGGAATTTAAAAAGCTCAAGATGATGTCGCCCATGTCTGCGGAGGCCACTGTTGTACGCAACTATCTTGACTGGATACTTGCTCTGCCCTGGAATAAAAAGACCAAGGACACCCTGGATCTTCAAAAGGCAGAAGCAATTCTTGAAGAGGATCACTACGGTCTTGAAAAACCGAAAGAGAGGATTCTTGAGTATCTTGCTGTACAGCACCTTACCAAGAAGGTGAAGGGCCCTATCCTGTGTCTTGTTGGTCCCCCGGGTGTGGGAAAAACATCATTGGCAAAGTCCGTTGCCAGGGCTACGGGCAGGAATTTTGTCCGATTGTCCCTTGGAGGTGTCAGGGATGAGGCAGAGATCAGGGGACATAGAAGAACCTATATAGGGGCTCTTCCGGGCAAGATTATTCAGTCACTGAAAAAGGCCAAGGCGAATAATCCTGTTTTTTGTCTTGATGAGGTGGACAAGATGAGCACTGATTTCAGGGGTGATCCTTCTGCTGCCCTTCTGGAGGTGCTTGATCCTGAGCAGAATTCTGCTTTTAATGATCATTATCTTGATCTGGATTATGATCTGTCTGATATCTTTTTTATTACAACAGCGAACACACTATACAGTATTCCTTTGCCTTTGCAGGACAGAATGGAGATTATCAGCCTGCCTGGATATACCGAGCATGAAAAGTTGAACATTGCAAAAAAATTCCTTATAAAGAAGCAGATAGAGCAGAACGGTCTCACTGTGGACAATATATCTTTCAGTGATGGAGCCATCCTCACAATTATTCGGCATTATACCAGGGAGGCTGGTGTGAGGAATCTGGAACGGGAGATATCAGCGATTTGCAGAAAGGTGGCAAAAAAGGTTGTCAAGAACGGAAAAGATACAAAGGTATCGATATCTGCCCAGTCTGTTCACAAGTATCTTGGTGTTCCGAAGTTTTTCTATGGCCGTAATGAAGAAAAAGATGCTGTTGGTATGGCAACAGGACTGGCATGGACCGAAGTGGGAGGAGAGCTTCTACAGATAGAGGTTACTATTATGCCAGGCAAAGGACATCTGAGCCTGACAGGGAAGCTGGGTGATGTAATGCAGGAATCTGCCCAGGCTGCCTTAAGCTATGTGAGATCACGGGCAAAGAAGCTTAAACTGCCTGAAAATTTTTATGAAAAGATAGATATTCACATTCATGTGCCTGAAGGAGCCATTCCAAAGGACGGCCCTTCTGCCGGTATAACGCTTGCTACTGCAATTGTATCTGCTCTTTCTCAGAAGCCTGTTAACAGCAAGATAGCAATGACAGGAGAAATAACTCTCAGAGGGAGGGTGCTTCCTATTGGCGGGCTGAAAGAAAAGATATTGGCGGCACACAGAGGGGGAATAGAGAAGGTCCTTATACCATTTGAGAATAAAAAAGATATTGCAGAAATTCCCAGGAAGATACTTAACAAGGTGGAACTTGTACTTGTTCGCCATATGGATGAAGTACTGGAAAAGACCCTTGTCCTTAAAGAGGGGGAAACCCTGTTTGGCCCTGATGAGGGATCTCCTGCTTTTAGTCTTGATGATATTCTCAAAATAAAGGGCAATTCTTCCAATACCAGTACTGCGGTAATGGCTCATTAGCATATGTCTTTTCAGGGTTTTCCCTTTGCCGGTCTTGCGCTTGATTGCTGCATGGGGCAGGCAAGGTGGAATAAAGTATTGTAGCGCTTGTTGTCCATGAATGTATTATAAAATATGCTTGACAAAAAGACTGATACTATGTATAATATCTTTTTATCAGCATAGGCGGATAGCTCAGTTGGGAGAGCATCGGCCTTACAAGCCGGGGGTCACGGGTTCAAGCCCCGTTCCGCCTATTTATGGGGGCGTAGTTCAGCTTTGGTTAGAACGCCGGCCTGTCACGCCGGAGGTCGCGAGTTCGAGTCTCGTCGTCCCCGCCATCTTTTTATTTGGGTAGTGCCCATTTGTAAATTTATTGTGGCACGCCTGGTTTTCCAATCTGTAAATGAGAATTTTGTGCAAGAGATTGACATCGGAATTGTGCAAAAAGACCATTTATAAGGCGGAAGCCGTGTAAAAAGATTGTGTCTGTTCGTCAGGTCTTTTCCCCGTATGGAGGGTTGTGATCTGATGTAACGGGACAGGTTTTATAAATCTTTAAGGCTGCTCAGAATCAGGTTGTGATTTTGAGCAGCCTTTTTTTTGATCTTGTGAATACATGGCATTGTTCAAGGGGGTACAGCATAGGCAATGTGCAAGCAGGGAAATTATGATAAAACAATTTCTCCTTTGGAACTTACAGTAACCTGTCTCATAGGTATATTGACTCCTGCCATGTCCATGGCCCGTTTCAGTATGCCGGGCAATCCTGAACAGCAGGGGACTTCCATAACAAGAACTGTTATGCTTTTTATGTCTGCTGCTCTGAAAATCCCGGTAAATTTTTCAAGGTAACTGTCAGCATCATCAAATTTCGGACAACCTAACATGACGACCTTGCCCTTGAGAAAATCTGAATGGAATGAAGGATATGCAACAGGGACACAGTCGGCTGTTACGAGAAGATCGGCATTCCTGAGAAAAGGTGCATTAACTGGAATGAGCCTTATCTGTACAGGCCAGTGCATTAGTGATGACCCTGTTAGTTCTGAAGGAATATTTGTTGATTCACAACTGAGGTTGCCTTCTGAAAAGGTTGCAGGTTCTGCAGAAGGGCAACCGCACTGAAGAGTTTCATTGTGATTGCCCTCGGTTTGCTCCTTTTGCTTCAGTTCGTTCAGATATTCTTCAACGGCCTTTTCATCAAAATCTTCTGCAATACGTTCAACGATTTTAAGGGCGCCCTGGGGACATTCTCCAATACAGGCTCCAAGGCCATCGCAAAACTGATCATTAACAACCTTTGCCTTGCCGTTTATCACCTGTAATGCCCCTTCGGCACATGATGTCACACAGTTTCCGCATCCATTACAGAGTTCTTCATCAATTTCTATTATTTTTCTTTTTACCTTCATTTTTCCTCTTTCAGTTTTATGAGGTTGTTTCCTGATTTATATGTATCAATCACATTATCTAACCGTAATAGCTCAATAAACAGGGGCAGGAGGATTTTTCTGACGCGACTGCCGGGAGGCCCGGAGCGGATCCTCCTGCCCTGGTGGTACGTTCGCTGCTATCCCCCTATTATTGAACTGATACATATAACCTTTATCTGCATGCTGCTTTTTAAATGTCATGTATTTGTTATGCAAGCTACCCGAGCTATGTGTACAGAGGGTAATCTTGTGTAATTGTGCAAGGCATTCTGAACAAAAGGGCCTTTCTGTCTGTATATCCTGAATGCAGAGAAACTGTTCAGGACAGGAGGATTTCTTCTGCCTTTTTTCTGCCTGATTCCGTTAAAAAAGATTTGTTGATTATCTGTTTGATATGTTCCCTGTCTATAGGTTTTTCCTTGTTGTTTTCCTCAATATTGGTGATCAGATCAGCGTCGTACAGGACTTTAAAGTTCACACTTTCGTCTTTTCCGGGATGATGATGGTGTCCGACAATATCGCACACCTCTTCAACAAGGGCACTGTTTGCATTCAATTCTTCAAGGATCTGTCTCGCCACGGGCGGCCCTTCAAGTTCCTGGTATTTAGGAGAATTGGAGTTGTATTTTTCTTCTGCGTTTTTTATTCCTATGTCGTGGAGGTATGCTGCAACAATAATCACACCAAGATCTCCTTTTTCATTCCTGCCTATTTCCTCGGCATATCTTGCAACCTTTACTGCATGTCCTATGCGTTTGAAATCCCGTTTAAAATATTTCTTCATGGCAATGGCCACCCTGTCTTTCAGGAGGTCATCTCTCTTTTTCAGGAATTCTTCCGGCAGTTGTCCTATGCACTGTTCCGCAAACTGACAGTAGGAGGCGCAACCAAAATCCATTTTTGGATTGACAATCCTTTTTCCGCATCCGGTACATTTTCTCGAAGTATCATCCTTGAAAAATTCTATCTTTGTGCCGCAATCCGGACATTTTATCTCAAAGATGGCATCCTTGTTCCAGTATTGCGTATCCTGGCCTGGACATTTCATGTTTTTTCTCCTGTTTAAGACTTCAGATTGTCCATGATTATGTGTAATGCCTTTCAGGGATATACAGCAGTTTTTTTGCATGGGGGTTCCGGCAGTTTCATAAATGGACAGCCAACAGTTGTTCTCTTGCCAGGCTTGATCTCTGTATGAATGTAACGCCTGACAATACTGCTACCTTTCCGGTATGTTATTTCAAGAGGGAACCATCTTTTTCCGATCTTTTTATAGTCTGAAAACCGGACAACAACCATTTCATCTCTGTCAGGATCATTGTAGTAACAAATCTGCAAGGGCAGAAATTTATCTTTGTCTATCATGAGATACGGGGCATCTTTTTCTGTGCCACCAATTCTGTAAACAATGGTTTTATCCAATCTGGTGAAGGTCTCGGTTTTCGGATTGATGCAAAGGCCTGAAAGAAACCTTGTTGCTTCATTGGCGTTTCTTGCAAAAAACAGCATATAAAAAAGCAGATCCTTGTCCCTGTTATTGTTGGCAAAATCATAGGAGGTGTCTCCCGTTGGTGTTGATGTTGTTTCAAAATAGTACAGGTTTGGGGTGTCAAACCGGATTCTTTCTTCAAATACAGTTTGTATCTCTCTGTTTACAGGATCAATATTGTGGACTGATCTTGTGATAACTGTCGGTCTTGACCTGTGAATCTTTTTTACCATAAACCCGAGAAGTTGTTCAATAGGGATGAGATACGAATGTGCAGCAGCGGGCAATATAGACATTGAAACAGCCATAAGGAATATTGCTGCCATTTTTCTGGGTAACAGGAATCTGTTTATCAAGGTCATTGTTGTTTCCATAAATAATATTGAAAGGCAGACCTGCCGATATTTTCATGGTGCTCAACAAGTGGGCTTTTTGTAAAAACTTCCGGAAATGCAAACATGTTGCCTGTAAAAATCAGGCTTCAAGCAGTTTAACCATACTGTTTCTTGTCTTGTCCATAAGTTCATGTATGTTTTGCTTTCTGTATCCTTTTGCCTTTATCGGGTTTCCTATATGCAATTCAAAATCTGATTTCATGATTTTCAGACTGCCTTTTGGAACAATATGGCGCGTGCCTTTTATTATAACAGGAACAATATCGCAACCTGATTTGAGTGCAAGGGTGAAACCGCCCTTTTTAAATGTATTAAGGTGCCCGTCATCACTTCTTGTCCCTTCGGGAAAGATAAGAAATGATGTTCCGTTCTGTATCTTTTTTGCAATTGTTTTCAGGGAGTTAAGAGCGCTTTTTGGGTTTTTTCTGTCAATGCCTGCATGTCCTGCCAGTTTCATTGCAGGGCCGAGAGGAAATATCTTCATAAGTTCGTTTTTCAGTACAAACTTGAAGGGCACAGGTATATGCGCAGTAAGTATGAATATGTCAAAAAAGCTCTGGTGATTGCTCATAAAGATATATGCAGTATCCTTGTGTACATTTTCTGTGCCTGTTATTTTGCCTTTAATACCGCATACCCATATAATAAATCTTGCCCATGGTCTTTCAACAAGACAACAGGTCTGGTTGCCTTTTTTTCTTAAAATCAAAACAACTATTGCTGTCCATCCACAAAATATAAGAGTATCAAGAGCAATCAATGTATTTAGGCATAATGATCTTGCCATAAGATAAACCCGTGGTATCTTGCCTGTACGATTTGCATTGGTATGCGCAGACAGCTTTTTATCCATAAAAGACCCTTTTTCAAGCTCTTTTATCTGCTGTGTCCAAAAACTGATTTGTTGCGGAAAGATGCGTTCAAGCCGTTTTTTTCTGTCTTTTGATACCTTCCCATGCCTGATTCATCTGTTCAGGAGTGGCCTTTTCAATGTCGATCCCGGAATCTGTCAGGCGCTGTTTCATATTTGAAAAACGTGTCATGAATTTATTGTTGGAAAATCTCATGATATCTTCAGCGTTCTGTCCCCAATGTCGCGCCAGGTTTACAATACTGAACATAAGGTCTCCCATTTCTTCACGTACCCGTTTGCTATCGCCCGATTGGATTGCATCTTCCATTTCCCTGAACTCTTCCTGAACCTTTTTCCATATCTCATCCCTGTCTTGCCAGTCAAAATTCAGTTTTGCTGCCCGTTCGCTTAACCTGTGTGCCCTTAAAAGGGCAGGCAGGTCTTTGGGCACATTGTTCAGGATATCCTCTTTTCCGGCATTCTTTTCTTTCATTTTGATCTTGACCCAGTTGTCAAGTACCTCCTCGACTCCGTTCACTTTTTTGTTGCCAAACACATGAGGATGCCTCCTGATCATCTTTTCAGTAATCTTTTCCACTACGTCAGTAAGATCAAATTCTTTCCTTTCTTCGGCCAGCAAGGACAGAAAAACAATCTGAAAGAGCAGGTCTCCCAGTTCTTCACATACATCAGGGCTGGATCTGTTTTCTACAGCATCAACAACTTCATATGCCTCTTCAAGCAGATATGTTTTGACTGTTGAATCTGTCTGTTTTGCGTCCCAGGGACATCCTCCCTTTCCTCTGAGACGTGCTGCCAGTCTTGCAAGATCAACTACAGCCTTTGAAAGTCTGTTTTCGTCCATAACTTACAGTATATGTATCCCTGAACAGGTTATATTTACAAACAGATATCTGGTGTCAAGGCCTGTTTCTTTCCCTGATCCATTTAATGTCTGCCCTTGCCGTGTAATATGATCAGATATCCATTTCAGGTTTATGAGACAGGATGCCTTTTTCAATATCAGGAAAACCCGGGATCCATCCAGCAGGATGAAAAAGTCCGGGTAAGGCGCGGAAAATCATGATATTATGCATGTGCG
The DNA here is from genome assembly GCA_964457545.1 of uncultured Desulfobacterales bacterium. Lineage (GTDB taxonomy): Bacteria > Desulfobacterota > DSM-4660 > Desulfatiglandales > Desulfatiglandaceae > JAGGTJ01. Next base: position 57,094 of record CAYWEN010000013.1, on the reverse strand, counting down.
CTCTTTGCATGTCCAGGTTGTCTGTCCGGACAGCAGACAGGCAGGTTCTGAAAGTGTTAAAGGTTGCATAATATTGACAGACCGGAAACACAGGTGAGTTACAAGCCGATAAACAATAGTCAAAAAAGAAGGCTATAAATGCAGGGTGATTATTTCTTTTATGTTCTTTCCGGTCCCGATAAATTTCCTTTTCAGTTTATTATAGTATTCAGGGGATATGATGGCAACGATGGATTGATAGGATCTGATAATCAGCGGAGCCAGCTTTGACTGTGCTATAAGAGGATTTTTGGACGGCATGTAAAAGGTCATTATAACTATAACAAAGTATATTATAACTATACCCTTTGCCATTGCCATACAGGCCCCAAAACCCCTGTCCATAAAACCCAAGGGAGTTTTGGCTGTCAGTGTTTTAAGTAACCATGCAATTATATTACAGAGAAAAAAGACAACGAGAAAGATGCCTGCAAAACTGACAAGAGACAGATATCTTCCCACGGGAAGAAACTGTTTCAGTATCCCGGTGACATCGGTCTGAAAAACATTGGCGAGCCATATGCCCAGCAGCACGCCTGTCAGGGAGGCAATCTCTATAAAAAAACCGCGAAATGTTCCCCTAACCAAAAGAAACACCATTATTCCGATTATAATCCAGTCAAGAATATTCATAATGGTGTTAATTTAACAGAGATATTCCCTGTGAGTCAAGGGCATAGAGGATCTGTCTTATTTTGGTATGGGTTGTCTGACTATCTTGTATACGGAAGGTTTTTTGAGTGGAGGCAATATCAGTTTTTTCAGCGCTTCCTTTTCCATCTCTTTTTCTGCACCAGGAAAGGATGATGTTGTGAGGGTGATTTCAACCCTGCGGTTTTTTCTGCGTCCTTCCGGTGTATCATTGGATGCCAAGGGACGAAACTCACCAAAGCCCATGGTTGATATACGACTTGGTTTGATATGAGTCCTGTTTATAAGAAATTCTGCAACAGTTGCAGCACGTGCAATTGACAGTCTCAGGTTCGACGAATATTTTCCTTTTACAGGACGGTTATCTGTATGTCCGCGAATAATTATCTCACCCTTGCCCCCCCTAAGGGATAAACCTATTTCCTTCAGTAAGGGGATCATCCTGGGATTCAGGGTTGCCTTGCCGGAATCAAAAGTTGCTCCACCCATAAGCCGTATGGTTACATTGTCCTTTCCTACAATAATGTCTATTTTGTCTTTTATATTCTTGAAACGGGTTTCTATTTCTTTTTTTATTTTTTTTTCAAAGGCCTCCTTTTCTTTTTTTGTTTCTTTCCCCAGCAGTTCTCTTTTTTTTGTTGCAAGGAATTGCATGTCAAAGTTTCTTGCTATCAGTTTGTTCCCTTTGGGAGAGTCAAATGCCTTTATCCGTCTTTGAATTCCAAATGCCTTTGCAAGAGATCCTGCAACTTCCTTGTATTTCTGCTTGTCCATGTTGGAGAAGGAGAGCAGCAAGACAAAAAAACATAAAAGCAGGCTCATCATATCTCCAAAGGTTACTACCCATTCAGGAGGTGCAGCATCTAATAATGCCTGCAGGTTCTTGGCCTTTTGTTCCAGTTCTTCACTCATTGTACTCTCTATTCTTTTTCATTGTTTGATGTTACTTTTTCACGCTGCTTCGGGGTCAGATACACTTTTAATGCCTCTTCAAGAACCATTGGGCTTGTTCCCTGGCTGATGTTGATAGCTGCTTCAAGTATCATCTTTCTGTTTGCCTGTTCCTGTTCGCACCTAAGGGCAAGCTTGTCTGCTATTGGCAGACAGCAGATATTGGCTATCATGGCACCATACAGGGTTGTAAGAAGAGCGACTGCCATAGAGGGGCCTATACTGGACGGATCTGACATGTTGGACAGCATCTGAACAAGTCCTATCAGGGTTCCAATCATTCCAAATGCCGGAGCAGCTCCCCCGATGGCCTTGAACACGTTTTGTCCAACCGTGTGGCGTTGCACCATCAACTGTATTTCCTTGTTAAGTATGTCTCTTATTAATCCCTCATCAAACCCGTCTGCAAGATATCTTAGTGCCTTGGCAGAAAACTTGTCGCTTGGTTTTTCTTTTTCAAGGGCAATCAGGCCTTCTTTTTTGGCGGTCTTTGCATACCCTACCATCTGTTCTATGATTTCTTCCGGTGACTGCATTTTTATGAGAAATGCCTTCATGGCTACAGCAAGGGTATTAATGACGTCATTCATGGAAAACCTTATAAAGCAGGTGGCAATACTGCCACCAACAACAACAAGTATACTTGGCACATTGAAAAATGTGCCTGCACTGCCTCCCATGACAATAGAGCCAAGGACCAGCGCGATTCCACTTATCAGTCCAATAACTGTTGCTATATCCATATGTTATATCTCTCCCCGGATAGTTTGCGACATGGTTTTTCCTTATATCCTGTTTTACTGTTCATACATCTCATCTTTGCACAAGATCAGGTTTTCATCCCTGTTTTTGCTCCACAAGATTTATAGGGGCGAAGGGCAATGTAGGTATCCCTGAGGAAAAAGGGTTAATACAGGTGTTGCAGGATGGTATGGCGAAAAATGATCATGCAACGGCTTGTACCGGCGTCTGTATGGCGGAAATACTCCATTTAAGTGTAAAATCAGGAATTAACAGCCGTCTTGCAAATCTTTATGTTTTTATTAATACATCCTGATTTTTCATAACTTGACAGCTTCTCTATATCATATTTTGTTAATCTGGTATTTGCCGGCAAGATAAGTGCTCCTCTTAGCATATACAGGTCTTCGGAGAGAATGTCCCCCTCCTTAAGATCATTTACAGAGATATTGAGAAATGTTTTCCTTTTTTCCTGTTGCATGTTTTCAAGGTTGATCTTAAGCAGTATGTCTACCATAACAGGATCAATCTGATAGCCGTTCATACGTTCCAGGCTTGCGGGTATTTCCTTAAAAGGCACCTTGCCTCTGTGTACAAGATTGTCATAAATGGAAGCGGCTGAAATGATTTTTGCAGGAAGGGGTATTTCTTCCGAGGACAGACCGTCAGGGAAGCCATGACCATTATACTGCTCATGATGCATGCGTACCAGTTTTGCAACAGGTTGTAAAAATTCTATTTCCTTCAGTATCAGTTCACCGCGTACAGGATGAGAAAGGTACTGTTTTCTCTCTTCACCTGTCATCTCTGTTCTCTTTTTTGTCAGTATTTCATTGGGTAATCCTATCATCCCTATATCATGTAACAGAGCAGCTGTTTCAAGGATCTGAAGCTCATCCTTGAATATCTTGCCTGTATATCCCGCCATCTTAAGGGATAATTCTGCAACTCTTCTTGAGTGTCCTGCCAGATCTTTGTTAAACACCTCGATAAAGTTTGTGAACATGTGTATTGTCTGGTAATAATTTTTCCTGATCTGTTCGTATTTGCTGCTGATATCTTTTTGTAAGGATACTATTCTGTCTCCTATTTTAATGCGTACCCTTAGTTCATCATGATCTACGGGCTTTGGTAAAAAATCGTCTGCCCCTGCCTCCAGTGCCTCTATGAGATCCTGTCTGGAATTGCGAATACTGGTAAAGATAATATATATATAGTTTTTGAATCTGGCGCCCCGTATGCGGCGGCACAGTTCCAATCCATCCATCTTGGGCATTATCCAGTCAGTTATTACAATGTCTATGGGTGTTGTACTGATTTTTTCCCATGCATCAGCCCCATCTTTTGCTACAAATACCTCATGACCCAGTTCCCTTATTCTTATTGCCATCAGGTGCCTTACAGTCTGACTGTCATCTGCCAGCAGAATACGCATTTGTTTCTCTTTCCCCTTAAGTTTGATAAAAATCTGTGAAAATCATAATTTCTTATCTGATTTCCATCCATGAACTGCAAATGGAAACTGAAACAGATATCCGATACAGACAGTATGTCAAGATCCTCAGAGCATTTTCTGTGCCAAAATACCTCTGCTTTGACTTGCTTTGTCTTTACAGGCAGATATGCTTGAAGCCTCGATTATTCCTGCAGATATCCATGCAAGATGCTGTTTTATGCAAATATTGTGGTTACAATGTCCGTCGGATTTCCATGTTATGCAATCTTTCATGAACCTCATTGCCATAGGATCATATATTGATGATCTATGGTTTCCTTGGCATCTTGTCAAAAAAATGTCGCTTTGCATATCAGGCAGGCTCTTTCCTTTATGTCCTTTTTATTGAATTTTGCGTTATACGAGAGTGGAAAACAGATAGGGGAAGGTAATTGCAGAAATGTATCAGGGAGGTAATTGATATTACTTGTAAGATATGAATGGGTTTTCCATATCCATTGCAAATATGATGTTTAACCGATGCCCCATGATTCAAGCTGTGTTATCATGTTTTTTCTGTGTGTTCCCGGCCAGAAATATCGACCACAGGATGGACAGTATCTTATGCATGTGCTGTATTGATGGCATATATAATCCGGAACATTGCCGGCAAACTGTTCCGGCTGAGCCTTTTTAAGGGGGGTATTGCATTGCAGACATCTTGTAAACCACATTGAAGGATCAAACTCAAGTTGCAGTTTTTCCTTAAGTTCATATAACTGATCCTTTGTGTGTTCACTAATAATCCATATGGCATTCTGATATGTGCCGGCAAGTTTTTCACACCTTGTTACAAGGTAACGACCTTCACCCAACAGCCTGTCAATCTCTCCGGATTTATAGCGGGCCTGATAATATGAGTCATAACCCGTAACACGTAGCCATGTGCTGAGTTTGCCCAGCATGGAATCTAACAGAAAATGCATTTTTATCCCTGTTTTGTATAACTTCTTGGTTTGTTTATATCCTTTTGCATGGAAATCTTTTTTGCAGACGAGTCTGTGTTGCCAGGTACAGTGCCTTTATTGTCTGTTGTGTCTGGTAAAACAGATCCAGCAATGCCGGTTTGTTATTATATGTTATTTTTACCCGATTCTGAACCACCTTGGCCTTTCGGAAACTTTGTTCCGGAAAGGCCTGTTTGTCGGATTATTCTGCCTTTTAGCATGAGCCTGTGCAGGAGGTAACAAGACCTTTACTGAATGGACAGAAGCCGGATATCCAGACCTTGAAATTCCAGTGAAGAATGAATTTGTTTGTGTACAACCGCTAAATATCTTGTCAATATGTTATGAATATGGTCATATTAATCTTTTTACAGACAGACCAATCTTGTAATTTATACAGGCATGTTTTTGTACCAATTATGTTTTTTTGAATCAGTCTCTGAAGAAGGAGGAATTAACAGTATGGCAAATGTTTTGTTGGAAAGAGAAGGTAATATAGGAATTATAAGCATAAACCGTGAAGACAAGATGAACTCATTGGATATGGATACCTTTGATGAGTTGGGAAAGACCATAGGAGAGGCGGCGCAGGATGAATCTATACGTGTTTTGATAATTACGGGAAAGGGCAGGGCGTTTTGCAGTGGCCTTGATCTGAGTGTAATGGATGTTATACACAAGATGAATGATGAGGATTTCCAGCTCTGGCTGCGTCATGCCCAGGAAAAGATATTCAATTTTCTTGAAGACATGGAAAAACCCACAATAGCAGCAGTAAACGGAGCTGCAATTGGCGGAGGTTTTGAACTGGCCCTGGCCTGCGATATCAGGATTGCTGCCTCAACAGCAAAGTTCAGCCTCCCGGAAGTAAACTTTGGCCTTGTGCCTGACCTTGGCGGTGCCCAGCGCCTTACCAGGCTGACAAACCCGGGCGTGACAAAGGAAATGATATATACGGGCCGTATTATGGACGTTGATGAGGCATTTGCACTCAGGGTGGTAAACAGGGTAGTGGATGGTGCCAGACTGATGGACGAAGCAAGGAATTTTATCGGAAACAAGGCTCCCATACCGCTCAGTCTGTCCAATGTGATGGTAAACAAATCATTGGACAGCAATAATCGCACCGGCATGGTATATGCGGTTCAGGCCCAGAATATATGTATCAAATCACAGGATCATAAAGAGGCCGTATCGGCATTCAGGGAAAAGAGGGAACCCAACTTTCAAAGCAAATAACAGAATTCTCTTCAGCAGTTTTTTTGCCAGGTTTGTCGGAAATGCAAAGGGTGACAGAGACACAACTGTATGCTTTTCAGGTGCTTGTCAGCGTAATATGTCCGGCAAACCCGGTATTTCCTTTGCTGGCATATGGTTTTAAACGGTTCTGGATGCCTGTTATCTCTGTTAAAATGGATGCATGTCATACGTCCGCAAATTTTTCACAGTGCACTGAAATGTGTTTTGTTACAGGTGAAGATTGCGGGTTGCCAAGGATAGCTGTTTGAAGACAAGGGTTGAACAGCCTGCGCATCTTTCCAGCCCCGGCCATGTTCCCCCTTTGCCAAGCAAGGATGGTCCCCCTGATTTTTCGCATCTCTTTTTCAATACATTTACCATATCAATAAAATGTGTTCCTGGTATAAAGACATTCACATAATTCATTTCAGTCTTGCCGGATGCCTTGGAACCGGGGCACATGGTATTCATGTTTGCGCTATTTTGCTGAAAACACCATACGCTGCCTCCGCACATGGCAGAATTTGGGGTCTGAAAGAATGAAAGGGACGGTCTGCCTGTGGCCGCCATATAATCATTAAGTATATGAAGGGCCTGAAAGGGTACACACATGATATATATTACATGTGGGACCGGCGGTTCGAGTTCGATATTGTCAAAAACATCCAGCGGGGCCATGTATACGCCTTTGCAGGTTTCATATTCAAGCCCTGGTTTGTTTTGGGCAATTTCAAGGGCGTGTTCAGGATTACAAGCGTATTTAAGATGGTATCTGGTGTCGGCTTCTCTGTCCAGTTGGCGCCAGCCAAGTATCAGTTGGGCATTTTTACATAAACAGGCACCAGGTTCCATAAGGAGTGAATAACCGGCCTGACGCACTGCTGCCACATGCTGACACAATGTCAGGCGTGACCTTGCCTTGTGTGTTGTCAATAAATTGTCCTTTTCAGAGTCGTCAAAAACAAACCTGATCCCTACCGGATCAAAATCCAGCCTGTAATTCCATATCAACTGTTTTACTGCATCACTGTAATCCACTGTTATATTCTCCTCCTTGTATGCATGTTTATGTCTGCACACAGAATATATTTATCTCCCTGTCATATCTTTTCCTTTCTTTTTTGTACATTGTGCAACTGCAGTACAGCCGGTAAAAAAAGGACGGCCGCTGCAAGTATGCAAAGACTTCCAACCACTGCCAGAAGACCCAGGCTGTGTATACCCTGATGATCAGATATAATAAGGCTGCCGAAACCAACGGTTGTGGTAAGGCCGGCCAGTATAACCCCCTTTGCAGTACTGAATGGCAGGGCAAGATTCTTTTCCGTGTTATCCATCCGTTTCCAGCGTTGTATGATAATTATGCCATATTCTACTCCCGCGCCTACTATGAGCGGTAGAAAGAGGCTGTTTGCCAGATTCAGAGGGATGTTGAACAATCGCATTAATCCCAGAGTCCAGAGTGTTCCAAGGAGCAGGGGAGTCATTTCAAGGCATGTCTCTTTCAGGCTTTTGGATGTGATAAAAAGAACAAGAGATATACATATGACTGCATAGACAGCAGCCTTTACGCATGCATCCTTGAATGCCCTGGTAAAGACATAAAGTGTGACAGGATCGCCTATTACATCCGGACTTACTGTCCTGAGTTCATTTACGAATCTTTTGAGAAAAGCGGGTTCCCATATGTCACCATCAGGAAAGATCCTTATGAGATAATATCCGTTTTTGCTTATAAATCGGCGCTGTAATGTATCTGGCAAATCACTTGGCAGCATTGGCCGTATATCTTTTATATCCTGCTTCAAAATACTTAGTTTTTTGTTAAGATCTGAAAACAGGGCCGTCTGGAATCTCGTTATAACGGGAAGAAGTCTTTGACTGTTTGCAGAGGAAAGATTAGCGCAAAGTTCATCTGTAAGGTCCTTGACCTGTGTCATTTGTGCAACAAAAGATCTGTCCATCTCATCCCTGGAAACCTCTTTGTCCATCATCTTGAATCTGATTTTGTACAGTGCCTTTTTCAGTTCCTGAATATTGACAGCCCTGTATGGGCCGCCTCTCATGTCTATATCTGAAACAATGTCTTGTATTTCCTTAAGAATACGTATTTTTTCCTCCTGGCCTTTCGGAATAAGACTTAATACACTCTGCACCTCAGAGACTGTATCGAGTTTTTTAAGGGCATCTGTTTTATCTTTTAGCTCTGTTAGGGACTTTGCTATTATTGCTCCGTACATGCTGGATCGTTTTGAATCTGCCAGCAGTCTTTTTTCCCACTTTACTGATTCGGCTGTCCTTGACTGCAAATGGAGCATGTTAAGGTCAAACCTGACACCCATGGCCCCCCATACAGACATAACTGTACATACAAGGCTTATGCTCAGGATAGTACAGGATCGTTTGCTGTTCAGGGTAAACAGTGTCCTGATTTCAGTGTCAATCGGGGATATTTCTCCCTGCTGTTTGTGTCTTGATTTGTCAAATACCATAACAAGGGCAGGGAGCAGGCAAAGGGTGGTAAGTGTAGTCATCAGCATTCCTATGGCCGTAATGATTCCCAACTCCACCAGCCCTCTGAATCCTGTGACTATCAGAGGGGAAAAGGAAAGGGTGGCAGTAAGGCCCGCAAGCATTATACCCGGACCCATTTTGGTCATGGCAGAACGGATAGCCCGGCCTTTGGGGTAGTGATGCACCCTTTCTTCCTCCTGATATCTTGCAAGCCAGTGAATTCCGTAATCTATGCCAAGCCCCAATAATAGAGGGGCAAATGTAATGGACAGTATGTTCAGGTGACCAATAAACAGGGTGGTAAGTCCTGTGGTAATGCACAGCGCAACAACAAGCTCTGTCATTTCAATAAGGGGCCGCCTGATTCCCCTCCAGAACAGTGTCAGCAGCAGGACAAGGCCTGCAAGAGACATGACTGTAGCAATGCTCATGTCATGCAGGGCAACGCTCATTTCGTCCATATTCATGGCTTCCTGACCGGTAACTCCTGCATGTATTCCCGGAAATTCCTTTTTTGTCAGATCAATGGCTTTTCTCAGGGCGATAAGGGAATCTTCCGTTTTTATAAAGCTGTCTGCCAATCTTTCAGGGGTGACAAACATTAGCAGGTATTTTTTACCACTGGTCCATAAATATCCTTCCTCATTATCAGGGGCCTTGGCAATAATGTTTGACCACGGAGAGGTAAAAGCTGTTTTTTTGAATTTGATCCATGCACGCAGTTCCTTGAGAATCCTGACAAGAAAATCAAGATTCATGGGTTTGTTATCCAGATTGCCTGAATCCCTTTCATCAAGAAATCCGGTAAACAGATTACCTATAATTTTTGATGACATTTCCCGGTTTATCTGTCTGAACAGGGAAACAAGATCAGGAGACGATGCAATTGCCTGTATAAAATCATGATGTTCTGCAAGGCTGTTTCTTATTTCAAGGAGTCTGTCTTTTCTCAGGTATAGAAGCGCCCACTGTTTGAAATCATCAGGATAAACACGATAAAATATCTCCTGGTATTTATCCTTGTCTTTTCTCAGACGGTGGGCAAGGGTATTCAGAAATTTTATGGACCTTGCATCCTCTCTGTTTTCAACGGCAACTATAAAATTGTCCAGCCTGTCAAACTGGTCGATGTTTTCGGAAAGTTTTACAAGCCTGTGTTCAGGGGATATCAGGTCTTTTTGATCCGTATAAAAATCCAGATTGTTTAGCGTATATACTATGGACACGACAGAAAGAAAAACAGCCACAGCTATAACAATAAAGGGATGAGAGGTATCAATAATTAATATTCTTTTAAGCAGTTGCTGTGCAAGATTCTTTTTGGGCACCTTATTTCCAGTCCTCCCTGCCAATTGCCATGTCAAATTTTGCCAGGGTAACCTGGTAGTTAAACAGGCTTTCGAGGTAATTTCCTTCGTTGTCGCCATATTTCTCGATAGCATAAAGAAGGTTGGCAGATGTGCCTGTCCCCATGTCAAAATCGGAAAGTGCAGAGACAACCCATTTTCTTGATGCAATAACGGCCTTGTGATAAGACTCTGCTGCTTTTTTCCATTCAAGTATCTCCTCATACAGTTTGGTTATCTGAATGGGGATATTCATTTCTGCCCTGTATTTTGTGTACAGCAGTTTTCTGTATTCCGAGTATGCCTTGTCCGATCGTGCCTTTTTTATGCCAAAGTCCAGATCCCATTTCATACCTCCCACAACTCCGACATATGAATGATTAAATTCATCTGTTATATAAGAATTGTTAAACTTGTCCCTACCGGGGGCCCCTGCAAATGATCCTTTAAGGGCAGTAAAAAATGATGGGTATCTGTCACTGTCCGCTGCCTTGGCCTCAAATTTTTTTGCTTCAACGGCTGCCTTGATTTCCCTGTAATCCGGGCGTAATTCAAAGGCCTTGTGAATGTATTCATTGAGGCTTTTCAGGGGATGTGATTTGATGGAAAGCCTTTTGTCAAGAACATCAAAGTCCTGATCCTGTGGGAAACCGATCAATGCCTTTAATGCAAAGTATGCAAGCTTTTCCCCTTTTTGTGCCTCTGCCATTGCCCTTGCAGTCTGTGCCCTGTATGCATTAAGCTGGTAAAGATCGCTTTCACTTGCATTGTCAGCGTTGTGCTTCAGGAGCCGTTTTATCATCTGTTCTGCCTCATCAAAAAAATTCTCCGTACCCTTTACGGCATCAATTCCCTGTCTTGCAAGGACAAGGGCAAAATAAAGCTGTTTTACCCTTAGGGCAATTTCAAGCCTTTTCCTGTCAATATCAAATTCTGTTGCCTTCATTCCGAGAAGTGCAGCTTTCTTGCGGTTTGAAATCTTTCCAAAGGTGTATAGGGGCTGGGTAATTGTAAAATCCAGACGGCCGAACAGGCCCAGGTTTGAAAAGCCTGCATGAGGAGATGGATCATGGATCCTGCCAACGCCGCTTTTGGGGTCCACACGCACCTTTGGCTTTTCTGCGTCCGGGACGGGACCGCCGAAGGCCAATATCTTGATCTGGGGCAGATGGGCGGCCTGTGCCTGAGCAAGATCGCTTTTTGCAGATGCTACGCTCATCTCGGTTTCTCCGATCTCCGGACTTTTTTCTATGGCCATATTAATGAGCTGATTCATGGTGAAGATCTTGTGATCCCTGTTTTCGCTGTCAAGTGCCTGGGCCATGTCTGTAAAAAAAAACATAACAAGGCATATAACAGTAAAAACAACCACCTTTTTTATTAAACCGATGTTGATAAACACCTTATACATTGAATCTTCTCCCTGTTGGATTTTCAGGAAGGAACACAAACTGCTCCACCCTAACTCGAGTTTTGATAAAATTTGTCACCAGCTTTTCAGATTCATGTTTTCCATGGTCAGATTTCCGGCGGGTACGCCTTTTTGAGAGCTTTAACTAACTATCGATATTTTTTATTATATGTTATACTCCTGTTAGATAAACTATTGCAGGAGGTGAATTATGAATCCAAATTGCCCAAAATGCAAGTCTCCACAAACTGTCAAAAATGGTTTTCTTTGCAACAGGCAAAGATAAGAATGCAAAGAATGCGGGCATCAGTTTACTCGCATCACACCCAGAGGGAAACCCATGAAGGATAAATTGCTTGCTATAGTTCTCTGCATGCATAGTTTGTCTCTGAATGCAATCGATAGATTGTTTAACGTCTCTCTGCTCCCGCAGTATTGAAATGGGTGAGGAATTTTGATAGAGAAAACTATGAGAAACCTAAACCTGGTAGTGCAGTAGTAATGGAAGTAGACGAAATGTGGCACTATCTTCAAAAAAAACCAACAAGCTCTGGATTTGGAAGGCTTATTGTCGCGATACCGGTCAGCTCGTTGACCGGGAATGTGGCGGTCGTGATGGAAGAACATTCCGCCGCTTGATGAAACGATTACTCCGATGGAATGTTGAGATTTATTGTGTTGATCACTGGAAGGTTTATCCAAAAGAGATGCCTGCTGGCTGTCGTTATTTACAAAGCAAGGCTGAAACGGTGGCTCTTGAGCGTAATAACAGTAGGCAACGATATTGGTTTGCACGATTCCGGCGCAAAAGCATAGTTGTATCGAAGAGTAAAGAAATGGTCGATTTAACCATGGCTCTATTTGCCAAATTTCATGTAAATGGCAGTATGATGAAGTTGTTATCATTACTTAGTTAAAATCCTCCCCTTTTTTACGGGGCAACCCTCGTAATACTCCAATAGCAGTGCATATGTTCTTTCAATTGACCGGCTTGTTAATCTTCTTGATTATCTTCAACCTGTGGTTGTGTTCCAGACATCTTCTGATGGTCAGGTCAGCAAAGTTGAATGCATCTCCAGATCTCTTGTGTCCTGTGGTTTTCCCTTCAGGCCTTGTATAATGACGGGAGAAGGCTATCATTTTTCTATCATTTTTGCAAGCTTTTTCAGTGTGTTATATTGTTTTTCCAATATCCAGACTTGTCTGTCTTTTCAGTGACTTCCGATTTCCAGGGACATGCTCGTTCTTTTTTTCAGTGACATTCTTTGACTGGTTGTGCAAGGTCCCGAAAGGAGAGCAGCCATGAAAAAAATTATAAACCAGCAGGTCAGAATGAGGATTTTGTTCTTTCTGTGTTTCGTGTCCGTTATCTTTATTTTTTCTCGAGAGGGTGTAACAGGGATACTTCCAAGTTTGAATGATAGTCCTCCCTTGGGAAGCGATCTCGCTGTGGACAATATATCCTTTACTTACCGTGGGCACCGTTTTAATGCAGATGAACGTTGTTACAGGGTCCAGCTTGATTGGGATGTGTTAGCGGCCAAGTTTCATAGATATAAAAAGCCCCATCTAACTTGGGAGCCCATTAATCATTACACAGACAATGGTGAGATTTGCTGGGACCCATTTAAACACAAGCTTACGGTAGATTTTAAAAGATTAGGGTTCAAGGAATATACTTGCAATAAGGATCCCATACTTGGGGACGGTGTGCCAAGCTGCAGATTAGTGTCCTGGGGAGAATCAGGGGGGCGGAAATATTATACTGATAAGTTTGTGTGGGATTTTATTAGTAAAAAGGGATGTCAAGAGTTAAGGAAGAGTATTCCTTTTAAAACAATAGTGGCCATGAAGCTGGAGGCCATTGCCAACTCTATGAGTGTAGAGGTGTCTAAAAAGGTTACAATGGCTCCAGGGGATGTGACGGTTATTCTTAAAACCGTTGCGGTCGATTTTACTCCTCCACACAAAGGTTGGCCTGTTCTGTTTTATTTGGAAAAGAAAGGGGTGGGGACCATGAAAAACAAGGTAACAAAAATATTGAAGGGGAGAGGTGGAGCTTCTTGCTCATTTAAAGGGTTGACTCCGGGCACTTACTGGGCCAAGGTCAAGATATTTAAAAGCCTAACAAGCAGCCATGTTGTAAACAGCTCCCCTTTTAAGGTGAAATCAAAGTCCAAGTATAGGCCTGAGTGGAATTTGGCAAGTCCTAAAAATGATGCTGTCTTTTCTGACAGAGATAGCATTCCCATTAGTGTCTGTCTTCCATCTGCCGAATCTTTAAAAAATGCCCGGTTAGTGTTCAGATGGGGTTGGGCCGAGGAAAAACCTTTTTATCCGGTTCCTTTTAGGCCCGATTTGCTCTTTGAAGAAACGGTCCATGTAAATCCTTCTACAAGATTTTATATGGGAAAAATTTCTGCATCTAAGCTTGACAGGATAATGAGGCAAAAATATGGCAACCCCCATAGTCTGGGGCTCTATTATTTGGATCTGTTTCTCAGGGGAAGCGAGCTAAAGTGGAATTATACAAAAAGGGTTTCGTTTCGTATAACGCCAACATTAACAGATAATAAGATGAGGAAAATTTTTGTTAATCCCAATCATGTCGGGATATTGAAGGTTATATCTCCCAAAGGAAATGAAAACAGGTAATGACTCGATATCTGGCACCAAATCCCATGAATAATTTACTTTCCTATCGAACAATATTGCAATTTTTGTTGTTGTATCTAAATTTCAGTTCTTCTGTATACATGAATAACATCATGGCAGAGAGGCTGTGGCGGACGGTCAAGTATGAGAGGAGAGATATACATCAGGGAATACGAAACTATACAAGAGCTTATCAAAGGCCTCAGAGAATATTTTGAGTTTTACAACAACAAAAGGCCCCGCCAAACCTTCGGGGGAAGGACTCCGGCAGAGGTTCTACCGGGGCAGCCTGGAATTAAGGAAGGCTGCATAACCATGGGCCACAACATGACCGTTTTTATACACCTTAACTGCACTAAAAAATGGTCTTGGCATTGGGGTCCGCCTTAAACATCCCTTTTTTTACTGCCAATTACAATTGGCCACCATTGAAAAGGGCATTCAATTAGGCTTTTATACGCGCTTTTGGTTGCCCTGGGCCAGCTCGTTTGCAGCAGGTTGCCCTTTTATGGCTTCCAAGATCTACCTTTGCCTTTAATTCCGTTGAAAACCTGCGCTGTTTCAAGTGTCCCTTTCAGTTAAACCACTTCATCGGTATTATTTTGTTTTGTGTACCCTTGCCCTTGCATTCAGGTTATGTCTTTTCCCTGAACAATCATGTGCAGGGATCCGTCTTGTTTTACTGGTTCGATTTGTCTGTTTCTGTTTCTTTATTGCCCTGTATGCTTTGCTTACGCTTCTTTCTGGTTATCAATCCTTTTGCCTCCAGATATTTTTTTAAGGGTTTTAACTCGTTTTCGATCTGTTTTTTTTGTTTTATCAGCTCGTTATATTGTTTCTTTGCCATTTCATCGAAACTGTTCATTTTTTCTCCTCATTTATTGCAAGAATGTATGAAAGTATGACTGTCTGATTCCTCTGTCTCCCTTTTATACCCTCAAAACTTGCTGTTCGATTCAGATTCTGTTTTAGTCTCCGTCAAAAAGATCACCAATGCTTCCCAATATTGATCCTTCTCCTGTACGTTTGCCGCCGTTTGAAGGTGCATTGGCGAGGATACGGTCTGCCATTCGTGAGAAGGGGAGGCTTTGCAACAGTACCATGCCTGTGCCTCTCAGTGTGGCCAGGAAAAGACCTTCCCCTCCAAAGAACATGGATTTAAGACTGCCCGCACGTTCAATGTTATAGTCAATACCAGTGGTAAAGGCTACAATGCAACCTGTGTCAATTCTGAGTGTTTCATCTTTAAGATGTTTTTGCACAACAGTGCCGCCAGCATGTATAAATGTCATGCCGTCTCCCCTGAGACGTTCAAGAATAAAACCCTCCCCTCCAAAAAAACCGGTTCCAAGGCGTTTGGAAAAGGCGATTCCTACCTCTGTGCCAAGTGCTGCCGCAAGAAAGGCATCCTTTTGACATAGAATTTCTCCTCCTACCCTGGAGAGGTCGACAGGTATGATTTTACCCGGATATGGGGCAGCAAAAGCCACACGTTTCTTGCCTGAACCGTTATTGGTAAAGTGGGTGATAAAAATGGACTCTCCTGTTAGAACCCTTTTTCCTACATTGATCAGTTTTCCCAGAATACCATCATTTGCCTTTGAGCCATCGCCCATACGAGCTTCAAAGGTTATTCCGTCTTCCATGTAGTTCATTGCACCAGCCTCGGCAATTACTGTCTCTCCGGGATCGAGTTCCACCTCAACTATCTGCATATCGTTACCAAACAGTTCATAGTCGATTTTGTGGCTCTGCATGGCTTTCCTCCTGTTTAAATTTATAATCTCACAGAGATAAAAACAATACTGTGGAACCTCTAACTGATAAGTCTGTATTGTCGCAATACATCCTTAAGTCTGTTCAGGTTTGTTTCAGACATGGATGTCAGAGGAAGATTCATTTCATCTGTGCATTTTCCCATCATGGCAAGAGCTGTTTTAACCGGTATGGGATTGGTTTCGTAAAACATGGCCTGGCAGAGAAGCGTCATGTTTACAAACAAACTCTGTGCCTTGTTTATTTCTCCGTTTTCCCAAGCACTTACGATCTCAGCAGTCTCTTTGGGCGCTATGTTTGCCACCACTGAAATAACCCCTTTGCCTCCTATGGAAAGAACAGGCAGGGTAATGTTGTCATCGCCTGAGAGCAGGGTAATGTTGTCGCCTGCAAGTCTCATGATTTCCGCCATCTGTGCGAGGTCGCCTGATGCCTCTTTAATGGCTACAATCTCTTTTAGTTCTGCGAGCCGTGCAACAGTTTCGGGCAGCATGTTTACACTGGTCCTGCCAGGGACATTGTACAGAACCTGCGGAAGAGAAACCGCCTTAGCTATTGCCCTGAAATGTTCATAAAGACCCTGCTGTGTAGGTTTGTTATAATACGGGGTAACCTGGAGAGTTGCATCTGCTCCTGCTCTTTTTGCGTGAGCTGTAAGTTCTATTGCCTCTTTGGTGCTGTTTCCCCCTGTACCTGCAATAACCGGTACCCTCCTGTTTACCGCCTTGATGCATATATCTATAACCCTGTTATGTTCCTCCATTGAAAGAGTAGCCGACTCACCTGTTGTGCCGCATGGAACAATAGCACTTGTTCCGTTTTCAATCTGGAATTCTATAAGCTGCCTGAAGGCATCCTCGTCTATCTTGCCATTTTTGAATGGTGTAACTATTGCAACAATTGAACCTTTGAACATAAAAATATCTCCTTATAGCAATGTGTAATTCAACAGTATTAGTTTTTTCCTGATTTTTACAGATGATCATGTCCTGCTGACTGTCAGTAACGCCTCTTCATTAAGCTGTCCCTTGTAAACTATGGATGTATTTCCTTCAAGCCACACCTCTTCAAACATGGCAAGGCCTGTTTCTGTTTGATCCTGTTTGCGTCTTGCCGGTGCAAAATATATTACAAGCTGGTCTCCTCCTCTTGTTATTACCTTTACAGGTGATCTTACAAGACCTCTTTTTGAAGCAGCAAGGGCGCACGCAATGGATCCTGTTCCACAGGCAAACGTTTCATCTTCAACCCCTCTTTCGTATGTCCTTACCTCTATTTGATCCGGCGCAAGCACACGCATGAAATTGACATTGGTTCCATAAGGGGCAAAAAAAGGATCATGCCTGATTGATCTGCCATGTTCAACAACAGGACAGGCGTTGAGATCATTGACATAAACCACTACATGGGGTACCCCGGTATTTATAAAATCAACTCCTTCCCATAATGCCCTGTGTGTGATCTCAATATCCATTGAAAAATCTTTTGGAAGAGGCATAAGCACCTTAACCCTCCGTCCATGTACAGAGGCACTTACAGGGCCTGCCATTGTTTCAAATCTCATTTCCCTCCCGGCTATGCCAAGGAGGTAGGCAAAACGGGCAATGCATCTGCTGCCATTTCCGCACATCTCTACCTCTGTGCCGTCTGCATTAAAAAAATGCCATGCAAAATCGAGCTGTACAGATTTTTCAAGGAAGATTGCACCATCGGCTCCCACAGATTCCCTTCGTCTGCATATCTTTTTTACAAGGTCGGGCATTTCATCATACCTGATCTTTGCATCCATGTTGTTGATCAGTATGAAGTCGTTGCCGCTTCCGTTCATTTTCCAAAAAACAACAGGTTCCATAATATTATCAAGATACTTATCGCCTGGTTTTCAATTCATAAATGGTTTTTTTGCACAATCCCGGTATCAATCTGCCGGATTCCCTGATCTTGTATGGAAAATCTCGTTTATGGATTGGAAAATCGATAACGCCCACGGCCTGTTTATGGATGGGCAATGACTTCCGGTCCACATAAGAGGATATTCAAGTGAAATCACAGGATTATGCAAGAGGCATGCATGTGTTTCCTACCTCAAAAAATCCGGAATATGTTCTCCTCTTACAAGGTCATTAAAGGTTTCCCTTTCCCTTATAAGATAAAATCTGTCCTCTTTTACCATGACTTCCGGCAGACGGGGTCTGGAATTGTAATTTGATGCCATGGTGAAACCATATGCTCCGGCACTCATTATTGCAAGCATCTCTCCTGGTTCACAGGCTGCAATTTTTCTTTTTTTTGCGAAAAAATCACCTGACTCACATATAGGACCAACAATATCGACTGTTATCTGTTCACGGTCTGTTCGGCTGACAGGCCAGATATCATGATACGCATTGTACAGGCTGGGACGCATAAGATCGTTCATCCCTGCATCCACTATATAAAAGGTCTTATCCCCATTGCTTTTTTTATAGGTGATCCGGGTAACCAATGCCCCTGCATTGCCTACAATGACCCTTCCAGGTTCAAGGATGAGGGTCGCAGGCATGTCTTTCAGCTCTTCCTGTATTGCCTTGGCGTACTGTGCCGGGTGTGGCGGTTTTTCGTCCCGGTATGTTATCCCGAGACCTCCTCCTATATCTAAGTATTTTATGTTTATACCATTATTCTTTAAACGCCTTATAAGCTGGATCAGTTTTTTTATGGCGTTTGTCAATGGAGATACATCAGTAAGCTGTGAACCTATATGGCATGAAACTCCAATGACCGAAATGTGATCAAGGGATGATGCAAACAGATATTTCTGGTAGGCCTCATGGATATCAATACCAAACTTGTTTTCTTTCATGCCGGTAGATATATACGGATGTGTTTTTGGATCGACATCCGGATTGACACGGAATGCTATTGGCGCCCTTTTGTTCATGGCCCTGGCCAGTCTGTTTATGGTTTTCAGTTCTTCTGTTGACTCCACATTGAACATAAGTATCCCTGTGTCAAGGGCATATTTGATGTCCTGAACGGTTTTCCCCACTCCTGAATAGACTATTTTTCCAGGGGGTATGCCTGCTTTTGTTGCCCTGAAAAGCTCTCCTCCTGAAACAATGTCAACGCCGCTGTTTCTGGATGCAAAAAGTCTCAATATTGCGAGGTTTGAATTGGACTTTACAGAAAAACATGTAAGATGTTCCAGATTGTCAAATGCCCCGTCAAATGCCTTGAAATGGTGCAGCAAGGTAGCATGGGAATAGACATAAAATGGTGTGCCCACCTCTTTTGCAATACGGGATAAAGGCGTTCTTTCGCAAAACAGTTCTTTTTTATTGTATTTGAAGTGATGCATGGCCTGAATTATGCCTGTATTAAAGGTCTTTGTTGATAACAAGCTTTGCCCTGTCCGAGGGCGGGCCCATAGCATTTCCCGGGCCTGTGAGATGTACCTGGAAAAAGTATATTCCCTTTTCTGTAATATCAGGAAGGGGACATTCAAAGTTTTTTCCGGAAACAACACCTGTTATTTCTTTATATCTTCTGTATTCAATGGGACACCCCTCGCACGGAGGGACATCAAGTCCAAAGCTGGCGATATATACTCTGCAACCAAGCACGGGAGGAAGGTTTTCTCCCTTTTTTGCCTCAGGCCCGATTACGTATCCCTTCAGAATAACAGTTCCGTTTTCTATCCTGGCCTTTAACAGCTGTACGTAAAAAGGAAACCGTGTTTTTGGTATAAAAGGGGGCTTTTTTTTGCCGCAGGCATATACAGAAACAATCATTACACTTGCAAGCAGCAAAAAGACAATGCGATGTCTTGTGTTCACAGACCGATCTCCTTTTTTGCCGTTAAAATGGCCTGTTTTACCGCCTCATGTCCTGTCCCTCCTGTTATGTTTCTGCTGTTGATGCAGGATGAGGGATCCAGGCAGGCATAAACATCTTCTTCTATCTTTGAAGAAAATGTTTGCATGTCATTCAGATCGAGCTGATGGAGTTCTTTCCCGTGATCCAGGGCAAACACAACCATTTCTCCGACAATTTTATGGGCATTCCTGAATGTTTCTCCTTTTTTGACCAGATAATCGGCAAGGTCTGTTGCAGTAAGATATCCGGTACTTGCCGATTTCGCCATTTTTTCCTTATTAAAGGAAATGTTTTCAAACAGGCCGTTCATTACCTCAAGACATGAACGGGTTGTATCTGCCGTATCAAAGAGAGGTTCCTTGTCTTCCTGCATATCCTTGTTATAGGTAAGAGGCAGGCCTTTCATGACAGTGAGGAGCGCAATGAGGTTTCCGTATGTTCTCCCTGTTTTTCCTCTTACCAGTTCAGGAATATCAGGATTTTTCTTTTGAGGCATTATACTGCTTCCGGTTGCAAAGGAGTCTGATATGTTGAGGTATCCGAATTCCCGGGTTGACCATAGAACCATATCCTCAGCCATTCTGCTCATATGCATCATCAGCACAGAACAGTCAAACAGGAATTCAAGGACAAAATCCCTGTCACTTACCGCATCCATACTGTTCTGGCTTATACTGTCAAATTCAAGGATACCGGCTGCCATCTGTCGGTCAAAGTCAAAAGTTGTGCCTGCAAGGGCAGCACTTCCGAGAGGGGACACATTGACACGATCCAAGGTGTCTTCAAACCTGCATCTGTCTCTTTTGAGCATTTCGTAATAGGCAAGCAGGTGATGTGACAATAGCACTGGTTGAGCTCGCTGGAGATGAGTGTATCCGGGGATGATGACATTGATATTGTCTTCTGCAAGCCTTACAAGGGTCCTGTTGAGGTTTGTGATCCGTGATAGAATATTTTTGATGGCATCTCTTGTATAAAGCCTGATATCAAGGGCTACCTGATCATTTCTGCTTCTCCCTGTATGCAGCTTTTTTCCGATCTCGCCTACCTTTTCGATCAGCATTTTTTCAATCATGCTGTGTACATCTTCATAATCCCTGTATGACGGAGCCTCCATTGTGAGCAGGTCCTTTTTTATCTCCTTAAGGGCCTTTATAATAGCCTTTGCCTCATGATCGGGAATTATTCCCTGTTTTGCCATCATACGGCAATGGGCAATACTGCCTTCTATGTCATAAGGATAAAGGCGGAAATCAAAGCCTATGGATGCGTTGAATTTATCCGCAAGGGGATCTGTTGCTGTCTTGAAACGACCTCCCCATACCTTTTTATTCATTGCCTGTGTCCCCTTTCCAGTATTGTTCGATGCAAGTGCCTTCCCTGTTCTACTGAACTGTTACCGGTTGTTTTTGGATTGAGATCCTTTGAGAAGGTGTGCTATCTTGAGCCTTAGTCCGGCCAGTCTTATAAAGCCCTCCGAATCCTTCTGGTTGTATACCTCATCGTTTTCAAATGTAGCAAATTCAGGGGCATATAGGGATGATTCGGATTTTCTGCCGGTTACTATGCAGTTTCCTTTATAGAGTTTGATGCGAACAGTCCCGTTAACTACCTTTTGCGTTTCATCGATCAGGGCCTGAAGCATCTTTCTTTCAGGGGAAAACCAGTACCCGTAATATACAATTTCTGAATATCTTGGGATCAGACTATCCCTTATGTGCATTACCTCCCTGTCCAGGGTTATTGTTTCAATGGCCATGTGGGCAATTCTGATTATTGTGCCTCCCGGAGTTTCGTAGATGCCCCGTGATTTCATTCCCACGTAACGATTTTCCACCATATCCACCCTGCCTATGCCGTTTTTGCCCCCAAGGGAGTTCAGGGTGGAAAGGATTGCAGCGGGAGACATGGACTTGCCGTTTACTGCCACGGGATCGCCGTTTTTAAATTCTATTTCTATGTATGTTGGCTTGTCCGGCGCCCTTTCCGGCGATACCGACATAACAAACATGTCTTCATCAGGCTCGTTCCAGGTATCCTCCAATATTCCCCCCTCAAAACTGATGTGCAGGAGGTTTCTGTCACTCGAATAGGGCTTTTCCTTTGTCACAGGTATGGGGATATTTTTTGAGCGGGCATAATTTATCAGGTCTTCCCGCCCCTTGAAGTCCCATATCCTCCAGGGAGCTATTATTTTCAGATCAGGTCTTAATGCCATGTATGCAAGTTCAAATCTTACCTGATCATTTCCCTTGCCTGTGGCTCCATGGCTTAGTGCATTGGCATTTGTCTTTTCAGCCGCTTCTACCTGTCCCCTGCCGATAAGAGGTCTGGCCAGGGATGTGCCAAGCAGATATGTTGATTCGTATATGGCATTTGCCCTCATGGCAGGCCACACAAAGTCGCGGACAAACTCTTCTTTAAGGTCATCCACAATTATCTCGTCTGCTCCTGTTTCAATAGCCTTTTTCTTTATGCCTTCAAGCTCTTCTCCCTGACCAACATCAGCAGCATATGCAACTACAGGACATTGATATCTCTCTTTGAGCCATGTTAAAATAACAGAGGTGTCAAGTCCGCCTGAATAGGCCAGAACTATTTTATTGATATTCTCGGTCAATCTTTTTCTCCTTGGGTTCCATCCATAAAATGGCAGTCTTTCACAATCCCTGTGTCAGCCTGCAGGATTACTTGTAGTGTGTCCTGTGATGGCAAATCTCCATGTAATCATATGGTCCTGCAAAAAAATATTTCATTTCCGGATCAGAAACCTGCCAATGCCCGGGATCTGTTTGAAGATGGATATTTTTATATATTTGTTAATTATTGTGTAAATCGCTATACATAGTTAAGATTCTGTTTGTATAAAATCAACTGTTATTTATATCTTGTTAGTATTTATGAAAATATCCTGGGCCAATGAAAGTGTGCCCATAGGGGAGGGGGCAAAAAACATGTCCGGAAATTTTCTGACAGAGGGAAGATATACCATTATAACAGCAAGGTTTCAAGTAATGCCTGATGCAGGTGCATCTTGTTTTCTGCCTGGTCAAAGACCACTGAATGGGGGCCTTCAAAGACCTGTTCAGAGATTTCCTCTCCTACGTGTGCCGGCAGACAGTGCATTACAAGCACGTCAGGTTTTGCCATATCTATTAAAGACTGGTTCAACTGGTAGCCCCTGAAGTCCTTAAGTCTTTGTTCCCTTTCCTTTTCCTGTCCCATGCTTGTCCATACATCCACATTTATTGCGTTTGCATCTTTTGCAGCCTCGGCCGGATCTGTTATTACCTCAACATTTTTATCCGCATGCATCAAAACCTTCTCTGATGGAAAATAGCCCGGGGGACAGGCCAGTACCAATCTGAAACCAAGTATGGAGGCCAGATTGATCCATGAATGAGCTACATTGTTACCATCTCCGATCCATGCCACCTTTATGCCCTCAAGCGTTCCCAGTTTTTCCTTTATAGTCATGGCATCGCTTAATATCTGGCAAGGATGATACATATCTGTCAGGGCATTGACAACGGGTATGCTTGCCCATTTTGCCATTGTTTCCAGCATCTGTTGGGAAAAGGTCCTTATAACAAGGATATCGAGGAATCTCGACAGGACCCTTGCCGTGTCCTTTACTGTTTCATTTCTGGAAAGCTGGGTGTCCTGCCTGTTCAGAAAGATTGTATTCCCCCCCAGCCTGAACATGGCAGTTTCAAAAGAGACTCTTGTTCTTGTAGATGCCTTTTCAAACAAAAGCCCAAGTGTGTATCCCCTTAAAGGCATGTGGTTGTGTCTTCCTTTCGCCTTTATCTCAAGTCCTCTGTCAATAAGTGCAAGTATTTCATCCTTTGTTATATCTCGTATGCTTAACAGGTTTTTTTTCATCGTAGATTCCTGAAATCCGGACGGTTACAGCCGAATTAAGATTTGGCATCATGAGGTGCCTTTTGGTCAGTTTTTATCCATAATTAGATGTTTCTTTTTACAATTTCTGCGTCTTGTGCGCCGAATACATATATGAAAACGGAATCCCACTGCAAGGCAGTGGGATTGAGGGTTTGCAACAGGTTGGAACAACTTGGATCCTATTCGGTATCCATGTCTTCAAATATCTGATCCATAGCATTGGTCAACATGTCTATTTCATTTTTTGTTACTACAAGGGGAGGCAGGAAACGAAGGACGTTTCCATGGGCACAGTTTATTAAAAAACCTTTTTCCATACATGCCTCGACTACAGATTCACATGGTCTGTCAATTTCCATGCCAAGAATCAGCCCCATTCCTCTTACTTCCTTGATAAAGCTGTATTTTTCCTTCAGTTTGTTGAGGGCGTCTTTAAAGTAATTGCCTGCCTCCCTGCAATGTTCAATCCATCCGTCTTCAATAAGTGATCTTAGAACAGCAAGTGAAACAGCTGTTACAAGGGGTGTTCCGCCAAAGGTGGTTGCATGGCTTCCGGGCCCGAATGCCCGGGCAAGTTTTTCCACGGACAGCATGGCGCCAATGGGAAGCCCGTTTCCCAAGGCCTTTGCAAGTGTCATAATATCGGGTTGAGCGCCATAGTGTTCATATGCAAACAGTTTTCCGGTTCTTCCCATTCCTACCTGTACCTCATCAAAGATCAAAAGGCAGTTATGCTCATCACAAATGTTCCTTACTCCTTTAAGATAGTCAGGATCAGGACAGACAACACCCCCCTCTCCCTGTATGGGTTCAAGCAATACTGCACATATGGTTTCATCCATGGCCTGTTCAAGACTTGCAAGGTCATTGTATGGGATAAACCTGAATCCTTCAAGAAGGGGATTATACCCTGTTTTGACCTTTTTCTGGCCGGTTGCAGAAAGCGTTGCCATTGTTCTTCCATGGAATGAATTGTCCATGGATATAACGGTATTTTTTGTTGTATCGGAATTGATGTTCATATATCTGCGGGCAAGTTTTATAGCGGCTTCGTTTGCCTCTGCGCCGCTGTTGCAGAAGAACACCCTGTCTGCAAAGGAATTTTCTACCAGCATTTGTGCCAGGTCTGTCTGGGGCAGGGTATAGTAAAGGTTGGAGACATGGACAAGCGTTTCAGCCTGTTTTTTCAGTGTGTCTGCAACAAGATCTGATGCATGGCCAAGGGCACAAACAGCAATGCCGCCAACAAAGTCAAGATATTCTTTGCCTTTCTCGTCCCATATCCGACAGCCTTTCCCCCGTACCAGGGTAACGGGAAACCTCGAATATGTGTTGAACATGTATCTGTTTGCGCGTTCTATGGTCGTTTCCCTCTTGTCCATATCTTTTCCTTCTCTGTTTGCGTTTTTTTATGAATGTGTCCTGATTATCTCTGTTCCTATTCCACCTTTGGTAAAGACCTCAAGAAGTATTGCATGATCATTCCTTCCATCAATGATATGGGCCTTTTTTACTCCGTCTGCAAGAGCGGTTATACAGCAGTTTACCTTGGGGATCATTCCGCCGTCAATTATTCCGTTTGTTATCATATAAACTGCCTCGTCGTCTTTGAGAGTTGAAACAAGACGACCTTCTTCATCAAGCACGCCTTTTGTATCTGTCAGGAGAATGAGCTTTCTTGCCTTCATTGAAGCGGCTATATGGCCTGCTACAATGTCAGCATTTATGTTATAGGTTTCACCGTTTGTTCCTGCCCCTACCGGAGCAATAACAGGAATAAAATTACTCTTTATCAGATTCTCAAGCAGAGATGTATCAATGGAGACTATTTCCCCAACCATACCTATGTCTATTATTTCAGGCGGCTTGTCATCTTTCTTTTTCAGATATTTCATCTTTTTTGCAGTAACAAGATTTCCGTCCTTGCCTGACAGGCCTACTGCCATCCCCTTGTTGCGGTTTATAAGACTGACTATCTCCTTGTTGACCTTGCCGACGAGGACCATTTCAACAACATCCATGGCCTCTTTGTTTGTTACACGCATGCCTCCCACAAATTCGGATTTGATGGACAACCTGTTCAGAAAATCCCCTATTTGTGGACCCCCGCCGTGTACTACGATGGGATTGATTCCCACATATTTCATTAGAATGATATCAAGGGCAAACTTCTGCTTGAGTTTTTCATTTACCATGGCATGACCACCGTATTTTATCACCATGGTGCTCCCCTTGAAGCGTTGTATGTAGGGAAGTGCCTCTATAAGAATCTTGGCCCGTTCATCCTGATTTATCATAAAATATACCTGCTCAAATTTTCGTCTTCGAGGATGTCCTTCAGCCTGTTTTCCACGTCTTTTTTATCTATTACAACCTTTTTCTCTTTCATGTCAGGGGCATCGAAGGATATGTCATCGAGAAGTTTTTCCATTACTGTATGAAGACGCCTTGCGCCTATGTTTTCCGTTCTTTCATTTACCATGCTGGCCATTGCAGCAATCTGCTGTACTGCGGATTCTTTAAATTCCAGCTCGATTCCTTCAGTTGCAAGCAGGGCCTTGTACTGGGTGATAAGGGCATTTTTCGGTTCTGTAAGAATCCTTACAAAATCCTCGGCAGTCAGTGAATCGAGTTCCACGCGTATGGGAAATCTTCCCTGAAGCTCCGGCAGAAGATCTGAAGGTTTGCTTACATTAAATGCTCCGGATGCGATAAAGAGGATGTGGTCGGTATGAACCATCCCGTATTTTGTGGCAACAGCAGAGCCTTCCACTATGGGCAAAAGGTCTCTTTGAACTCCTTCTCTTGATACATCCGGACCGTAAGAAGATTCCGAATCAGCCACCTTGTCAAGTTCATCCAGAAAAATGATGCCGTTTTGTTCTGTCATGCGAATGGCATTGTCTATTACCTTGTCCATATCTATCAGTTTCTGGGATTCTTCCTGAAAAAGTATTTCCATTGCCTCGGGGATCTTTACGCGCCTTTTTTTCTTTTTATTGGGAAACACGTTTCCGAACATTTCCCGTACATTAAGTTCCATCTCTTCCATGCCTGCAGCAGAAAAGATTTCAACCATTGGCATGCTGCTGCTTTCTACCTCTATTTCCACATAACGTTCATCCATTTTTCCGCTTTTCAGCATGGCCCTCAGTTTTTCACGAGTGGAAGATTTCTCCGACTTGTCTGATTTGACAATTTCAAGAGAGCGCTCGTTATCTTCTTCTTCGATATCTTCTGCTTCCTCTTCTGTTTTTTTAGGCAGAAGAATGTCCAGCATTCTTTCTTCTGCCAGGGCCATTGCCTTGCTTTTAACTTCTTCCTGTTCCTGTTTTTTTGCCATATTTACCGCCAGTTCAGTGATGTCTCTTACCATGGATTCCACGTCGCGGCCAACATAGCCCAGTTCAGTAAACTTGGTCGCCTCCACCTTGAGAAACGGGGAACTGGCAAGACGGGCAAGCCTTCTTGCTATTTCTGTTTTGCCAACACCGGTGGGGCCCATCATGATGATATTTTTGGGAGCAATTTCATCCCTGAGTTCCGGCGGAACCTGCTGGCGTCTCCATCTGTTTCTTAATGCAATGGCAACTGAACGTTTGGCCTCATGCTGACCAATGATATATTTGTCCAGTTCCGAAACAATTTCTTTTGGTGTCAGGACATGCATAAGCTGATCTTTGTTTTCATCTGTTTTTTTCATTCTCTTAACCTGTTCCCTTTGATCTATTTCCCTTGTCCTAATTCATTTATGACAATGTGCTCATTAGTGTAAACACATACGGAGGCAGCTATCTTCATGGCCTCTTCAGCTATGCCTTTTGCATCCAAATCGGAATGGGCAATCAGGGCCTTTGCAGCAGAGAAGGCATAAGGGCCTCCTGAACCTATGGCTGCAACTGTTTCGTCAGGCTCTATAACATCGCCTGTTCCGGAGATTATGAGGATATGTTCAATATCCATGGCGAGAAGCAATGCCTCAAGACGTCTTAGTATCTTGTCTGTTCTCCAGTCCTTGGCAAGTTCCACTGCGGCCTTTACAAGATTGCCATTGTATCTTTCCAGTTTGGTCTCCAGCCTTTCAAAAAGATTGAATGCATCTGCAGCTGCTCCGGCTATGCCTACCAGAACCTGATCTTTATATATGTAGCGGACTTTTGTGGCCTTGTGTTTCATAATGGTGTCGCCAAAACTGACCTGTCCATCACCTGCCATTACAGCCTTGCTGTCTTTTCTTACAGCAAGTATTGTTGTTGATCTTATGTCCATAATGTCTTCCTTATTAAGCGGCATTAAAATGTTTTGTTTGCATCCGCAATCGAATGTTTTGACACTCCTGGCGCCTGTCCTGTCCGGAGTAAAAGCTCACCTGATGGATTGCAAGTCTGGCAGACAATATACGGTATACAGCATCTGATTGTGGATGAATTAATGATACAGTCTTGTACTATTTCCTTGGGTGCGCCTTGTCATAAACCTCCATAAGCCTGTCAAGGGTTACATGGGTATATCTCTGTGTGGTAGAAAGGCTTGCATGTCCAAGCAGTTCCTGTACTGAACGGATGTCAGCGCCTCCATCCAAAAGGTGTGTGGCAAATGAATGTCTGAAAGAATGGGGGCTTACCTCAGATGTCAAACCACTTTTTACAGCATATTGCTTTGTTATCCTTTCAATGCTTCTGACAGACAGGCGTTTCCCCCGCTTGTTTATAAAAAGGGGGGAGGTGGCAGAATGCAGGCTGTATCTGTTCCGTATCTCGGCAGAGGCGTCAAGATACCCTTTTACTGAGTCAATCGCCTTTCTGCCGACAGGCAGAATCCTCTGTTTGTTTCCTTTGCCTGTTACCTTTATCAAACGCTGGTTAAAATCTATATCCTTGATATCAATGGATTGAAGCTCGCTTACCCTGAGGCCGCATGAATAAAGGAGTTCAAGTATTGCTATATTTCTCTGTTTGAGCCATGTATCTGCATCAGGGTTTTCAAGTACCCTGAAGATTTCATCCACTGACATATAATTGGGCAGATACTTTTTAAGCTTTGGAGAAGAAATATTACAGGAAGGATTTTCTGAAATCATACCGTTTTTTTCCAGGAACAGGAAAAAAGAACGTAATGCAGAAAGCCTGCGTGAGATGCTTGTGCGTTTTAGTCGTCCATAAAGATGTCCTATATAGGCCTTTATATCTTTTGTGGTTATGGTATCCTTGTTGCTCCTGTTCTGTATCTGGCCTTTTTTTTGCCTTTCAGAAGACAGAAAGGCAAAAAACTGTTCCAGATCAATCCTGTAATTTCTCAGTGTATGGTCAGAATAGCCCTTGTTTACTTTCAGATAAAGTAAAAAATCTTCCTTTAATTGTATATACCTTTTTATCATTAAAAAAACAAACTCCGGCGGCACAGTTCTGTACCTGTTTACAAGATCGGTCGGTGTGCAGGTTTTTGGGTCTGTAACCGGGAAATCTTTGTCAGTATCAGTGAATTCTGCATATTGACCTGTCTGGTGTGTCTGATACAGGCAGGTGCAGAGGTTGTATGGGGCCATTTATGTTGCTGGCAACAAGCAGGTTTGCAGATTGTTCTGCTATCCCTGTAATATTAGCATTTTCCAGTTGATTCGCAATGAAAAAAAACGGTCTGTTGATTCATACGGGATGGTTTGTTCAAAATCAGGGATACGGAAAATTCAGGCAGTATTTTGAAGAGTAAGATATGATCATAACAGGAATATAGGGAAAAAGGCCATATGTAACAGATGGGAGCGATCTGAAATGTTCAGTATGTGTCCGGCAGATCATCTGATGTCCCGGTTTTATCCCAAACCCATTCTTGGCTTGACTTTAATTCGTATGATAGGGTATTTTTTTGAGTTATGACGGTAACGGGTTTATAAGAACTCTGTTTGCGCAGTGCCTGTCCTTGATCTGGTTTTCATCCACAAGCAGATCCTGGATACTGGCGGGTTCTGTTTAAAGACATGCAGTGTCTTGAAATTGATGTATGGATAGGTACTGCTATGATATGTTTGCAGGATATTCAGTTTTGTTCAAGATTAAAGAGACCGGAAGTCTCGACCATATCGGAATCTTTAACAAAATCCTTAATTTTAAACACCTATCAGGAAGGGGCAGATAATACATGGAAAAAAGGGCAGAACATTTGAGAGATGTAGCCTTCATTGCACATGGAGGCTCGGGTAAAACTTCTTTGGCAGAGGCAATATTGTTTACAGGAAAGGCAACTACCAGACTTGGCAAGGTGGATGATGGCACATCAAATATGGATTTTGAACCTGAAGAGGTAAAAAGAAAGATCAGTATAAGCACTGCATTTCATCCTGTAAACTGGAAGAAGCATACCCTGAACATAATTGACACACCTGGTGATGACAATTTTCTCTCTGATACCCGGTTGTCTCTTCAGGCTGCTGATGGTGCCGTTGTAGTAATTGATGCTGCTGGCAGCGTAAAGGTGGGAACCGAAAAGGTATGGGGCTTTGCTGATGAGCAACAGTTGCCAAGAATCGTTTTTATCAATAAAATGGAAAGGGAACGCTCGGATTTCTTTAAAGTTATCAGTGATATAGAGGATACATTTGAAGTTAAGCCTACCCCCATGTTTTTACCTGTAGGCAGTGAAGACAGTTTTTCAGGACTGATTGATCTTGTTAAGATGAAGGCCCTTAAATATAAAAAAGATGGCACGGGTGTCTTTGAAACAGAAGATATCCCTTCTGAAATGGAAGAACTTGTTGCCGAATGGCGAGAAAAGATGATCGAAAACATTGTAGAAGCAGATGATGCACTTATGGAAAAATATCTTGAAGGAGAAGAATTGTCTTCAGCCGAGATAGAACAGGCCCTTGTTAAGGGGATTAAATCAAACACAATTATCCCTGTAGTATGTGGGTCTGCAATCCAGAATATTGGTGCTTCACAGCTTATGGATCTTATCATTCAGGGTTTGCCGTCACCGCTTGAAAGGGGATCTGTGAAAGGAGTAAGACCGGGTGCAGAAGAGCCTGTGGAGATACCTACATCGGTTGATGCACCCTTCTCAGGGCTTGTTTTCAAGACCGTTGCTGATCCGTTTGCAGGGAAACTCTCTGTTCTTCGGGTATTTTCCGGTACCCTGAAGGCAGATTCCACTCTGTACAATGCCAACAAGGATGCAGGAGAAAAATTTGGCCAGCTTCTCGTCATGAAGGGGAAAAAGCAGGAACCAACAGAGGTTGCAGTACCGGGAGATATTGTTGCTATTGCAAAACTTAAACATACATCTACAGGGGACACTCTTTGCGATGAAAGCAATCCCGTTATATTCAAGGCAGTAGAACCCTTACCTCCTGTTATTTCCTATGCAGTGGAGGCAAAAGACAAGGGGAGCGAAGACAAGGTGTTCAGCTCTTTTACCAAACTTCTTGAGGAAGATCCCTCCCTCAGCCTTGAAAGAGATCAGACTACAGGAGAAAGTGTGTTGTCAGGAAGAGGGCAGATACATATAGAAAGCACATGTGAAAAACTGGCCCGAAAATTTGGAGTTGAAGTCAATCTTAAACCTGTATCTGTTCCATACAGGGAAACAATCAAAAAGCCTGCCAAGGGGGTCATATATAGACATAAAAAACAGAGTGGGGGCAGGGGACAGTTTGCTGAAGTCCATTTTGACGTGTTTCCTCTTGAAAGGGGTGCAGGGTTTGAATTCCAGGAAGATCTGACAGGAATGAACGTGCCCCGCAACTTTGTACCCGCAGTGGAAAAAGGTTTAACTGAAGCCTTGCAAAGCGGTATACTTGCCGGTTACCCCGTTGTTGATCTTAAGGTAAGATTTTATGATGGAAAATCACATGAGGTGGATTCTTCTGAGATGGCCTTTAAGATTGCTGCAAGTATGTGCCTCAAAAAGGCTGTTCAGGAAGCCAAACCCATTCTCCTTGAACCTGTTATGGAGCTGGAGGTTACGGTTCCGGATGATGTAATGGGTGATGTAATGGGTGATATGAACAGTCGGCGGGGCAAGGTCCTTGGTATGGACAGCAAGGGAAAGTATCAGATTATAAAGGCCGAGGTCCCTATGGCGGAAGTCTTGAAATATGCCCTTGATCTGAACTCTATTTCCGGAGGCAGGGGAACCTTTACCATGAAGATGTCTCATTATGAAGAGGTCCCTGCACAGTTGGCAGAAAAGATTATTGCTGCAGCCAAGGAAGAAGAAAAATAATATCTTTTATAGGGATGCAGTACCTGTCAGGTCTGTCCGTTTGTCACAGGCCAGCTGCAGAGGATGGAAAAGCTGCCGGCTTCATGGTCATTAAGACGGTTTTTCTGCAAATTCTTAGACAGGATATATACGGGATATATATTATGTTTACGGCAGGTGTTCTTACAGTCAGTGATAAAGGTGCCGCGGGTATCAGGAAAGATGAAACTGGAGACAGGGTCGTAGAACTACTTGAAAAGAACGATTTTATTGTCTCGGTAAAAGAGATTGTTCCTGATGAAAAGCAACAGATTGCAGACAAGATTGTTGAGTGGGTGGAAACCTGTAAACTTGACCTGATTGTTACTGCCGGAGGAACAGGAATAAGTCCCCGGGATGTTACTCCTCAGGCAACACGCATGGCCATAGATTATGAGGTGCCTGGTATGGCGGAGGCGATGCGTGCTGCCAGCCTCAGGATTACACCTCATGCCATGCTTTCAAGGGCTGTTGCAGGAGTAAGAGGAAGCTGTCTTGTCATCAATTTGCCAGGCAGTCCCAAAGGCGCTTTGGAAAATCTTGCAGTGGTTTTGCCTGCACTGAATCATGGTCTTTTGAAGCTTGCAGGAGACATGTCAGACTGTGCAACATAATAATCCGGTATATGTATGGTCTTTCATCCATATATGTCCTTTTATGGATGGAAACAAAACAAACCTTCCTGTTTTACGGTTACATATCTTAAGATGGCCAATCAATCTGCCTGTTTCTCATCAAAAAACACCGTTCTGCTCGATATAACGGATAGTATTGCTGTTATATCCATAAACCGTCCACATAAACGCAATGCACTAAACAGAAATGTGCGATCCAGGCTGTTTGAAATACTGAAGGGTGTGGATTCGGACCATGGAATAAGGGCAGCTATTATTACCGGGGCAGGAGATAGCTTTGCAGCAGGCGCTGATATAGAGGCGATGAAGAATTACAGTGCCGTGGATGCTGAGGCTGCGTCAAGAGAGGGAAGCAGGATTTTTTCTTTTATAGGAAATATGAAATGTCCTGTTATTGCCGCAGTAAACGGATGGGCGCTGGGAGGGGGCTGTGAACTGGCTGTTTCCTGTGATATCCGCATTGCAAGTGAAGATGCCAGGTTTGGTCAGCCGGAAGTAATGCTTGGCATAATCCCTGGATATGGGGCCACTGTCAGATTGCCAAGAATAATTGGCGATGGAATGGCACGGGAGCTTGTTCTTACAGGACGTATTTTAAATGCCTGTGAGGCTCAGCAGATCGGACTTGTAAACAGGGTTGTATCAAAGCCTGAGCTTATGAAAGAGGCATTAAACCTTGCCAGCAAGGTTTCTCGCGCATCTGTGGCTGTTTCCTTTGCCAAAAAAGCCTTAAACACTGCCTTTGATATGGATACGGATGCAGCTCTGGATTTGCAGTCCAGGCTTTACGGTGAACTGTACAATACTGATGATGCAAAAGAGGGGCTTGCCTCATATCTTGAAAAACGCCCTCCTGAATTTAAGGGGAGATAGTATCAGCTCAATAACAGGGGGATAACAGCGAATGTACCACCGGGGCAGGAGGGTTTTTCTTCTGCTCCGGGCCTTTTCTCTTGAAGGGGTAAATGCCGGATACCCCTTGTTGTGAACCTGTCATAATTTCAGAACATATGGAGGAGCAGTTTTGGACAGAAAAAATGCCATGCCGATAATAGGAGTGATAAAGGCAAGGGAATGCCCTCTGTGTGGCCACCATGAGGTAGGTGTTGTTACAGTTAACGGAGATTTTTATCCCCTCAGACCTGGCACATGTGTTCAGGTAATTGATTCCTATTCAGAACAGGAATTCAAACAGACGCCTCAGACATCCCGGGCATTCATTAACAGTTCTGCCTTTGGTATGAACCACAATCTTGCAAAACCGGCTGTGGACAACAGTAAAAAACTTTCTGATCTCAGACCCTGGCTTCCTTCTGTCTTTATGCCTGTCAAACGCATGCGATTGAAGTACGGAGTTTTGGTGGATCAAACTATAGATGACAGCCAGGTTGATGCTGAACTCTATGCATCTGCATATCTCAAGAAGCTTGAGCTTCTTGTGGAAAAAGAGACCTTTACTGATATAACTGTTGCTCTTGACAGGTTTTTTTCTGCCCCTCAGTTGGCATCAGAGAATCCAAGGACAGTGGTTATGAACATGTGGCAGGAGCTCGATGAGGTCAGAGAACCTGTAAAAAAGATGTGTGCATGGATAGATAATCCTTCAGACGATATCCTGGATAGCATGATGGAGTATGATGACATGCTGAATGACCATCATGAAGCGCCTTCTTTGAATACAGTAAAAAAAGAGCTTCAGCACCTTGGGTTTTCAGACTTTTTAGGTCTGCTTTTCTGAACATAAAAAAAGGAGTCTGGACAGTATCTTTGTTAAAAGGACATCCAGACTCCCTGTCTTCCCTGTAGTATAAATATCGGGTTCAGACCTTTACATAAACTTTTTTATTTCTTCTGTAAGAGCAGGAACCACATCAAACAAATCAGCAACAACACCATAGTCTGCCTTTTGAAATATAGGTGCTTCCGGATCCTTGTTTATGGCTACAATAATCTTTGATGTAGACATGCCTGCAAGATGCTGAATCGCCCCGGAAATGCCACATGCAATATACAGGGTAGGGGAGACAACTTTACCTGTCTGGCCGACCTGATCTGTTTGAGGTCTCCAGCCTGCATCTACCGCAGCTCTTGAAGCTCCGACAGTACCTCCGAGAATACTTGCCAGTTCTTCCAGTATGCTGAATTCATCCGGGCCTTTCATTCCTCGTCCACCAGATACTATCTTGTCTGCCTCTGTAAGGTCTATTTTTCCACTTTCATCCTTCATGACTTCAACAACCTTGGTCTTGATCATGCTGTCATCCAGTGTAAATGAGGCATCAATTATTTCTGCTGATCTGGATGTATCAGGTTCATTAATGCTCATTACATTTGGTCTTGCAGTGGCTATCTGAGGGGAACTGTTTGCAAAGGTAAGTTTGGCATAGGCCTTGCCTGCATAAATAGGCCTTATAACCACAAGTTTGCCATCTTCTATGGAAAAGGCGGTACAGTCCTGTGCCATTCCTGCATCCAGGCGTGCAGACACCCTGGCAGCGATATCCTTGCCATCTACAGAGGCTCCAAACAGGAGAATGCTGGGGTCTCCCTCTTTTGCCAGTTCAGAAATTACGGCTGTATAGGCATCGGTTGTACACGGATCCAGTCTCGGATCTTCGGCTACCATTACCTTGTCGGCACCATAATGTCCCAGTTCAGCGGCCTTTTCCTTAATATTTGAACCTAAAACCAGTACGGTAAGTTCCTGGCCAAGGGCATCAGCCAGGCGTCTACCTTCACTGACAATTTCATATGTGATTTTTCTGAATTCTCCGTCTCTTTGTTCTGCTACTGTCCAAACTCCTTGTGACATATTGAATATCTCCTTCTTTTTGGTGTTATCTGTAAAGCGCATAAAACTGTATAATCATAATTATGGTCCTGCAATGCAGGATCTCATTTTATAATGATTACTGTCAGATAACCTTTGCCTCTTCATGAAGCAGTTTTGCCAGTTCAGCGGCCTTTTCCTGTGGTGTCTCTCCTTCAACGATCTTGCCTGCCTGTCTTTCAGGAGGTGGAAGGAGTTCTATTATCTGGACCTTTCTTGATGAGGTGCCAAAATTTGCAGGATCAAGGCCCAAATCAGCCAGGGATTTTTCTTCAAGAGGTTTTTTCTTGGCCTTCATTATTCCGGGAAGAGAGGCATATCTTGGCTCATTCAGACCCTTTTGTGCGGTGATAAGGGTGGGAAGTTGTGCTTCAATTACAAGGGTCTGGCCTTCTACCGGCCTTTCAGCCTTAACTGAGGCCTGATCCTCAGATACAGCAAGCTTTGTGACAAGAGAGATATTTGGGATGTCCAGAAATTCTGCAATAGCTGTTCCGACAACGCCAAGGTCGTCATCAACACCTCTTTGTCCTGTAAATATGAGGTCATACTCAAGTTCTTTAATTGCCGTTGCCAATGCCTTTGCAACACCAAGACTGTCGGTATCTTCAAGGGCATCATCGTTTATCAGCACAGCCTTGTCAGCACCCATTGCCAGGGCAGTGCGTAATGCGTCTGTTACCCTTTTGGGTCCCAGCCCGATAACGGTAACTTCACCGCCAAATTTTTCTTTCAGACGTAAGGCCTCTTCCACTCCAAACTCATCATAGGGATTCATGATCCACTTGATATCTCCGGTCTCAATCGATTTGCCGTCAGAGGCAATCTTGATTTGAGTCTCTGTATCAGGTACCTGTTTAATACAAACTATAATTTTCACTTTTTCCTCCTTAATTATGAATAAATTTAAACCGTTATCCTGTTTATAATCCGCAAACAGCTCTTTTTCACGATATTTGATGTCTGTCTGATTATTTGTCTGCCCTTCATTAAGGGGAGAGAAAACAGGCAATCAGACAGATATTGCATAGCACATTTTCCAAGGCATTAGAAATGCATGATTTGAGGTTATTTCAGGCAGTTTAATATCATCGTATTGTATGCTTTGTCAAGATTTTTCCTTTTTACATGTTTTTATGTTTTCTTTATTGCAGGTTATATTATAAATAGTGGTCAAGTTGTTTGGCAGCCATCCATTTATGAATGAAAACTGTTTGGGAAATGCTCAAAGGTATTTGTTATGAAAGCGTCTATTATAAGTAATGAAATTAATTCTTCATGTCCGGTTGGTTCAAAGAATTTCTGGTACAGAACACCCTTTAATTTTATCAGGGCAGAGGAATATTCCGATTACGGAATTGATCCTTCAGACATACCTGCAGGCACCTTTCCTGCGTTAAAACATCCCTCGCAGCTGTTAAGCAGGTTTGGAGGAAATGCCTATGGTTTTGGGTTGATTGAGGCCTGTGATCGTCTTGGAGAGGATGAAATCCGGTTATTAGAGAGTGTTGTTGTAAAAGATACCGAGGTCCTAAGGAAACACTACAAGGATATCAACAGGATATACAAAAAAATAGGTCTGCTGATAAGAGTATCAAGTCATGGGGAACCATACTATTTGATACCTTCTCATCTGATATCAATGTCTCTTGACCATATTGCATCCAAGGTTAACGAGATCAGCAAGATAGTCGCCTATCATCGCAAGAAGTATTATAAGGAGCGTTATGATATAGGGATAATTTTGTTTAATGATGACCTGATTCTCAGGGAGCTCTCACTGCGATTCAAAGAATACAACTTTGTTCCTGTCAATTCTCTCGAAAAGTTGCGCAGCATGAAACATACCCTGGATCTGTTTGTATTGACAGGTGGTATCTATGAGATAGTCATGTCAAAAGGTCTTGGTCTGTCAGATCAGAAAGCAAATTCCAAAACCCGCCTGGATCAACATGTTCACTACATTTTAAGTATGATATACAATCTTCTGAAACCTGACGGAGAGATTTTTGTCATAGCAAGATCTTATACTGCAAGGACCAACCAGACTACTACGGTTGTTTTCAATACACCTCATGAGGCAAAAAAATTCGCCCTGTTCAGTCATGTCTTCAAGACAAGGAAGAGGTATTCACCCTGTTCCATGCAGGTAGAAATCAATGTCTTTGACTTCCAGAACTATCTGAACATGATTTATGTTGAACAGGAAGTTGTAAACAATCTGCTCAACGGGAAGAGGCTTGATGACATGACCCTGGAAGATATAGAAGAACTTCCGTATCTTGATTTTGCCATTCCTGACAGGCCTTTTGTTAGGCGCCAGGAGGAGGCATGGTCTAAAATTTTCTCTCCGTATTTTGAGCAGGTCTTTTTAAAGCCGTTGACTCCGAAACATATAAAGGAAGAATGGAAAAAGAAATTTTATACCGGTAACTATGAACCAAAGTACATGCTGATCTATCTTGGTCAGAAAAGGGGGCTGGAGGGTTCAATAAACCAGATTATATCAGAGGTAACACAATCTGAACTGGCAGGTTGCAGGATCAATCTGCTTGCCGATTACAAGAACTCGTTTGAGTATGTTATACTAACTCTTAAGGTACTGGAAAGATTGTTGAAAGATCGTTACAATGCTGCATCGGGGATACTTTTTGAACGTCTTAAGAATCCGCTGGAAAACAAGGCCAGAAGGTATGCAAGACTTAACATTACCCTGAGACTGCTAAAAAAGATCGGTCGGCTGGAAAAAATAAGGAAACAGTTGAATCCTGAGGGAATGGAAGGGAGCAGGACAAAAATAATTGAACACTTGGAAATCTTGAATCTTTTTGGTTTCAATCATGATGAGCTTGAAGAGATCATGTACATTGTCCTGGGCCATACAGCCATGGGCCGTGTGCTTTCAGGCAAAACAAACGAACAATCCCTTAAACCCATTCTTGATTTTGCAAAACAACATGATCTGAAGGTTTCATTAAATCTGCTTCGTTATTGCAGATTGATGACTTTTGCAGAAATAGAGGCGGAACGGGGTTATGAACTGACCCGGGAAGAGTTGGCACAGCTGTTTGATCTGTATGAGTTTGCGGTCAGGATAGTAATTAACAAATCTCCCGGGATAGAGACGCTTATAGAGGAAGAAATCAGCTCTATGGGCGGAATTCACAACAAGGTGGTAAAAAAGATCCTGATGATGACCAGTAATTACAAGTTTCTGGATAATTGGGCCGATCTTGAGCTGAAAGGAAAAAGGGAAAAGGAGTCATTGGCAGATTATGACAGGGATGAACTGTACCATATAGAAAATGTGATAAACATCCTGAGTTCTATAGAAATGTTTGAAAAAAGATACCTTGGAGCAGACTCTCTTACCCTTCCCACATTTTACCGGAAATTTCTTGATATCGAGTTTCATGGTACCGGCCATCTGTTCAAGATTATAGAGGGCAGGGATGTAATCATGTTCCTGTGGTTTGCAATAAATGCGGCCAGAAACGGGCTTGTAAACTTTAATCCCATCATGTCCGATGTTCCGTCCTATAACATGAAAGATTATCTGTCCAAAATTTCAAAAGAAGTGCAAAGAATAGACACTGCATACCTGGAAATGGGACTTATTGAAAAGATAACAGAACAGTTATATGCAGATGGAATGACGTTTATTGCCGGAACAGGTTTTAAACTGACATTAGAACCTGAAACCAATGCCCTTGCGATCAGTTATATCGACATAGACAGGGATATTGAAAGTCTGGAAGGCCTGTGTGATGAGCTGTCAGAGTATCTGGTTTCAGATATATCAGAAAGCAGTCTCAAGGTCTTTGAAAAGCTGTTTGTGAATCTGGACAGTTTTTACCAGAGTTATCGTCGTTCTGAAAACAGAATTCCAAAGATACTTAAAAGAGAAAGTATATGGTTTAAAAAAATCTCAAAGTTGAGAGAACGTATAAGGGCGGATTTTTTAAAACGGCTTTTTCGACCCGAATCTTTTTATTCTGACTTTAACTATCTTCATATTTACACCCCAAATCTTCTCAATTTTATCATACCTGAGCTGGGAGGCCTGCAGGGACTTGATTTTTCCTGGCATGTATACATGAGATCCCCTGTTATCAACTATATCCTTTCCACCTTGAGAAAACTTCAGGCCCTTATTACACATGACAGGGAAAGCTTTCAGGATGCCGATTACATGCATAATCTGGCAAAAAGGGAATTTGGGCCAATGGCCACAGGGACGGTGGGTATAAGTGAACCTCAGATAGATAAATTGGAAAAGATATCTGCAAGGTTGAGAAAAAACAATCCTCAGTTATTTGATGCCCTTTTGCGGGCATTTGTATTCCAGGATATCGGCAGGCTTCCATATTTAAGAGAAAGGTACAAGGATTGTCTTAACCCTGCAGATCTGGGAGAAACCGGTGCAATTTTCCTTGAAAAAGAAAGAATCCCTGAACAGTATGGTCTGAATAAACAGAGTTCGGAATATCTTGTTTTTATGGTAAGGTATCACAGCCTTATACATCATATTATCCGCGGAGAAATGTCCTTCTTTGCCATAAGTTCGGTTCTTGAACATGGAGACAAGGATCTGCTTGACTGTTTTTTGGTCTTTTCATTAATCATGCTGTCGGCTATCAGGGCTGATCTGGTTCTTGAGGATCTTGCAAGACATATATTTAAGACCAAGGAGGTTTGTGACAGTATCATCGACGGAGAAATAACCCTTGAAGAACATATGAACAACAATTTTATCAGTAAGGGATATCTGTATTATGCTCTTGAACATTTTAAAAAGGCAGGACTTCCCAAGGATGTTACACCAGTCGAATTTCTTGAAAGAGATAACTGGAAAGACAGGATAAGCAGGAAAGAAGCCCTTTTTGCCGGAGAAATGATTTCTGCAATAGAAAGACTGTTCTGTTTGCGCGGTATCATTCATGTGGGGTTTTCAGACGTTGTTCATTATATTATGAAGGTACCGATAAAATTTATTTATAAAAAAAGACAGTTTTCCAGTACAGGGATAACAACATTTGAACGGGAACTTTTTGAGGCCTCCAGGATATACAAAACACTGCAGGATGTTGACAGGGAAACAAGGCATTATTTTTTGAGCAAATTGACAGGAGACAGGATACGCCTTTTCGGATATGAAAAGGTCAGTAAATATTTAAGTTATAAGAATCAGATAAAATTGCTGCTTGTATCTTTTATCGGGTCGGACATCTTTAATGATACGCCTGTGCTTCTTGATTTTATTCCATTATGCCAGAACATAGAAAAGCGGTATGAGGCTGTAAATGATTACTTTAACAACCTTTCGATGAAGAGGATCTGGAAGGCAAGACAGAATCCCGG
The DNA here is from genome assembly GCA_964457545.1 of uncultured Desulfobacterales bacterium. GTDB lineage: Bacteria > Desulfobacterota > DSM-4660 > Desulfatiglandales > Desulfatiglandaceae > JAGGTJ01. The sequence continues at coordinate 16,504 of CAYWEN010000013.1, read as the reverse complement.
TTCTATGTTCACCAACAGGGAAGGTGTTGTTTTGGGAAAGGATGTGGATCATAATGTTGTTACAGTATCATTCAAAGACAGCATGGATATATCCCGCAGGCTTGATACTATGGAGAAAATTGATGATGTAAACGAGTTGAGGGAATACTATCACAAGTGTTTGCTGGAGCTTAAGGCATATCCTTTTAATACAGAGGATTATGAAGAATCCCTTTCAGATATATTTCATGAAAAATTTGTAAAGATAACCGATGATATGCTCGATCAGGCCAAAAACAGGATGGCTTTTATAAGAGATTTCAGGGAGCTTCACAATCTGGTAACCCATCTTGGTGATGAGCTGACAGAAATAGGCATATCCGAGGAGCAAAGACACAGGTTGTTTGACCTCTATAATTTGCGAAAAGAGGAACTGAAAAAAGAAAAACTTGATGAAATTGAAAATGTTCTGAAAAAAATAGGGAATATTGCTGAATTGGATAATTATTGGAATGTGTTGAAGTTGTATCTGAAAAACAACAGACAGTTTTTTGGAAAGGAATTTGAAACTCTTGTGGCAAAAAGACTTGATGAGGAAGAAAAACGGCTTCAGAAAGACCCGGTTTGAAAGCCCCGTGTTTCAGGGTTGACAGGTTTTGATCTTTTTGCATGCAAGTATAAATAACAGATGGCAACTTATGATAAAAAATACGATGTAATAGTGGTTGGTGCCGGTCATGCGGGGTGTGAAGCAGCACTTGCATGTGCCAGGATGGGACATCAAACCCTGATTATTACAATAAATCTGGATCACATTGCACAGATGAGCTGCAATCCTGCTATTGGCGGATTGGCCAAGGGACATCTTGTCAAGGAGATTGATGCCCTTGGAGGACAGATGGCTGTTGCTGCTGATCAGACAGCTATCCAGTTTCGACGCCTGAATACACGAAAGGGGCTTGCTGTCCAGGGAACAAGGTCCCAGAATGACATGTATTTGTATCAGAAATACATGAAATCCGTTTTGGAACAACAGCCCTGTCTTGATATCAGGCAGGCCATGGTTGATCGTCTGTTGATTAAGGACAGAACTGTATTTGGCGTTGAAACAGGTATCCATGAAAAGTTTTTGTCAAAAACGGTTATAATAACTACCGGCACATTTATGAGAGGACTTGTCCACATAGGACTGGACCATTTTCCGGCAGGGCGTATGGGAGACCCCTCCAGTATGCATCTGTCCGGGCAGTTAAGGGACCTGGGCTTTGAAGTAGGGAGGTTAAAAACAGGAACAACCCCAAGGCTGGACGGAACTACCATTGATTATGACTCGCTTGTTGTTCAAAAAGGGGATCCTCTCCCTGTTCCCTTTTCTTTTTCTACCAGAGATATACCTCTTCCACAACGTCCCTGCTATATTACGTACACAGATCAGAAAACACATGATATCATACGCCAGGGTCTTGATCGTTCTCCGCTTTTCGGCGGAGTAATAAAGGGAGTAGGCGCAAGATACTGTCCTTCAATAGAAGACAAGGTGGTAAGATTTTCGGAAAGACCAAGGCATCAGATATTTATTGAACCGGAAGGATTGGATACCATTGAGATTTATCCTAATGGCCTTGCTACCAGTCTGCCCATAGATATACAGGTCAGGATGGTCAGGTCTGTTCCGGGACTTGAGCATGCCGTTATTATGAGGCCAGGGTATGCAATTGAATATGACTATATAGACCCTTTATCCCTTAAGCCTTCTCTTGAAACCAAGCTCATCAGCGGTCTTTTTCATGCAGGGCAGATAAATGGCACCTCAGGTTATGAAGAGGCTGCTGCCCAGGGATTAATGGCCGGAATAAATGCAGTGATGAAGATAAGGGGGGAAAGACCCCTTATACTTTCAAGATCCCAGGCTTATATAGGGGTAATGATAGATGATCTTGTTACAAAGGGAACAAGGGAACCATACCGTATGTTTACATCACGGGCTGAGTATCGTCTGCTTCTCAGAGAAGACAATGCGGATTTCCGCCTGAGAGAGACAGGCTACCGTTTGGGTCTTGTGGATGATAGTGTTTACAGGGAGTTCTGCCGCAAAAAAGAGGCAGTGGAAAATCTCCTTTCAAGGCTTGGAGAAATGAGGATCAGGCCCGGGGATTCTGTGCAGGAAAGGCTGAAGCACATGGGAACCGTACCTGTAAGAGAACCAATTTCTGCCAGCGATCTGTTAAAGAGGCATGAAATATCGTTTGACAGTTTAAAGCTCCTTTTCAGAGAGTTGTCTGATATAGACGATGCGGTGGCTGCCGAGGTTGAAACCAGGATAAAGTATGAGGGATATATAAAACGCCAGGATCAGCAGGTGAAAAAAACACAGCAGATGGAAAAGATGATTTTGCCTGAAGATATGGATTATTCCATGGTTCATGGTCTTACCCGTGAGGCAGTGGAAAAACTTGACAGGATAAGGCCTGCAACCATTGGCCAGGCATCAAGGATATCCGGGATCACTCCTGCGGCAATAATGGCGCTCCAGATCCATCTGAAACGGTTGTGATCAGGAATTGGTGGGTTTGAAAACATCGCGGATCTTGTACTGCCTTTTGTGCCGGCCCGCAGGCAGTTCCATTTTTGGATCTGGAAAACTGTATTGTCTCCAAAATTGTCTTTGACTGTAAAATGTATTCTGGCCTTTGAGTATGCCATGCGTGTTTTTTGCGGTCAAAACCTGTCTTAAGATAAAAGGAACTGTTTTTATTAGAACGTTGAAATACTCGGTTTGAATTTCTGTATGTTGGTGGAGGGATCTTGGAACTTGCCTTTATAATTGTAAGCTGGAATGTAAGAAAATTTGTGGCTCGATGTATTGACTCTATCCATAAATATGTTCCTCATGACATCTGTGAGATATTTCTTGTGGATAATGCCTCTGCTGATGATACCGTGGATTTTGTCCGCAGGAATTATCCGGATGTAAGGATTCTTGCGAACAAAAAAAACAAAGGCTTTGCTGCTGCAAACAATCAGGCAGTTATGCAAACAGATGCAGACATACTTGTTTTTGCCAATCCTGACACAGAGTTGAAGGGGAGTATTCAGCCATTGATTGATGCCCTTGGTGATAAAAAAACAGCAGCAGCTTTTGGGCGTTTGGTTTATCCTTCCGGCAGGACGCAGGATTTTATAAGATCTTTTCCATGCCTTGCAAACAGGTTTGGGGAGGCGCTTGGAGCTGCTCATTTGTTTCCGGGATTGAGACTGTTTCACGAAATGATAAGACATGATAATAAGGAAGTGTATGACAGGCCGCATTTTATTGATGCTGCATCAGGCGCCTTTTTTCTTGTAAAAAGGGATGTTTTTCTGGAATCAGGCATGTTTGACAGCCGTTTTTTTGTTTATGCCGAGGACACTGATCTGTTTTACAGACTCAGGCAAAAAGGCTACAGGATATTTTATGATCCCTCCATAAAGATTGTTCATCATCACGGTAAAAGCACAGTGCAAAACCCGGGCATGTATGCAATGCAGCAGAAAAACACGTATCTTTTTATTGAAAAACATCATTCTCGTCCATATGCCTTTTTGTACAGGTATGTCTTGCTGGTTTTTTATGATATTACCAGGTTTTTCTTCTCGGTTATCAAGACCTTGCATTCAGATGCCGAGGTCAGAAAACAGGCCTCTATAAAGGCCGGAATGCATCTTGCTGCTTTGAAATGGGAATTGTTTGGCAAACGGATATGACGGAAAACAAGAAGAAAAATATGTTCTTTAATGCAGTGTTTGTGGCATGGATGGCCTATTGCCGACGAACTGCTGTGTTGAGCAATGTAATGGGCATCAGGTGCCTTTTTGTAAAAAACCTGATAAACAGCCGCGGCATCTTGTGGAAGTTGTTTTTTTGGGTTGATTATCTGTACAAGGCAGTTAAAACATCTTTGTTTTTAATTCGTTACAAACCAGATACTGTTTTTGCCCAGTCACCACCAAGCCTGTGTCCTATGCTTTGCCTTGTGTATTGCAAGGTCGTTGGGAAAGATCTTGTTATAGATGCACATAACAGGGCATTTGAAAGGCCATGGATATATGTCCCGGGATATAGACAGGTTTTACATGCTGCCAAGATAGTTATTGTACACAACATGGAATATGCAGATTACCTGAGACAAAGATATCCCGGTATCTCTTTTTTTGTTTTACCTGACAAACTTCCCTTTGTGAAAAAAACCGGGAACAGTCCACGTGACACAGAGGAAAAATATTTCCTGGTAATATTATCATATTACAAGGATGAGCCGGTAAAGGAGATCATGAGTGCTATCAGGTGCTTCCTTGCCTCTGATTTGACGGATATTACCTTTAAAATAACAGGTGACTACAAAAAAAAGATGGATATTTACCTGGAGTATAAGGATGTGAATAATATTGATTTTCTGGGTTTTGTTTCGGACAGGGAATACACAGACTATCTGTCAAATGCCTATGGGGTGATTGCCTTAAGCACAAGGAAGATGATACAGCAAGCTGCGACAGTAGAGGCATTGGGGGTATCTGTGCCATTCATAGTTTCAAAATCTTCCACATCAGAGAGACTGTTTTTTAAAGGGGCGGTTTTAACCAGAAATAATAAAAAGGATATTCTCAGGGCCATTAGGGAATTTTGCGAAAAAAGAGATCAGTTGGCAGAGGAAGTGGGTGAGATCAGAGCCTTATGGGAATCAGACTGGCAAGATTCATATAGCAGTTTTTTGCGACTTGCGGGGCTGACAGATTCATGAAAAAACCGGTTTTGCTATGTGTATTTTAAGGAATACGGCCGGTTTTTGCTGAACCTGTCCTGTTGTTCAAAGGCTGTGTCAATATGTGGGCAGGAAATCCTTTATTGTCCAAATTGTAATGGATGTATTCAATATATCCTGACTGCCATGTGTGTTTTTACGATAAAAACTGATTTTATGGAGGGGTATTGTTTATGTCTCGAATAGATTTGTTGGGTTGTCCGGTAGATTGCCTGACCCTTGAGGATACCCTTGCATATATTGAAGAGTGTATAAAAAACAGGAAACCATGCCGGCATATGGCACTGAATGCGGCAAAATTGGTAAAGGCAGTAATGAACCCTGATCTGCATTCCATTATTTCTGATTCTGATATTATCAATGCCGATGGTATGTCTCTTGTCTGGGCCTCAAGATTGCTTAAAGCGCCCCTGAAACATCGTGTTACAGGCGTAGATCTGTTTCAGAACCTGGTAAAGATTTCTGCACAAAAAGGATACAGGCCGTTCTTTTTCGGGGCGCGTGAGGATATTGTTGTCAAAACAGTCTCTGTTTTCAAGGCAAGGTACCCGGATCTGAATATTGCAGGTTTTAGAAACGGTTATTTTGATGAGGGAGAAGAATCCGGGATCGCCAACATGATCAGAGAAAGTAAAGCAGATATACTTTTTGTCGGTTTTTCGTCACCTATGAAAGAACGTTTTCTCAATAAATGGATGCCTGTTATGCAGGTGCCTTTTTGTATGGGGGTGGGTGGAAGCTTTGATGTTGTGGCAGGGGCTACAAGGAGGGCCCCTGAATGGATACAAAAAAGCGGTATGGAGTGGTTTTACCGATTGGTGCAGGAGCCGGGACGCATGTGGAAAAGATATTGTATTACAAACTCAATATTTGTATGGCTTGTAATCAAGGAGCTTGTATGCAGTAACCTGCATGCTGTAAAAAGGTGAATTTTGTTGTTTGCATTTCTCCTTTACATACCTGTCAGTTTGGTTTTTGTCTGCAGATCAATATTTCCTGCGGTTAGCAGAAATGGTTTATGCATGGAGATTGCTTACCATTGATATTCCAGCTTTTTGACCTTGCCATCCATAGAAAGGTAATATCTCTTTCTTGGCATAAAGGCAGATGATGCAAGGCTGTTTTGCATTTTGCATCCTTTACAGGTTATGTCTGCAAGATTGAGAAGCGTGGGAAAGATATTTACAGCGCTGCAAACAGGCATTCTGATGTTTCTTTTAAGGTTTTTCCATTTGTCGGGGTGGATTTGTATATACAGATCAGATGCCCATACAAAAAGAGGAACATGCAATGTGTAAGGTGTTATATTCCAATGTAAGGACATATTGTTGTCATTATCAAACAGGTTTTCGCCGTGGTCTGAAAGGTAGATAAGAACTGATATCCTGCCGCTTGATTTCAGTTCTTTTATGATTCTGTTCAGAACAAAATCGGTATACATGATACTGTTATCATAACTGTTAACAAGCAATCTTTTGTTTTCACGGTTCCTTATATCCATTTTTTTGCCCTTGCCTGAAGGTTTAAAGACATCAAATTGTTTTGGATACCGCATACTGTAGCGGGCATGGCTTCCCATGGTATGGACGACTATAAACAGCTTTTTTTCCCTGCTGTATATTGCCTTTCTTATAACAGGGATCAGTTCCTCGTCATATCTGATCTTATAAAGATCTGAATAATCATTGACAGGATTTATAAATACCGTGGTGTTGGCCTCTTTGGCATATTTGGCAATTGTCAGATCATGGAGCCCCTTGCATGCCTGACTGGATATCCAGAAAGTGGCAAATCCACATTCGGCAAAGGCACTGATTATACCCTTTTCCGTGTAGCATCTTGATATGTCTTTTGGTGTGCCCCTTGTAACAATCATTGGAACAGAGGGATCAGTAAGAATGCTTCCTGTAGAGACATTGGTAAAACTGAGCAGGTTTTTAATGCGCTCAAGACAGGGACTTGTGTTTCTGTAATATCCGTTGATTCCCCAATTGCAGTAACGGGCAGATTCGCCTATAACCAGCACATAGGCCTCTTTACCGTGGACAATGGGTCTTGCAGCATGGAAACTGAACGATTCGGATCTTTTGCACATATGCTGATATTTAATTTCCTGGGCAATATATACAGACATGGCCGTTATAAGCCCAAATGGATAAATACATGTCAAACGGTGTGTGATTATCTTGCATAAAGATTCTTTCCTGCCTTTATGGGGAGTTTTGAAAACAAAAACCGGAAGACATATAATCAGGCAGGCAATAATGATACGTTTGGCCGTGTTTTTTTGTATTTTTGGTACAGGCTGTTTTAAAAGAAGGATACATATACCAGAAGAAAAGAACATGGAAACTGTTATAATTGCATGCCATCCGGAAAAAAACTCGATACTTTCCTGATAATTTGTATCCATTATTGTTGCAATCATGTTGGGAGTAATTGGCGTTGAAAACACCACGGTATAAAAGATGGCCAAAGGAACAAGAAAAACAAACACCGAGTAACATGTCACTACAATCCTGATGTGTCGGTACAGGACAAAAAAGGGAAGGATAACAAGAGCAAGTGAACAGAGAAGAAAATAAAGCGGTTTTAATATTCCGTCCATTCGATTGCTGACAAAGACAAATATGATGTTTGGTACCATGAGCAGCAAAACCGTTATTATTATATTGCCCCATTGTCTTGAGGTATATTTGAATATCTTCATCTTTGAGCAGACCTTTTCATTTATGGGCGGACCTGAATCAGCCTTGTTTCTGAAGCGTTTGAAAAATATAACCTATATTGATATTGTGGACAACGGTTTTCGAAAACGGGTGCAGGGAGATTCCCGGTTTTTTGCCCCTGTCTTGGTGTCTGGTCACACTGAATGGAAAAGCAGGTTGGACCGGATCTTCCGGAAAGAGGCGTTTATGGATGGAAACTGACCAGTATATAATGCGAACACAACACAATCCAAACAGGGTGAAGATAGACCTTTCTGCCCTTGTTCATAACTTCAATGCGGTAAGGGAGCTGATTGGCCCTGGTACCGGGATTATGGGGGTTGTCAAGTCGGATGCATATGGGCACGGACTTTTGCCTGTGGCGCACGCACTTGAAAGGGCTGGTGCAAACTGTCTTGCAGTAGCTTATATGGATGAGGCCATGAGTTTGATAGAGGCCGGGATTGAATTGCCCATAGTTGTTCTTTGCGGGTTATTGCCGGAGCATGTTTTGCCGGCAGTTGAAACAGGCCTTGTACCGGTGATTTTTGATCTTGACATGGCAATGCATCTTGATGTTGAGGGAAGAAGACAAAACAGGACTGTACATGTTTTTCTTAAGGTGGATACCGGTATGGGCCGGCTTGGAATATCCTGCGACAGGATCAGCGATTTTTTGAAGACACTTGTTTCTTTAAGAAACATACGTGTCCAGGGTATTTTGTCGCATCTGTCTTCGGCAGATGATTCTGTTCGGACCTATACGGAAAAACAGCTCGTGACTTTCAGGCGCTTTCTCTGTATTGCACATTCTCTTGGTTTGGATTTTCATTCAAACAGCCTTGCCAACAGTGCCGGGATCATGACTGACCATAACCTGTATTTTGATATGGTCAGGCCGGGTATTATGCTGTATGGTGGGCTACCATCTCCTGATTTCAATGCGCCTGTTTTTTTAATGCAGGTAATGTCGTTTTATGGCCGTGTCCTTCAGGTAAGAGATGTTCCTGCCGGCACCCCGATAAGTTACGGAGCTACATACGTTACCAGGAAAAAGAGCCGGATTGCGATACTTTCTGCCGGATATGGCGATGGCCTTCCACGCAGCATGTCCGGACATGGATATGTTCTTATACGGGGATGCAGGGTGCCTTTGATAGGACGTATCTGTATGAATACCTGTATATGTGATGTGACAGACACGGAAGTTCGGTCAGGAGACAGGGTAGTCTTTATGGGTTCTCTTGGCAGGGAGAGTATAACGGCGGATGATATTGCGAGATGGGCAAAAACTGTCTCCTATGAAATATTTTGTTCCATAGGTCAAAAAAACAACAGGGAATATACAGAATGAAAGAAAGACTGAAGCAGATTTTACAAAAAACCGTTGAAGAGTGTTTTAGATCAGGGGCATTACCCAAAACGTCTGTTCCGGATTATGTTGTTGAAATACCAGCCAATCCTGATCACGGGCATTTTGCATCCAACATTTGCATGAAAATGGCATCAGAGCAAAAACGTCCTCCAAGGGAGATTGCATCCAAAATACTTGACAACCTGACAGACGAGGACAATTTTATTGAAAAGGCAACAGTTGCGGGCCCTGGTTTTATAAACTTCTGGATCAGTGAAAGAGAGTGGCGGAAAACCGTATCTGAGGTTCTTGAGGCAGGAGAGAGTTATGGCAGCAGTTCTATTGGCAAGGGTGAAAATATTCTGGTGGAATTTGTAAGTGCCAATCCAACAGGTCCGCTTCATGTTGGTCATGCAAGAGGAGCTGCTCTTGGTGATACCTTGTGCAGGGTTCTCTCTTTTTGCGGTTATAATGTGGTCAGGGAATTTTATATAAATGATGCCGGCATGCAGATAAGGATGTTGGGTGAATCCATTTTCAGCCGTATTATGCAAATGTCCGATCCTGGATTTCCTTTTCCCGAGAATGGATATCATGGCAGTTATATTGATGATCTGGCAAGAGATCTTGCGGGTTTTGTGTCTGACATGTCAAAAGAGGATGCCATTTTGTTCTGTGCCAATAAGGGCAGGGAGATTATGCTCTCAGATATCCGGCGAGATCTGAACGAATTCAGGACTGATTTTGATGTATGGTTCAGCGAGACAGATCTCTTTGAATCAGGGGCACTTAAAGAGACACTGGATAACATCAGGGACAAGGGCAGAATATATGAGAAGGATGGTGCCCAGTGGATAAAAACATCGGATTTTGGAGATGACAAAGACAGGGTTATCAGAAAGGCAGATGGACAGTTTACATATTTTGCATCTGATATCGCATATCATCTTGATAAAAGAAGACGTGGGTTCAAGCGTGCAATAAATATATGGGGAGCTGATCACCACGGCTATGTGCCGAGGTTGCGGGCGGCCCTGCTGGCACACGGATTTCCGGAAGACTGGCTCTCTGTCATTCTTTTGCAGCTGGTAAAGCTGTGGAAGGACGGAAATGAGATCAGGATGTCCAAAAGATCGGGAGATTTTGTTACTATACGGGAACTTATGGATGAGGTAGGTGTTGATGCCATGAGATTTGTTTTTCTGACCAAACACCATAATTCCCCTCTTGATTTTGATATTGATTTGGTAAAAAGGCAGGACAGTGAAAATCCTGTTTATTATGTACAATATGCCCATGCAAGGATATGCAGTATATTCAGAAAATCGGAACAGGCAGGGATTGTTTTGCCTGACAGTCCTGAAGGTTTGCTTGAGCTTCTTGTCCTGGATGAGGAAAGAGCTCTGGTCAGATTGCTTAACGAATTTCCCGGGCTTGTTCGTGAAATTGCCATGACCCTTGAGCCTCATCGTCTTACCTACTATTTGACCCTGGTTGCGGCTGGCTTTCATCGATATTTTAATTTGGGAAACAAAAAAGGCGAGCACAGAATAATAACGGATAATCAAGGATTGACTTATGCAAGACTGTTTTTGATAGATGCGGTAAGGATAGTTATTGCCAATGGACTCAGGCTTCTTGGAATAGATGCGCCAACACGGATGTAAGGGGGATGGCTGTGATTTTGAATGTTGCCCGTCCACGAATCATTTTTGGGCATAAATACATGTTTCAGCCATGTTGATTTCATGTCGAGAAAAAAGACAGAAAAGACAAAAAAGTCGAAAAAGCATAAAAAATACTATATAGAATTTTCCATGGCCGGTCTTTTTTTGTGGGGTTTGGCTATCCTGCTGATACTGGCCTGGATATTTGTCCTTGGTATATTTGTAGGCAGGGATATGCTGCCTGACAGCATACAACCCCTTGCAGTATATCCTGAACCTTCACCAAAGGCTGAAAGGAAGACAACAGAAAAACCCGTGAAATCTGCACAAGATATGAAGGGTAACAGTAAGATACACCTTTTTTATCATAATGTGCTTGTAGAAAAAAAAGATGCCGCAGCAAAGAGCAAAACAGATGTCACCAAGCGGAAGACACAACAAAAACGTGTCAAGGCGGTTAAAAAGGCAAAAACCAGCATAACTGTCAATTCCTCCTCACACAAGCCTGAAAAGGCGATTGTTGCAGCCAGTAACGGCAAGAACATCAGAAAAACCGGCAAAAAAAAGATCAGGCCTGCTGAAAAGGCGAAGAAGGTTGTGCAATCAGGGACAGGAAGCAAGGGACGATATACCATTCAGTTGACGTCTGTTCTTAACAGACTTGAGGCAATAAAGCTGACAAACAAACTTGTATCAAAAGGGTATCCTGCCTTTTATACAAATGCCGTTATCCGTGGGCGCACATATTACAGGGTAAGGTGCGGCAGGTTTCTGAACAGGGCTTATGCAAAAAAATTCAGAAACAATTTAATGAAAAAAGAGGGGATATCGGGTTTTATAACCACAGTTGAAAATTGATATAATGCAAGTCAAACATGCAACGATCAGAGATGTAAAAGGTATTCACGGGCTGATAAATCATTATGCCCAAAAAGGAATGCTTCTGCCGAGATCCCTGAACGATCTTTATGATCATCTCAGGAACTATTTTGTTCTAAAAACGGATGAACACTCAGATACTGTCTATGGGGTTTGTGCCCTTGGTATATGCTGGGAAGACCTTGCAGAAATCAAGTCTCTTGCTGTTGCTGAAGACAAGTTGCACAGGGGCCTTGGAACTCTTCTTGTAAGGACATGTCTTGATGATGCAAGGGCCATTGGCCTTAAAAAGGTCTTTGCCCTGACATATGTGCCGGATTTTTTTAGGCCCATGGGGTTTGCTGAAATAGAGAAAACAGTCCTTCCACATAAAATATGGGCAGACTGTCTGAACTGTCCAAAATTTCCGGACTGTGATGAAACGGCAATGATGATAACCCTGCCTGATGACTGAGATATTGTTTCTGCCAGGGAATGTTTTTTTATATCTTGATATTATTCGCTATTGATCTTGAGCACAAAGAGGCGCTGTATTGGCCTTTGAAGATATATAACAGGAGGAACATATGTTCGGTATAGGAATGCCGGAACTCATATTGATAATGATTATTGCCCTGGTCGTTATTGGTCCAAACAAGCTTCCTGATCTTGCCAAGGCCTTGGGTCGCGGTATTGCTGAATTCAGAAAGGCTACTCAGGAAATCAAGGAAAGCCTGGATCTGGAAGATGACCTGACAGGCATAAAAGATGACCTGGTGGACTCTGTAAGTGGCATTAATGCCTTCCCGGATGCCGACAGTGAAAACAAGGACATGCCGGATGGGGAAGATCCTGTGGTTTCCTCCGGCAAGGTTGATGGCAATGTGTCTTCTGAAAAGGTCTCTGACAACGCAAAAAGGCATGCAGGCGAACACTTGGATGATATTGGCGCCGATAATCCTGATCATATAGAGGAGGAAAGAAACAAAGGAGGGGATGTTCTCTGAAATGGGCATTGATGTAGATGAAAAACAGCCTTTTATGACTCATCTTGAAGAGTTGCGACGAAGACTTATTGTATGCATCATTGCGGTGGGAATATGTTTTGTTGCCTCGTATGTTTTTGCTGACAGGATATTCGATCTTCTTGCAAGTCCTCTTAAGGGTGTTATGCCAAAGGGGGATCATCTCATCTTTACCAATTTGCCTGAGATGTTTATTGCATATATCAAGGTGTCTCTTGTTACTGCCATACTGATTGCATCGCCTGTCATTTTTTATGAAATGTGGGCCTTTGTTGTCCCTGGCCTGCGTGAGAACGAAAAACGATATGTGCTGCCTTTTGTCTTCAGCTCCACAATCCTTTTTGTTGGCGGTGCGCTGTTTGGCTATTTTATTGTTTTTCCGTTTGGGTTCAAATTTTTTATCAGTTTCTCAAACGATTATGTCAAGGCCATGCCCTCTGTAAAAGAGTATTTTTCTTTTTCCATAAAGCTGTTGTTTGCCTTTGGTGTTGTTTTTGAACTTCCTGTTATTATATTTTTCCTGACAAAATTGGGCATTATAACCACAGACTTTCTAAAAAAACAGCGCAAGTATGCTGTTCTTGTTACTTTCATAGTTGCTGCAATCCTGACCCCTCCTGATGTGGCGACACAGTGTATGATGGCAGGTCCGCTTCTGATACTTTACGAGATTGGTATCCTGGTAAGCAGATTTGCCGGAAAAAAAGAGAAAGGACAGTAACGGGATTGTTCAGGATGTTCTTGAAAGGAGAAATATGAAAGACAGCAGCAAATATCTGTTGATTGCGCTCAGTACATTTATATGCGGATATGTCTTTTTACGCCTTGCCTATTATGACAGTATCAGGGTCCCTTTTGTTCAGGAAGTTGTCCTTATTGTTTTGGGAACTATTGCAACAATTGCAATTACGGCAGCTTTGATAAGCAAACAAAGTGAGATTGAGCTTGAAAAAGAACAGCGGGTAAAAATCTTTGATCTCAAATCACAACTTTACCTTGAATTGATTAACCATATTGAATCGGTTATAAGTCAGGGAAAATTGAGTAAAGAAGACAGACTCCATTTGGAATTCTTAACTCACAAGATTTCTATTCTTGCCCATGAAAATGTACTGAAAGAGTATTCTTCTTTTATTGATACATTGAATAAAATCTCCCATGATGCTGTTATTACTGCTTTTGAATCAGATGAAATAAGTATTAAGCTGGCCAAGGTCTGTGTAAAGATACGATATGATCTTATTCAGCATGAAGATAATCTTTCAAGGCTGGAAGAACTGTTAACCAAAAATATTATAAAATTCTGATTTGCTTTATGTCTTTTGTTTTACAAAAGGCCATTGATTTGCGCAATATCTGTATATGCTGTACTTATGATACAGCAGATATCTTGATCTGCGGGATCAAACCTGATCCTTTTTTTCTGGCGGATGTGCCCTTGACGGAGAGGTTTTGTGCGTTCTGAATTCTGTTTTTCTGATCCGGGAAATAAAAGGCAACATCTTTTATCCTGCAAACAACGGACATACAGGGAGAAACACAATCCACATGGTCTGTCTTCATTTAACGTAACTGTGGAAGAGACGGACCTTTGGATTTCTGCACAGGCACCTTTTGAAAAAAAGGCAATGAAGATTGTGCTTGATATGAGACATCAGATCAAAACCTACACAGGTTTTCATCCGGATTTTTTGTCATCTCTTGTCCCTGTAAGACCTGATTTTCGTGCACCTGATATTGTAAAAAAGATGATTGAGGCCTCTGCAAAGGCAAAGGTGGGCCCTATGGCATCAGTGGCAGGTGCCATTGCACAGGAGGTAGGATATGGTCTCCTTGGAATCAGTAAAGAGGTGATTGTTGAAAATGGAGGGGATATATTCTTGAGTACGCGCAGGCCCGCTACGGTCTCTGTATTTGCAGGTCTGTCTCCTCTTAGTGAAAAACTGGCACTGGTAATACTGCCTGAGCAAATGCCTGTGGGTGTCTGCTCTTCATCTGCAACAGTGGGACATTCTTTCAGTATGGGAATTACAGATGTAACATGTGTTGTATCACAGGATACTGCTCTGGCGGATGCGGCTGCTACTGCTCTTGGAAACAGAATCAGGTCTTTTGCTGATCTGGCCTGTTTGGACAGATGGGCAGATGAAATAGGAAGCATTATTGGCGGGGTGGTTATTGTAAAAGACCATATGGCCGCATGGGGAAATATAGAACTGATTGAGCTGTGATCAGAGATAACCGTTTCCTGAAGATGGAGAGAGTAAACAAATGAGTCTTTCAGGTGTATTGATACCATTTCTTGTTCTTGCGCTTTTTTCTGTTGCATGGTTTGTCCTGAGCTTTTTTTTTCAGGGACATATCGACAATCCGGATGGCAAGGCGACTGTAACGGGCAATTGCGGAGATACAATGGAAATTGCCTTCAGGCTTAAAGACGGGAAAGTGGTGCAGGCTCATGGGTGGACAGATGGTTGTTCTGTAAGCAAACAATGTGTTAATGCAGCAGCGACCCTGATGCTTGGCAAGACTGTTCCGGAGATAGAAAAAATAACGATGATTACTATCATGGAACCGATAGGAGAATTGCCTGATACACATTTGCATTGTGCACAGCTTGCTGAAATAACATTGCAAAGGGCCGTTGAAGACTACAAAAAATCAAGGGAAGAAAACAGACAAAAGCATCTTGAGCATCATGATCAGAGGGCATCAGTTCAATAAACAGGAAGGTTTCAGAAGAGTTTTTCTTTTATCCCGAGGGCTATGGGCAGGTCTTTTTCCGCAAACCTGCTTCAGGGAATTTCTGTTCTTTTTGTGTTTTTTATATATTTGTTTAATGCTTAGCCCTGAATAGCCGGGTTTGAGATATCGTGGCTGCCTGCAATCATAAAAGCACGGATAGGTTTTTGAATACGCTTTTGTGCATGTTTACACTAAGAAGTCTTTTTGCTGTCAATTACAAATGTAACAGGGCCATCATTTATTAGTGATACCTCCATCATTGCTCCAAATCTTCCTGTGGCAACTTCAATCCCTGTTTCTTTCAATTTTTTGTTAAAATAATTGTAAAGAGGCCTTGCCTTTTCCGGTCTGGCTGCATGAACAAAGGAAGGTCTTTTTCCCTTGCGGCAGTCTCCCAGGAGTGTAAACTGGGAAACAACAAGGGCTGCTCCTTTGATATCTGTCAGGGAGAGGTTCATCATTTCATTGGCATCGGCAAATATTCTAAGACCTGATATCTTGTTAGCAAGGTATTGTGCATCTGTCTCTGAATCGCCTGTACCCACACCAAGAAATATCAAAAGCCCCTTGTCAATTCTGCCTATGACCGAATTGTCCACTTCTACCTTTGCCTCTTTTACTCTTTGCAGTACTGCCCGCATGTGATGTTTCCTCCGACAGATGCTCCTGAAAAACCCGATATTCCCGATACTGCAGCTCAGGATGACTGATACTGGAAGGTGCTGCAGGCAAGTATCTTTTATTTCCTTTATTTCCTTCCAGACAGGATTTGCAGTATGAATATCCAAAAAAAATCTTTAAGGCCCAAAAAACCGGATGCCAAGCATTGAATCAAGTCGTCATGGATACAAATTCTGGCAGAATATTCAATTTTGTTCAAGTCCCTGAAAGGTAAAAAATCAGCGGCAGGCACGCAGGCAGATGCAATATGTTTGCCTGTACAGCCTTGTCTGATTTCTTGATGTTGGTGCTCCTGAGATAAAGACACCATGTTTTTTGAACTTGCAAGCTTTGCTGTGCCGGAAGTTTGTCTGCGGATATGGGTGTTGAGCAAAAAAAATATTGACATCAATCAGTTTTTTTGTTTAAAATAAATATTAAAGATTTTCCCCGGTAGCTCAGTTGGTAGAGCGGGTGGCTGTTAACCACTTGGTCGGCAGTTCGAGTCTGTCCCGGGGAGCCAGATCTCAATCCGCCAATCTGAGCGGTTCTTGGTTAACGCAAAACCCCGACGGGTAACCCCATCGGGGTTTTGTCGTTTCTCCCCATTTCTCAAGCAGTTGCACGCCTCCACACACCCTTGCCGATTCTCTGCCTGCCGGCAGGCGGGCCCGTTCCGCGGCAATCTTGCCGGGGCTCGCGCCGAACC
>CAYWEN010000012.1:0-15801 GCA_964457545.1 uncultured Desulfobacterales bacterium | reverse complement strand
ATGCAATTTATTGGTATGACACATTTCATATTGATGGATTACGAATAGATGCAGTTGCATCAATGCTATATCTTGATTATTCAAGAAAACCTGGAGAATGGATACCAAATATCTACGGTGGTAATGAAAATCTTGAGGCTATTGCTTTTTTACAGGAGCTAAATTCAGTTTGTTATGAATTATTTGGAAATATTATGATGATTGCTGAAGAATCAACAGCATGGCCAAATGTATCAAAGCCAGTATATATAGGAGGGCTTGGTTTTGGATATAAATGGAATATGGGATGGATGAATGATACCCTCACCTATATTTCCAAGGACCCTGTTTATAGAAAATTTCATCACGGGATGCTTACGTTCAGTATTTTGTATGCATTTACTGAGAATTTTCTCCTTCCCCTTTCCCATGATGAGGTTGTTCACGGCAAAGGATCTCTTGTCAACAAGATGCCTGGAGATGAGTGGCAGGCCTTTGCAAATCTGCGCCTTTTGTATACCTATATGTTTACACATCCTGGTAAAAAGCTTTTGTTCATGGGAAATGAATTTGCTCAGAGAAGTGAATGGAACAGCTCTGCTACAGTGGACTGGTATGTTTTACAGTATCCCTTTCACCAGGGAGTCAGGGCCCTTGTACAGGATTTGAATGCCCTTTATCGAAATAATCCATGCCTTTACTACCTTGATTTTGACAGCCAGGGTTTTGAATGGACAGACTGCAATGATGCTCAGCAGTCTGTCCTTAGCTATATGCGCAAGAAGGATGATGAGTTTTTTATCATTGTCCTGAATTTCACACCTGTCCCTCGGTATAATTATCGCGTAGGGGTGCCGGTGTTGGGCAGATATGAAGAGATTTTCAATTCTGATTCAGAATTCTATGGGGGGAGTAATCTTGGAAACGGGGGTGTTGCTATAGTTGCATATGATAAGGCATGGACGGGAAAAGATTTTTCAGTTACTCTTACTCTGCCTCCTTTGTCAGGTATTATTTTAAGACCCATAACATCATAATGACCGGAAGGTATAATGATTTCGCTCTAACCATTCATAGTACAGGCTTATATAATCAACATGAATGAAAATTTTTTACACAAGGTAAACAGTATATCTGTCTTTTTTTTATGTACGACTCTGCTTTTTATTTCCTCATGTGTTCCAAGGGAGAGACTTGTGCGTGTGCAGACAGAGATGATCCACGCCAGAGATCGATATGAGCAGAAGATAGGAGAACTTGAGAAAGTCAATGCATATCTGTCTGACAAGATCCGCTGTCTGGAAGTTAAATACAGATATCAGAAGAAAGTCAGCCGGCAACTTGTTGACAGGATAAAAACCCTTAGAAACGGTATGAGAAAAAAGGATACTGTTATCAAATTGCAGCGGGATATAATAGCTCTGTTAGATGATTCTAAAAAGACTATCTCTTCCAGTATTTACAAAGATATTACCATTAATGACAAAACAGAGAACTGTAAAGCATTACAATCGGTTGTTATAGAAAGACTCTCATTTGCTCCAGGCAGTTATAGCCTGAGTGACAAAGATAAAGCTGTACTGTTAAAGATTGCCGGTTTTCTGAATGATATGGATGATGCAGATATTGTAGTTGCAGGTCATGCTGATAATTTTCCTGTTGCAGGTCGTTTAAGGCATAAGTTTTTCAATAATTGGGAATTGTCATGTACCAGGGCTGTGGCTGTTGTTGATTTCCTTCAGACACAATGCGGAATAGACCCCAAAAGGCTTTCTGTGCATGCATACAGTTGCTACAGGCCGGTGGCATCCAACAGGACAGAGGAGGGTCGCAGAAAAAACCGGCGTGTAGAGATTATATCTGTTATCCCAGGGACAAAAAAACATCCTGGTATTTTGCTATACCCCGTTAAATAAAAGTCCTGTTTTACCATGGTCAAGTTGTGGAACTATATATTCTTTGCTCTTTTCTTTCTTGCTTGTTCCTTTCCTGAGGTTGCTACAGGCAGGTAGATGTTGAATGTTGTCCCTTTTTTTTCTTTACTTTTTACCCTAATAATCCCTTTATGACTGGTTACTGTTTTATAGGTTAATGTCAGCCCCAGACCTGTGCCTTTTCCTGATTGTTTGGTGGTGAAAAACGGTTCAAATATACGGTTGATTGTATCCGGTGGTATACCTGGGCCCGTGTCCCTGATGGAGATATTGACATATTGCCCTCCGGCAAGACCAAAGGGATAGCAAAAATCATCTGTTAGCGAGATATCTTTTGTCTTTATAAATATTTCGCCATTACCATCCATTGCCTGCCATGCATTGACATAGAGGTTGATGAGGGCCTGTTTTATCTGTTCCGGATTGGCATTTATATACGGGATGTCTTTTTGAAGCTCTTTATGAATAACTATTTCTTTCTTACTGCTGGAAAAAATAATACTGCTTTTTTCAACTATCTCGTTTATAGATATGGGGATTGTATTGGATTTTTCCTTTCTTGCAAAATTAAGCAGTTGCCTGGTAAAGTTGCTTGCACTTTTCACACTGTTTTGTATCTCAATTATATCCTTGTTTAATGGATTGTCCTTGTCGGCATTAAGAAACATCATGGAGATGTGTCCCTGGATTTCCATGAGAATGTTGTTGAAATCATGAGCAATCCCTCCGGCGAGGGTGCCTATGGCCTCCATTTTTTGAGCATGTATGAGTTGTTCTTCAAGCTCCCTTTTCTCTTCAAGTATTTTGACCTGTTCTGTAATATCCAACAGAAACGCTACTGTCATGTTTGTTCCATCGGAGTTTTTGTAGCGGTTTGTCCTTATTCTGACCCGCTTTTTTTCACCGTTTTTGGTTATGATGGTATATTCATCAGACGAATTCTTGTGTTTGTCATGATTGCCCAGATCATTAATGTTTGACAGGAGGTTTTTGTCTGCCAGGTATTGTCTGAAGTCAGTTCCCTTCATTTCATCTGTTGAATATCCCATTATTTGAGGAACAACCCTGTTTGTATATTGAACCTTGAAATTGTCATCAATAAGAATGATACCGTCGTTTGAATTTTCCACAACCATTCGGTAACGTTGTTCACTCTTTTTCAGGGCATTTTGCGCCTCAATCCTCATGGTTATATCTCTTGCAACATTAAGAAAGACCTCTTTTCCTCTGTAAGTAATGGATCTTGAAACTATTTCGACAGGTAACGACGAACCGTTTTTTCTGAGGATACAGGTTTCTATTGTAATTTTATTCCTTGCAGAATTTTTTGAATCAGTTTCATTCTGTCTAAGAATCTGTATGCAATCCTGTTCGGGTATGATGGAATGGATGTTTGTGCCTATAAATTCTTTGTGGGTAACGTCGATATATGATGATGCAGCTTCATTTGCCTCAATAATTACCCCATCCTTGTCAAAGATGTAGACCGCATCATCCACATTTTCCAGAAGTTCTCTGTAACGGGATTCTTCTTCACTGTCTTTAAGTTTTGAAAGCATGAGGTTGAATGTTCTGGACAGTTGTTCAAATTCTGCAAACCACATGGTTTCAGTATCAAAGAGAATGTCGCGGTTTCCTTGAGATATTGCAATGGCTTTTTGAGTTATCTGTTTTAACGGTTTTACCATGAGATTGCTTAGAAACAGGGCAATAATGGTGGCGGAAAGCATGACAAGGATGGAAAAGAGGAACATGAGGCTGGCAATCTTTTTCTTTTTTTGTGTAAGATCTTTTCTGGATGACAGAAGATACAAGTCTTTTAGTCCGTGGATATTGGATATAATACAGTCGGATTTGTCAGCAAGAGAGAGAGGATGGTTTAAATGTGCTTGAACCCTATAGTCTGTCCGAAGAATCTTCCCGTTATTCAGGTTGAAAAAGCTGTTTCCATTTAGTGCAACGATGTATCCGTTTACGGTTTCATGTATGGATTTTAACAGCTTTTTGTCTTCTGTGATATCGTACAGACAAACCCCTGTCCCCATCATTTTGTCCCCGTCTTTTATAGGCGCTGAAAACCACCATATGATTTTTGTCCTGTTATCAATTACCACGGGTTTGCCATGAGGCTGATTGCGTACAGCAAAATTTATGGTGTCCTGGGATAATCCGGCATATGATTCAGGAGACAGTGGGGTGTACAGGTTTTTTTGTACAAAATAAAATGTTCCGTTGTTTGGCGGATAAGCTGTTTTTATTCTTTCTGCAAGCTTGTTGTTTGCCCTTAGCAATAATGTGGCACGGACGATATTGTCATTGACAATGGATCTGATATTATCCCTGATCTGCATAAAGCGGGTGTCTATGAGCTTTTCTGTCTGATCCTGTTTAATGAGCAGGCCTTTTTTGAATTCTGTTTCTGCCTGTTTGCTCAGGTAGAAGTACAGACTGATCAGTAAAATGCCCGCAGAAACTATTGAAAGCAAAACAAATGTTGTTGCAAGACGTGTGGAAAAGTTGTTGCGAACATTGTTTTTCACTGTCTGTCTCCTGTGTCCGGCCAGAAAGGCAGAAGAATTGATAACGCCCAGAATCTATTTGTATATAGACAGTAAGTACAGAGTTTACAGGGCAAGGCCGCGGGATTGAAAAAGCCTTTTTAACCAGTCTTATAGATAGGAATTTGTGAGTCTGTCAGACAGAACCAGAAGATCTTTTTCTACGTGATTATCGGTGCCTATTTCATTAAAGGGGATGGCATATTCTCTGCCTGATCTGACGGCCGGCATAAGTCTTGATGTACCGGCTTTTATGTATTTGGCTATATTGTAGGCCATTCTTTGGGCCAGGGTAATATCCTGGTTGTTTGGCGTTGCGCCCCTTATATCCCTTGAAAAGGGTTCGCATACCACCTTCCTTTTTATCTCAATGCCTGTTTCCAGTAGTTCTTTGTAGAAATATTCTGCAGCATTGTCATTTATGTTTTTTGCTTTCCTTTCGTCTTTTTTGTACCCTTCAGCCACTACAATAACACATTCATCTTTTTTGTTAAGGGCCTCAACTACCTTTTTGTGATCTATCTTGCTATTGGGCAGAACGGCAAGGTGGGCTCTGGCCCCGATACATGAATGCAATGCATGAAACCCGCTGCTGGCACCCATCATTTCTATGATATAAGTCCTTTTGTGTGTCCTGGCATCGGCCATGTAGCACCTGATCTTTTCTGCACCCATTTCTATTCCTGTGTTTTCCCCGATACATTCAGTGTTTGCCACATCGCTGTCTATTGTAACGGGAATAAAAAATATCTGTATAGAGGTGGGCAGCATTTCACAAAGTGCGTGCAGCCCCTTGAATGTTCCGTTCCCTCCTATTGCTATCAGTCCTTTTACCTGTTTCTTCTTTATAAAATTAATGGCCTTTTCCTGGTTTTCTTTCTTGACAAAATCAGGATACCTTTCCGAGCGCATCTGAGCGCCGGGCCATTCGGACAGAGGCGCTGCATGGTATACACCCGGGATATGATCCATTGCTTTAAATATCTCAGGGCTGTAAACAAGGCGCAGGAGATCTTCATCCTTACCACTCACCAATGATCTGAAGCCTTCCCGGGCGGCATAGACCTCTCTGCCTATGCTTTCAAGATGGTAGGTAATAAATGCCGTAACAGGGTTATAACCTGGTGCGCAGCCACCATCCTGTATTAAGAGTACGTCTATTTCCTCAAACATTCTTTTTGTTTCAATTTCAACCTTTCTGATTTGGGCAATGATCCTTTCAGCTACCTTGACTTTTGCTATCAGTTCGTCAGGATCAACAGGTTTGGGCAGATAGTCATCTGCTCCTTCATTCATGCATCTTATTTTGTCCTCCTTGGTATTGCGGGAGCTTACGACAATAAAATATATATCTGACATGTCGATATTGGGATCATTCTTTAGGGAGCGGCATAATTCGAAACCATCCATTTCCGGCATCATAAGGTCAGATATAACAATATCAGGTGAGGTTTCTTTGATAATATCCAGTGCCTTTTTGCCGTTTTCTGCCTCGTTTATTTTTAGTTCCGGTTGGGATTGCAGGATTTTTATAAAAAGTTTTCTTGTGGATATATCATCATCAACAACAAGCACCCTGAATTTTTTTAGCATAATCTTTTCTCCTAACAGTTTTTGCCAAGTTCTATAGATCTTTCATAGGCAGCCTTGATTGCCCTGTTTGTCATTTCACTTAGACCCTGATCAAATACCTCCAGGCCTGAAGCAGTGGTTCCTCCAGGAGAGGTTACCATCTCTTTTAATTCTGACAGACTGTGTTCAGACTCCATGGCAAGACAACTTGCGCCGAGAAAGGTCTGAATGACAAGTTTGGTGGCCTTTTTTCTGTCCAGGCCTATTGCCTCTGCTGCATCAACCATACATTCCATGATCCTGAAGACATAGCCTGGTCCGCTTCCTGAAACCGCTGTTATCGCATCCATCATTTCTTCTTTTACCTCTACTGTTTCGCCGACAGCCCTGAACATGGATATTGCCTCAGCCATGTCTTTGTCTGTTGCAAGTTTTCCTTTGGCAAGGGCAGTCATTCCCTTTTGCACAAGGGCCGGTGTGTTAGGCATTGCCCGTATCATAGGAACATTATGTCCAAGTATAGAGGAGATCTTTGCAAGGGAAATGCCAGCAGCGATAGAAATTATCAGGTGTTTATTGCTCACATTGTCTTTGATTTCATTCAGGACATCTGTTATATTCTGCGGTTTTACAGCAATGACTACAGTATTGCTTTCATCTGTAAGCTCCTTGTTGGAGCGGGGGGTTATGCCAAAATCCTTTTGCAGGTTTTTGATGGCCTTGGGTCTGATATCTGATACCACTATCTGTTCCGGTATTTTCCTGTTGCTTTTGATTATGCCCTTAATTAATGCAGTAGCCATATTTCCTGCACCTATAAAACCGATCTTTTGTTCTCTTTCCATATAATTTTCTCCCTGTAAAGGCAAATGATTGTGAAATTTTTACAGACATGCAAAGGGAGAAAGTTTCCTTCTGATGTCTGTGTGTAAAACAATTACTGTAAAAATACACAAAACCGTTCCCAAAAACCAGATTATATTTCTGTGGTAAAACAGGATACAATATCTTGATTTTTTCTTTTCCTCTGTTAATATTGTCAAATCTGTTGAATGGACTGTTTGCAGTTTGTCTTGCCTGAATCCTGCATATTTGTGGCAGATCTGAGGCGTTTTGCATTACTCTGTTCATAGCAGCTCTATGCATTCCTGGTTGCAATGCCTGTTTCGGGCAGTTTTTGATCAGGTGATATGATTTTTACAGCAATGAATGAAAAAGAAATCCAGAAAAGAGGTGTCGGACACAGGCAAAGACTGAGAGAAAAGTTTATAGATGGCGGTTTGGATCGATTTTCTGATGAAGAAGTAATAGAATTTCTTTTGACTCTTGGGACCCCAAGAGGCGATCAAAAGATGCCGGCACGTGAAGCCTTGAAAAAATTTGGCAGTCTGTCCGGTGTCCTTTCAGCATCCTTTGACAGCCTGATTGGTATAAAAGGGATAGGACCAAGAAATGTGCTTTACCTCAAGATGATTCACCAGATTGCAGGGAGATATCTCAGGGACAGGGCACAAAAGGCTGTTTTTGGTTCCTCAAAAGCCGTATTTGATTATCTTTTTCATTCTATGCGTGATTTGAAAAGAGAAATCTTCAGGGTGCTGCTTTTAAACCGTAAAAACGAGCTCATACTGGATCAGGATCTGTTTTTGGGAAGTCTTTCAGAAAGTGCTGTTTATCCAAGAGAGGTGGTGACCCTTGCCCTTGAACATAAGGCCGCAGGAATGGTTTTTGTCCACAATCATCCTTCGGGTGATCCGACTCCTTCACCACAGGACCACAGGATAACCCGGTCTCTTGTCTGGGCTGCCGGTCTTTTGACAATACAGGTGGTAGATCATATTATAATTGGACACAACAAATATTACAGCTTTGCAGATCATGGCCTTATTGCTCAGTTTAAAAAGAGCTTTGACAAGCACATGCATGTTCTTTAGTTTCTGTTCATAAATGAACATATCCTGTAATCTCTATGTCAATATGCAGTGTTTTTTTTATAATACGCTAAAGCAAGTCTCCGTGCCTTTGATTTTTCTGGTCTTGTGGAATCTCATTTCTGGATTGGAACCCTCTTGAGTGCCGGGATTAATCTGTGGATGAACACTGTATGGTTTTCATGACCTTTTTTATTTAATGTTTCAATGCGAGAGTGGCGGAACTGGTAGACGCGCTGGATTTAGGATCCAGTGGAGCGATCCATGGGGGTTCAAGTCCCCCCTCTCGTACCATTGACATCTGTGCAAATCTTTGAAAAACATCTCTCCCTCCTTTTTTCGTCTTTTTGTATGGTATTTCCACTCCTGTCTTTTCTGTGTTTGTTTGACTGACATGGCATTAGTTATACAAAATGACCATAATTTCCTGCATGTGGTGTTCACAATATCATCCATATCCCCTGTCTATCCCCTTTTTTCTTAAGTTTTTCTGTTGCCTCTGCCCTGTGACGTTGTTATGACAGGTATGACTGAGTTTTGTTTTACAGGTTTCAAACAGTTATATCTGGTGGCTTGTCCATGCTGTTGGATTTACAAAACCTGCAGACACCTCTGTTGCTATTGCACAGAAGTCTTGTGCAGACAATCTGGTATGTAGTTTGCAGTCTTTTTGATGTTTTTAAAACCGGCATGGCCGGATTGAAAGTCCGGGCTGTCATTTTTCAGATACAGAAGTGAGATGTGGTTTGAGGATGTGGCTAATATGTTTTTTTACAGACGATACAGGTTGTATCCATTTATCATAAAATACGCATTGCTTTTGCTCTTTTTATCCCTTTTCTTGTCCCCTGTATGTAGTGCCAGTAATATTACATTGATATGGCACCCTAATTCCCAGGGTGTGCCGCCACAAGGTTACAAGGTTTATTATGGAAACAGGAGCAGAACTTATTCAAAGGTTGTAAATGTAATTAATGATACTTCCTGTCAATTGTCAGGATTGCAGCCAGGTACTTACTATGCGGCCGTGACTGCCTATAATGATCTTGGCGAAAGCGCCTATTCTGAAGAGGTAAGCTTTGTTGTTGGTGATGCTTCCGGTTATTCGCCTTTTATTGAGGTGGGAGAAGTTTCTATTAATCATCTGTGGAAAAAGGTATATTTCAACAATGTTTTTAATGATCCTGTGGTTGTTGCACAATGTCCCGGTTATAATGGCCCCGACCCCATGATAATAAGGATCAGGAACATAGATAAAAAAGGATTTGAAATCAGGGGACAGGAGTGGGAGGTTGAGGATCAATATCATACATGGGAAAGGGTGGGTTATATTGCGGTTGAAAAGGGTGAATATTTCCTTCCGGATGGAACCATGCTGAAGGCCGGCAGGTTTCCCACCAATAAGACAGGTTCTTTTGCTAACATATCATTTGGTTCAGAGTTCAGGCATGTCCCTGTTATCGTTACCGCTGTTACCTCTTATAACGGTGCAGATACTGTTGCCTCCAGGATAAAAGATGTAAGCAGGTACGGTTTTAAGTTCTGTATGCAGGAGCAGGAGGCTAATGTACAGGAACATACAGCAGAACAGATTTCATACATTGCCTGGGAACCGTCTTCAGGTACATTGGGCAGTCTGGAATTTGAGGTAGTAAACAATACTGATACTATAGATAACTACTTTACAACAGTTTCTTTTCCCCAACGATTTTCAGGTGTTCCTGTCCTTCTTGCCGCCATGCAGTCATTCAACGGTTCTGATACTGCTGCCTTACGCTGGTATGGCAAGGATGCTTATGGATTTGAAATCAAGGTTGAAGAAGAACAGTCTTTTGATGCCGAGACAAATCACCTGCCTGAAAGACTTGGCTATATGGCATTTTTTTTGCGTAAATAATTATGGATAGTTTCTGTTCATAGATTGCTGTTTTTCACAATTCCGGGCCTCCGGTTTTGTTCCAGCCTGAAAGATTCATATCTCCTTTGTATCTTGTTTTGTCCACTTTTTTGTTTGCTTGATTTCCCCTGTTATTATACCATATGCCAATATCTTTAAGATTAAGTTTGCCTTGGGTATGGTTATTGTTTGCATGTGCAGTAAAGACAAATAATTACGTAACAGTTGTCCTGTTTGCATTGCTGGAAAGAAGAGGTGTGGCTATGAATCTGTATTTGTTTAGAAACAGTTTGTTTGTTCTCCTTGTTGTTTTTGCAAGTGTGTTGGGGTGCAAGGGAGAAGTGGGGGCAGATACAGATGCACCGGATTTTTCTCTTTCCGATCTTTCCGGAAATATAATATCTCTTGATCAGTTTAGGGGAAAGGTGGTTGTTATTGATTTCTGGGCAACATGGTGCCCTCCCTGCAGAATGACCATACCAGAGCTTGTAAGACTTCAGAAAGAACATGACAATCTGATTGTTATAGGGGTTTCCCTCGATAATCCCAATTCAATGACAGATAAACGTCTTGCCGAATTTAAGCGGCGCTTTGGTATCAATTACAGAATAGTTCGTGGTGATATTCATATTGTTGCAGACTATTTTGGAACCGAGCGGGTTGCTTTGCCAACCATATTTATACTTGATAAGGCCCATAAAATACGGACCAAAATAGTCGGCTTTAATCCTTCTGCCCTGAAAAAGGCCATTTCAATGGTGCTGTCATGATAATAGATTTTCATACGCATGTCTTTCCCCGTTTTATGCGGGATGATCGCTCATCCCTTTTTGAGGGAGAACCTGAATTTAAGATCCTTTACGGTTCGCCTGATGCCAAATTGGCAAGTGCAGAAGACCTGATCAGATCCATGGATGATAACCATGTTGATATGTCTGTTATTTTTGGTTTCCCATGGAATACCCCTGAATACTACAGGCAAAACAATGACTATGTTATTGATGCAGTCAGGAGATACCCTGACAGACTTGTTGGTCTTTGTTGCTTTTCCATAGAGTCTCCTGAAGGGGCTGAAGAGGCAAAAAGGTGTATTTATGCGGGACTTTCCGGTGTAGGGGAACTGGCTGTTTACGCCTCTGACCTGAATATGAAAATTATTGGTAAATTAAAGGGGGTAATGGATGTCTGCCTTGAGTGCAATGCACTTGTTTTGCTTCATACCAATGAACCGGTGGGACATAAGTATGCGGGCAAGGCTCCCATGACTTTGGGCCAGATATACTGTTTCTTAAAAACATATCCTTTAAACCGTATTGTACTTGCCCATTGGGGTGGCGGTATACTGTTCTATGGTCTTATGAAAAAAGAGGTGCAGGATGTCTTTAAGAACGTATGGTTTGATACTGCGGCCTCTCCTTTTTTGTACAAGACAGATATGTACAGGATTGCAAGCGAGATCATTGGTTATGACAAGATACTTTTTGGAACAGATTATCCCCTGTTGACACCAGGAAGGTACTTTAGGGATATGGCCAAGTCTGGGATATCTTCTGATGTTACAGACCGTATATGTGGGTTAAATGCAAAGGCCCTTTTAGATTCTGTCATATAAGTAACGGTCAGCACTTGTTATCTGGTTTCCATTCATAAGCGGGGATTCGTGGTGAGGTCTCTGTGCGTTTCCGTGCCTTTTGTTCCCCTGGTCTTGTCCAAAA
Organism: uncultured Desulfobacterales bacterium; assembly: GCA_964457545.1. GTDB lineage: Bacteria > Desulfobacterota > DSM-4660 > Desulfatiglandales > Desulfatiglandaceae > JAGGTJ01. The sequence continues at coordinate 4,215 of CAYWEN010000012.1, read as the reverse complement.
AATCTCATTTATGGATTTGAAACTCACTATGGTCTGCAGTCTGTTTATGGATGGGCGTTGTCTTAACCCCCTATACACGACATACACTCATGGACAATGGTGGGATTGTTTGTGCCCAGATTGTGTCTGACAGGTTTGCTTTTTATTGCCTCTGAAAAGATATTAGCAATGACCTCATCGGAGGCATTGCTTCTTAATGCCGTTTTGATGTCTATATGCTGTTCAGATAGCAGACATGGTTTTATCTGACCCGCGGCCATCAGGCGGATACGATTGCATGTCAGACAGAAACAATCTGAAATAGGGCTTATAAAACCTATCTCTCCTGCAGCCCCCTTAAACTTGTATCGTTTGGCCGGGCCGTCTCCTTTGTGTCTTGTTACTGATACAAGATCACCCTGTTTTTCTAACCGGGATTTTATGATGGTGTTTGGCATATAGTGTATATGAAAGGGGACATGGTCTGTGCCCATAGGCATATATTCTATGAATCTTATATGAAACGGATTGTTTATGGATAGTTTTGCAAGGTCTGCTATTTCGTCTTCATTGATCCCCTTCATGACTACTGTGTTGATTTTTATAGGATTAAAGCCCATATGCTGTGCCGTGAAAATGGCCTCCCATACGTTTTGAAAACCATCAAAACCGGTAATCTTTTCATACCTGTTTTTTTTAAGGGTGTCCAAACTGATATTTAGTCTTTTTATTCCAGCTGTCTTTAATTTCTTTATATTATCTTTCAAAAGAATACCATTGGTGGTTATGGATAGATCCGTAATCTTTTCTATTGAACCTAATTCGGATAAAAAATCATAGATTCCCTTTCTCACGAGGGGTTCACCACCTGTAACGCGTACCTTGTCAATGCCAAGTTCTGTGGCGATTCTGACTAAACGCAGGATTTCTTCATATGTAAGTATCTCTTCGTGTTTTAATCTGCTAACCACTCCTGAGGGCATGCAGTATATGCATTTCAGGTTGCAGCGATCAGTAACGGATATGCGCAGGTAGTTGATTTTACGATTATATTTATCAGTCATGTTTGCTGTAACTTCCTTTGTTTTCTGCCCGTCCATAAATGACTGTTTTGTTCGCATCGTTATGGCCAAATCTTGGTTTTTACCAAACTGTCTCACTTATATATGGGTGTTATTTACATTGTAAGATTTTGAAAAAAGTCCCGGAATTGCATTTCTGTTACAGCTTGCATCAGGGTTGTACAGATATTCTGATATCCCTGTCTGCCTGAAGATGCATTTTCGGTCAGTTGCCTTGCCTTTTCAGGCAGTGCAGCAGTGGTTCAATCTGTGTGTTATGATGGGTTTTATTCTGTACCATAACCTGTCTTGCTACTGATTTTTGTGGAGATACTCCTTTGGTTTTATGCTGAAAACCGAGATTTATAGGGTGAAATATGGATAAATTTCCTGCAATTTTTATAGCATGTTTTATATGGGATTGTCGATATCTTTGCAGAACCTTTCCAACAGTGTCATTAACAGGGCGGTCGGATTATGTTATCCTTTTTCGTCTCCATAATAAATTTTACCTTAATCCTTTGTATATTTGTATTGCAGTCTTTTCAAGATTTTTCTCCCAGTCTTCACTGAGCGGATCTATAAATATTATCTTTCCCTTTATCTCTCTTGCAATTGTTTCGGCCTTTTTTCTTGAAAGTTGGGGTTGAACAAAAATAGTATTGAAACCTTTTTCTTTTATATAGCTCAGCAAATTTGCCAGTGCTTTTGCAGATGGTTCTTTTCCTTCCCTGTTTATCGAGATCTGTTTTAGCCCATAAGCAAAGGCAAAATGTCCCCATGCAGGGTGCAAAACCAGAAATTCTTTCCTTTTACCCCTTTTAGAGAAGATAGCTCTGATCCTTTTGTCCAGATTGGAGATATCATTTTCAAATCTTGCCAGGTTTTTTTTATATGTTTCTCTGTAAACAGGATCAACTTTGATCAGGGCCTGTGCCATTATGTGTATCTGTTTTTTTACAAGAGCCGGAGAAAGCCAGATATGCGGATCTTTTTTGTTTGTATTCACCACTTCTGTATGTACAATTAGCATGTCAGGATTTAAGGAAGAAAATCTTTCTATCCATACGTTTTCAAATGGTACGCCAATTGAAAAATATATCTTTGAACAGGTTATATGCCTTAACTGGTTTGGCGTGGGTTCATAGGTTGCAGGGCTGGATCCTGGGAGCACCATAATGGTTATCTTGGCTCTATTACCTGCAAGTTTTTGCACGAAATATCTTTGGGGAAGAATGCTGACTGTGATCTGTATGGGTGGGGATTCGGCAAGAGAATTGTTTGAGGGCATTATATTTGGTGTCAGCATAAATAGACACAGGGTTGTGATGAAAGGTTTTGATAATGCCATTTTTCTCAGACCATGTATTATACGCAAAAAAAATGTCCTCTGAAGATTAATTGTCTGTCTGTGATGATTTTTTTTGCATGTACTGGTTTCAGAAAAAATTGCTGTTACCGGACAGTGTTCTGATTGTTTTGTGTACATTCCTTTTCTCCGTGTGTTTGTTGCCTTTTTTGTTATGGAAATATTATAATCTTTGAAACAGGAAATCCTTTCCATGGCAGTGGGATATCAACCTGTGCAGGATTACAGGAAGATTGTATAACAAGTTGAAAATCGATTATGGATGTGGACTGCTTATGAATATATGGAATAAATTATATTTTTCAAATTTATGTCTGAAGTCATGTTGTCGTATGTGGATATGGAGCTGTGTTTTATCATTTACAGTGGTCATGGCTGCTGTGGAGGCAGGATTGTGTCTTGACAGTAATGACTTGATCAGGCTCAAAAAAAACGGTATCAGTGATCAAACGATTCAGCTTGTAGTCAGAGAAAAGGTTATAGAAACGTGCCTGCTGACGGTTCAGGACATCATTGATCTGAAACGGGCAGGATTAAAAGATGATACCATACAGAACCTTATAAAGGAAGAATCCTTTATAAAGGCCTCACAACCTGTAATATACGGTAACAATATAAGATCAATAAAATTGACTACAGCAAAGGATATTCTCAGACTTAAAAGAGCAGGGATTAGTGATGATGTCATTAAGGCCATTATTGTATATTGCGCACAAGATACCAGTGACGAAGATCGTAGAAGATCCTGGGAGTTCCTCAAAGGCATGGGATTGATTATAGATAAAAGACAGAATTATTGATGGACTTGAATTCAACTCGTAAGTGCAACTTTGACTGGTTGGTGAAAGAGAGAGCTGCTTGTAGTATATTTGCCTCTTTACTGATCAAAACAAAGGAGCAATTATGGGTACCTGCGAACAGCTCACTCAAGGAGCACGATATCAGATTTACGCCTTAAGGAAAACCGGTCATACAAATACTGAAATTGCCACGGTAATTGGCTGCCACAAATCAACAGTCAGCCGGGAATTATCCCGAAACCGGGGAAAAAGAGGATATCGTTCTCAACAGGCACACCGTTTTGCCTGTGAGCGTAAAGCTGCCAAAGTACATTGCAGGGTTTCTCAACAACATTGGCACGTGGTTGCCCACCTGCTGCAACAGGATTGGAGCCCTGAACAAACAAGCCGTTGTTTAGCATCTGAGCAGCATGTTTTCATCAGTCCTGAGTGGATTTACAAGCATATCTACAAAAATAGCAACTATTCAGTTAACCATTATTTTTGCTACTATCTACATCAGGAATTCCGGCAATTTGCCGTTAAACAACAGGCTCAATGCGTGACTTGATGTGCCCCCTTGTTCTCGGCAAGTCGACAGATAGCCTCTGATCCGACAGAGGATTCGGGCGCCATTGATGGACCGAAAACAGCCGGATACCTTCTGCTGAACTTTTGTCATGCGGATATCGCTTTCACCGGGATTATTTGTAAACGGAACATCGTCATTATCCATAAACCTGAGTGTATCCTGTTCATAATTTTTCATCCGTTCCAACAAGTTTCCGGATTTTGTCTCACCCGACCCCGTCGTCCCTTTTTCGGTTTGATGGGTTCCGGGCATCCAGTGCACCACACCGGCATCAGTAACCTTGCGATTGATGGTTTCCAGCAGATTTTTCAGCTTGTTCGCCCACTGTTGGCCGTCCTGCTCAAAGGCCCTGGTCAGTTCCCGTAAATGATGGGCGTTGCACAATGCGTGGGTACAATCGAACTTATAGTAAGGTTTCCAGTGGTCATGGCACAA
>CAYWEN010000011.1:0-39326 GCA_964457545.1 uncultured Desulfobacterales bacterium | reverse complement strand
TTGAAGGTTTTAACCAAGTAATGATATTAATTCGTGCATATTTCCATTTACGTGAAATCTGGCAAATAGGGACATGGTCAGATCTACCATTTCTTTGCTTTTGGACACAACTATGCTCTTGCGCCGAAAACGGGCAAACCAATGTCGCTGCCTCCCATTATTTCGCTCAATGGCCACTGTCTCAGCCTTGCTCTGACGAAAACGACAACCTTCAGGCATCTCTTTCGGATAAACTTTCCAATGGTCAACACAATAAATATCAACATTCCACCTGGATAAACGCCTCATCAATCGGCGGAATGTTTTTCCATCACGATCGCCACATTCCCAGTCAACGAGCTGACCGGTATCGCGACAATAAGCCTTCCATATCCAAAGCTTGTTGGATTTTTTTTAAGGTAATGCCACATTTCATCAATCTCCATCACTATCGCACTGCCAGGCTTAGGTTTTTCATATGTATCTTGAGCAAAATTGCGTACCCATTTCAATACAGCTGGAGCAGAGACATTAAACAGTTTAGCAATAGCGTTCAACGACAATCCGTGCATATACAGGACAACGGCCAGCAACTTGTCTCTCATTGGTTTTCCTCTCGGAGTTGTCCGGGTAAATTGATGGCCACACTGCTTGCATTTGTATCTTTGCCGGTTACAAAGAAATCCGTTTTTAACCGTTTGTGGCGAACCGCATTTAGGACAATTAGGATTCATAAGCTACCCTCCTGCTATGTATTCAACGGTAGCAGGAATATAACATATTTGGATAATTATCGCTACTTAGTTAAAACCCTCAAAACATTATCAAACAAAGCCACAATCCACAAAACAGAACCCAAACCTAACAAATTGTGCCAGGATCTGCGTATCAAGCAACATGATATCATACACCCAGATCTTTTACGAGCTCTTCTGCCTTGGCAATCCTGAATAAAGGAAACAGCGGATTACGACGATACAAACCTAATGTCTGTTCATGAATATCCGCTGAACTGGCTGCAGTACAGTCTTCCAGCAAAACGGTCTTAAAATCATTGCACAGGGAATCCATAACAGTGGTCAACACACAAAAATTGGTGGCTATACCTGCAACAGCACACAAGGTAACATTCCGTTTTTTAAGCCAACTGTCCAGGTCCGTATCAAAAAATGCCGAAAACCTGGGTTTAGGAAGCCAGAGATCCTCCTCCTTGCGATCAAGCTCATCAATCACTTCAGCTCCTTGCGTCCCTGCCAGGGAATGAGGCTTCATCCTCCCCTTAAAGATAAAATCCTCCTCATGAAAGGCATCCGTTGAAAACACAATTATCCACGATTCTTTTCTGAAGATTGATATCAAATTATTGATTGGTTCTATAATCCGCCTTGCAAGCGGAGTAATGGGCAAATGCTTTGATTCATCAAAATTATCTTTCACCATATCGATTATTATCAGTGCCGGTTTTTCCATGTTGTTGCTTGTCATGTTTTTTCTCCGTAAATGGCTGATGCCCTGTTTGAAAGGCTTGCAAAATCCACGGTGCAGAAACATATCATCTGCCTCAGCAATGTGTTTCCAGAATCAGAATCCGGACAAAACAATGGGGACAAAACAATTGCTTGTAAATGAAAACATACCCAGTCTGACGATTTTAAAACATTTCTATGGCGTTGACAACAGGTTATAGGAATGGTATTTTTTCAGAAAATTCATAAGGATTCCACATTAAAAAATCGGATCATCCGTAAATTTAGTTTCGCAAAAACATGATGTTATGCTATGATTCTTTTTTTAAAGTAAGGGCATCTCTACACAAACGGCTGTTTTTCACAGTATCAGCGTAATCATTTGTGCAAAGCATTATGACACTTCTGCATAATACTTTGATTTCATTGATCTTCTGAAAATGTCCCGTTTCCGGACTGGAAACGACATGATAACCAGGACCCGCTTGGAAACAACGCGGTTTTATAAGTTTTATAATAAGAACGTAAAAATAAAGCCTGTATCTTAAAATCGAGGTATGGCCAATCTAATTCAACCATGCTAATTCGGCATAATTGGCGTGATTTATCTTAGGAGGTTATTATGGGTTCAGCCAGCCAGAACAAGTTCATACTCTGGTTTAAAGAAATTGGTATAAACGATGTTCCGTTGGTAGGGGGGAAAAATGCATCCCTTGGAGAAATGTATCAAAAACTCCATGACAAGGGCATAAATATCCCCAACGGTTTTGCCATTACCTCGCATGCATACAGGTATTTCCTGGAGGAGGCAGGGGTAGCAAACAAGATCAGGGAAATTTTGCAGGATCTGGATACTCACGACCTTAACAACCTCATGACAAAAGGCCGCAAGGTTCGTGAAATAATAACAGACGCAAAATTGCCCGACAACCTGGCTCAGGCTATCTCAAAGGCCTACGATGAACTTGCAGACGAATTTGGCCAAAAGGGTATGGACAACCTGGATGTAGCCGTCAGGTCCTCTGCCACAGCAGAAGACCTGCCTGATGCTTCTTTTGCAGGGCAACAGGATACATACCTGAACATAAAAGGAAAACGCAGCGTACTTGCTGCCTGTAAAAAGTGCTTTGCAAGCCTTTTTACAAACAGGGCTATATCCTATAGACATGACAAGGGGTTTGGGCAGTTTGATGTTGCACTTTCCATAACTGTACAAAAGATGGTCCGCAGCGATTCTGCATACTCAGGCGTTATGTTCTCTATTGATACGGAAACAGGATTTAAAGACGCAGTCTTTATCAGCGCTGCCTACGGCCTTGGAGAAAATGTTGTACAGGGAGCAGTTAATCCTGATGAATATTATGTTTTCAAACCCACACTGAAACAGGGCAAACGTGCCATTATCAGCCGAAAAAAGGGTGACAGAGATATCAAGATGGTATACTCCATTGAAGATAACAGCACAGTAAAAAACATAGCAACCACCTTGGAAGAAAGACATCGCTATGTTTTGGAAGATGATGAAATCCTCGAACTTGCCAGATGGGCATGCCTTATAGAGGAACACTACAGCCAAGAAGCCGGTTATTTCAAACCAATGGACATTGAATGGGCCAAAGATGGCGATGGCACCCATGTCGGTTCCGGAAAACTATTCATCGTACAGGCACGGCCTGAAACAATACATTCCAGAAAAGACACAAGTACTTATGAAGACTATCACATGCTTGAAAAAGGGAAGATCCTGACTACAGGAACATCTGTCGGCTCCAAGGTAGGGCAGGGTATAGCCAACGTAATCCTATCCCCCCTTGAGATCGAAAAGTTTCATCCTGAACAGGTCCTTGTTACAAACATGACAGATCCTGACTGGGAACCTATCATGAAAATGGCATCTGCAATTGTAACGAACAAGGGCGGCCGAACCTGTCATGCAGCAATCATATCCAGGGAATTAGGCATTCCCTGTGTCATAGGCACAGGGAATGCAGACGAAGCCATCCAAACCGGTCAGGAGGTTACTGTTTCATGTTGTGAAGGAGAAACCGGTTATGTGTACGACGGACTTTTAGACTATGAAGTTGAAAAAATAGATCTGAAACAGATACCCAAAACAAAAACAAAAATCATGATGAATGTCGGCATGCCAGAAAAGGCGTTTTCCCAAGCAATGCTGCCAAATGACGGTGTTGGCCTGGCAAGAGAAGAGTTTATTATTAACGCTCACATAGGTATTCATCCATTTGCCCTTCTTGATTACGACAAACTGAAACAAAGGGCTGACAAAGATCACAAGATAGCAGGAGCCATCTATAAGATTGATGAAATCACATCCACATACAAGGACAAGAAGAAATTTTTTGTAGACAAGCTTGCCGAGGGTATAAGCCGTATTGCAGCAGCCTTTTACCCAAAGGACGTGATTGTACGTCTGTCAGATTTCAAATCCAATGAATATGAAAATCTTTTAGGGGGTTACCTGTACGAACCGGTTGAAAGCAATCCCATGATAGGATGGAGAGGGGCATCCCGCTATTATGATGAGAAATACATGCCTGCCTTTGATCTTGAGTGTCAGGCCCTGAAAAAGGCCAGGGTCACAGTAGGTCTTACCAACATAAAAATCATGGTTCCCTTCTGCAGAACACCTGAAGAGGGGAAAAAGGTTATTGAATTAATGAAAAGATTTGGTCTTGAACAGGGAAAAGATGACCTTCAGATCTATGTAATGTGTGAAATACCAAGCAATGTTATCCTGGCTGACCAATTTGCGGATATATTTGACGGATTCTCCATCGGATCAAATGATCTTACCCAACTGACCCTTGGACTTGACCGTGACTCCTCCCTGGTTTCCCATATTTATGATGAAAGAAATGAGGCAGTTAAAAGATTGATCAAACATGTTATAAAAATAGCAAAAGAAAAAGGGAAAAAGATTGGAATTTGCGGACAGGCACCAAGTGATTTTCCGGAATTTGCTGAATTTCTTGTTGAATCAGGCATTGATTCCATCAGTCTTATCCCGGACACTGTTATCAAAACCAGGATGCGTATCGCTGAAAAAGAAAAGGCTTTGGGGATATCTCCCTGATCTTTGCGCAATAATACAACCTGTGCATACCGCAATCAAACAAATGACAGGCTTTATCTTAAGCAGCAACGCCTATCATCCAGACACAGTTCAGTTTTAACAATGTTTATTAAGCTCGGTATTTGTATGCATTTCAGCAGTCCGGAAAAAGCATGCAAGGCATATCAAATTACTTTTGCTTTAACCTGTGTGCATAAAGAGCTTGTACATATCCAGTGACAATGATCTAAAACCGGCAGGGAAACAATTATGAATGAGCAATTACAACAACCTGTTATACGGGTTATAAACCCCGATGATTTTGTCAGGATAAGTGAAATAGATGAAAAGATCATAGGTCAGTCAAGACAGGACTACTGGCAATTCAAGGCCGAAATGATCAAAAAGGAACCACCCACGGCTTCATTGGTAGCAGAAATGGATGACAAAGTCGTTGGTTTTATAATAGGAGAAATAGGACGATGGGAATATGGCACTCCTGGACACATAGGGTGGATCGATACCATTGGGGTAGATCCTGACTATCAACGACGCGGGATTGGCCAGATATTATTTAATGAAATGACAGACAAGTTGAAAAAGGCAGGAGTTGAAACGATGTATACCTTTGTCAACTGGAAAGAATGGCGTCTTTTGAGATTCTTTGAGTCAATCGGATTTGCTGCAGGAGATATGATCAATCTTAAATTGGATATTTAGAAACCAGTCATAAATAAATTTTGGGTTTTAAGAGATTTTCGGATTTTTGTACCCATTGGCCAATTTATCCCACTGCATAAAGGCAAGCTCCCTATCCCCGGAGACAAGACAGCTTCCATACATAAAGGGCATTTTTGCACAATCTTGCTGTCAATTTACGGGATTCCTTGTGCTATGTACAAATACCACACCTTGTTTGCCGTGTTCAGCACATCAGACATAAAGATCGCGAAAAACAGTCAATAACTGGATTTCTTATTTGACACTCACCATAAGACAGGTATTCTTGACCCATAAAGAAAGTCCTTGACACAAGCCGCAAAATTTCATAGATATTTCTTCTTGTAGTTGGTTTCTATCCATAAACCAATTTTGATGCCAGAAAGTTTACATCTGTAAATACCGTGGCATTATGCAGTTTTCAGTCTGACAGTGAACCTTTTCGTACAAGCTCAAGGAATTATGTACAGATAGTACAGAAAAAGATCCTTGTCTGATAAAAACTGATTCAAAAAACATATACTTATATAATTTTCAGGATATAATCGTTATGAAAACATTCGTTGCAAAAGAACATGAGATCGAAAAAAAATGGCACATTGTGGATGCCAAAGATAAAATTCTGGGCAGGCTTGCAACACAGATTGCCATACGTCTCAGAGGAAAAGACAAACCAATCTTTACCCCACATGCAGATACAGGAGATTTTGTTATTGTTATTAATGCTGACAAGATAAGGCTGACCGGCAAAAAATGGGATAACAAGTTCTATTACAGACACAGCGGATATATAGGTGGTTTGAAACAAACATCAGCAGCAAAATTGCGGGAAAATAAACCGGAAGATATAATACGTTTTGCAGTAAGAGGAATGTTGCCCAAAACAAGCCTGGGACGCCGTCAGCTCAAAAAATTAAAGATATATGCAGGCCCTGAACATCCACATGAAGCGCAAAAACCTGAGAAATGGGAGATATAACAAATGAATGAGGGGATTTTTTATTCTACTGGCAAAAGGAAATCTGCCATAGCTCGCGTTTTTCTGAAACCAGGCCAGGGACAGATTACAATCAACAAAAGGCCTTTTGAAGATTATATTCTGAGAGAATCAGACAGGACATTAGTTATGCAGCCGCTATTGCTGAGCAACATGATCGGCAAGATAGATATCAATTCAACAGTAAAAGGCGGCGGTATCAGTGGACAGGCAGGAGCAATCAGACATGGTATAAGCAAGGCCCTTGTTGCTATGGATCCATCTCTTAGAGATTCCTTGAAAAAGGCAGGTTTGTTAACGAGAGATTCAAGAATTAAGGAACGTAAAAAATACGGACAAAAAGGCGCCAGGGCACGCTTTCAATATTCAAAACGTTAATATTCCAGAACAAGACATGCCAATCAGACATTTTAACAAATCAAACACATCAGACCTGGACATGTATTTATTAACGGAACAGAACTTTTTTAAAAGCACTCCCTTTTCATATGTAAACAAGGAGTGCTTTTAAAGCTCTTACTTACATACCCCGCAACGCACACACTTTCCTACTTCGCACATCGGTGTTTCTTTATTTCTCAATGCATTATGATATTCTTGTATCAGATGTTTTTTGTCTATACCAGTATTTATAAAATCCCATGGAAGTGTTTCATCAATCTCCTTGGGACGGTATACAAAAAAGTCCGGGTTTATTTTGGAAAAATGCATGGCACGGGACCAATTTCCCCCAAATTTGTGGGCCATTAAAATGGTATGGCCTACTGTCCTGTCTCCAACTGCCAGCAATGTCTGAATATATGCCCATTTTGGCACATCTGTATGCACCCGTACCCCACCTTCTTTTTTAAGTGCAGTTTTTAAATATTTCTGTTTCTCCTTAAGGATATTGATCGAATCCATTCCACTCCACTGAAACGGAGTAAAAGGTTTTGGAACAAAACAGTTTATGCTCAAGGTCAACCGGGCTATCCTGCCTCTTGGGGCTGATTCTTTCACCATGGTGTGTTTAATGACCCTTACAAGATTAACAATGTCATGAATATCTTCCTGTGTCTCTGTAGGCAAACCTATCAGAAAGTACAATTTGATGTTGAAATCTCTTCCTGCTATAAGTCTCACCGCATCAACTATCTGGTCCCTTGTAAGGTGCTTGTTAATCACCTTTCTCAGTCTCTCGGATCCAGCCTCAGGCGCAATAGTTACTGTTCTCTGACCAGCCTTCTTAAGATTATCCAGAAGTACCCCTGTAAGGGTATCAGCACGCAAGGATGAGACTGAAAAGGCCCCTCCACGTTCCAGAATCATGGTTGTAAGATCATCTATTCCGGGTATATCCGACACACAGGCACTCAGCATCCCGATATTACGGGAGCTTCCCAGGGCTATTTCAACGGCTTTTTCAAGATCTTTTTTCCTGTGTATACGCAAAGGCCGATAAACATAGCCTGCAGCACAGAAACGACAAGAACATCCACATCCCCTGCCCAGTTCAATCACGATCTTGTTTGCAAATTCTGTTTCAGGGGTCAGAATGCTGGAAAGGGCTACCTCCCCTTTAAAAGGAACCTCCTTTGCTACATCGACTGTCTTTTTGCTGTTTCCATTCTTAGGCACAAAGGCCTTTAGTGTACCGTTGCTATCGTATTCAGCCGTGTACAGGGATGGAACATACAGAGAGGGTTCGTGTCTGTTAAGATATGATATTATTTCCTGTTTTGTTCTGTTATTCCTGTTCTTGTCATAAAGGCCAACAACATCGACAAACAGATCAATAAATCTGTCAAGATTTGCCTCTGCCTCACCAAGAAGAAAAAAATCAACAAACATGGACAGCGGCTCAGGATTTAAAAAGGTTGTTACACCTCCCGCCATAACAAAAGGCCATGAATCCGACCTTTCGTCCGCAAGAACAGGTATCCTCCCTAACTCAAGGATCCTAAGGACATTCAGATAGTCATTTTCAAATGGGATGGAAAAAGCTATTATATCAAACTTCTGCAAAGGGACTTGTGACTCAACAGAACGTATCTCAGCCCCTGTTTTTCTGTAAAGATCAAGCTCCCGCCCCTGGGGTAAGAACACACGTTCTGCAACAACATCAGATCTTCTGTTAACAAACTGATAAACTACCTGAAAACCCATGTTGGACATACCAACCCTGTAAGAATTAGGGTATGCCAAGGCAATAGAAATTTTCCCTCCCCAATCTTTTTTTAAATATCCCTTTTCCCTGCCAAGCAGGTTCTTGTACAATGAAATTATATTGTTTTTCACAAACCGGCAAGCCGACCCAAAATCGGCCACCTCCCAAACCACGGCAGACACAATGTTACAGCAGGTTCAGATATTTGTCTGCATCCAAGGCTTCTACGATTCCAGTTTTATCCTTCTGGCAAAAGTTGGAAAATCAAGATCGTTCCTACTATATTTTTTGAGCCAGAATTTTTTCAACAGACTCCTTTCTTTAGGTTTATTCTCCATTGAATCAAGATCGTCCTCAATGCCATTGGCGGCTTGTTTACGTTTATATGCAGGAATATTAGCTATACTGTCATCAATAGGTGTTCCATTTATCCTTACACTCCAATCGTCCTCTATTTCTTCAGGAGTTGCGTCTCTAATGTTGACAATCTTTTTTTCGGCAAGGCCTGCGTTCAGATTTACAACATCCCGAAGCTGTTTCTCTTCAGAGGCATCACAGTCTGCCATATCTATACCTGTTGCAATTACAGTAACCTGAATAGCATCAGACAGTGAATCATCAAAGACCACTCCCCAAAAGATATCTGCCTCTTCATTAACTTCTCCCTTTATGTAATTACATGCCTCATCCACCTCATCCAATGACATATCTGTTGGTCCCGCGATATTCATAAGCAGACCCTTTGCTCCTTTTATGGAGATATCCTCCAACAGGGGGCTATTTATTGCTGACTTCGCAGCACCAACCGCCCTGTTATCCCCAGTAGCCTTGCCCATACCCATAAGAGCAGTTCCTGTATTCTGCATCACCTTTCTCACATCCGCAAAATCAAGATTAATAAATCCGTTACTCACAATAAGATCAGAGATACCCTTAACTGCATCGAGAAGAACCTCATCTGCCCTTGCCAGCAAAGTTTTCAGGGATGCCCCCTTCTCTCCCACAGCCTTCAACCTTTCATTAGGTATGATTATAAGGCTGTCTACCTCTTTCTTTAATGCCTCAATTCCGTCAAGGGCCCGTTTCATTCGTTTGCTGCCCTCAAAATTAAAAGGTTTTGTGACAACCCCCACCGTCAATGCACCACTTGCTTTACTTTCACGGGCAATCACCGGCGCTGCACCCGTACCGGTGCCTCCTCCCATACCTGCTGTGATAAAAACCATGTCAGGGGTATCCACATTTTCCTTTATTTCATCAAGGCTTTCCTCTGCCGACAACCTGCCTATTTCAGGATCGGCACCCGCACCAAGTCCCATTGTAATAGATGGACCAAGCTGAATCTTTACAGGGCTTGCTGAACGGTCCAGATCCTGGGCATCGGTATTGGCCACAATAAAATCCACTCCCTTAAGCTCAGACTGAATCATATTATTCACGACATTACCGCCTCCACCCCCAACACCTATGACTTTTATGGTAGTTTTGGAATTATATACCTTTTTGTCCTCAACCAATTTAAATTTCATACCATACCCCTCCTTTTTATCTTTTAGATATATTTTTTAAAGACCTCGCTATATGATATCTTCAAACCATTTTCTCATCCTGCTCATTACCCGATTAAATATATTTGAATCCCTTATCCTGAACCTTTTTTTGTTCTTCTGTTGTTGAGATCCATAAAGGACAAGCCCAACTGCCGTTGAGTACATCGGCTTGTCCACTATTTCTATCAATCCATCAATACCGTGAGGGTAACCAATCCGGGCAGGTGCACCAAAGACCTGTTCTGCAACTTCAACAACTCCCTGCAGTTCCGAAGATCCTCCGGTAACAACAACTCCAGAGGTAATCATTTCATTAAAATCAGATCTTTCAAGATCCCGACAAAGTATAGAAAATATCTCCTCCACACGAGGTTCCAATATTTCCCCTATTATCCGTTTGGGCATAACCCTGGGTTTTCTTCCGCCAACTCCAGGCACTTCAACTGTTTCATCCTTGCCTATCAGGGCAGTAAATCCGCATCCATATTTTACCTTGATTCTTTCTGCCTCTAATTTGGGCGTCCTTAACCCGACAGCCAAATCATAGGTAAGGTTGTTGCCACCAAGCGCAAGAGCAGAGGTATGTTTAATGGCCCCCTTTGAAAATACGGCCATATCCGTAGTTCCACCCCCAAAATCGATCAGGGCAACACCCAGGTCACGTTCTTCCTTTGACAAAACGGCCTCACTGGATGCCAAGGACTCAAGAACGATATCGTTAACGTCAAGCCCGGATCTGTTGGCACATTTAATTATATTTTGTGCTGATGTAACAGAACCTGTCACAATATGAACCTTGGCCTCCAAACGGACACCTGCCATACCTATAGGGTTGATTATCCCGTCCTGACCATCCACAATAAATTCCTGAACCAGGGGATGAATTACCTCTCTGTCCATTGGTATAGCTACTGCACTTGCCGCCTCAATAACACGGTCCACATCCTTCTGGGTTACCTCTTTCTCACGAAGAGGTATTACGCCCTGGCTGTTAAAACCCTTGATATGCCCTCCTGCAATGCCCGCATATACAGAACTGATCTCGCACCCGGCCATTGTCTCAGCCTCTTCCACTGCCTCTTTGATAGAATTGACAGTCTGCTCTATATTAATGACAACCCCCTTTCTTAATCCCTCTGAGGGATGTGTCCCCATTCCAATGATTTCAAGGCCGTCAGGATGTATTACACCGACAACAGCACAGATCTTTGTTGTACCGATATCCAGACCAACAACTATGTTTCCAGACATTCTGTGCCCTCCAAGATAAAATAAATTTGAGACATATAAAGCCCCTTTAATAATTTATGCTCAGGACAAGATATCCACGTCACCAAGGACTGTATCTTCAGCAAACAGGGTCATTACAGGTAACGGATGTAAATTCAGTATAAAAACATTTATGGATAAAAACCGGTTACTTCCTGAAAGAAACAACAATATCGTCGGTTGTGTTCAAATAAATCCTTTTTACATCCTGAATTTTTCCCTTATTGGTCAAATCTTTAATCACCCTGCCTAATGCATTGAATTTTCTAACTAAATTCTTTTGCGCTTTCTCCTGACCCTTATTCTCCAAAAGCCCTTGGGTCAACCTTATTTCAGATGGAATCCCATTGAAATAAATAGAGATATCCCCGCCGTTACTCAAATGGACTTCAGAAAGAGTGTTAAATGAACACGGCCCGTGTACCTGCATCAAAAGCCTGACTATATCAACTGCACGTCTCAGATACCTGTGCAAGCCAGATTGACCAATATGCAATCCTGTTATAAGAGGCAGATCCACATCAGGCAGATGCCCTGCTCTGACAAACGGTTCTGCCCATCTATTCAGATAATAAAAACGTCTGCCTGATATAAAAATGGCACAGGGCTTCTGTTTTTCAACATGGACAATCAGGGTATGGGGAAAAGACCTTTCCAGAGCAACAGACCTTATCCATGGCAACGCCTCCATCTGCTCCTTAAGCCTGTTTAAATTTACAGACAAAAGGGTTTTATTATTTCCTGTACCACATACAGTTCTGAGTTTGTGTTCAAGGGCAATATCTGTTCCTCTAAAAACCATTCTTTCCAGTCTGAAATATGAACATGTCACAATGTACTGGTAACAGTACAAGAAAACCGCACTGATAATACCAATCACACTTAACAGAAGGACAAGCCGCAAAAGGATTGACACTGTCTTACGTATCAAAGCTGTTTTTACGGCAGAATCAGGACGGTTTCTGACCTTATCAACAGACACCTTTCTTTTTCGTTTGACCACAGACTGTTTTTTTAAAACAGACGGCTTTTTCATATTGTCCACCCACCTCTCTATAGGGAAACATTGGCATGGCCAAATTTAAAAGGTGTCTGTTGTCAGCCGAAAACAGAGCAGGGCACATTTGTCAAACAACAATGATAACATAAAAACAGGATCACACATCACAGAGGTTGTACATGAACAAGTCAGGGAACAATCTGTATCTCCGGTTCCAACTCAATTCCTGTAATATCTTTCACCCTCCTTTTACACAAATTGAGCAATGATATTATATCGCCTGCAGTAGCATCTCCGGTATTGACAATAAAGTTTGCATGTTTTTCAGAGATCATTGCCCCACCAATCCTTTTGCCCTTAAGACCCGCCTCCTGAATAAGTTTCGCAGCATATCCATCCGGAGGGTTTTTAAAGACAGAACCTGCACTGGCACAGCCCATAGGCTGAGCATTCTTTCGTCTTTTCAAATATCCTGCTATCCTGCAAGCAATTACATCCTTATCTTCCCTTGCAAGCATGAAACTTGCTCCAATAATAATAGTCTCCTTTTCCATTTCCAGTTTTCTGTAGGAAAAACGCAGGTCTTGTTTCTTCAATTTTACAAGTCTGTCTTTGGCACCGACAAGAATTCGTATGTCCTGTACCCGTGAACTGATTTCTTCTCCAAATGCCCCTGCATTCATATAAAGGGCTCCGCCTACTGTTCCAGGAATACCTGACAGAAACTCAAGACCTCCCAATCCCCTCAATCTGCAAAACGATATAAGATCGGAAATGGATGCGCCTCCTCCGGCAACAATCACTGAACAGGCTGTATCAAAACCATTATCCGGCCCTGTATTAACCCTTGCCAGTTCTCCATCAAGGATAATAACGGTTCCTTCAAATCCCTGGTCGCCTACAAGAAGATTGCTTCCCCTGCCAACAATAAAAAAGGGAATTCCCTCATTATGCAGAAAAACACACAGGTTCCGCAGCGTTGTTATATCATGCACCCTGCAAAGCGCCTCTGCCGGCCCTCCCACCCTGAATGTAGTATATCCGGACATGGGAACCCGGAATTGAACCATGCCTCTGTTTATGCTCAAAAGCCTTTTTTTGCAGGTTTCCTTCATTTCCGAACATAAATCAAAATCATATAAAAAGGGTAACAGCTCAAGAAATAGGGGCAGGAGGGTTTTTCTGACACAACTGCCGGGAGGACTGGAGCGGAAGAAAAGTCCTCCTGCCGCTATCCATTCAGGGATTATATTTCATTTATACATATCAAGATTTGGCACATTTCTTTTCGAGCTCCTGTATCAAACGGGAACCCAGTCTGTTGATGGAACCTGCCCCCAGGGTCATAACAATATCTCCCGGTTCTACCCTTGACAGTATATGGGAAACCGCATCTGTTTCATCCTTGCAAAACAGCACATCCTTATGACCATGTTCCCTGATAGCTTTCACAAGGACCTCACTGGACACCCCTGGAATAGGCTTCTCACTTGCCGGATAGATAGGCAGAACCATAAGGGTATCTGTCGCATTAAAACTTAAGACAAAACGGTCAAACAGTGCCTGGGTCCTGGTAAATCTGTGGGGCTGGAACACAACAAACAGACGCCTTTTATCCCAACATTCTCTTACCGCCTTGAGTGTGGCCACAATTTCAGTAGGATGATGTCCATAGTCATCAAGGACAAGAATATCATCTACTTCCCCTTTCACCTGCAACCGTCTTTCCAGGCCTCCCATATCTTCCAGGCCTCTTTCTATGGCAAATACAGGAACATCCAACTCAAGAGCAACAGCAGTAGCAGCAAGGGCATTTAACACATTGTGTTCACCGGGCATTCCAACCGTGAGTGTTACCATCGGCCGGTTACGATAAAATACGTCAAAACAGACACTGCCCCCCATTTTTTTCACATTAGATGCCATTAAATCTGCCTGCGGGACCATACCATAGGTCAGATATCTTGTTTTAACTCTCGGTATAATCCCCTGAATCTCCTCATCATCAAGACAAAGCACGGCAGTTCCGTAAAAGGGAACCTTGTTGATAAAATCAATAAAGGCCTGCCGCACAGCCTCCATGCTGCCATAATGTTCCATATGTTCATTATCTATGTTGGTAACCACAGATATGGCAGAAAAAAGCGAAAGAAAAGACCCGTCACTTTCATCGGCCTCGGCCACGAGGATATCCCCTTCACCAAGCTTTGAATTGGATCCTCCCCACATATCCAGTCTGCCCCCTATAATTACCGTAGGATCAAGATGGGCATGTGTCAGTATGGAGGCTATCATCGAAGAAGTTGTTGTCTTTCCATGCATTCCTGCTATAGCAATACCATATTTGAGCCTCATGAGTTCAGCCAGCATCTCGCCCCTTGGTATTACAGGAACATGCAGGGCCTTTGCTTTTGAAACCTCCGGATTGTCAAGGGTTACAGCCGAGGAATAAACCACGACATCGGCCCCTACAACATGTTTCTCATGATGACCTTCAAAAACAGATATACCAAGCCCTGCAAGATGCCTTGTTATAGCTGTCTGTCGTAAATCAGAACCACTTACTTTATAACCAAGGTTAAAAAGCAGTTCTGCTATACCGCTCATTCCAATGCCACCTATTCCTACAAAATGTATATGTTTTATCTTTCCAAATCGCATCATTGGCATATCAATACCTGCAAAAAAGATCCTGATGAGAAGATCACCTGCCAAGGAATCCCTGATAACAGATATAACAGGTAAGCATCCACAATTTTTTTACAACATCAAGGAATTGAACATATCTGTTTAAGGCTGTTAACAATCTGTCCTGCAGCATCTGTTCTTGCCATCTTTCCAGCTCTCTGTCCCATCTTTTCAAGCAGCCGGGGGTTATCCATATATTTTATAATAACTCTTGCCAGACCTGATCCGGACAGGTCATGCTGATCAATTACCTCTGCACCCCCGATACGGGAAAGACTCATGGCATTGGCCATTTGATGCTGATTGGCAGCATAGGGATACGGAATCAGAACAGAGGGCTTATGCAATGCAGCCAGCTCAAATATGCTTGATGCCCCTGCCCGTGAGATAACCAGGTCTGCAGCATTATATGCGCTGGCCATATCAGTTATGAAGGGTGACAGATCAACCTTTATACCCCTTGTTTCATAATCCATCTGGCAGCGTTCATAATCCATCTGGCCGGTTTGATGAATCACATTGACATCCCTGCCCATACCCCTGAGCAAGGTAAGGGCATTTGCAAATTCAATGTTTAACACTCGCGCTCCCTGACTCCCTCCTATTACAAGGATCGTAAAAGCATCTTTCTTTACACCAGGCTGATTCTTTCTGTATTTAACAATTTCATCACGAACAGGAGTGCCAACAAGAAGATATGATCCTGATTTCAAATACCTTGCAGAATCCCTGAAAGACAAAAAGACAATATCAACAAATCTTGCAAGCATACGGTTTGTAACGCCAGGATATGAGTTCTGCTCATGTATTGCAGCAGGTATCCCCATCATCTTCGCTGACAGGCACACAGGGCCTGAAGAGTATCCTCCCATGCCAATAACTACATCAGGAGAAACGCTCCTTAATATGCGAACAGACTGTAATATGCTTACAGGCAATTTCAAAAGGGCATTAACAGCGTTCAATCCCCTGCCCTTTATGCCTTCGATGTCTATACAGGCTGTTTTGTACCCATACCGTGATATGATTTCGGTCTCTATTCTTCTGTGTCCCACCACAAACAGAACATCTGCATCCTTAACAGCCCTGCTCCATTCCCTTGCTATGGCAATCCCCGGAAACAGATGCCCCCCTGTTCCTCCTCCTGTTATTACAAGGATCCTTTTGTTCCTGCCACGCCTGGGCAAGGGAACTGAGATACAGACCATATTTCCATTCCCGTCAGATCGCTGATTGTTACCTGAACCAGATTTACGACCTTGATGAAATATTCAAGAGTACTCCGATACAAAACATGTTTAAAACAAGGGATGTGCCCCCATAACTTATCAGCGGCAGGGTCAAACCCTTTGTAGGAAGCAGTCCCATAACAACACCCATATTAATTATAACCTGAAGGCCAAACATGATTGTAAGCCCAAGAGACAGATAAGTACTGTAAATGTCACGGGCATCAAGAGCCACCTTTATCCCCTTAATTATAATGATTCCAAACAGAACTGTTATAATAGCCACACCTGCAAACCCTAATTCCTCACCTGCAACAGAAAGGATAAAATCCGTATGTGGTTCCGGCAGGAAAAAGAGCTTTTGTTTTCCATTGCCAAGACCCACACCAAACCATCCCCCTGATCCAAAGGCAAGAAAGGAATGAATAATATGATATCCTATCCCTCTTGGATCCTTCCAGGGATCAATAAACGCAAGCCATCGTTTAAGTCGGTAATCAGAGTTCATAACAGCCAACCACATAAGCGGCAGAACCGGTACCAGTAAAAGCAAAAGATGAAAAATCCTGGCACCCCCTACAAACAGCATTATAAAAAGCCACATTCCCAATATAACACACGTTCCAAAATCAGGCTGCAAGGCAATAAGCCCAATGAATATCCCGACTACAATAAGATGCGGCACAAGCCCCGTTAATGCATACTTCATGTCAGAGCCCTTTCTTGCCATAGAGTATGCCATATAGACTGCCAAGGTAAATTTGACTACTTCCGAGGGCTGAAAAGAAAAGGGCGCTATATGCAACCACCTTGTAGCACCGCCGGCCTTGTGGCCTATGCCAGGAACAAACAGAAGCAGCAACAGAATAATGCTCAGGCAAAGCATGGGATATACGATCCGTGCATAAAGGGTACAAGGGATGTTTCTTGCTATCATCAACATCAACAGCCCAAAGGCACAATAGAAAAATTGCCGTTCAAAATAAAAATACGGTCTTAAATACTCATGCGCAGCGATATTGGAACTTGCGCTGTACACAATAACAAGCCCCAAGACAATTAAAATCAGGGTTGGTATCAAAAGCATATAATCATATCTATCAGATGTTTTTCCTGTATCAGCCATTTACCACCTTTTTCACAGCATCAACAAAGACCCTTGCCCTGTGCACATAATCTGAAAACATGTCAAAACTCGCACATGCCGGAGACAAAAGCACTGTATCGCCACATGATGCACAGGCACAGGCCTTTCTGACAGCCTCTTCCATGCTGTTGACCCTGAATGCAGGGATTCTGTTTTTAAAAGTATTCAGCAAGGCATCCCCGGCTTCACCCAAAAATATCCCTGTCTTTACCCGTCCCCGACAAGCCTTTTCAAGAGGCCCGTAATCAGCGCCCTTATGACGCCCACCTGCAATCAGGATAATCGGCGGATCCAATGTCATTACGGCCTTTATTGCAGAATCTATGTTTGTAGCCTTGGAATCATTGTAAAAAACAATACCATCTTTTTCTGCTACCCGTTCCAGCCTGTTTGGAAGGCCGCTGAATCCATCTATGGTGCTTTGAATAACATCATCCCTTATCCCAAGAATAAGCCCGCATATAACAGCAGCAAGGATATTTTCCTGATTATGACGACCCAAAAGCTTGCATCTTTCAAGAGAAAAGACATGCTCATATGTACCGTCTGTCGATGCATGAACATAATGCCCATCTATAAACGCATGCCGCGTTTTATCCGGAACAAACCCGTATCGATGTACAACTGCACCTGAAGTAATATTTACTGCCTTGAGATTTTCATCGTCATCATTAACAATAACATGCTGACCCGGCCCCTGATTTCGGTATATCCTGAGTTTTATGTCCATATATGCATCAAAACTTCCATGCCGCTCAAGATGATCAGGAGAAACATTGAGTATTACTGATATAAAGGGCTTGAATGTAAAGGCAGTCTCAAGCTGGAAACTGCTGACTTCGGTTACTGCATAGTCCGCATGCCCGTTGCCGTGCGCATACGCTACAAGAGGAGTTCCAATATTACCTCCTACAAAGGCATCTATACCTGCATTATCAAGCAACCTGCCAATCAAGGAGGTAACCGTGGTCTTGCCGTTTGTTCCTGTAACAGCTATTATGGGTGTATCAATAACACGATAAGCCAGTTCAAGTTCCCCAATAACAGGGATGCCTCTTTCTACGGCTGTTTTCAGGGCCTTCATAAAAGGAGGTACACCCGGACTTATCACAACCATATCTGTATCAGGAGGAACTGCCTCAAGAGACGCTCCTGCCTGAATACCAATACCGGCCTTCTCCAATTCATATAAATATTCCGGCCTGATTTCACTTAAAGGGCGCACGTCTGTTACAAGCACCTCTGCTCCAGCCGAACAAAGCCACCTGACACTCTCAAAACCCGATATTCCCAGACCAACCACCAGTACCTTTTTGTTGCAAAACCATTCCCTCTGCATCATGGCATTCATTATTCCCGGAAATGTAAAACCTGTACTCTGTTTTTATGGATACAAACTGTCCAGAAACAGACCTTGGTCACTATCCGTTTCCAAGCCATAACTGGAAGTTTTTGTGCAAGATCAAGGAATCCCGTAAATTGACACCGGGTTTGTGCAAAAAAGGTAATAGCTCAATAAATAGGGGCAGGAGGGTTTTGCTGACGCGACTGCCGGGAAGACGCCGTGTCTTCGTGACTTGTCATCGGGGGAAGCCGCAGCTCAACGAAGTCGGCAATGCAAAAGGTGCAAGTCTCCCCTGCAGACAAGTCATTGAAGAGACCAGCCCAAAGGCCCGGAGCAAAAGAAAAATCATCCTGCGCCGGTGGTACGTTCGTTGTTATCCCCTGTTATTGAGCTGATACCAAAAAGGCCATCTATTGATGGAAACTATCTAAGCTTCAAGGTGCTCACAGCACAAAGCGCCAGCAATATGGCAATAATCAAGAACCTTAGTATTACCTTGGGTTCAGGCCATCCCTTTAACTCAAAATGATGATGAACAGGAGCCATCCGGAAGACACGCTTTCCATTGCTGAACCTGAAATATCCCACCTGTATAATTACAGACAACGCCTCAAAAACAAACAGGCCTCCAACTATAACAAGCAGCACCTCCTGTTTTGTTACAACTGCAACCATTCCCAATGCTGCTCCAAGAGACAATGATCCTGTATCACCCATAAATATCTCGGCCGGATATGCGTTATACCACAAGAAACCAAGCCCTGCCCCTACAACAGCCCCACATATAACGCATACCTCTCCGGCACCTGGCACATAAGGGATATTAAGATAGGAAGAAATGATCTTGTGCCCTGCAAAATATGAAAAGGCCATGTAACACGCAAATGCAACAATCAGCGAACCTGTAGCCAGGCCATCCAGGCCATCGGTCAGGTTTACTGCATTGGACGAACCGGTAATAACAAATATTATCAAAAGAATATAACCTATTCCCAAATCAGGCCTGAGATTTTTGAAAAAAGGAAGGACCAGCCTTGAATCAAATCCATGATGAAAATACAGAGCCACACCTACCAGAAGGCTGCAAGCTATCTGCAATAAAAATTTAGTGGATGCCCTAAGCCCCTTGCTGTTTTGTCTCTTTATTTTTAGCCAGTCATCAATAAAACCGATAACACCAAAAGAAAACATGACAAAGGCCATGGATAAGACATAAAAATTGACCCAATCCACCCACAGAAACATGGACAGAAAAACCGCAGGGATGAATATACATCCACCCATGGTCGGGGTACCTTGTTTGGCCTTATGGTTAGGAGGCCCATCATCCCTGACAAATTGCTTCATCTGCAATGAACGCAACTTGCCAATAGCCCAGTTTCCAAATACAAAACAGAACAGAAAGGATGTTAAAACAGACAGGATCGTCCTGAATGTAATGTATCGAAATACATTCAGCCACGAGATGTCTGTATGATATATATATATCAGTTTGTATAGCATTACGAATCCTGACTATCAGCCTGAACAACAAAGAAAAAGCAAAAAGAACACAAGGAGAGATGAAAGGGCACATCCACAACACCCTTCAAGCAGACATAAATCCAGATCATTGTTTATGCCATGGTCCTCAAATCAGGCAGGTTCACTGCCGGTCAAATTCAAAATGACATTTTCAAGGCCCATACGCCTCGAACCTTTCACCAAAATCACACAACCACTGCACATTCTTTCCCTTATTGCCTCTGCCATATCCTTATGGCTGTCAACATGTCTAATGTGACTGGCAGGCATACCGGCACTGACTGCACCTTTTATCAATTCTGCACAAAGGTCTCCCAATACAACAAGGTAGTCTGCATTTATATCCGCCACATTACGACCTGACTGCCTGTGCAGCAAAAACGAACTGTCACCGAGCTCAAGCATATCCCCAAGGGCCACAATAATCCTGCCTGACCCGCACAGCATATTCTTGATTGATTCAAGGGCTGCCTTAAGGGATGATGGACTGGCATTATAAGTATCATCTATCAGGGTAATGTTTCCAGGAAGGGATATAACCTGAAACCTGCCTCTAACCCCCCTGAAACTGCCTATGCCGGTTATGATATCTTCCACAGGGACACCTGCATGCATACAGGCAGAAAATGCAGCAAGGGCATTGGATACCATATGAAGGCCAGGCAACCCTGTTTTTGCCGACCAGCATTTTTCCCTGCAACAAATCCTAAAGCTCATTCCCTTGCTGCCCATGTGCAGGACATCCCTGCCCCTTACATGATTATGTTCCTCAAAACCAAATGTAATAAAATCGGTCCTGTATTTAGACACCTCATCAACAAGATCCGGATTGTCTCCATTAATAACAAGTATGCCGTTATCTGACATTTTTTGTGCAAGCTCTGCCTTGGCCCTTACTACTCCATTGAAATCGCCAACTCCTTCAAGATGAGCCATGCCAACGTTAGTTATCACCCCGATATCAGGATCTGCTATCTCTGTCAGCCGACCAATCTCGTCAGGTCTGTTCATACCCATTTCCACTACGGCAATCTCGTGGGTCTTGTTCATGTTCAGCAAGGTCAAGGGCAATCCGATCAGATTGTTGAAATTTCCCCTGTTCTTCAACACTCGTCCGTCACATGAAAGGATATATCCGATCAGCTCCTTTGTTGTAGTCTTGCCTGCACTCCCTGTTACTGCAATAACCTTGGCATGATGCTGTTTCCGCCACCATCCTGCCAGCTCACCAAGCGCCTGAAGGGTATCGTGGACACCAACAATCACCTTGTCCCCGAAGGTACTGGGTTCATTACAGGCAGCAATATAACTCTCTTCTGCTACTGCCCCTGCCCCGTTGCCTGACAGAACCATTGGTATAAAACTGTGCCCATCAAAACGTTCACCCCTAAGGGACCAAAACATGTTTCCCGGAGCTATCTGCCTGGAATCGGTACTGATACCGGTTATTCGTGTTTCAGCATTCCCTGATACCAAACGCCCCCTGACAGGACCAAGGATATCTCCTGCTGTTACTGTTCCCCATTCATAAATCATTGCAAACCCTTTTCAAGGGCACATAAGACCTCTTTTCTGTCATCAAAGGGATATTTTTTGTTTCCAATTATCTGATAGGTTTCATGTCCCTTTCCTGCAATGAGTACAAGATCCGTTTGATCCGCCATATTCACTGCCATCCTGATTGCACTTGAGCGATTCAGGTCCACAAAAAAGCCTCTGGATTCATTCGTCAGTGGCTGATCTAACTCCTTCATGCCCGACTGCCTAATTCCTTCCACTATCTGAGAGGCAATTATCGCAGGATCCTCTGTCCTTGGATTATCTGATGTTACAACAACAACATCACTCATCTTTCCAGCAACATATCCCATTTCCTGCCTCTTCCCCATGTCCCTGTCTCCTCCACACCCAAAGACAGTAATCAAACAGCCCCTGACGATTTCCCTTGCCGCAGCAATAACCTTTGCCAAGGCATCAGGGGTATGGGCATAGTCCACAACTACAGGTAATAACTGGCTGTTTTTTATCAATTGCATACGGCCAGGCACACCTTCAAGCCGCGATATTCCTTCTGCAATGGTTTCAATATCAATACCAAGGGCAATAGCCGTTGCAGCAGATGCAAGGATATTGTACACATTGAAAATGCCTATAAGTCTGGATTCCAGTAAGACCGTTCCATAGGGAGTCACAAGCCTTGCCCTTATACCATCAGGGCCCTGTTCTATCTGTTCTGCCCTGACATCACAGGAACACTCAAGCCCATAAGTTACACACGAACCATAAGTCAAGGCAGCAAGAGACTTTCCCCAGGGATCATCCATATTTATTACAGCAACAGGAGGATATCTCCGTGACCTGCAACCAGCATCAGCAGACAGATGATATTGGCCTTCACCAGTAAAAAGGCGGGTTTTGGCCTTGAAATAATTTTCAAGCGAGCCATGATAATCGAGATGATCACGAGTAAGATTTGTAAAAACTGCAACTTTTATTGGGCATGCAGAGATTCTTCCTTGATCAAGCGCATGAGATGAAACTTCTATTACCACATCAGAAACACCTGCTTTTGACATTTCATGCAAGATCCTGATCAGATCTACAGATTCAGGAGTCGTAACAGTCGCATCAACCGTCCTGCCTGCAAAACGGTAATTGATAGTCCCTATAACCCCTGGATTGGCACCTGCATGATACAGAATTGATTCCAGAAGATAACTGGTAGTGGTTTTGCCGTTTGTTCCGGTAATTCCTATCAGATTAATGTCTTTAAACGGGTACTCATAAAAGTTTACTGCAATGGCTGACAGCACCTTCCTTGAATTTCTCACCTTTATTACAGAGAGATCTGCTCTGTTATCATGTCCTGCATCATTGTCAGGCATAAAAACATGATCAGCCAATCTCCCAACACGTTCAGCAACTATGGCCCTGGCACCGTTTTCAATTGCATTTGCAATAAAATCATGACCATCCTGACTGCATCCCTTAAGGGCAACAAACAGGAATCCTCTTTTTACAAGACGTGAATCATAGGTGACACCTGTTATATCTGCATTCAGATCACCTCTTAAAAACTCTATCTCTATACCTTCAAGACATCTTTTCAACTTCATAAAAAAGTCCTATACCGGAGGCTTGAAATATACCTTGAGTGTCTTAATCTTCTTTATCGGAACTCCTGGTTTCGGATATTGTTTAACAGCCATACCTGTACCTTCAAGAGTTACAACCAACCCCATGTGTCTGGCTTTTTCAAGCACCTTTCTCATAGAACTGCCCGTAAAATCAGGAAGCTTATCGTTGGGAAACCTGTCTTGTTTACAGGATCTCCTCTTTTTTACAGGAACATCTTTGCATGTAATCGCCAGATGTGCTGCCTGAGGATTTACCTTCATATAGTTAAGTGTCCATAGCCCCACCTCTTTGAATACCGGGGCAGATACAACTCCTCCATATGGAATACCCTTTGGTTCATCTATCATAACAAGAATCACCATTTTTGGGTGCACAACTGGAACAAAACCTACAAAAATCGCCTCATATCTATGCCTTGAGTATCTGCCTGTTTTCGGATCTATCTTCTGTGATGTCCCTGTCTTGCCAGCTACATCAAAGCCGTATATGGCAGCGGCAGGAGCGGTTCCCGTATTGTCTGTCACCTTTTCAAGAACCATAGCTGTCTTTCGTGCAACCTCAGAAGATATAACCCGCCTTATCAGCTTAGGGTGTGTCCGGCACAGCAGTTTTCCACTGTGGTACCTTATCTCTTTAACCACATAGGGCCTCATCAGTTTGCCCCCATTTGCTATTGCAGCAAAGGCCGTTGCCAACTGTATGGAGGTAACGCTGATACCTTGCCCAAAAAACGCA
This sequence comes from uncultured Desulfobacterales bacterium, assembly GCA_964457545.1. Taxonomy (GTDB): domain Bacteria; phylum Desulfobacterota; class DSM-4660; order Desulfatiglandales; family Desulfatiglandaceae; genus JAGGTJ01. The sequence continues at coordinate 15,320 of CAYWEN010000011.1, read as the reverse complement.
GTGGCCTGATCTACAGGCCGGGAATCTTTTGATAACCTGACGCTTCCCCTTCTTTCCCCCAAAAGATCTATTCCTGTTTTTTCTCCAAAACCAAACTTTCTGAGATAATCATAAAACACACCATAACCCAGGGCCCTGCCTATCTTTATCGCCCCGATATTGCTTGACTGTGCTATGATATCGGAGACAGTCAGGATACCATGCCTATGTGAATCATGAATAACATGTCCGGCAATATTATAGCGTCCATGTTCACAGTCAAACCTGGTATCCGGTGTTACTGCACCTTTTTCCAGTGCTGCTGCAAGAAGTATTGCCTTTATGGTAGATCCTGGCTCATAACAGTCTGTAACGGCCCTGTTCCTCCATTGAAACATCCTGAATTCGTAAAAGATGTTAGGATTAAATTCAGGCACATCAGCCATGGCAAGGACTTCACCCGTTTCAGGATCAAGGACTATACAGTTTCCTGATTTTGCCTTTGTCTGTCTGACGGCCTTCCTCAGAGCCTCCTGGACCGTGTACTGTATATCCCTGTCTATAGTCAGATAGATGTCTTTGAGGTCCATACCTGAGATAACAGATTTGTCCGTATAAAACGAACGGCCAAAGGCATCTTTCATCTCCAGAAGTGTACGTGGAGGACCTTTGAGAATATGGTCATATTTTTTCTCCAAACCCTCCAGTCCCTGATTGTCTATGCCTACAAAACCGATCACATGAGCAGCAATCTCCTTGTTCGGATAGTAACGTCTGTTTTCTGACAGCACCCCGATTCCATCAAGATTCAGTTTCTTGATTTTTATAGCCCGTTCAAGGGGGATTTTCCTGATTATCCATACAAACTTGCGGTCTTTTTTTAACAGTAGATATATTGTTCTGGTATTTTTATGCAGTATTCTTGAAAGCTGTCTTGCGGTTTTCCGGGGATTTGTGATTCTGGAAGGACGGGCATAAACTGACCAGGCCTTTACACTTACCGCCATTTCATGGCCATTTCGATCATATATACTGCCACGTTTTGGCGGAAGCCTTTTCAGTTTTATATAAGTCGACCGTGCAAGCACCTCCAGCCTGTCTCTTTCATGAATCTGAAGCTGATAGGCCCTGACCATTACAACCGCAAAACATAAAACAAAAAAAACTCCCACCGCATAAATGCGAAACCTTATAAACCGCTTTTCATTAACATTCATTGCAATATAATTATCTGCCTGTAAGACGGCGATTCAAACCCCAGCTTTCGCGCAATTTTTATCAGGTTTTGAGGAGATTTTAAGACAGCAAGTTCAAGTTTAAGTTTGCGATTACGTTCCATGGATTCCAGCTCTTTTTCCTTTAACCGGCTCAGACTGTAACCCATCCTGGTACTCTGGAAATTGGACCATACGTAACTGATACCGCTTCCCATCATCAGGAACAAAACAAGAGTAATTATAAACAGATGTTTCCTCGTCAATACAAACCTTGGCTTTTTGGCCCTTTGATTATGGATACGAACGCCTGTAGATGCATTCCTTGACCTTAACATGCTGGAAACCTTATCCTGTCCTCTCATAGCACTTTCCTTTCCGCAGCCCTTAATATTGCGCTGCGAGCCCTATGGTTTACAGTAATCTCCTCCTTATCCGGTTTTACGCCCTTTTTCTGTATCCGGGTCATAACAGGGAGGTTTCCGCAGACACATACAGGAAAATCAGGAGGGCATGTACATCTGCTTTCCCAGCCTGCCATTGCCTGTTTTATGAGTCTGTCCTCCAGTGAATGATAGGACAAAACCACCAGTCTGCCTCCCGGAACCAGCAAATCCGGCACCTTTTCAAGAAACACCTTTATATTATATAACTCCCTGTTCACAGCTATCCTGATGGCCTGAAATGTCTTTGTGGCAGGATGTTTTCCTTTAAACCGGCGCGATGATGGAACTGCAGAAATTACAACATCTGCAAGTTCAAAGGTGGTCGCAATCCTTTTTTTCTTTCTTTCCCTGACAATGGCCCTGACAATAGCCCGTGCCCTGCTTTCTTCTCCATACTGTTTTAAAATTGCAACAAGATCTTCTGCAGAAAAATCATTTACCACATCCTGTGCGGTAAGACCTTCTTCAGGGTCCATTCTCATATCAAGAGGCTCGTCCCTCAAGAAACTGAACCCCCTTAAAGACCTGTCAATATGATAGGAAGACATCCCCAGATCAAGCAGTATTCCATTGACAGCCCTGATCCCGAGATTATCAAAAACAGTATCAATATCAGCATAGTTTGCCTTTACAACCGTTACTCTGCCCGCCTTGTGAGACAACCTTCTGCTTGTGAATTTTACGGCATCAGGATCCCTGTCAATGCAGATTACATGACCCTTTGTGGAAAGGGACCTGATAATGGCTTCTGAATGGCCTCCACTTCCTGCCGTTGCATCTACATAAATACCATCCGGATTATGTATCAGAAATTCAATGACCTCATTTACCATTACCGGTTTGTGTGGATAGGTGACGTCGTCTGTCATCAGATACCGAATTCAGACAGAGACTCGCTTGATTCCCTGAACTCTTTCTGTGCCCGTCGGAATGCAACTTCCCACTTATCTCTGTCCCATATTTCAAACTTTTTCAGCTGACCAACAACCACAACATCCTTATGCAGACCTGCTATTTCTCTAAGATCAGGGGGAATACTAATTCGTCCCTGCTTAACCGGACATTCCACTGCACCTGAAATAAAATATCGCAGATAATTCCTTGTAGCAGCGCTGTTTTCCGGAAGTCTGAGAGCCTTTTCTTCCTTGATAGCCCATTCAGATTTGGTATAAGCCCACAGGCAAACATCATCTTCTGAACCATAATTGGTAACAACCAGAGATGTCTCCCCGGATTCAGCCAGAACCTGCCTGAATCTGGCAGGAATAGACAGCCTCCCCTTTGCATCAAGAGTATGTTTTGATCTTCCTGTGAACATGCAAGGCTCCCTTGTGACACTTCACGTCACTATACGACACTTTATGTCACTATCAGGCAATAAAACACACCTGTCAAGGAAAAAATCAGCCTTGCATGTAAAAAAAACAAGAAACTCAGGTTCCAACAGGACAACCAACCAGGTTTCCATTGGAATCAAACCCATGTCAGGATGTAACCTCAACCCTCCGGCAATTCAGGAAACCGCGACAAAAATGTAAAAAGGCAACATGGTTTTTCAGACTCAATAGCTGGAGAGAAGAACAAACATGGAACAGAACACAGCCATTTACATGAAATTCCTTTATACAGATAAGTACCGGGCACAGCGCCTTCATTGTTCGTTGTGTCAAACAAGACAAATCCAGCAATGCCGGTTAGCACTAAGGTGATAGGAAATAATGAAAGGTGTTATGGCAGGAAAATGATATGCTTACCCCTGTTGATTGAGATAAACCGGAAGCCAATTATCAATTATAAAACGTTTCAGTGCATCAATGCCTTCACCTGTCCTTGATGAAATCGGCAAAGAATCAAAGCCTTTTTTTGCCAGGGCATCCTGTAGCTCTTTTACATCCCTGGTTGCTTCTTCCTTCAGATCGATTTTATTAATCAAGACAAGTTGAGGTTTTTTGATCAACTCAGGATTATAGGCAGACATTTCAGAAATTATCGTATTAAAGTCGTCAAGGATACAATCAGAGGACATAGAGGTAATGTCGAGCAAATGCAACAGAGCCCTTGCACGTTCAATATGCCTCAAGAAATCATGGCCAAGACCAAGGCCCTGGCTGGCCCCCTGAATCAGCCCTGGAATATCTGCCAGGACAAGTGAATTTTCATCATTGAGGAAAAAGACACCAAGGTTGGGAATAATGGTTGTAAACGGATAGATATCTATTTTTGGATGAGCAGATGTAAGCCGGGAAAGCAAGGTTGATTTGCCGACATTGGGCAAACCAATCAACCCTATATCAGCAATGAATTTAAGTGTTAATCCAAGCCGTTTTTCCTGTCCAGGTTGCCCAGGCTGAGCAAATCGTGGAGTTCTGTTGGTAGAGGTGGCAAAATGCTGATTTCCCTTTCCTCCCATACCCCCTGGAACAAGCGTGACCTGCTGACCCTCACGGGTCATATCAACAAGAACCTGTTTTGTGTCATAATCAGTTATAACAGTACCCACCGGAACCATTACAACAAGGTCTTCACCGTTTTTGCCTGTCTGGTTCTGACCTCTTCCAGGCGCCCCGTCCTGCGCAACAAAATATTTTTTTGAAACAAAATCATTTAAACTGAACAGTTTTTTCGTGGTACAAAAAACAACATCACCCCCCTTACCGCCATCTCCTCCATCAGGCCCGCCTTTTGGTATAAAACGCTGACGCCTGAAACTGATGCAGCCCTTACCACCGTTTCCTGAACGAACTGTTATAACGACATCATCTGCAAAACGCATCTTATATTCTCGACAGAAAAAGTGGTAAGGAAATGCAGGGATCCGGCATAAAGACTGCTTTCATAAAAAAGTATTGATAACAGACAGGAATAAAAAAAGCAGACACAACAGAAGATAATTATAAGGGGGATATCAATCTGCCAAACTGTGGCAACATCGTAAAAAGTTTAAGATTCGATTTTTATCCGCAACACAACAGATATCAAATATAAAAAAACACAACATACATTGCAATTTTTAATACTTTTACGACTCCACCAAAGGATGTACGCTAACCTTTTTTCTGTTTTTGCCAAACCGCTCAAAGGCAACTATTCCATCAATCTTGGCAAATATTGTATAATCTTTTCCAAGGCCTACATTATCCCCTGGATGCATTTTGGTGCCTTTTTGCCGAACAAGTATACTGCCAGCATGAACCTTTTGTCCGGCATAGCGTTTTATACCATACCTCTGCCCTGCACTGTCCCTTCCGTTTCTGGAACTTCCTCCGGCCTTTTTATGCGCCATGGCATCTAACCTCTCAATCTTTTTTTATGTTTTCTATTCTCACAAGGGTAAAAGGCTGTCTGTGCCCACGTTTTCTCTTGTAGCCTTTCCTTCTTTTATATTTCAGGATAAGGACCTTTTTCCGCTTACCGTGACGCACTATTCTGCCCACAACCTGTAAACCATCCAAATAAGGGTTCCCAACGGTTACATCCTCTCCCTCAACAACAAGAAGGACCTTGTCAAAGACAACTGTATCGCCTGCATCACCATTAATTTTCTCAACCCTCAGTTCATCTCCGGAAGCAACCCTGTATTGTTTCCCTCCGGTTTTAATAACTGCATACATATTCTATTACCTCTTAATATATCAAGACCATTAAAAATATCAGTTTTGAAATCTACACCTGATCCATTCATGCAGTTTCCTGACATAATCCATCAATATCTGTTTTTTTGCAATACCTGACCTGCCTGTTAATGAACGCACAAAAGCAGGACACATGCCCGTCTGGTACCTGCCAAACAATCTCCTGGCCTGCTTATTAATATTGCAAAAGATATCTCATCTTCAGACTGAAAGCTTCACTATGGTCTGTAATTATCTGCAAGTGAACACTGCATAACAATATCTTCAAGACAGTGCATATTTATCGTTAATCCTTGATTATAACACCCTTAACCGGCATCGTCAACATAAAGCTGCAGATTTGTCATTTGCAATATCTGTATTCAATTCAATCATATTCAAGCAGCCTGGATTTGGCCTCAGGAAAAAACGGAGACGATTTGTAATCAAGAACAAACTGTTCCAAGACACGTTTTGCCTGAAGAGGCTGTTTGTTCAGTCTGTACACACGCTCAAGATCAAGCATGGCCAAATCTCTGAACGGAGTACCAAGAAGTTCAACAAGAGGTTTTAATGTATCAGCAGCCTTTCCAAATTCTCCCTTGGCCTCATAACATGAAGACACAGACAGTAGTGACAGAGAAGAAAGGCCGCTTTTTTTCATATCTGATGTTGCCCTGTCAACAAACTCTTTGTAACATCTTATGGAATTATCATACTGTTTTAGCTGAAAAGCCACATATCCAGCCTCTGGCAACGCAAGTTTTCCAGTCTTTGAAAGACCATAATCCTTTATAACCGCCTCAAACAGGTTATATGCCTTTTGCAGGGTGTCATCAGAAACAGCAGCATCGTTATCCAAACCTTCTGCCAGCATATAATAGGCCTTGTTATATGCCTGTTGACCCATCCTGTTGATATGGCTTACATACCATATTCCTCCAAGATACAGGACAACTGCCAGGCACACAGCTATCCCCGCATATACCGCCTCCCGTTCATGACTCCGGAAAAAATTCACAACCCTGCCAGTTAAGGTAACAAGCTCATCAGGTGATTTGAGCAGTTCCTTTCTTTTTATCTTTTTATTGGCCATACAGCAGTACCTTCCTGTTTTGTATCTATAAATGGCAACTTATAACAGGTGTCAACAAAAGACCTCATTTACGGACTCATCAATGGCACACAAAAATTATCTGTTGACAGATGCTGTTTATACCTCTTGGAAGGAGTAACAAAACACTCAGGTTACGTCAAGACAAAATGATCAGGTATGGTTTACAATAAAGACTCCAAAAGGCATAATGCAATGTCATCTGCAAACAGATTCTGAGCACACTTTACCCTTCAATTCTTTGCATCCATTGACTGCCCGGTCCCATTGCACATACCGGGACTTCAAAATGTCTTGTTTCTTGCAGGACAAGATCTGCGCCCCTGGCTCCGGCCCTGGGCACCAAACAATATTGAACATCCCGCAAAGATTCCATAACAATGGCTGGTGTGCTGTTCAGCCCCTTGAAACAAACATATAAACCTAACATTGGATGCTGCTGTTTTGAGACGCTGCAATGGATAACGATATATCTTTTGAACACGATCTTGATCCGGAAAGACTGCGCAGGCTTTTGCCTGAAACACCGGGGGTCTACATGTTCAAGGACACCTCCGGCAGGACTGTTTATGTGGGCAAGGCCAAAAACCTGAAAAAACGCGTGCTGTCATATCTTCTGCCAGGTGCAAGGGCACGCTTGCCACATAAAACTGTTTCAATGCTGGAAAAGGCCAAGAAACTTGAGGTGCTGCTGACAGCAACGGAGCAGGAGGCCTTTATCCTTGAAAGCAATCTCATAAAGAAGTTTATGCCCCGCTATAATGTTGTCCTGAGAGACGACAAGAGATATCCATGTCTCAGGCTTGATTTGAGCGAGCCGTATCCACGTTTGAGCATTGTCAGAAATATAAAAAAGGACTCTGCCATATATTTTGGCCCGTTTCCATCTGCAAGCTCTGTTCGCAGTACATACAGGTTGATTGCAAAGGTCTTTAAACTCAGAAAATGTGCTACCAGAGGTATTCCGCAACGAACAAGGCCGTGCCTGAACTATCAGATGGGCCACTGCCTCGGCCCATGTGTAAATAAGGTCCAAAGAGATGAATACCTCAAGATAGCAAACAATGTCCGCCTGTTTCTGGAAGGGCGCAACAAAGATCTTGTTCACACACTTAAAAGGGATATGTTTGAGGCAGCGGAAAAAGAGGATTTTGAACGGGCTGCCTGCATAAGAGACCAGATCCGTGCAATAGAGGCCGTTGTTGAACGCCGTCAGATGGTATCAACAAAGCTTGAAGACTGGGATGTGATCGGAGTGGCCGCAGACAGAAACATGTATGACCTGTCCCTGTTTTTCGTTCGCAAAGGTTATGTGGTAGGCAGCAGAAATTATCTGTTCAGGGGAAAAGACAATCGTGCAGCCGAGATTATCGAGGCCTTTTTAAAACAGTATTATTATACTTCCAGGTTTATCCCTTCCCGGATACTGATTTCTCATCCAATAGAGGACATTTCGGGTATCGCCCAATGGTTTTCTTCACTTGCAGGCAGAAAGGTTATTGTACACTGCCCTCTTAAAGGTGAAAAACGCAAGCTGACTGAAATGGCAGTTGTCAACGCCAAAAACCGTCTCAAAACAATCATGGACTCCCGGATACAGGATACACTGGATACGTTGAAATCAGTATTGGACCTGAAAAACACCCCAAGGGTTATAGAGGCAATGGACATATCCAATATTCAGGGAGAAACTGCCGTAGGTGCAATAGTTTCATTTATAGATGGAAAACCAAACAGACAAAGGTATCGCAACTATAAAATAAAGAATACAACAGGGGTTGATGATTATGCAATGATGTCTGAAATTATAAGCAGGCGGATCCAAAAAGGGGAACTGCCAGATCTTTTCCTTGTAGATGGCGGCAAGGGGCATCTTGCTACAGTAAAAAAAATACTGGATCAGTATGGGGTATCTGATATCTCTGATGTTATATCCATTGCCAAGGCTGATAAAAAAAAAGGAGAGATACAGGACAAGATATATGTATCAACAGATATGAATCCTGTAATCATGCAGAGTAAAGATCCGGCCCTTATGTTTCTTATGCGGATCAGGGACGAGGTTCACAGAAGGGCCATACAGTATTACAGAAAACTTGCCAGAAAAGACCTGATAAGATCAGAACTGGATGCCATACCCGGAGTAGGAAAAAAAAGGAAAAAGGCTTTGCTGCAATATTTTAAGGATGTCCGGGCCATTTCCAACGCAGACATTGAGGAGCTTGAGGCAGTACCGGAAATAAACCGTTCTGTGGCAAAGAACATAATTTCTTATTTTGCAGCCCGATCCGGACATGGACCTGAATCGGCATAAACTGCACGAGGAGCAAGGAGACATTTATGGATGGACATAAGTCAAACATGTTTTAACTTGACAAACATAATTGCGCCATGTAATTCGTTTACAGACTTGGCACATTTTGACTGAAAAGGCCATTTTACGCCATAAAAACTTTCCGGTTACCACTTTATTGACCTGTTACAGATTTTGTTTTTTATTGAACCTGCTGTGGAGATTTCCACGGTATAATGTACTCACAAGGAGGTATGTATTATGTCTATGCTGGATAAATCCTGCAAGGATTTCATAGAGGTGTTGGCGTCAAAGTCCCCTGTTCCCGGAGGGGGTGGAGCAGCAGCTATGGGCGGTGCAATAGGTATGGCTCTTTCCAACATGGTTGGGAACCTGACCGTTGGTAAAAAGAAATATGCCGATGTTGAAGAGGAAGTAAAAGAGCTTATTGAAAAAGGCAACAAGATCATTAATGAACTTGAAACCCTGGTAGACAAAGACGCCGAGGTGTTTGAGCCTTTATCAAAGGCCTATGGATTGCCCAAGAACACACCGGAGGAGGCAAAAATCAAAGAGGAAACAATGGAAAGGTGTTGCAAGGTTGCATGTTCTGTTCCTATGGAGATAATGCGCAAGGCATATGAGGGTATCAAGGTCCATAACAGGATGGGACAGATTGGAACAATGATTGCCATATCTGATGTTGGTTGCGGTGTTGTTTTTCTCAAATCAGCCCTTATAGCCGGCAAACTGAATGTCATCATCAATCTCAACACAATCAAGGACACTGATTTTATAAACAAGACAAAAGAAGAAATGGACAAACTTCTTGAGGAAGGAACCAGGCTCGCTGATGAAACCCTTGACCTTGTTGTTTCAAAGTTAACCAAATAAGGAGGTGTATTGATGGCAGAAATACTTAAAGGCAAACCAGTAGCAGACGCCATGAAAGCGGAACTAACCAAAAAGGTTGAAGCCCTGAAGGAACGCAATATTGTGCCCAAGCTTGGAATTATACGGGTTGGTGCCCGGCCGGATGATCTGTTTTATGAGGGTGGCGCAAAAAAGACCTGCAAGGCTATTGGTATGGAAAGTGAGGTTTTTGAATATCCGGAAGATATTGATCAGACAGCATTTGAAAAGGCCGTGACAGAGGTTACTGCCAAAAAGGATATCAACGGTATTCTCATGTTTTCCCCTTTACCCAAGCACATAGATGAACGCAAGATAAGGACATTGATACCGGTAGAAAAGGATGTGGACTGTTTGACACTCGGTGGTGCAGCAAAAGTCTTTACAGATGATCCTACAGGATTTCCGCCATGTACTCCGACTGCATGTATGGATATGATCCATCACTATGGTATTTCTGTCAAAGGAAAGAGATGTGTAGTGGTAGGACGGTCTCTGGTTGTTGGTAAACCCCTTGCCATGTTGCTACTCAGAGAACACGGTACCGTGACCATATGCCATTCAAGGACAGAAAATCTTCCCGATGTGTGCAAAGAAGCAGAGATCCTTATTGCAGCCGTTGGCCGTGCAAAAATGATAAAGGCAAACTACGTAAGGGAAGGCCAGATTGTAATTGATGTGGGGATTAATGCAGATCCGGACAATCCCGGCAAGTATTGCGGTGATGTGGATTTTGCAGAAGCTGAACCCATAGTAGAACGCATATCCCCCGTGCCTGCAGGGGTCGGTTCCGTAACAACTTCTGTTCTTTGCAAGCATACTGTTATGGCCTGTGAGATGCAAAACGCATAACTGTTTTATATTTGCAGATCTGCTGCTTGTGTTATCTGTTTTCGTCTTTTTGCTGTGTTTGAGCTTGGATGCCCTTGACTTGGTACCCATTGCACAGAACAGGGATACTGACAAGTCTTAGGTTTTATAGGATTGTACAGTGTTATCCCGCGGCATACCCGGGCCTGTCTCAACAGTTTTTGATCAAGGCTGTCATAACCTGAACGGCCCGGTTTTCCAGACCAGATCCGTCATTTGAAAAAACATTCAACAGCCCAATATATGGAGGAAAAACCACACCATAAAAAAACCTTCCTCACTCTTTATTGGGCTGTTACAAAACATCTTTTTACAGGGAGGTGTTTGTTTTCAAGTTTTTTGTTTTTGCAATTGAGCCTGTTTGAAACCATTTGTATGAACATACAGAAACAGTATTTGCAAGAGGAGAAATTCCATGAAGACAGGCATTGTTACAGATAAACGATACCTTGCCCATGATATGGGGCCATATCACCCTGAGAATCCAAAACGGCTGGAAGTCGTTTATGAAATGATAGAACAGACGGGTATGAAAGATATTGTTGACAAGATTTCACCTGAACGTGCTGGAGAAGAAGAGCTTTCATGGATACACTCTATAGAATATATTAAAAAAATTGCAAACACAGCAGGGAAGGCCCATACAGTTCTTGATCCGGACACAAGCACATCTCCTGGTTCTTATGAGGCCGCATGCCTTATGGCAGGAGGACTTGACAGGGCCATTTCTTTTGTTGTTTCAGGAAAGGTTGATAATGCCTTTGTTCTGGGAAGGCCTCCTGGACACCATGCAGAGAAAACAAGGGCTATGGGCTTTTGTCTTTTTAACAATGTGGCAATCGGTGCCAGGTATGCACAAAAACGGCTTGGACTAAAACGAATACTTATAGTTGACTGGGACCTTCATCATGGCAATGGTTCTCAGCACTCTTTTGAAGACGATCCTTCTGTTCTGTATTTTTCAACTCACCAGTTTCCATATTATCCCGGAAGCGGTGCTGCTGATGAAACCGGCATTGGCAAGGGGAAAGGTTTTACTGTAAATGTACCGCTGTCACCAGGATATGGTGACGCTGAATATACAGCGATATTTAAAAGAATACTGGAACCAATAGCTTTTGAATACATGCCGGAATTGATCCTTGTATCAGCAGGATTTGATATATACATGGATGATCCGCTTGGAGGGATGAGGGTTTCTCCTGCCGGATTTGCAGCCTTAACAAGATCGGTAATGGATATAGCAGACAGATGTTGCAGGGGAAAAATGGTACTGACCCTTGAAGGGGGATATTCTCTTCAGGGTCTCAGAGATTCAGTCAAGGCAGTTCTTGAGGAGATGTCGGGGACTTCAACAACCGATACAGAAAGGATGATTTCACAGGCAGATAAAAAAAGACTGAACCGGGCTGTTTCCAAAATCATTCAAATCCAGTCCGTGTACTGGAAAACCCTGAAATAAGACTGGCCCTTCCGGAAACAGCAATTTGGGGTTGTTTGTCTACACATCAAAGACAGGTCTGTGTGTTTATTCCTTGTACAGAGGAAGCTGAATCCTGAATGTTGTCCCCCTGTTTTCTTCACTTTCGAACGAAAGCCTGCCCCCCTTGTGATTTTCTATTATCTGTTTGCAGATTCCCAGACCAAGGCCTGTTCCATCCTTTTTTGTAGTGAAAAATGGATCGAATATCAGAGGCTTGATTTTATCAGGAATGCCACAACCTGTATCTGAAACAATTATTTCCACCTTATCACCTTTTATCAGGCGGGTACCCATGTAAAGCTCTCCTCCGTTATCCATGGCCTCTATGGCATTTTTCACAAGATTCAGCAACACCTGCTTCAGCTTGTCTGCATCACTTTCCACATAACATATGGTATCTTCTTCCAGATCCAGCCTGGCAATTATTCCTTTTTGTTTACATACCTCTTTTCCTTCAGAAAAAACATCCCGTAGCAGCATGTTGAGATCAACCTTCCTGTATACCATTGCAGGAGGCGCATAATGTGCCCGGATTGTCTTCAGCAGGTTTTCAAGTCTTTCTATCTCATCAATAATGATCTTCAGCTTTTTTGTATCTTTGGCTTTTTTATGCTCCCGGAAAAGCTGTTTGGCAAACCCACCAATTATCATCAATGGATTCCGTATTTCATGGACTATTTCTGCCACAACTTTTCCAAGAGCGGCAAGCTCTTCTGCCTTTACCACCCTTGATTTCAGGTCCTTGATTTCAGTGAGGTCAATAATAATTGCAGTAAAATACGTGGTTCCTTTATATTTAAAACTGGAAAATGATATATTGACAGGGATCCCTGTTCCATCTTTACGGGTAACTATCATTTCCTCAGCATGAGCACTATTCTCAGGCCCTTTTGCGTCATCTGTATCAAGGTAGCGGCTGATTGCCATACGGTGTTGTTTGCTGCACTCGGGAGTCATTATAATATCAAGATCACGGCCAATAACCTCTTCTTTACTGTAACCAAAAATCTTTTCGGCTGCTTCATTGAAAAAGAATATCTTATGATTCTCATCAATAGTAACAAAACCCTCTTTTGTACTGTCAAGGGCATTTCTCAGGATACAAATCTCCTTAGTACTGATATGTGAATAATCGTCCATTTTTTTTATCATGTACTGTTCTCCTGTTTTTTGCGGAAGTCCAGAATCCTGTGTGTTTATCTGCAACGTTACAATCCGGATATCTTTTAAATATCAGTCTTTCCAGCTTGCTTCCGGCCTGGAGGACTTACAGGCTGGAGTACAGGGGACTACTTCCCAAAAACAGGCAATTACAAGGAGCCCTTCAGACGCGCAAGTGTTCAGATTGAACCGTTTCCCGTGTCTTTGCATAAGACAAGGCTGCTGAGATTGTGAAAAACAGCCGTTCAGACAGGGTCAGATCTGTGACAACCTGATTATTCTGTTTATTATAGCTGTTGTTGAAAACCCTTCCTCAAACGGGATAGTCATGACCTTTCCTCCTCTGCTTTTCACGAGATCTGAACCAACTATCATCTCTTCTGCCCAGTCCCCTCCCTTTACAAGGATATCAGGTGCCAGAGAATTTATAATTGAATAAGGCGTCTGTTCATCAAAGATTATAACACTGTCTACAAAACCGATTGCTGCAAGTATTTCTGCCCGCACATTTTCATCAAGTATCGGTCTTTTTTCGCCCTTGATGCCCTTTACTGATCTGTCGCTGTTTACCGCCACAACCAGATAGTCCCCCAACCTGCTTGCAGCATACAGATAACGGAGATGGCCAGGATGGATAATATCAAAGCAGCCGTTTGTGAATACTATCTTTTTCCCCTGCTGTTTAAGCCCTGTTATCTCTTTTTCTGTCTCTTTTATGTTTTTTATCTTTTTGCGATAGAATTGCATAGGGATAACTTTTTACCAACCAATGCCCATCCATATAAACAGAACGCTATCTTCAGTCAACGGTTCAATATGGCCGGATCTTTTTTATTCCTCAAGGTGTTCTGGCAATAACAGCACACATGATTTTCCGGGCACCCGCCCTTTTTAATACCCTGGCACACTCATTCAGGGTATTGGTCGTTGTTGCCACATCGTCTACAAGCAAAACGGTTTTTTCTTCAAATGAGATATGCCTTTTTACACAAAAGGCTCCGTGTACATTTTTGTGCCTGTCCTTTTTGTCAAGCATGGCCTGAGGCATGGTATAGTGTATCCTCCTCAGAGACAGAAAATCTATCCCGGCATCAAGAAAATCCGCTACATATCTGGCAATAAGCATACTCTGATTAAACCCCCTGGCACGCAGCCTTTTTGGATGAAGAGGCACAGGCACTACAGTAATATTCTTGTTGTCACCCATCCATCTATGGACAAATCTTGCCAGAACAGGTCCCATGATATCTGCTACAAGGGTGTTTTTTTCATATTTAAGGATATAAATGGCCTTTTTTATCTTCCCTTCATATACGTAAGGGGCTGCCATTGCATCAAAAAACGGGGGGTTTTTTAAACATTGCCCACATAAATGATTATTTCCGGAGCCATCAAAGGGAATCCCGCATACCGGACAAAAAGGAGATGATATTCTATGGAAATCTGAATAGCAGTCTAAGCATAATAATCCCAACGTGTTATGCACAGGTATGAATCCGTGGCAGATGATGCATCTGGGCGGGTAAATGATATCTGCAAGATTGTTCAGAATGCCCATAATCGAGCGTTTAAAAATTTCGACAAGACGCTTTTGTTTACTGTGAAGATATACAATACACAAAAAAGTTTCTGTTTACAAACAGAGAGACCTTTGGAGACCTTTGAATTTTCCGGAATGGACACAAACTGCCCCTCCTGAATGCGGTTTTTGACAAAATCTGTCACCAACTTTTCAGATTCATTTCTTCCCTGGTTGGATTTCTTGTGGTTACACCCCTCTGTTTGTCCCTTGTTTTGGGCTTTTCCCTGTTCTGCGTACCCAATTTCTGCTTCGGGCACACCTCTCCTTCTTCTTTCAGGTTGTCGCCAGGATCTTTGACCCTCTGGTTAGATTAAATGCCATACCAGTGAAATATGCTGCGCCACGGCACAGGTCTGCCTGCACATGCTGTCCCGGAGATTCTTCACGAGCTTTGTGAACCGTGCCCTGTATGCCCTCTCCGAGCCGGAGGCTGTCATACAGATGGCTCAGGCCAAAATACCCCTTTGTCCGCGTATATCTTCCTGATCGATTCCTCTGTATGACAAAGGGAAGATTAGCATGTTTTTATTATTTTTACAAGCTTTTTCAGTGTGTTATATGGTATGGCACATCTGCAATATCCCCGCTCGTCTGCCTTTTCAGCAATTTCCGGTTTTCAGACCTCTGTTTGCTATTTTTTCAGTGACATTTTTTG